>NZ_BILX01000046.1 GCF_004000785.1 Paenibacillus ehimensis NBRC 15659 | reverse complement strand
CTCGCCGCGAGGCCCTTGAGTTCCTTGTGTACCACGAGGTCCTTGAGGTCCTTGAGGTCCTCCACCCTGAGGTCCTTGAGGTCCTTGAGGTCCTGTTGGCCCAACAGCTCCACCTGTCTGTGCAGCCTCTAAATGAGTAAAGATGGACTGGGCTACCACAGTAACCGTTCCGGCGTTGGGTTGAAGAAATACTCCCAAGCTGTCACCCGGAGCGAAATTCATTTGAGCGGTGAGGTTTACTGTGAAAGGCAGGTCCGGATTATCCGTATCTCGGATGAATATCATTCCGGATTGGTTGGGTCCTGCCAATGCGAGTGCAACGTATTCAACGGAAGGGTCTGCCAGGAGCAGAAGGCTGACGCTAATAGTATACACGCCGCCTTGGCTGGAGACGAAGGTTGAAGTTGCTGGGTTATACTCGCCGTTCAAATCATACTCAACGGTTGGGAAGTCTACGTTGAACGGTCCGGATGGTGTAATAATTTGGTTCGTAGATGCAGCAGCCCTAAATGCGGATTCGGCCAACTGGATATCACCTCCGTATGCTGATATAGCTTCACTCTCAAAAACTTAAGATCGTGAAGCCTTTAATATAGTATGTGATAATGTGAAGCGAGCCTCGGCTTTTGCAGAGGTGAAATCGTATATTTTGAAATGACCGTAAAAGCTTCTTTTGCCGGGTAACCTGTTTTTAATGAGAAAAATACGCCGGCGCGATTGCTGCACAAGCTTACCGCGTTCACCTGGATACCAAGGTGATCGTTGTTATTGTCAACGGCCCGATCGATTCGGCGCGAAGGGATGAGCTCCGGTCACAAATCCAGTAGGTCGAACAAGAGAGAGACGTTGCCTTGAACCGACATCCCGGAGTAGAAAACCGCAAGGATGTGGCAGGAAGCTGCGCATTCTTCCTGTTCACTCGGAGTTACGTTCGCATCACGGCAGCGCCAGCTTCGGCGAGGAAAGCGAGGAACAGATGAAGACGCCGATCAGCCGCACTTACGATTAATTTGTTGCCAGATGGGGCGTCCGTCCGCACAGCTTTATTTGTCGGTGCGTGCGAGCATAATCCCGGGGTTTACCCGCAGGATGGGGGAGGGAGGTGGCGTCGAGCTGGTCAGGGAGGTGTGGCCGCTGCATGAATCAGAGGATTGTAGGATGGGGGTTGCCATACAGCAGTGCGGCATTGCTTGCATCGTCTTTGTTTAACTGGTTTGAATGAGCCTTGTCTTAGTAATATTTAACCCCGCAACTCAATACAACAAAGGGTACGACGAGGGCTACAATCAAGGCTTCGATGTCGGCTGCGGGAGAAGGGGCTGTTGCCGTAATCACTTGGCTTCCCGGAAGTAAGCGGCTAGGCACTTCGCCGGGTTTCGTGTTAACCAAGACTTCGCCCATTCATACGCCAAACAGCCGTCTGCCAAGCGCAGCCGGCTGTTTGCTTCTACTCGCAATTTGGGGGCTAGTTGTTACGTTGCTCGGGAACAGTCTGCTTGGTCCCGATATACAGCGTATCTTTCTCGGACAAACCGTACAGGTTTGCTTCCTCGACGCCGTATTTTTCCGCTAAATTAAATAAAACGACATGAAACCCGGCCGCTTCCAACCGGTCAACGAACCCTTTGCGATTATAAATGCGTACATGATCGTCTTGGCCGAAGTGTTCTTTTCTTGCCTGCGGCGAGGTCACCGCCGGGTCCTCTAGAATCTCCTCGAAGTTTAAAGCGATCGGCACTTGCAGAATGCTCCAGCCGTCCGGTTTCAATACGCGGTAGATTTCCGCCATCGCTTTGTGGTCCTCGGTGACATGTTCCAGTACATGGCTGCAAATAACGGCATCGAATGTTTCGTCAGCGTAAGGCATGGCCGTCAAGTCAACCCGTTCCATCTCCGCATCCTGAGGTATTAAATCGCCGCATATATAGGAGATGTTCGGATACCCTTTTAACCATTTTCTTAAATTTTTCTCGGGTGCAATGTGCAGCAATTTCTGCGGCCTTACGAGCAAATCCGTTTCCCGTTCAATATAGAATTTATATAACCTTTCCCTGTCGAAAGAGAAGCACACGGGACACATGGCGGTCTGCTTGTTCCACATTTCATACTGGCACTTGGGAAAATCGTAAATATCCGGCCACGGGCGAAAACGTACTATCGTATTATTGCAATAAGGACAATAGTAAGGACCTTGGTGTTTGAGATGGTCAACCAAATGATTTTTCTCCTTTCTTATTCCTTGTCAAGCCGTTTTTTGATGACGGCCGGCACCCCCGCAGCCATTGTAAAGTCAGGGACATCGCCTTTGACAAAGGCTCCGCCGCCAATCATAGACCAGCAGCCGATGCGGCATTTCTCCCGGACCGAGGAGCCGATGCCGATGTAGGCTCCTTCGCCTACGGTCACGTTGCCCGCCAGGTTCACACCCGGGGCGATAGTGACATAGTCGTCAATGACCGTATCATGACTGATGTTGGCGCCTCGATTGATGATCACATGGCACCCGATCCGGATATTATCGGTAAGGATGGCCCCTTCGCAGATCATGCTGCCTTGCCCCACGATATTTCTCCTCGACAAGCGCACACGCGGATGGATCAGAGGGTCTGCGATGCGGAATCCCGACCGGATGGTATCGTAAGCGAACCGCTTCTTTAATGCCGGGTCCCCGACCCCGGCACATACGATCTCGACCTCATGCCGCATCGCTTCGATATCGTCAAGTGTTCCCAAGACAGGAACTCCATTCACCAGTTGGCCCTTCATGTCAGGCCGTTCATCCAGAAACCCCAGCACCCGCACTTCCATCTCTTCGCAAAGCCAGTTGACCTCGCGGGCGTGTCCGCCCGATCCCCAAATGACGAACTTTCTCATACGGCATTCTCCTCGGTAATGCTTCCAAGCACCTTCACAATTCGCCCGACGGTAGCTTCATTCATTTCCTCCCAGAGCGGCAGACTAACAATACGGTCTGCAATCCGTTCCGTCACCTGAAGATCGGAACGGGGGTAGCTTTGAAATTGCTTTTGCTGATGACATGCCGGGGAGAAGTAAGTCCGGGCTTCAATCGAATGGGAGGCTAACCGCTGGATGACTTCCCGGTTGCCGGGAGAGTCCGGGCTCAGCAGGGAGAAAAATTGCAGGGGCACCTGGCCTTGCATCTTTTGGGCAGACCATCCCCGCAGTAATAAATCCTGTTGCTGCAGTTCACGGCGATAATAGCCAATGATCGTTTTTCTTCGCTCCTGTACGGCCTGGAACCCTTCGAGAGTAGCCAAGGCGATAGCGGCGGTATATTCGGATATTTTGCTGTTTAACCCTAACATCACGGATTCCCTGGAGCTGGAGAAGCCGAAGTTTCCGGCCCGGCGGATTCGCTGAATGAGATTCTGGTCCGCGCTATACACTAGCCCGCCTTCTCCGACACCAAACGTTTTGGTCGCGTGAAAGCTGAACACCACGGCTCCACCGAAGCCTTTGCCGAATTGTGCGGCATCCTCCGCAACGGTCGTTCCAAAGCTGGCGGCCGCATCGATGACGACCGGAATTCCTTCCTGCAGCAGTTTATCGTATATGGATAAATCGATAGCCGAACCGAAAGTGGCGTAAGGAACGACGACCGCGATCTGCTCGCCCAGCCGCTCGACCGTCTCCTCCAACTGCGCTCTATTCATTTGCCAATCGTCCGGTTCAATATCCAGGAAATATGGCTCAAGCCCGCACCACTCGGCGGCTAGAGGGGTCGCTGCAAAAGTAAAGCTGGGCATCACCGCATATTTGCCCCGGGGCCGCTTGCTTTGCGAAATCGCCAGCATCAGCCCGATTGTAGCGTTATGCACCGTCACGGCTGCGCCGAGGCCACCGAACATTTGGGCAATCACGCGCGTTTCAAACAGGTGATTTAAGGGGCCGTAATTGGAGTAGATCCGGCTTGCTTCTATTTTTTCAAAATAAGAAAGCAACCGATCCTTTTTGACTAAGTTCGGTCGCAAGAACGGAATTTCATACATGAGGCAACCTCTTCTCACTGGAATCCATTTTCCAATCAATGTGTACACCTTATAGTATGAACCCCATGAACAGGAGGAACGGCGAATACCTGACTCTCCAGTTTTCGCAATGCCTCATTCTAGCGTTTCAAGATCGTATCGATCCGCTGAATGTCCGCTGCAAATTGCGGGTATCCCTGCACGCGTTTGCGGTAAGCAAGAAGGGCGGTTTTGTACAACTCCTCCGTTTCCAGAAAGCCCTCATCCCTGGAGGCGATCGTTAGATCAAGCCATTCGCTGAACGCTTTGAAGCCAAGCGCGCTGTTGTTTTGGTTGGCATGTAATCGAAAGTAGCTGAGCGCCTCCGGAATATAAACTGCTTTTCCTTTGAAGAGTAGAGATAACCAGGCAGCCATATCGTTGATCAGCGAATATTGCTTCCCGCGGAATACTCCGAACGGTTCGGTAAGGTCCGCTTTTTTAAACAAAACGGTCGTCGGCTCGCCGATCACATTTAAGCAGCGGGTTAATGCGATGTTTCCTAGCGTTTTTCCATCCATCACTCTCGTCTCTTCGTAGAGTCTGACCGTTGCGGCGATGGGCGCAAGCAAGCTCCCCGATTCATTGATGGTTTGCCGGTAGGAGGTGACCAGCGTGATGTTTTCGAATTCGTTAAAAAAATAGAGCATTTTGGAGATCTTCTCTTTATGAAATACGTCGTCATCCATCAAGTAATTGATATATTCCCCCGAGGCCAGGTCGAAGCATTTGTGCCAGTTTTCAAGAAAAAGGTTTTTCTCGTTTTTATGATATTTAATCTGGGGATAAGACCGCAGATAAGCGGCTTCCAGCATTTGCTGCACTTCGTGATTGGAGCTGTCGTCGCAAATGACAATTTCGATATTCGGGTAGGTTTGTTCGAGCACGCTGTCAATGGCGATTTTTAGCGTGTGGGGCCGGTTATAAGCGGGAATAACGACGCTAACCAACGGATGTTCCAAGATAACTCCACCTTTCATAAAAATGAGTTGTGTCCCGCATTGTACGATAGGATGGTTACCTCCCAGAGTATGCGTCCTCCAGCGAAATGTGCGTTCATACAAGGCTATTGGGCGGACAAATGTTAGAGCGGAGGAATACACTGCGTATGTGAATAAAGAGAATGGACATTTGAGAAAGGGGAATCAACTTGTCGTCGGACTTCACTCCTTTATTGACGGTTCATCTGTTTTTGACAGAGAAGGTTTCGAAGGATAAATTGAAAGAACCGCTCTTGAAGTTGCAAGAAAACCACATTACTGTGAACATGTATGGACCTGATGATCCATTAGTTGGTGCCGGTCCCCGCAAGCCGCGTGTCTACGTTTCCATAGGAGATGAATGGGAACCTTTTACAACCCTAACATCGCTGCCTATTCAGGAAAAGAAACGTTGGCTGCACTTCCATTCGCCGGATGAACTCGAACCGTATAAATTGTTTTATTGCTGGCTCAAAGGGACGGACCCTCTCCCTGAAAACAAAACCGTTCCTCCTACCCGTTTTTCTTCCGATATGCCTCTGATATCCGTGTTTACGGCCAGCTACCGATCAAAAGAAAGAATTCAACGTCCTTATCGATCGCTATTAAATCAGACTTACCCGAACTGGGAATGGGTCATTGTGGACGATTCCGGTGATAACGAGGAGACGTACAAGAATGACTTGCTTCCTTTGAAAGACCCTCGCGTGCGCAGATATCGCCAGGATTCCCGCAATGGCTATATTGGGGCGCTCAAAAGGTATGCCGCAGGCCTTTGTACAGGGGAGATCTTAGTCGAGGTGGATCATGACGACGAGCTGACGCCTGATTGCCTGGAGAAGATCGTTCGGGCATTTCAGCAAAATCCCGAATGCGGCTTTGTTTACGGGGATTGTACCGAGGTGTACGCAGAGAACCTTCATGCGCATTGGTACGGCTGGGATTGCGGTTTTGGATACAGCGTATTTTATCGGGTTTGGCTGCGTGAAATGAACCGCTGGCAAAATGCGCACAGACATACGACGATCAACGGCAATACCGTCCGCCACTTGGTCGGGTTGCCGAATCATCCCCGCGCATGGTCCCGGGATTGTTACCATCTGGTCGGGGGCCATCGCGACGAGTTGCTGGTGGCCGACGATTACGACATGCTGATTCGGACGTTTCTTTGTTCCAAGTTTGCGGCCGTTCCCGATTTACTCTATATCCAATATCGGAACGAAAGAGGAAACAACACCACTTTTCTAAGAAATAAGCAGATTCAGATCTTGGTCAGAGAACTGGAACGGGTTTACCACGATAGAATTCATTCGAGGCTGACCGAGCTGGAGCTGCCGGAGCATCTGCCGTACAGCCGGATATGGGAGACCCCCGTACACGATCCCGCCCGCAAAACGGCTCATGTCATTCATGAAGACACTTCCCGAGTTTCGATATTGTTCCCGATTCCTTACTCTCATCCGGAAGCGGAGCATACTCAATTAAGGAAGACCCTCCAAAAGGGGATGGAGTCGGGCTTTAAGAACATCGAGGTTGTCGTTGTGGGCCGCATCCCCAAGGAAGTGGAGTTTTTTGCTTCCCATGCACCTGCGGGGGCGATCCGGTGGTGGCCGATGGAGCCGGACGATTCATTGGAGACTTGTATCCAGTATGCGAAGTATTGTACATCCTGCAAAGAGAAAGTGGTTGTGATGCCTTAAAACACCGGGCTGTATAAAGCGGAGAGGGAAGGAGAAGTTTGCAGACTAGAAGAGGTGATAGCGTGCCTAAAATATCCGTATTTGCCTAAAATGCGGAGGAACCACCAAAGGATGAAAAATTCGGTGAAGTGACCCCCAAAAGTTAGACATTCTATGTTAGGCAGATTCTGTGGCATGAGCTCGGTATATTAATGGGCTCATGCCTTTTAGTTTTGCCTTTATCCGTTTGTGATTGTAATAGTTGATGTATTCACCAGTTCTACTTTGAACTGTTCCATATTCTCAAACTCCTGTGTGTATAAAAACTCAGATTTTAAGATACTAAAGAAGTTTTCGATGACGGCATTGTCGTAACCGTATCCTTTACGTGACATGCTCTGAGTAATCCCACGTTCCTTTAATGCCTGCTGTATTATTCACAGCCCAATTTACGCATGGCTTCATTAGTGGCGTATTAAACGACTCTTCTTCATAGAGTAAAATTCAGGGTTGGGTAGGGTAGACCTCGTTTTTCTCGAACAGTTTCCTTAGTTGTTCTGCCATATACTCAGGCGGGTGCGGCATTTGACGCTGAACCCACCACTCCACGATGCCGACGAACACCGAAGCCATGAACTGCGCGTTCAATTCACCGTCGATCCCCGAATATGGGTTACTCCGATCCAGGTTTTCCTTGACACGAACCGAAACGAACTCCGTCAAACGTTTCCGGAATACGGCGGCTCTGGTTGTAGACAGCATGGCGGAGAAGAACAGGAAGTGATTCCGAATGTATACGAATGCCGGTAAAAGCTCGCTAGCCAGCGGTGTGCTCCCGCTTGGATTGCATAAGGAAGTGAGCTTATTCAAATGATCGTCGATCAGTTTGTCGAGCAGGTCGTATTTGTCGCTATAGTGCAAATAGATGGGACCCCGGTTCACGTTGGTTCGATCCGCGATATCGTTGATGGTGATTTGTTCGAGATCTTTATTGGCAAAAAGGTCCAGAAACGCTTTAGTGATCGCCTCTCTTGTCCTAATTTTGGATAATTTCTTCGACTTAATTCCGGGCATGCCTCGTAGGGTTACGTTTTCTCCGTGCGGTCAGGCGCAGTCTGGTCCTGCCAAGCTGAAGATCCGCTCCATGTAAGATTTTATTAGCTGTTTGATCTGCTTTGGATTAATTATCAAATGACTATCCATTATAGCGAAGAAGCCAAGGAGCTAGAGGGGTAGGCTTGTACCGGACCGGGTTCCTGTATATGGAACAATCCCGGTTGCCTGATGAAGAGACGCAGTTACCGGAGCAGCTTGGCGTCGAAGGAATCAAGTAATCCATATCAACAAAACAATCCAGAACAAGAAATCACATTTGAAGACATAGGATGCAGTGTCATAAATAGGTATAATCATTTATGGTAACCGCTTACATACTTGAAAACGGTTAGATGATGATATCGGCAACAATTCCAGTTTTTCGAAACCGGTGCCAAAGTTCTATCCGTCAAATTTATTCAAATCATTATGTTTTTCGAATACGAAGCCTATGTCGTGTTTGCACATGAGCCTATAATCGAGCCCGCCTTAGCGGCGTTTTGTCAGCGGGAATCGGACCAGCAGTTTCGGATGTCCTGAAGCTGAGGGATGCTTATCAAGAAGCGCTTCGTATATATGCGATTATGCAATATATTTACCCTATTTTCGTTCGAATGGAGCTCTTTTGGTTCTTATTTCTTATCCGAACCATGGCAGGAAAGGAGGAATACGATTACGCCTGTGGGATGGAAATTCGAATAGTTAAGCTCAGAAAGAGGGGGGGCTAGAAAAGGAAAATATGGACAGACGCTAGAAACTTCCGGAAAAGCGTAAGGGGTAACGCTAATCATTAGGAGGGTAATGTGGATGAAGAAAATTTTAACAAGTTTAATTTTTTTGGGGATGCTTGTTGATATGTTGTCTGTCATAACTGTAAGCGCCACCACAAATACGACCGGTTCTGCTAACTCGGAAATTACTTCGGGTGCCGTTTACAAACTTACGGCACAGCATAGCGGCAAAAACCTGGACGTAGAAGGGGGGAGAACCACGGACGGAGCGAAAGTACAACAGTGGACCGACAATGGAAACGCCCAGCAGAAGTGGAAAGTGATTGACGTCGGCAGCGGATATTATAAGCTAATCGTACAATCAAGCGGCAAAGTACTGACCGTGGCCGAAGGCTCTACTGCTGATGGCGATAGTGTGCAACAGTGGACGGACAAAGGCTCATCGAACCAAAAGTGGAAAATTATTGACGTCGGTGGCGGATATTTTAAGCTGATCGCACAATCAAGTGGTAAAGCACTGGATGTGGTCGGTGGTTATACCAATGACGGAGCGATCGTTCAACAGTGGACCGACAACGGCAACGCGCAGCAAAAATGGAAATTCACGCGGATTGACACCGCAGCAGATACGACACCACCAACCGCACCAACGAACCTGCAGAACCCTTCCAAGACAAGCACGTCGGTAAATCTTACATGGACTGCATCAACTGATAATGTAGGTGTAACCGGCTACGATATTTATAATGGAACAGCCTTAGCGGGCTCGAGCACCACAACAAGTTATACGGTGACTGGTCTCTCCGCCCGCACATCGTACAGCTTCACAATAAAAGCGAGGGATGCCGCCGGCAATGTTTCGCCAGCAAGCAAGATCTTAAATGACACAACAGATCCCGCCTCCACCCACACAGGATTTTATATTAAAGGCACGACTCTTTATGATGCCAACGGAAATCCTTTTGTAATGAGAGGAATAAATCACGCCTACACATGGTATAAGGGTCAAGAATCAGTTGCGATCCCCGCGATAGCCAAAACGGGAGCGAACACCATTAGAATCGTATTGTCTGACGGTCAGAAATGGACGAAAGACAATTTGTCCGCGATACAAAACCTAATCACTTTATCGGAACAAAACAAATTGATCGTTGTTCTTGAAGTACATGATGGTACGGGATCCGATAGTGCCACGATGTTGGATAATATCGCAAATTACTGGATTGAAATGAAAAGTGCACTTATCGGAAAAGAAAAAACGGTCATCCTGAACATCGCAAATGAATGGTTTGGTACTTGGGATGGAACAGGCTGGGCACAAGGCTATAAGTCGGTTATTCCGAAGCTTAGAAATGCCGGCATCAAAAACACCATTATGGTTGACGGCGCCGGATGGGGCCAATATCCACAATCGATTTTTGACTACGGAACGGAAGTATTTAACGCTGATCCGCTAAAAAATACGATGTTTTCCATTCATATGTACGAATACGCCGGGGGAAATGCCGCCACAGTAAAAAGCAATATCGATAATGTTTTGAATAAAAATCTAGCTCTCGTGATTGGAGAATTCGGAATCAAGCATACGAATGGCGATGTGGACGAGGCCACCATTATGAGTTATGCCCAACAAAAAGGCGTAGGATATCTCGGATGGTCTTGGAAAGGTAACGGAGCCGGTCTCGAATATTTGGATATGTCAACCGACTGGCAAGGATCGAGCTATACCGAGCAAGGACGCGCCATTATTGAGGGTCCAAATGGCATCAAGGCAACATCCAAGTTAAGCACGGTTTATAGCGGTACAACCCAGTAAAGGCGTTTGACACGTGAACTTTTTGTCGGCCGCCAGCAATGCTGTAACCGTTACCATAGGGGACTAAAGACCGGCGGCTTTCCGTTGTCGGGTGACAACAATATTATCTCAATATGTGCCGCGTATATCGCGGCTTTTTTTATTTTATGAGATAAGGTTGTTGTCAAAACCATATGACAAGAACTTGATCCCATTTCATTGTCCCACAATCTTGCTCCAGAATTAGTTATTAGATGTGACTAATAGTAGTGGGAAACCAAAAAAGAACCTGGACAGTTTTACCAGGTTCTTTTATATTGCATATAAACGGACATGATGATATAATCAGATTACGACTGTCGATGTTGGTATGGGCATAGTAATTACATCTTACACCTTAAGTGTACCATGCCGGAAAACTCTTGTCAAATGTTTTTTCTCATTTTAATGGTTAGGAGAGATGTAGAATGAGTTCGTTGGTTCTCGGCTTCCAGGAAATCGAAAAAATGCAGCTTTTGCTCGTTGGCGGAAAAGGGTTAAATTTAGGGGTATTATCAAAAATTCAAGGAATACAAGTACCCGAAGGATTTTGCGTTACAACAGTGGGATATCAAAAAGCCATCGAACAAAACGAAACATATCATGCTTTGTTGGATCGACTATCCGTGCTCAAAGCAGAAGATCGAGATCAAATTGGCGAAATCAGCAGGAAGATTCGGCAAATCATTATGGAAGCAGAAATTCCTTCCGATGTGGTGAAAGCAGTTGCTCACTATCTCTCCCGGTTTGGCGAGGAACATGCTTACGCAGTGCGCTCTAGCGCGACTGCTGAAGATTTGCCACATGCCTCGTTTGCCGGTCAACAAGACACCTATTTAAATATTATCGGCAAAGAAGCAATCTTGCAGCATATCAGCAAATGTTGGGCTTCCCTATTTACGGATCGCGCGGTAATCTACCGTATGCAAAATGGATTCGACCACAGTCAAGTTTATTTATCCGTTATCGTTCAAAGGATGGTTTTCCCGCAGGCTTCGGGGATTTTATTTACTGCTGATCCGATTACCTCCAACCGAAAGCTGCTATCCATCGATGCCAGTTTTGGACTTGGAGAAGCACTGGTCGCCGGCTTGGTATCTCCTGATTGTTATAAAGTACAGGAAGGGCAAATCGTCGATAAGAGGATAGCAACCAAAAAATTGGCTATCTATGGACGAAAAGAAGGCGGAACAGAGACAAAGCAGATCGATCCGGATCAGCAAAAGACTCAAACACTTACTGACCAACAAATTATACAACTGGCACGCATCGGAAGACAGATCGAGGCTTATTTTGGATGCCCACAAGATATCGAATGGTGTTTGGCCCACGATACATTTTATATCCTCCAGAGTCGGCCAATCACGACTTTATATCCCATCCCTGAAGCAAATGATCAGGAAAATCACGTTTATGTATCTGTCGGTCACCAACAAATGATGACCGACCCCATGAAACCATTGGGATTGTCTTTTTACCTGTTACTAACTCCTGCGCCCATGCGTAAAGCCGGCGGAAGGTTGTTTGTTGATGTTTCGCATATGCTGGCTTCACCTTCCGGCAGGGAAACTTTAATAAATGTCCTGGGAAAAAACGATCCGCTCATAAAAGATGCATTGACGACCGTCATAGAGCGGGGAAATTTTATAAAATCGATACCGGATGACAAGAAAGAACACAGTTACGGTAAAAGCAATCAAGGTCCGGCGCCTGCGAAATATCAAACACTAAACGATTACGATCCGACAGTCGTTTCTGATTTGATTAAGCGAAGTGAATCATCGATCGAGGAGTTAAAATATAAGATCCAAACGAAATCAGGAGCGGATCTATTTGATTTTATCCTGGAGGATATCCAGGAATTAAGGAAGAGCATATCTGATCCACAAAGCTTTGGTGTGATTATGACTGCTATGAATGCTTCATCATGGATCAATGAAAAAATGATGGAGTGGCTGGGTGAAAAAAACGCAGCAGATACGCTGTCTCAATCTGTACCGAACAATATCACATCAGAAATGGGTCTGGCTCTAATGGATGTCGCAGATGTGATACGTCCTTATCCGGAAGTCATTAATTATTTGCAACATGTAAAACATGATCACTTTTTGGATGAACTGGTCAAGTTTGATGGCGGACAGGAAACCCGGGACGCGATCTGTGCTTATCTCAACAAATACGGAATGCGATGCGCCGGAGAAATCGATATTACCAGAACCCGTTGGAGCGAAAAACCAATTACACTTGTCCCCGTGATTCTGGGTAACATCAAAAACTTTGAGCCTAGTGCCGGAAAACGGAAATTTGAGCAAGGGCGACAGGAAGCTTTAAAAAAAGAACAAGAGTTATTAGATCGATTGAAGCAGTTACCGGATGGCGAACAAAAAGCCAAAGAGACAAAACGAATGATCGACCTGCTCCGGAATCTCATTGGATATCGGGAATATCCAAAATACGGCATGGTTAATCGCTACTTCGTTTATAAGCAGGCCTTACTGAAAGAAGCCGAACAACTTATACAAGCGGGCGTTATTCATGAACAAGAAGATATATATTATCTTACTTTTGAAGAACTTCACGAAGTCGTACGGACAAATAAACTGGATTACCAGATCATCGGCAAACGAAAAGACGAGTACAAATTATATGAAAAACTGACTCCGCCACGTGTGATCACGTCTGATGGTGAAATCATTGCAGGTGAGTACAAACGAGAAAATCTCCCAGCCGAAGCTATTGTAGGTCTGGCTGTTTCTTCCGGAGTTATAGAGGGACGCGCACGTGTCATCTTAAACATGGAAGAGGCTGATCTAGAGGATGGAGATATATTAGTCACCTCCTTTACGGACCCTAGCTGGACACCGTTGTTTGTATCCATAAAAGGCCTGGTCACCGAAGTTGGCGGACTGATGACCCATGGAGCAGTTATCGCACGTGAATATGGCTTGCCAGCAGTTGTCGGAGTGGAGAATGCTACCAAACTGATAAAGGATGGGCAACGAATCCGCGTGCATGGAACAGAAGGGTATATTGAAATATTGTAATGGCTGAATTCGTCAAGCAAGAGCCTTTGTCATAATGGACGGCATTAAAATGCAATCTGTGGGCAATTAACGTACAATCGATACGTCAACACGACCAGCTTTTCGAAGCCAACTGCATACGTCACGTTGGCCGCTCCATGCCTCGCAGCATTGGCGTCAGCCTGTACACGTTTTCGATTTCGCATTGCCACTGGGGTCGAGCTGCTGGGCTCGACCACTTTAGGTTCAACATCCGAAGAATCTTTGTGTCGATGAATGTCCGACGACACAAACATAAGTGCTTTGAGATCCCCGAGATAATGGGGATTTTTTTAATCCAAAGCCCATATGTTTCTTCGTTGAGGCAACGACAAAAACATATGGGCTTCATTGCTTTGCGATACAAACATATGCGCATAATCGAGGAAATGAGATGGAAGGGAAGAAAGGGGGACGAGGGTTGCTAAAAGCACCGCACATTTCGTCGGAATGTTCAGCGGCCCAAATAGCGATATCACAATCGGATCAAAAACATGTAGACCAAGGTACCGCTTGCCAAAGAAAGAAGCATCTTTCTCTTCCAAATGTGGAGGAACGCGACAACTCCGATAGAAATGATTTCAGGTATTCCATGGTTACCAGAAATCAGGCTTACATCCTTGATACAATAGACAACCAGCATCCCTAATGTCGCTGCCGGCAGTACCCTGCCGAGATAACTCACATAGTTAGGTGTAGATCTACCTGGAGGAAAAATAATAAAGGGAACAAATCTTGTTGCCATGGTTCCCAAAACGACCATTCCAATTGTGATTATTTGCTCGAATAAAGTCATTGACATACATTCTCACCTTCCTTCCCCAGCTGTTTTTTAAGTATGGTAAGTGTGAAAAAAATCATGATCATGGAAGGGATAATAAAATCACTGCTCCCAAAAAGAGCAAGACATAAAAGAGATACTCCAACTCCTGCAATCGCGCTATGATGCTTCTTCTCCTTCAGCCATTGCTCGATAAAGATAACAACAAACAGAGCTGTCATAACAAAATCAATACCTTCCAAATCAACCTGCACGAGTGATCCAAAAAATCCGCCAATAGTTGCTCCCAAAACCCAATAGCTGTGATTCAGAAAGGTGACGAAGAACATGAACCATCCTTTGTCCACGCCCTTGGGTACTTCAGCTGTATAGTTAATAGAAAATGATTCGTCGCAAAGACCAAAGATTAAATATAACTTTTTGAGTCCTGTTCCTCTGTATTTATCAAGCATGGATATCCCATAAAATAGATGACGTGCATTTACCATGAAAGTGAGCATCAGAGCGCCTAATGGATTAAATGTACCGAGCAGCAGTGTGACAGCAACAAACTCCATGGACCCAGCAAAAATCGTTAAAGCCATTAGGGCAGAATACACCACATTGAAACCCGATTCGTCCATATAGATTCCATAAGCAATTCCCAGGAATAAACTACTGTCATGATTTCAGACATCCGCAAAAAAGAATTGGCTGCTATTATTCGCAAGTATCATCTGATCGTAATTGAGGATGATATCCACGCCTTTTTAACGGCAGGAGTCATCGATGATTATAAGCAGCCCATGTATCAACTTTTACCCGAACAAACAGTCTATATCTGTGGCACAGGTAAGTCCATCTGTTCAGGGCTCCGGGTGGCATATATGGTGTTTGGGGAAAATTTTAAAGAGAGGATTCAAAAAGCAATTTTTAATATCAACGTCAAAACCTCTTCATTAGATGCTGAGATCATTACGGAACTCATTATAACTGGAAAAGCAATGGAAATTGTTGAGGAAAAAAAACAACTTGCTCAATCTGCCAACACTATTTTTATAGAGTATTTTCCTCAAGCATCAGGTATTGGTCATCCGCTAAGCTTTTATAGATGGCTCCCTATATCGGATAATACTAGTGCGTCAGAGATAGAGACTTTCTTTCAGCGCCACGGTATTCGTATTTTTCATTCGGATCGTTTTCTCAGTGGCGCAAGAAGGCCGGATAAGTTTTTGCGTGTTGCACTCGCCTCAACAAATTCATTGGAGGAGTTAAAAGCAGGATTAAATATTGTGAAACAAAATCTCGCCGATATTGTATAAGCAGCCTCTTCTCCTCTGCACAATAAAAGCAGCAGTCTAAGCAAATGAAGAAAAGGGATGCGGGAACCGCCATCATTTGTCCGACACAAGTTCAAAATATATAGCTGCGTGTTTGCATATTCAAAGCTCCGGTCGTGCGACCAGGAGCTCTTTTTGTTAAGAAGCCGGGACAGTGGATCCGAAACGTTAGTCAGTACCTTAATTTTGTCGAGCGGATAGCCATTGAAACATCTGATGCAATAATACTTCGTTGCGCAGCAGGATATGATTTCCTTCCGAAAAGACGGCGCATGTTATATCTTTGGACACGATCCCTTGAATAAATTGCTCGATCCGATCCGAATTCACGACAGGGTCTAGTCGGTCATAAAGACATAGGAGCGGGAAATGAAATTTACCCGCTTCCGATAATGCTTTTGTTCCGTTGATCAACAGCTCGGCGAACCAGCGGGGCGTATACTGGATTGTCGATAAAGGATCGTTAAGCAATTGGGAAGTCCAATCAGGCAAACGTGATTGCAACCATTTCCGCTTTCTTAGCGATTCATTCCATTTGATTAGATCAAGCGGCAAAGTCGGGGTCAATAATGAAACAAGATCAACGCTTTTTCGAATCACACTTGGAAGACGAATGCCTAGCGCGGGTGAAGACAAGATGATACCGGCTATTTTGCTGCTGAACTGTTGCGCATACCGGATTGCAATTAAACCACCTAAACTATGGCCGCATAAAAAAATCGGTACTCCCCGATACTGGAGTTGCAGTCGAATGACCAAATGATCCAAGTCGTTCAAGTACTCTTTGAATTGATCGACATGCCCCCTTTGTCCCCCCGACTTTCCGAATCCGCGCAGGTCGGGAGCCATGAAACCGATCTTTCTGTTCACACATTTCGTACCTATATAAGAGTAAATTCCCGAATGCTCTCCTGCTCCATGGATGAAAAGGACGAGTCCTACGGGATTTACAGGTATCCAAGATCGATAATACAGGTTAATCTCCGATAAATGTTTTGAATATGCAACGTAATGGTGCTCTTTATACATGGATGCCTCACCAATTCTCGACGCTAATTTCAGAAGCTTCCTGATAGACGAGAAGCTCCAGGATCGCTTCGGCTCCGGCAAGCGGATTCATTTTCATTTGGAACTGTTCGATGTTTTTACAAAATCTTTCGAATGTATTAGGTACGCAGAGCCATTTTTCGATCCAGCCATCCACTTCCTCCAGAAGATGAATTCGAACGGCCAGTTCATGCTTGACCAGATGGTTGCTATTATTCTCCTCATGTCCCGGGATCGGCTTATAGATCAGCATCGGCACACCTTTGCTCAATGCTTCGAAACATGTTATGCCACCTGGTTTTGTAATCAGTAAATCTGCAGCATCCAGCAGTTTATCGATATGATCGACAAAGCCGACGATCTTGATATGGGGATGCTGGAAATGTTTATTGCGCTCCAGCGAAACTTTGAGCGAATGGTTGTGTCCGGTGCAAATAATCAACTGGACGGTTTCTTTCCACTTGAGTAACGAATGGGCGAGTTCCCTGATACCTCCCAAGCCCAATCCTCCTCCCATAACCAAAATGGTGGGCATATTTTTCATATTCAATTTAGTTTTCGCAAATGTTTTGCTCGTTTTCGACCAGAAATTGGTTTGTATCGGAATCCCTGTGACTGAAATCCGATGATTTGGAATTCCCGAATCGGCCAATTGCCGCCGAACTTCATCGCTTGGTACCATATAGAGATTGACTTCGTGCTGTACCCAAACTTGATGTGCATGAAAATCGGTAATTACTGTACATAATTTGACAGGATACCCCATCTTTTTTAACCGGGATAAAGAAGAACTGCCAAAAGGGTGCGTACAAACCACCAAATCAGGCTTTATTTGTTCCAGGAGGTTTTCAATATTGCGATGAAACAACTGGTAAATCAAATACTGCAGCCAGGAGGGAGTGGCTTGTATACGCTCCGATATATTCCGGTATATTTTACTCCATAAAAAAGGAAAGTTTCTAATCAGTTGCTTATAAGCATGGAAGATCAGGTTGCTCGCGATCGGGTGAAGCTTTCTTCCGATTTCGATAAATTCGATATGAACTGATGGTTCCTGAAGGGAAATCGCTTGTATTAATGCTTCGGCCGTTTTTGTATGTCCGCTCCCAAAGGCTTCGGATAAAATCAATATCTTTTTCTGCATAATTACCCCTTTTTTCAATCCAAAAAAAGTCATATTGCCAAGTAAAAATCCCTTCATGAGCCTTTGAAGGAGAATGAAAGTTCAGTTTATTCCATTTTTCCCTTTATTCTCTTAGCTTAACCATCAGGGTTGCAAAAAACGAGAACCGAGCCAAGTCCGTCGGTTAATGGCTCTCACTCCACAAAGTAGCATAACAGCCTTGATATGAGGCGCACGTGAGGGACAAAGGAAAATAAAGCAATCCAACGCTTTGTTTACTTCTTTTAAGTACTAATAATTACTGCGGCAGGATCTACATACGCTATTATATGGGTCTTAAACGAAAGCGAAAACTATAATTAAGGGGAGGTCATTTATTCATGAGAACGAAGCTTTTCCACACGTTTTTGGTCTTTTGTCTGGGGGTATTCTTTTTGTTAACCGTTTTCTCAGTGTCGCCGGAACGTGTAAATGCGGCCTCCACGTCGTATGAGGCGGAAAACGGAACCATGAGCGGAACGGCGAACTCAGTTACTTGTACGGCTTGCTCCGGCGGTTTCAAGGTTGGGCATATTGGCAGCAGCTCGACGAATTATGTGACACAGAATGTCAATGTAATTAGTAAAGGTTCGTACAATATGGATATCTACTTCCTAGTAAAGGGCACGCGAGACTTTTACATCAGTGTCAATGGTGGAACAGGAACGCAAAAAACGCTGAGTGGTTCAAGCTGGGGCACCCCTGTAAAAACTTCTGTGACGTTACAGTTGGATGCTGGAAACAATACGATTAAATTTTATAATAATGCGGCGAATTCGCCGGATTTGGACCGCATTGTCATAACTGGAAGTACAGTTACGGCCGGCTGGACCGAGATACCTTGGGACACGAATTCTTATTACGTACAGAACAGGACAGGAGCGCCTATGTCCGAACGATTTTGGATCGTAAATGGTGTTTATACTACCCGGGTTTACGCAGGTGAGGAGCGGGTTGAGATGCGCTGGGATAATTGGACCGATCAAAACAAAGACAATATGTGGGAGGCCGACGTCATGTTCGAGCCTGGAACGGAAAAGACCGCCATTATGCAGATCAAGAGCAACACTGGCGGCGAACCGATCTATATTCAGGCAACGGCCGATGGCAACATTCGTAACAATGGCGATTCTACTAGCATCGCGACAAACATGGCAGGCACTTGGTTTAATCTCAAATGTGCCTTTAATCCTGCAACCGGTGTAGGACGCATCTGGATCAACGATGTTTTGGTGAAAACTCGACAGTACAATACTACTGACCGTGAATGGTACTTCAAGAACGGAACGTACAACAACGGAATCTCGAAAGGCAATTATTCTGAGGCGCACTTCAAGAACTTGCGAATGTATCGAAAGGACAATTAGGAATAACACACAACGGCATGAGCGGATTCTTGATTCAGAGAATCCGCTCATTTTCATGCAGAAGAGATTGAAAAAACACAAAGATCGTTTTTTTGTCCCATCTCTCTTAATGCAGTCGCCACAAAAAATAAGAAGAGAACCGAACCTTTTTCCGATACAGAGACAATATAGTGTGTAAGCTGCTTACTCGTGAGGGCCGTCTGAATGCAAATCCGGCCATTTCCAAACGAATAGAACAATCGTATTCTCAATATTTACAACGAAAAAGGAGCTTGAAATTGGTAAAAAGTAACGAATTAATACAACAAACCGCTAGAAAATATGACGAGGATCAAACCAAACTTTAGATCATCTGACTTCGTCTTCATCTCGTCTTTATTCGGCTCAAATACACCACGGTAATGAAAGCTGGGATTTATCCGGTCCGAAGGAGGGAGGTGAAAATGTCGTTGTGTTTGCGATTTCAGCGATTGATGCGCAAGCAAGGTGTAATAGCTATGGGTTTTTTGGCGCCGAGCGTGCTTGGCTTCTCCCTATTTTATTTAATCCCGTTTGTAATAGGCATTGTGTATTCGTTTATGGATAAGACGAGCGGAGGAATGTTCGTCGGCTTGGCTAATTATGAGACGGTGCTCGGCAGCGGCTCGTTTCGCAAGGCGGCATGGAACACATTGTGGTTCACAGCCGTTAGTGTGCCTCTTCTCATCTTAGTGTCACTGGTTCTGGCGTTGCTATTGAATGGAAATGTATATCTCCGACGTTGGGTGCGGACAGCTTATATTTTGCCGCTCGTCGTGCCGGTCGCCTCCGTGGTGATGATTTGGCAAATTGTGTTCGACTGGAACGGTTCGCTTAATGCGTGGTTTTATGGTCTGGGCTGGGGGCGGATCGACTGGATGAAGTCAGAATGGGCAAGAGCTGTGCTGCTGATCGTTTATTTGTGGAAGTACGTCGGCTACAACATGATCCTGTTTCTGGCGGGATTGCAGGGCATTCCGAAGGATTATTATGAAACGGCCGATCTGGAAGGCGCCGGACCTGTTCGGAAGCTGTTCAACATTACGCTCGTCTATTTGACCCCGACGATGTTCTTCGTCGTTCTGATATCGATCATTAACTCGTTCCGTATTTTCCGTGAAACGTACTTGATTGCCGGAAACTATCCGCACGATAGCATTTATATGCTGCAGCACTATATGAACAATATGTTTATGTCATTGGATGTACAAAAGCTAACCGCGGCAGCCGTTCTTATGGTCATTTGCATACTCGCCATCGTCTCCGGCATGCAATCGCTTGAACGTCGGTTCAGGCGATTCATGGAATGAGGGGTGAAGAAGATGAACGTTTTTCATAAAACTGCACGGTCTCTGTTTCTCATGGCAACTGCGTTGATCATAATGTTGCCGCTGGTCATTCCGGTCACGAATTCGCTTATGAGCGAGAGGGAGATCGCAAGCAATTACGGCTTCATTGGCAAAATGCCGGATGCAGGATCAGGGGCCAAGGACCTATTTGTTAATTTAAAGCTCATACCTGACTGGGTATCGTTCGAACAGTACGGGAGAATACTGCTGGAGACGCCGATCTTCTTGAACATGTTCTGGAACTCTGTGTTGTTGGTAGTGCCGATCATAGCAGGACAGGCCGTTGTCGGAGCGCTTGCTGCATACGCTTTTGCCATGCTGCGATATCGGGGAAGGGAAGCGTTGTTCATGGTATATTTGATGGCTATGCTAATGCCTTTTCAGGTAACGCTTGTCCCAAACTATATCATCGCTGACATCCTGGGGCTTGGAAACAATGCTGGCGCTATTATCTTCCCGGGCATTTTCTCCGCATTCGCTGTGTTCATGCTGCGCCAGTTCATGCTTTCCGTTCCGTATGCTTATGTCGAGGCGGCCATTATGGACGGTGCATCGCATCCATTCATTTTCTCCAGAATCATCGTCCCATTATTAAAGCCGGGGATCGCGGCGCTCGTCATTTTGCTGTTCGTGGATTACTGGAATATGGTGGAGCAGCCGTTAATTTTTCTCGATGATGCCTTTAAGCAGCCGCTATCGCTGTATTTATCGCGCATTCAACAGGAGGCCATAGGGGTCGGCTTCGCCGCATCGGTCATGTATATGTCGCCGATTGTCCTCTTGTTTCTGTATGCGGAGTCTTATTTCGTACAAGGCGTTCAGCTTTCCGGTATTAAAGGGTAAGGGGGAATGGTGTGTGGAACCGGGCGATGTAGAACAAACACTTGCAGGTCACCCAAAAATGCTCCGGCTGCTCATCATTTTATTTATTAGCGCACTGCTGATTCTTACGTTATACAGCAATACGCTGTGGACGATGAATCTCCCCAAAGTTTGGACGGAGATCGGAAGACAAGGCCAGCTTGTTCAAAGCTTTCGGGCCAGCGGAACGCTGCGGCCTGCGAACGAGATCGAGCTTTCAAGCGCCCAGGGATGGATTGTAAGCAGCGTCCGCATTAAAGCAGGAGACCGGGTAAAGAAGGATCAAGTGCTGGTCACTTATGAAAATCGGGCCGCCGATAGCCTCCTGCAGGATGAGCAAGCGATGCTCGCACAGATGAGGCTAGAGCTGGAGGGGCCGAAGGAGCGTTACGTCGAAGCGACAAAAAACGGCGACGATTCGGGTAAGCGCACCGCCAAACGGGAGATCGAGATCGCGCAGCTGAAAATCGGCGTTCAAGAGAGAAAGATAAGCAACTTACAGCAAAATATTGAAATCAATCGGCAAATCGTCGCGCCATTCGACGGCGTAGTCGCCAAGGTAAATGCAGTTGAGGGTATGCCATCCGCAAAAGATAGCTTCGATGTGCGTCTATCCAACACGAGCTTGGGGTACCAGGCGGCATTCCTGCTTCCCGTCTCCGCCACCGAACAGCTGAAGCCCGGCGATAAGCTTAACGTGGACGTAAAAAGCCGCAACGTCACCAAACGAGTGGAAGGTACGGTTGCGGCAATGGAACATTCCGATGCTCATGTCGGAGCAGCCTCTCCTGTGTCACTGATTGAAGGAGGTGAGCAGCAGAAGGCAACGGCTACCAGGAGCAGTCGCCTGCTTGTGACGGTGCATGGAGAAGAACTGCAAGGCGGCGAGCAAGCAAGTGTACATTTAACCGTTACATCGGCTGAAAAGGGCGGCATCCTCGTGTCGAACAAGGCGATCCGTCATGTGAATGGTAGCCCGTACGTATACGTGGTGGAGGAGAAGAAAGGGGCGCTCGGCAACACCTACCACGTCCACAAGATAGAGATCGAAACGGGCGATTCGAATGACAGCGAAACCGTCGTGCTAGCCGGTGCATCTCCGCATCAAGCAATCGTCGTCGAAAGCAGTGAACCGTTAGCGGATGGGCAGAGAGTCAGAATGAAGTAGAGCACATCCATAATAGAGTTTTTTGAACTCGCCATAATAAACGAAAGAAGGGTTTCTTTTGAAAAAATGGTTGACAGCACTCAGTTGCGCAGTACTAGCGATTTCCTCAACAGCGTGCTCCAGCGGGAGCGATAAAACTACGAATAATGATACCAAGGATGGCCGCAAAAAAGTTGTTCTATCCGTGTATGAGACGAGCGATTTCTACAAGCAGGCGAAGATGAAATTCGAGGAAAAGCATCCGGATATCATGATTGAAATAAAGGAGTATGCAGCGGAGGGTGGGAATGAGGAGGGGAAGCTTGAGAAATATGTTCAAACCACGAATACGCAGCTGCTTTCCGGTAAGGGAGCCGATTTGATCGATCTGGACGTGAGCGGGCTGCAAGTCGGGAAATACGTCAACAAAAACGCGCTCGTCAACCTGAATGAATTTATGAACAACGATAAGTCGTTCGATTCGAACCACTATTATATGAACATTTTTGAACATGTCAAAATGAACGGCGGCCTCTACGCTCTGCCAACACGGTTTTTCCTCGATACATTGGCCGGGGATTCCGAAGGCATCAAGAAAGCAGGAGTCCAAATTGACGATAAAGATTGGACGTGGAGTCAGTTCGCGAAAGCCGGAAAGCTGCTGAATAGCAAGGAGGGTCGCTATGCGATGGGAAATACGCCTCCTGAGCAAATGCTCGGCTATCTCGTTGCGGACAATTATTCGACACTGGTCGATACGTCCAAACGCAAAGCCGACTTTTTGTCGCCGTTCTTTACCGACCTGCTTAAGCAGGTGAAGACGATGTATGACGACAAAGTGATTACAGCAGGCACGGTCAATGTCGGAGATGCTTATTTTTATCCGAATCTTCTCATTTCACCGGATGAATATTTTACCGGGCCTGCTCAATTTTTTGAGCAAGGAAAAGTGTATTCGAAGCCGCATGTGAACGGTCAGAAGTCGGGGGTTTCGTTCAGGGGGAACAAGTCGATCGCTATGAACGCGAACTCGAAGGTTAAGCCGGAAGCTTGGGAGTTCATCAAGTTTCTGCTGTCCGAAGACGTTCAAGCACAGCCACGGCTGCGAGGGTTCTCCGTGAACAAGCTGGTCAATGAGAAGATCTTGGGGGAATTGGCCACTAAAGGCTCGGCGACGACTTACTCAGGGACAGAAGTTCCTGTATCTGCCGAGGGCATTCAAGCGCTGAAGCAGATGATTGCGGACGCGAATATTTTCATTACGGACGATAGCAAGATTCAATCTATTATAGCTGAAGAAGCCAAGGCATATTTCAGCGGACAGAAATCAGCCGATGACGTAGCGAAGTTGATCCAGAACCGGGTTACGACTTATATCAACGAATAAATCTCCCACAGGCTCACAAAGAAAGGAAGATTTTCAATGAAAAAATGGATGACATTCTCCCTACTTGTTGTATTGACAGCCACGATGGCGGGTTGTTTTGGAACCGAACCCGACACGATGCCAAGCAAGGAATCAAGCAAGATGATCGATGGGCAACAAACACAAACTCAATCGTCTACAACACAATCGTCCCCTGCATCCCAATCGCCGAAGCCTGATCCTGCTGCGGTTGCAGACGGCAAGTATGAAACAAAGCTTTTATTTTCCGAACAACTGGAAATTTTGATTCCAAAAGGGTTCAAAGACAAATCAAGCAAAACAGGGGAGGTTATCTATAAGGATAAGAGCGAAGAAGTGACGATTAGGATCCACCATGATCCCGAACAATCGACAACGGATCAAGATGTGACTCGAAGTTTGCAGAAGCTTGCTGCCATTATGAAACAAAATTATACAGACGCTAAGCTGCTCCGTGAGGAAGTGATTAAAGTGAATGGCAGGCAGCTTATTGTTGTCGAAGCGGATTCTAAAGATAAATACGCCATGACATCGTGGGGAGTTTTAAACGGAGAGTTTTTGGAAATCGAAATCACTTGCCCGGTAAAGAAGAAAGCGGAGTGGCAATCCGTTGCAAACGATCTCGTGAATTCGATCAAGATGAAGTAGGCGGGGCGGCCGATAAGATGTCTGCTATGAAAGCTGGAGCGTACGTCAAGATTGCGTCATTCAAGAACGATGAAGCGCGTACGTTCCAGTTAAAATTCAACCAAAAATAAATAAGGGGCACGCTTCGAAAAAAAATTTCAATGCAGTTCAAACATAAGGTTAATGATATGGAAGGGACCACATTACTAAAGACGGGTCATTCATTGTTAACATAAAAAATATTATGTAAATAAAATACGTGTTTTTATCTACAATTAATGTTACTTACGTACAGACTCAAAGCGACTAACGGCGAACCCAATAGTAAGATCGACTTAGTAAGAAAGGAAATACGCTTCCTAAAAGTTCAACTTGGAGTGGGAAGCTAGAAACTGGGGAAATTCAGTTGCAGACGTATACTCTACTTTGGGTAACCCGTAGTATATTAAAATAGGAATTTGCCATTGAGAAGTGGTAAATTCCTTTTTTCATGACTCTTATTGCCGCAAAAAGAGAAATTCGTCGTCTAGCATGGTGGAGCAGTGCATGAGCGATTATGACCTCGATGCTTATGAGAAGCAGTGGAAAATGGATAATAAACCATTGGATGTAGTACTAGTTGTTCGCGCTGAATAATAGTATTAAGAACAACTGCATGTTTTTACACATGCGCTTGCACCAATAGGGAAGGATCGCCAAGAGGAGGGTATGTATGAAACAGCAACGTATGGGAAAAGGAACTAGGAAAAAAGCGCTGCACCTGCTAATGGGGTTCGCGCTAGCGGGACTCGTAGCGGGATGCGGAGGGACGCAAGGAAAGACGGGAAAGTCGGGCGATGCGGTAGTTGGGGACGTTATTAAAATCGGGGCCAACTTAGAGCTTTCCGGTCCGGTAGCTTCATACGGTCAGTCGATTGCCGAGGGTATCGATCTGGCTGTCGAAAACTTGAACAAAAGCGGCGGCATTAACGGTAAGAAATTGGAAGTCATCAAAGTGGACAATAAGTCGGATGCGGCTGAAGCAACCAATGCGGCGATCAAATTGACCAGCCAAGATAAGGTGGCAGCTATTATCGGCGCAGCCACTAGCGGCAATACGGTTGCGCAGGCGCAAGTCGCAACCAATAACAAAACCGTGCTTCTGACGCCTACAGGCACCAGTCTGAATGTCACGCTGAAAGCGGACGGGAGCGTCAACGATTATATGTTCCGGACCTGCTTTATCGATCCGTTTCAAGGTCGCGTTGCCGCCAACTTTGTGTCCGGCGAACTGAAGGTGAAGTCGGCGGCTATCTTTGCAGACAGCGCCAGTGAGTATGCGAAAGGGCTGGCGGCTTCTTTCAAAGAAACGTTCACGAAAGCCGGAGGGACGATCGTTGCCGAAGAAGCGTATGTCGCGAAGGACACCGATTTCCGTGCGACATTGACTCGCATTAAATCGCTGAACCCGGATTCGATCTTTATCCCCGGCTATTATGAAGAAGTGGGCTTGATCGTGAAGCAAGCGCGCGAATTGGGAATTACCATACCGCTTGTCGGAGCTGACGGATGGGATTCTCCCAAATTAGTGGATTTGGCTGGCGCCGCTGCTTTGAATAATACGTATATAGTCAATCATTATTCGTCCGAAGACCCGGATAAGATGATTCAGGATTTTGTCCAAGCGTTCAAAGGCAAGTACAGCGGCAAAGCTCCGGATGGGTTTGGCGCCTTGGGCTACGATTCGGTCTATTTGTTGGCGGACGGCATCAAGCGCGCGGGCTCGACCGACGGAAGCAAAATTAAGGACGCTTTAGCGCAAACGAAAGATTTGCAGTTGGTTACCGGCAAAATTACGCTCGATAAGCAGCACAATCCGATCAAGACGGCAACTGTATTGGAATATAAGGAAGGGAAGCAAACGTTTAGAACTAAAGTGAATCCATAAAGCATTCGACAGGGCCGTGGGAGGGCCTCCTCCCATTGCGTTTTTTGAAGATCAATCTAATTCGAGTCTGAGCGGTTCGGAGGTTGAGTACGATGGACTGGGCACAGCAAATTATCAACGGCATTTCGCTCGGGAGCATTTATGCATTAATTGCGCTGGGATACACGATGGTTTATGGCATTATCAAACTGATTAATTTCGCGCATGGCGATGTCTTCATGATTGGTGCGTTTGTCGGCTTCTATGCAATTAAAGGATGGGGCATGGGCATCGTCCCCGCTTTGCTTCTCTCAATGGCGGTGTGCGCAATTCTTGGCGTGCTGATTGAAATGGTCGCCTACAAGCGGCTGCGGAACGGGACGAGAATCGCTGCGTTGATTACGGCAATCGGCGTATCGCTTCTTATTGAATACGGCACGATTTATCTTCGTGGCGCCCAGCCTGAAGCTTACCCGAGCGCATTCCCGAATCAGTTTTTTACGATTTTTGGCGCCTCGATCAGCAGCCAATCGCTGTATATTTTGCTGATTTCTATCGTCTTAATGATCATTTTGCAATGGGTGGTGTATCGGACCCGAATTGGCAAGGCGATGCGCGCCGTATCTCATGACGCGGAAGCAGCACGTTTGATGGGCGTCCATGTAGACCGGACGATATCGGCTACTTTCGCCATCGGTTCTGCACTGGCAGGGGCAGCAGGCGTTATCTTCGGGATGTACTATACGAAAATAGAACCGTTGATGGGCGTCGTCCCCGGTCTCAAAGCTTTCGTTGCCGCTGTTCTGGGTGGCATCGGCATTATTCCCGGTGCCGTCATCGGCGGCCTCGTGCTGGGAACGGTAGAAACATTTGTAAGCGCTTTGGGCTATTCTCCGTGGAGGGATGCCGCAGCCTTTATTATTCTTATTTTGATCCTGATTTTCAGACCGTCTGGCGTGCTGGGGAAAAATATGCGAGAGAAAGTTTAGGTGACGCATAGTGATGAAAAATAAGGCAGCCTTTTGGTTATTTCTCATTCTATCTGCAGTCATTTATGGCAGCGTTCAATTGCTGATCAACGTGGAATGGTTAACCCCTTTTTATACGAATGCCTTGATTTTTATCGCGATCAATATGATCTTAGCCGTCAGCCTGCATCTGGTCATTGGGATAACGGGGCAGTTTTCTATCGGACATGCCGGGTTTTTAGCTGTTGGCGCCTATGTCGCTGCTATTGCGACCATGAAATTTCATCTTCCGTTTCCTGCCGCATTGCTAGCCGGAGGAGCCGTGGCTGCATGTTCAGGCTTGCTGGTCGGCATACCGAGCTTGCGCCTGAAGGGCGATTACTTGGCGATTGCCACGCTGGGCTTCGGCGAGATTATTCGGGTCGTATTCATTAACATGGAATATGTCGGGGGCGCGGCCGGCATGCAGGTGGCGCATTTGACAACCTGGACAACGACGTTTTTATGTCTCTTTATTACCATGCTGGTCATTATGAACTTTACGAATTCAACACATGGACGGGCATGCATATCGATCCGTGAAAATGAAATTGCCGCCGATGCTATGGGGATCAACACCACGTACTACAAAGTGGTCGCCTTTACGATCGGTTCTTTTTTCGCGGGAATTGCCGGCGGGCTGTATGCCCATAACTTTTATATGATTCAACCGACAAATTTCGGGTTCTTGAAGTCGTTTGACATCTTAATCTTTGTCGTTCTGGGGGGGCTGGGCAGTTTGTCGGGCGCCGTCTTGGCGGCGATATTGCTGACCATTGTGTCTACCTTCCTGCAAGGCTATCCGGAAACGCGAATGATGATTTACAGCGTCATCCTGATCGCTGTCATGCTGTATCGTCCGCAGGGATTGATGGGGACCACGGAAATAACCTCATACTTGCGCAAGTGGACGGCGACGAAACGGAGGGATGCGTATGGAAAATAACCCATTGCTTCACGTTCGCGGTGTCGGTATGCAATTTGGCGGGTTGAAAGCCGTTTCCGGTCTTCATATGGAAATCCGCAAAGGCGAGCTGGTAGGGCTTATCGGACCGAATGGGGCCGGAAAAACGACCAGTTTTAATTTGTTGACCGGTGTGTACGTACCGACGGAAGGAGAAATCTTACTTGAAGGAAAGCGACTGAACGGTCTTGCTCCTTATCAAATTACCCGCATGGGCATTAGCCGGACTTTCCAAAATATTCGACTTTTTAATGAGATTTCCGTATTGGACAACGTGAAAATCGCCTACCATTCCTTGGCCAAGCATTCGATGGTGAGCTCTATTTTGCGGCTTCCGTCCCATTTTGCCGGTGAGAAAGAAATGGAAGAGAAGGCGATTCAGTTTCTGCGGATGTTCCAATTGGAAACTTGCATGCATGAAACGGCTAAGAACTTGCCTTACGGACAACAGCGCCGTCTGGAAATCGTCAGGGCGTTGGCCGCCGGGCCCAAGCTGCTCTTGCTGGACGAACCTGCGGCAGGCATGAATCAACAAGAGACGCGCCAGCTCATGGAATTGATCGCGTTTATCCGCCATGAACTGGATTTGACGATTTTGTTGATTGAGCACGATATGAAGCTGGTCATGGGCATCTGCGAGCGGATTTACGTACTGGATCACGGACAGCTTATTGCGCAAGGAACGCCGGAGGACATCCGCAACCATGTCAAGGTGATCGAGGCCTACTTGGGAGAGGAGGTAGCAAGCAACCATGTTGAACGTGGAGCAAATTGATGTGTACTACGGGCATATTCAAGCTCTGAAAGGGGTCACGCTGGATGTTCGTCATGGAGAAATTGTTACCTTGATTGGAGCCAACGGGGCAGGCAAAAGTACGCTTCTGAAAACGATTTCCGGTCTGCTAAAGCCTAACCGTGGTTCCATCCATTATACCGGCGTTTCGATGAACGGGAAAACGGCGCAAGATATTGTCAAAGCGGGAATTTCCCATGTACCGGAAGGCCGCCGTGTGTTTGCGAATATGTCCGTGCTGGAAAATTTGGAACTGGGCGCCTACGTCAGAAGAGATACAATGGGTATTCGGCATGATTTGCAAAAAGTATTCGAACTCTTCCCGCGTCTGCATGAGCGTCGCAAGCAGCTATCCGGGACGCTGTCCGGCGGTGAACAGCAAATGTTAGCTATGGGACGGGCGCTGATGGCGCGCCCCAAGCTCCTGCTGCTTGACGAGCCTTCCATGGGGCTTGCGCCGCTGCTTGTGAAAACGATTTTTGCCATTATCGAAGAAATCAATCGCAACGGTACGACTGTTCTGCTGGTGGAACAAAATGCCAATCTGGCGTTATCCATCGCCACCCGCGTTTATGTCATTGAAACAGGCAGCGTTGTCCTTTCCGGCACGCCGGAGGAGTTAGCCTCCAGTGAGCAGGTCAAGACGGCTTATCTTGGCGGTTAGCTGTTGCTGTCGTTGGATGATAACCCATATGTCCCAAACCGCATGAACGCCTTCATGTGGACATCCGTTTCATGGGAACGGAAATGTCCATTTTTTGTGGAGGGTTGGGGGAGGAAATGGCCTCATTTTTTAAGTAATTGCTTCGCTAGATGGCGATTTTGTTCTTCCTGCCGATCGCCGTCGCGCTCATTCACGGGCGGTGGCACCGACGGCGCTGCAGGGCATGTTCAATTTTACGCTCGTCAAGGAGTCGACAATCGTGTTGAGCGCGTTCGCGATCATTCAGATCGCGTACTTCCTGGTCATACGCGCCGGCTACTTGCGGCAGCTACGGTCCGGCGCGACCGGCTAATCTCGTATTAAAGAACCGTTTCAAGGGACATTCGTACAACCTGGATTAAGGTCGGGATCATGTTTCCGAAAGCCGAATGCGTTAGATAAAATTTTTGAAGCGTCTTCCGATAATATCAAAGCAATTATTTATTTTGAAAACCGCGATAAAGCAATCAACCACATAAAGTACTGGAGAAATACTCGGAGTCGTTTGCGCTCATGCTAAGAAGGCAACTAAAAATTGATTTAGAACTTATTGAGGGAATAACACGAGGCTAATATTACAAAGTTCTGTCGTTAGACAATTACCGATGAGAATGGCTACGAAGATGCCCGTCTACAAAACTAAGATAGCCATAACGCAGGGGGATTTAAGGAATCAAGTTTTATCCCAACCTGAGGACAAGAACTTGATTCCATTGATGTAAAGGACAGTCTTGCCTTAGCTGGGTAAGGGGGAGGCGGTTACACACCTCAAACGAATTACTAATCCGTAATGTGTCCGCACCAGCGAGTGATTCCTTCATTTATTGTTTGCATTGGATTCGGATCTGATAGAGAAATCGCCCAGGCAATATGTCCATCCGGCCGAATAAGTGCCGTGTGGACGTCGTTCCAATCCGCGTCTGCCTCAGCCAAAGATGCATGTACAACTTGAAGATTGCTATACGTTTCCCATTGACCGCTATTCTGTTCATTAAAATGGAAGTGCAACAGAAGAAAAGTACCTTTGTGTAGGAACGGATAGGAGTTAATCCATTGCCCGTCTTTCAGCTTTAAGCTTAGATCCTTGAAACGTTTGCCGTTTAAAGGATGGGGAGGCGCTTCGGCGTCTGGAGCATAATGTACATCAATTGCGGAAACTTGTGCGGCGATTTGATAATTAGCCTCCGGTATTTGAATAAGCCTAGCCAGCATCCTTCGCAGTTCCGTGATGGGAGGAGTCACGTCCAGAAGCAGGGTTTGGACCTCGGTATTCCGGAGCAAGGCCGTATTCCATGGGAAACGTTCGGTATGATAACTGTCCAATAGCCAGTCCGGAGCCCAGCCTTTGATTGCTCCTGCAAGCTTCCAGCCTAAGTTCATCGCTTCTTGTAAGCCGACGTTCATTCCCTGTCCACCAGCCGGAAAATGAATGTGCGCCGAATCTCCCGCCAAAAACAATCGACCATTCCGATAGCGTCCCGCTTGCCGCGTCGCATTTCCGAAACGGGACATCCATTTCACATCGTTCAATCCCAGGTCGCTTCCGGTTGTACGGATGATCGATGAACGAAACTCTTCAAATGTAACGGTCTCATCCTTAGAGATGTTACGTCTCTCCATATCGATAATTAAGACCCGATACATATGATCATTGATCGGCATGATGCTGACCAAACCTTTTTCTGTAATCCGGGATATGACACTCATAGGAGCCAAATCAGATAGAACGGCATCCCCCAGAATAGCCGTGAAGGTCGCGTCTGTACCTTCAAATGATATATTTGCATGTTTGCGAACCAAACTTCTGGCTCCGTCCGTACCTACCACATAAGCAGATCTTAACGTTGTTTCTCCATTAGGTCCCGCGATCTTAACGTCGACCCCATCCTCATCCTGATGCACAGATAGAGCCTCAACCTCTCTCCAGACCTCTGCGCCAAGGCTAAGAGCCCATTCCTCCAGCACCTTCTCCGTCTCACTCTGCGGTAAAAAGAGAGTGTGATTGGAAGATGAATCCAACACCGAGAAATCCAAAGGAGTTTCTAATCCGGCAAAATGCCCTCCTGAAAGTAAGCGGCCTTTACTGATTAATTTTGATTTCACTCCACGCATATCTAATATTTCAAGGGTTCGTGGATGTACTGTAAGCGCACGTGAATATGGAGTTGTCTCTTTTAATCGCTCAATGACGCAGACCTTTACACCGGCTAATGCCAATTCTCCAGCCAACATCATACCGACAGGTCCGCCACCGATAAGGATGACATCATATTTCATATAAATAACCTCTTTTCTTAAAACATTATGGGAAGATCACGATAGCGTCTATTTCGATAAGCCATTCAGGATCGGCTAGTGCTTGAACGCCTATATAGGTACTTGCTGTCTTCGGCCAGTTAGGGCCAAACACATGAAATCCGGCGTCAAAAATAATCGAAATCAATTCCGGGTTGTGGTTTACCACAAATATATTCATTTTTGCAATGTACGATGGCTCCGCTCGCGCGGCTTCCAATGCATACTTTAGATTGGTGAACACTTGAATCGCTTGCGCGTAATAGTCCCCTGAACCGACCAATGCTCCTGTTTCATCTACAGAAACCTGACCTGAGATGAAGGCTAATTTAGAGGCAGTAGTTACCACGACATGAGAAATTACAGATGTAACCTTATCCGTCAATGTCTTTGGATTCACGATTTCCATAAGCAAGTATGCTCCATTTCCATATTTATAAATCTTCTCTTGAAAAGTGGATAAGTGTTTCCGGCAGAACCTCCTTTATCAATTATTGTTTCATGTGAACTCTTTTTAATCCTTATAAAAAAGGTTGAAATAAAAATAATATATAATTATTGTTTCATATGAAACAATTTTATTGTACTGGGTCACTCCTTATCCTGTCAACCCCGATATGAGCATGCCCGTTTGTTTCTCAGAAAATAATCTATGCTATAATGAAACAAATGAGTCGAGGAGCCAGCATAACCATGGATACTGCCAATAAAAACAAAACCGCAATTCATGAGTTTTTCGTTCAGTTTCTTCAGCAAAAAGAGCAATATGAAACCCGAATAACTGCAACATACCTCGAGGATATCCGGAAGCATATCGAACCGGAATTCAGATTGAACATGACGGAACTGCACACCATTGCGTGCATCGGAGAGCAGGAGCCGATCAATGTCACTTCCATCGCGGAAAGGATGAATTTAAGCAAAGGGAATACCTCCAAGATCGCAAATAAATTGCTAAAGGCAGGTTGGGTGCGAAAAGCCCAACTCAACGATAACAAAAAGGAAGTGTATTTTCGGCTAACGCCTGTCGGCAAAAAGCTATTTGCTGCTCATGATGAGCTCCATACGAAGGAAAAGCAAAGAATGTATGAATTTTTGGAAAGATACAACGAAAGCGAGCTTGAATTTATCAAACGGCTGTTTGGAGATATGGTTGACTTCTATCGCTAACGTACACTAGGATACCGGATGAGGTGTCTGCGATAGAAAGAAGCAGCGCCGCTCATGTGCGAGGTGAAACAACATTTAGCGCATTGAAGATTGCAGCGGGTACAGTGCAAGATCTATGAAACTATCGAACGTCTGCGAGATGAAATCCGACGGCTTCAAGAACAACGTAATGCTTTGAAAGAGGGCAATATCGAACTATATTCAATCTAACTCAGCCCGACATTTGATTTAAAAAAAGAGTTAAATAATCCCAAAAGATGGACACATCATGGTAAAATACTTGTAGGAATCTTACAGTGGGAGGGGGATTATTTCCATCCTCGCCAACTGTTGATGTATTTGACAGATTACTTTATAACGATGTGCGAAAAAGGAAAAATAGCCTGTACGAACCCCAACATGCAGGCGTTTACATTCTTAATGGCTCAATATGGCGCGTTCATTAACGATTTGGAAGCTGGTAACGATTATCCTGATATGAGTCTCGATCAGTTCATACAAGAGAACGTGAAAATCTTCGTTCAGTCTCTAACTCTTTCCAAAACGGCTAAAAGTCCGTAAAGAGGATACACCCGATTACGATCTCATGGCCGATCTTCTGGTTCAGGCATCAAGCACTCTGTAGCAAAGTAGGGGAATAGTTCCCTTCAAAAAACAAGGAGGATTTTCATGGATAACAATCTGAATCAATCGTTCGAAATTGCATTTACACGTGTATTCGATGCCCCTCGCGAACTCGTATTTAAAGCGTGGACAGAGCTCGGACATTTCGCGAAATGGTGGGGACCAAAGGGGTTCACCCTCGAAGTCGTTAAAATGGACGCTCGATCAGGTGGCGAGTTTTTAGGTTTTCAGACGTCTCCTGACGGAAATCTGGTTATGTGGAGAAAATTTGCATACCAAGAGGTTGTCGAACCTGAGAAAGTGGCCTATATCCAATCCTTTTCCGATGAGCAAGGCAATACGGTCCGAGCGCCTTTTAGCGTGAGCTGGCCTCTTGAAATTATGAATATCATAACGCTAGAAGATGACGAAGGTAAAACTGTTTTAAAACTGAAAGGTTGGCCTGTGAACGCTTCCGCTGAGGAACAAGAAACCTACAACGGTATGGCTCCAATGCTTCAACAAGATCTTGAGGGTACTTTCGATAAACTTGCCGACTATCTTGTCTCCCTGAATTAGAATGCGTTAAAAAAGTTAATCGGCAAAAAACTTAATCACTTTGAACATTACGTTTCAGCTGGGAATGTTTGTTCAATAAAACAGCAGCAGTCCAGGACTTGAACTATATGACTGGCTATACACAAAGTTACTGCAAGTGCATTAAACTAAAATGCCTTGTAAATCAAGGCTTTTTTGTTATGCAACCACTTTTGCTTCAATTTTTACGTGAAGCAAAGTTGGTTGCATAACATACTATTATTCCCGATAAGGTAGCAAGGTGCGACGTGGAGGCCCTTACGCCAAGGAGCCGTTCTCCCGAGTAACGACGAGCGGCAGCTCATCACAAGGACCAATAAACCTCCGAGTTGCCTCGGGGGGATGGCATCAATGATGCACCGGCACTTGCAATCGCTAATCTAGGGATTGCGATGGGGGGGACTGGCACTATGGAAACGGCCGATATGGTGTTAATGGCGGATAATTTAGAAAAACTGCCCCATACCGTTAAACTTAGCCGGAACGCGCTGCGGCGCTGATCTTGATTTTCCCGGATTTGCTTACGTTATGGATTGCGGCCATTAGCGACACGGGAGCCGCGCTCATCGTCATTTTGAATAGCATGCGATTACTAAAGTTAATTTTAAATAACTAAACAGACTAAACCACCGTGAACGACGTTGGTGTTTTTTTGTTGTCCATCGTGAATCGCATCGAGCTGTTTTTTTATACTTAAACTTAAGTGGGCTTGACAATGATAATCGTTATCAATAGTCTGAAATAGACGAGAGTCCTCTTGTCAATTTCCTCATTCCAGCGGCAGATTATTGATTACACAGCCAAGTTAAAGGAGGAGATTCGGACAATGGCTTGTTGAATCGTAAGTACTGCTTGTGGTCAAGAGCTGCACAGGGTGCATAACGATCAATCTCAGGTTAACTGGCATTACTAATGAAATGAGGTACGAAATATGAAAATCGACGTGAATCAGTTAGCGGAGCATTTTGCATACATTCCTTTTCAAGTAGAAGGAGTATATAGATATGCTAAAGATCCAGGTGTGCCTTATGCTGACTATACAGATTCTTTTCCTGGATTTGTGTTTCCACTTACAGGGAAGATCCAATTTCAATTTAATGGCACGCCCTATATCTTTTCGCCAGGAAAAGTTGTGCACGGGGGTGCAAATATGAAACTAGATCAAAAAACGTTCGGCAGAACCGACTGGGAATATATTCTTGTGTTGTACCGGATATGTGACTCGAAACTGGAAGAGTCAAGCTTTTCTCATCAGCATTTTGAACTATTAACCGGACAATCTCCTCGTCTTATCGAATTAATTACGCGTCTTTGGCATGTGTATAATCAGCGGGGAGGCATTTCGAAGTTTCAGACCGAAATGCTATTTCGCGATGTACTGAATGAAACCTTATTATGTGTTGCTAACAGGCAAAATAGCTGTGAATCCCATACTTTATTCGAGCGGGTATGTAATTATATTCATGAATACTATTATCAAAGCCTTACAGTGGCATCGCTTGCAGAACAATATAACGTTAACCGAAATCGACTTTCTTATGTATTTAGAATACATGCAGGTATGGGGCCGGCAGAATATTTATTAAAATATCGTATTCGCATGGCGCAAGAAATGCTATTTACAAGTAAAGCGCCTGTACAACAAATTGCGCAAACGGTTGGCATTGCTGACCCCTTTTATTTTAGTAGAGCGTTCAAGAAACAATCGGGTATTTCTCCAACTGAATATCGAGAGAAGTTCATCAATAATCCATGCTAATTTCAACAGGCATCCATTCTAATCTAAAAATGACTTCACTATACTAATGGCAGGCCGAAGAAAACAATAGGTTGGAGGAATAGGGTATGCGAAAGATGAAAGGCCTGCTAATCTCAATGCTATTATTAGCAGGCATACTGGCAGGTTGCAATGACGCGCCTGCTAAAAACAAAGGATCAACTACAAATGGCGCCTCTGCTTCAGCAGTCAATGCAAATTCAACTGCTTGGCCAAGAACATTTAAGGATGCCATAGGCAAAGACATTGTTATCAAGAAAAAACCCGGAAAAATAGCCGGACTATGGTATTTTTATCCTGAAATATTAGCTGCATTAGGTGAGCCGCCGGCTGCTTCTACTGAAAAGGAGTATCTATCTACTTTAGCTTATTTAAAAGGGAAGATGGATTCAACTGAAGAATTAGGAGAAAAAACGTCTCCGAATATTGAAAAAATTTTATCAGTTCAGCCTGATATTATTTTAGCGACAGAATATCATGAAAAATTTCGTGAATCAATGGAAAAGATTGCGCCAGTCATTACGTTAAACTCCAAGAGCATCTATGACAATTGGCAATATGGACTCCGCACAGTAGCCGAGATTATTGGAAAAGAAGACGAAGCGGAAAAAGTAATTGCTAACATGATGAAAGAAATCGCAACGGGGCGCGAAGCCTTAAAGTCGATGCAAGGAGAGTCAGTAGCGCTTATATTGTCTTGGGATGGAAAAACCTTTAATGTTCTAGGTGAAGGCAATCCTGTCTATACGCTTGCGTTTGATAAGGAAAAGGGACTGGGGCTTAAACCAGATCATACATTTAAAGGGGATAATAATAAATTTACTACGTTTGAAGTCATTTCCACTATCCAAGCAGACCATATTTTCCTTATAGGCGACATTACGAAAAAGGATAAATTAATGAATGAATTCAATCAAAGTAATGTATGGAATGCTATGAATGCCGTAAAGAAAGGCAATGTCTATTTAATGGATAGTTCCGCTATTACCGGCGGCCCATTAGCTATCCAATACGCTTTGCAAAATATAACAGGTTCCTTGTCGAAAAAATAGGGAGGGATTACTATCTATTACCAAGCTATTAATCTGAATGAGAAGCTATCTAAATTCAACGATCAATGGTCTCCTAAAGTCATTGGACAAATAAATGACCATCAATTTAAGCTCGTTAAGATTGCAGGGGAGTATGAATGGCACGTTCATGAAGAGACAGATAAGGTATTTATGACGATCGAAGGGGAAATGATCATTGATTTTCGTGATGGTCAGGTGAAAATTTCCAAGGGTGAGATGTTTATCGTCCCGAGGGGAGTCGAGATGAAGCCTTCTGCTGAAAAGGAATGCCATATCATGTTGGTGGAGCCTAGAAGCGTACTAAACACTGGCGGTACGGAGTCCGAATTAGCGACAGCCAACGATATTTGAATCTAGTGTTTGATTTCAAACCTTCGAGATAATTGAAATATAAAGGAAGTGTAGCGCCTCTGAGACATTGAGTTTCAGGGGCGTTAGTCCGTGGTATTAAAAAGCATTAAATTATGAAAAAACAATGCTCATTAAACTCAAGTTCCGATGAAAGCCGCCAAGCGTATTGGTGGCTTTTGTTGAAGGTGACGTAGTTTATATGGTCGAAGCCGTTTCTTATAACAAAAAACATTCTATACTAGCTATATCAGCTGAAATATTTTGTCAGAATGGAAACCTTCCTTTAAAAAAGTGTATTAACCAAAAAAAGCAAATCGATGGGTAAGTTGCTTTCACAAATCGATTTTCATAATTTCTAAGCTCCGCCAAGTGGCAGGGAAGAGCCAGAGAACTATTATTTGCCGGAAGAAGTCTGATTCCATTCCAGAGGTCGAGTGATCTTCAGCGGAACAACTGTCGATCCGACACGGGAATTGAAGCTTTTCATATGCTACGGAAAGAACAGGTTGAAATATCACCTGTTCTTTCTGATGTTGAATGGATCCATAAATTGTTCGGATTAATTGCATAAATTTTCTTACAAACTACAAATATGACAATCGTTTTATTATTTTTGCACCACAACCGCTTCGTTTTATATCATTACTTAACCGGCGTAATATTTACTGTTCTGCTTGGATTATCCCACTTTACGCTAGCTCCCAAGACTTTCGAAATAAAGCTTAACGGAACAAAGGTGCGTTCCCCGCTTTTTTCAACCGGACCATCGAGTTGGATCTGTTGATCGCCTGCCAATGCGGTTTTACCTCCTACGTTAACTGAATTGATTTTACCGTTGTAGTTGATTTGAGTGGTTTGAAAATCATTGTTCCATTCCACTGTTGCACCCAAAGCCTCTGAAACGAAACGTACGGGAACATAAATGATGTCGGCTTTGGATTTATAATAAGGATACTCTTCACTTTGAATCGGATTGCCTTTAACATTGACCTTGACATCATAATAAGTATGATCTTTATCGCTTACAGTATCGAGAATCATACCGGCCTTCGCATCCACTCGAGAAATGGAGAGATCGCGATTAAGGACATAAGCAAAGTTTCCATCCTTGCTGAAGCTGATCGCTTGCCGGGGCTCTGAAAATCCTTTAATGGTCCCGATGATGCTGTTGTCGGAGGTGCTGATTATATTAATGGTATTATCCAACTTGTTGCTGGCAAAAAGGACCTTTCCATCAGGAGAAAGGGATGCGCCGTAAGGATCGCGCCCAACCTTTACCTCGCCAATGATTTTGCCTTGCGAGATGTCCACGATGGCAATACTATTACGCCCGCTGTTTGCCGCATACATGGTAGAGCCATCGGCGGATATTGAAATCGCTCGAATCATCGAGAATCCGGAGATCTCATGGACGATTGCATTGGTTTTGACATCCACAACCGATACCTTGTCTCCCTTGAAGTTAGTAACAAACACATAACGACCGTCGGGAGATACTTTTATCCCTTGACGAGGTTGGGAGAATCCCGGAATGACAGCGGTCGTCTTATGCTGCCCGAGATCCACAACCGTTACTGTACTTTTGGCTTCATTGTTGACATACATGGTATTTCCGTCCGCGGTGACATCAGTTCCAAATGCGCCTTGACCTACCGCAACTTCATCCTTCAATGCCAGGTCTTCCGTGTTGTAAAATCGCAGGGTGCCCATTGTGCTATCCGAAACAACAAACTGCGAACCGCCGTTAATGAAAATAATGTTTCTTGGTGTGACAAAGCCGCTGATCTCCTTACGCAAAGTTCCTTTGGCAAGATCATAGACTCGAATCCATGGCTGACGACTATCCGAGACAACCGCAGTTTGCTCGTCGGGACTTACGGCCAACGAGTTATTGATAATCTCGCCGTCAAAGGGGCGGATTGCCGCAGCGGTGTTGTTTCCCGCAGCCGGGATCGAAGCCGGATTGTTATCAGCAGCAAAAATAATCGCCGGTTGAATAGCGGAAAGTACCATTCCGGCAAAAAGTACAGGTTTTATCATTTTGTTTACCATCATTCACTCATCGCCTCTCTGAAAAAGTTTTTAGCCAACGTAAGACCGGGCTCTTGACCAATGTAACGGAGAATTGTAAAGATCATATAAAGAACACGAAAGCATCATGTATGATAAAATGATAGCCGTGGAGGTGATGTTCCGATGGACAAGCTGCAGCTTGAAGGTCCTATTCTGATTGCGGACGATGATGCTTCGCTCGTCTCGTTTTTGCAGGAATACTTTGGGGCACTGAACTGCCGAGTGCTTGCCGCGAGCGACGGGCAGCGAGCTGTTGAACTGGTGAAAACTGAGGCTCCATCTTTCATCATTCTGGATATTATGATGCCTTTCATGGACGGCACTACGGCATGCTGGGAAATTCGCAAAATCAGCAGCGCGCCTATAGTCATGCTTACGGCCAAAATCGAGGAAGAGGACAAAATCCGGGGTTTCGAACGCGGAGCCGACGATTACTTGTGCAAACCGTTCAGCCCGAGAGAACTCGTCGCCCGGATGCAGGCAATTCTACGCCGGATGCGTACGTCGGAGCGGAAAGCTTCGGGGCTCATTGTGAACAATAACGCGAATTTGTCATACGATTCCGAAAGCCATCGGTTTTATTGGAAGAAAGCGCCCCTGCAATTCACGTACCAGGAAGCGCAAATCGTCATCACCTTGCTCAAAATGCAAGGAAAAGTCTGTACCCGCGAGCATTTGCTGAACGTGCTGTATCCGCTGGGCGATAAAGATGTTGTCGACCGCATCGTGGATGTGCATATCGGCAATATCCGGCAAAAGATCCGTGATACCGATCCCGGATTCGATCTCATTGAAACCGTCCGGAGCATCGGCTACCGGTTAAAGGAAGGGTAAACGGTGAAAATCAAACTCATTTACAAGCTCCTGGCGCTTAACGCGCTAGTCTTAATTTTGCTGGCAGCCGGAATCAGCATCGGATTTAGTCAGTACACGCTTCAACTGATAGAAGAAAACCGCTTGATGGTGTACCAAAATTTCCTCATGTTCCGATCGGCTACGGGGCGTTATTTTCTATATACCAGTCTAGTCATCGTTCCCCTCTCCATTGGGATTAACTGGCTGTTCATCCGTTCGATCGTCCGCCCCTTGTCCGGGATGCGGAAGCTGACTGAGCGAGTCGCGAGCGGGGATTATACCGTGCGGGCAGAGATTCGATCGAACGACGAAATCGGCGATTTGGCTCGTTCATTCAACCAAATGGGCAAGCAGCTTGAGAGGATCGAACAGCTCCGGCGAAGCCTTGTGGCGGACGTAGCCCACGAGCTCAGAAATCCGCTTTCCACGGTACGCGGCTATATGGAAGCAATGAAAGACGGCGTCCTCTCCGCAAAGCCCGAAACGCTCGATAAATGTTACCACGAGGTAGAGCGGCTCGTTTTTCTGGTGGAGGACATTCACCGTCTGGCTGTGGCGGAGAGCGATTTGAAAGCGGCCATTCCCTCAAATCCGGTCGATCTCCGGTCCGTTGCCCAAGAAGCCGCTTCAAGGTATATGCCGAAATGGGAGGAAAAAGCAATTGTGTTTCAAGAGGATGTACCGTCCTCCCCAGTCTGCGTCATGATCGACAAAGTTCACGCCGTTCGCGTATTTGAGGCTGAACTGAAAATGTGGGGTGGGGCCAAACAAATATGGAAACGACATCCAATTTGTTTAAATGGAAACATTATGAGGCAGGAATTATCTTGTTAACGGTTAGATGGTATTTGGAATATAGTTTGAGTTATCGAGATGTAGCGGAAATACTGGAAGAAAGAGGTTTGAATATCTCTATACCACGACCATGCAAATAACAAACGATTCTTATCACCAAATCTCGCTCAGTAAATAATTAAAAGGGAGTACGGATACACATCCGCAGAGATCTGGATCAAGTACCCATAAAATTAGCACGAGGTTATATCCGCGAAGTTCTTCGATAAACTACTTCAACAAAATTTATTTGCTTAGAGTAAGAAAAAACGCTAAGCCGGTCACATCCGAAGGCTTGCGGGACCCCTGGAAGGAAAAGATTTAAATGTTTTGTGCTAAGATGAAATGGGGAGGTATGGTTAAGTGAACGACTTCCCAAAAGTCTTTCCTTACAAGATGCTACGAAATTTGAACAATTTGCAGATAAACGGAAATTTAAGGAAAGGGATTACTTGATCACTAGTGCACAAGGATCCCAAGACGACGACAATTTAGGAAAATAATCCTTTAGAATTAACCTGAATTATTGATTGGAATCGGAAACCGGAAAAGAAAGTGAGTAGTTAGTAGTTCTAAGACTAGAACCAATTCATAGACATATGTACAAAATACGGGTTTTGTGAACATGTATTGATGTAATTACCAAAGAGGCTTACTTACTCTTATTAGTGACACAAAGTTTTTAACCCCGCGATATAATTTTACGCGATGTATTTTGTATTTTTTATCTAAATTAATTGCATAGACGACCTGCTTCTGGAGATTTACAACGCCGGGGCTAACGGGCTCGGCGTAAGCTGGAAGGCAGGCCGAATGAAATTTCGCCTGCCTTCCAGCTTGTGCCGATTATCTATATGCCTGTAATCTCCGATTCAAGTCCCGGGTGCTTGTGTAAATCGATTGATAAATTCCGAACAAGTCCCGATACACCGCCGCGCGCTTCGGGTCCGGTTCGAATTGCCGGTCATAGCCGACGAACCGGTCTGCGCACTCCGCGATGCTGTCGAACCAGCCGCAGCCGACCGCGGCAAGCATGGCCGCTCCTAACGCGGGGCCCTGCTCGTTGTTCAGCTTCACGACCGGAGCTTGGAAAATATCGGCCTGCATTTGCAACCAGACGTCATTTTTTGCCCCGCCGCCGATGGAGACAATCTTCCCTACTTCAACTCCCGCTCCTCTAAACAGCTCGACAGACTCATGCAAAGAGAAGGTAATTCCCTCCATCACGGCCCGAACCAAGTGCTCGCGCCGCTGCGAGCCGTCCAGCCCGATAAAGCTGCCCCTGATCACGGAATCCGCATGAGGCGTTCGCTCCCCGACGAGATACGGCGTAAACAGCAGCCCTCCCGCACCGGCCGGCGCCTCGGAAACCTTCGATAAAAAGTCTTCATAGCTTTCCCCGGCTGCAATCGTTTTCTTGAGCCAATCCAGGCTGTATCCCGCCGCAAGCGTGACGCCCATCGCATAATAACCGTCCGGCTGCGAGTGATTAAAGAAATGGATATTCCCTGTAAAATCTTTCTCCCGATCCTCATAGGATAAAATGACACCCGAGGTCCCAATGCTGCACAGAGCGTCGCCCTTCCTCAAAATACCGGCCCCGACCGCGCCGCAAGCATTATCGGCCCCTCCCGCATACACTTTCGTATCCGGCGCAAGCCCCGTCCGGCTCGCGATTTCCGGAAGCAAGCAGCCGACGAAATCCAGCGATTCCGCAAGCGGCGGACACAGGCTCATGTCGATGCCGAAAGTATCGCAAATTTCCCGGCTCCATTGCTTCCGCATCACATCGAGCAGCAGCGTGCCGGCCGCATCGGAAATATCCATATGCAGCTTGCCTGTAAGGCGATAACGCAAATAATCTTTGGGAAGCAGGAACACCGCCGCTTTGCCCCACACCTCCGGTTCATGCTCCTGAACCCAAATGATTTTCGGAAGCGTAAAGCCTTCCAATGCGGCATTTTTCGTTATTTGATACAGCTTGGGTCCAAGCTTGCTTTCAATGGCCCTGCACTGCGCCGTCGTTCTCGTGTCATTCCATAAAATAGCAGGCCGAAGGACGTTCCCTTGCTCATCCAGCAAAACCAGACCATGCATTTGTCCCGAGAAACTAATTCCTTCGATTTCCTTGGGCTCCACTCCCGACTCCCGCACCAACGCGCGCAAACATTCCACGGTTTGATCAACCCATGCCTCCGGCTCCTGTTCGCTAAACCCGGGCTGTTCGTGCAGCAGCGGATAGCTTCGCGACGACTCGCAGCGAACCTTCCCTTCTTGGTCTACCAGAAGTGCCTTAACCGAGCCGGTGCCCAAATCAATCCCTATGACGTATTTCATGCTCCATCCTCCTACGGAACCGGTCCTTCGCCCGATTTATACGGAAAAAATGTACTCGTTCAGCTCGGCTTTGATCCGTTCAAGCCTGCCGGATTTGTTGCTTATCGTTTGATTTCCGAGCGCATATTGCTCCAATTGGCGGAAATCCGCTTTGCCCGACACGATGTCCAGGCCGATGCCGCTCTTGAAGCTGCTGTAACGGTCCTCCGTAATGTTCTCAAAAAAACGGTCCTCCATCAGTTTGGCGGCCACTTTCAACCCTTTGGCGAACGTATCCATCCCCGCGATATGCGCGTGGAACAAGTCTTCCGGCTCGAACGACGATCTTCTGACCTTCGCGTCGAAGTTCACGCCGCCTGATCCGAGGCCTCCGTTTTTCAAAATCTCGTACATCGCGAGAGTAACCGCATACAGATCGGTCGGGAATTCATCCGTATCCCAGCCAAGCAGCAAATCACCCTGGTTCGCGTCGATGGAACCGAGCATCCCGTGCAAGCGGGCCACACGCAGTTCATGCTCGAAGGTGTGTCCGGCCAGCGTTGCGTGATTGGCTTCGAGATTCAGCTTGAAATGATCCTGCAGACCGTATTTTTGCAGAAATGCAATCGTGGTCGCCGCATCAAAATCATATTGGTGCTTTGTCGGCTCCTTCGGCTTCGGTTCGATCAAAAATTGCCCCGTAAACCCGATTTCTTTCGCATAAGCGACCGCCATATGATAAAATCTCGCCAAATTGTCCAGCTCGAGCTCCAAATCCGTGTTAAGGAGCGATTCGTATCCTTCGCGTCCACCCCAGAACACATAATTTTCCGCGCCCAGCTCTACCGCCGTTTCCAGCCCCTTTTTCACCTGGGCAGCCGCATACGCGTACACGTCCGCATTGGAGGTCGTTGCCGCGCCATGGACGAATCGCGGGTTCGTAAACATATTAGCCGTATTCCACAGCAGCTTCACGCCGCTTCCTTTCATATGCTCTTTTATGGACGCCACGATCACATCCAGATTGCGATTCGTTTCTTTCAGTGAATCCCCTTCAGGCGCAACGTCCCGGTCATGGAAGCAAAAATAAGGAGTGTCAATCTTCTCAAAAAATTCAAAGGCGGCCTCGACACGTACCTTGGCCAAATCCAGCCCGGTGTAATCGGCCCAGGGACGGATAGCCGTATCCGCACCAAACGGGTCGCTGCCCCCGCCTGTCAAGGTGTGCCAATAGGCTACGGCAAAACGAAGATGCTCCTCTTGCGTTTGGCCAAGCACGATTTCCGATTTGTTGTAATGTTTAAACGCCAACGGATTTTTGGAATCTTTCCCCTCGTACGGGATCTTGCCCACCGTATTGAAATAACTCATATCGATTCCTCCCTATGCTGGAATAATGGCCCAATCTCATATTAGCATCGGAAACTTTGTTTGTCTAGCAAACAAAGTAAGTTAATCTTTTATTTTTTATAATCCATGTTATGATAAAGAAAAAAGAACCAAATAGCGGCCTTTGGAGGATACCATGAAGATCACCGGCGATTTGCAGTTGATGAAAAAAATGAACAAAGCCCTTGTGCTCGATACGATACGTCATCATTTTCCGATTTCCAGGGCGGATATTTCCGTTAAAACCGGATTGAATAAAACGACGGTATCTTCCCTTGTCAACGAATTGATCGAAAGCCATTTTGTCACCGAGATCGGGCTCGGCGAATCCAGCGGCGGAAGGAAACCGATGATGCTGCTGTTTAACCAGCGAGCAGGCTACGCACTGGGCGTGGATCTCGGCGTCAATTATATGTTGGCCATGGTCACCGATTTAGGCGGTACCGTCGTAAAGGAGAAAAAAATCGAAATGACCGATTTGAGCGTGGAGACCGTAACGGAGAAACTCAAGAAATGCATTCATTCGCTCATCAAAAAAACACCCGCGTCTCCCTACGGCATTATTGGAATCGGTGTCGGCGTGCCGGGTCTTGTCGACGATCAAGGAAATATACTGTCCGCCCCCAATCTGGGATGGACCGACGTTCCCCTCCAGAACATGCTTCAGCAGGAATTCAACCTGCCGATCGCCATTGATAACGAAGCGAACGTCGGAGCTTTGGGCGAGAAGGAATTCGGCGCCGGACGCTCCGTCTCGAATATGATTTACCTCAGCGTAGGAATCGGGATCGGCGCGGGAATTATTTTGAATGATGCCTTGTATCGGGGAGTTTCCGGCTTTTCCGGCGAAGTCGGGCATATGACCCTGGCGCAGGACGGGCCCCTGTGCGGGTGCGGCAGCCGAGGGTGCTGGGAAACGTTTGCCTCGGAGAAGGCGGTCCTTCAACAAGCGAAATCCCTCCAACTCGTTGACGAGAAAATTCAGGTCGCCGATGCGATCGACAAAATCAACTTAAACACTTTGCTGCATCTGGCCAAGCGGGGAAACCGCCTCGTTATGGAATTATTCGCAAACACGGGACATTGGCTGGGGGTCGGCATTACGAATCTGGTGAATGTGTTTAACCCCGGGCTCATCGTGATCGGCAATCGCATGTCGCTGGCATCCGAATGGATTGCGGATTCCGTACGCGAAACGCTGAATTCGCAAAGCCTCTCGTTCCATCGCGATAAAATGAACGTCGTTTACGCAAAGTTAGGCATGAATTCCTCAGCCGTAGGCGCCGCATCGATGGCGATTAACCGTTTCTTTTCCGCTATGAAAGCATTTGGAGATTAACGGCTGCGGCGCAACTTCCACACTGGAAAGAACAGGTGCAACGATCCCCTGTTCTTTTTTTTATTACCCAGTCATCCCTTTCAAAAATTCGTGTCTTTTTAATCCTTTACGCGATGGGGGTCCGATTTTATTCATTAAGTGTTTATTTCAATATAGATTGGAAATAAATTTAAGGTAAGGAATGACTATAAACTCAACGCATGGGGGTGCTGGGCCTTGAAAAAAACAGTTTTCCAAACGGACTCTTACCTTCACTTGTTTCTAATAATCCGCATATGTTCCATGTTTTAAAGGATTACGCTCTCACTATCGGCGACATAAAAGAAGTCTCCGACTTTGAGAGTTTGTTCGGCTCCCTCTTATCCGGCGACGCTACTATACTTCTCGACGGTATTTCCCGCGGGATCACGGCAAGTTCCAGAGGCTGGAAAGACAGAGGCGTCACCGAGCCCTCCGCTCAGACGGTTGTACGCGGGCCGAGAGAAGCTTTTTCCGAAACCCTTCGGACCAATACCGCTCTAATCCGCCGGAGAATTAAGGACCCCAATCTTTGGCTAGAAACAGTTCGAGTTGGAAAAGTGACTAAAACCGATGTAGCCATCATGTACATAAACGGAATAGCGAATGAAAAAGTAGTTCAAGAAGTTCGCGATAGAATTGAACGCATTGACATCGACGGGGTTTTAGCAATTTTCCAGCTTACAGGAATTCGTTTGTTTTCTCATGCTTGTCCCTTTTCTCAACCGCCCTGAAAAATTTACAGCCTCTCTTGTATGGGGGGCTTCCGTAGGCGGAGTCATTTTAATCCTGTTAACCGCTTTATGTATACTTGTTCTTGGCATTGATTTTACGGCAAGAAACCTCTATCCTTCCTTTGTACTGGCCAAAAAAATAAGTATCGGTCATTTTTTGGAACGTGTGGAAGTGCTGTTGGCCGGGGCTTGGTTTTTGTCCATTTATATAAAAACGACAATCACCTTTTATATCTCTGCGTTAGGTCTCGCTCAAACTTGTGAGTTAAGAAGCTATAAACCCATAACCATGCCGTTGGGCGTAATTATGGTCGTACTTTCTTCCTGGAATTTGCCCCGAAAATTTGGTTTTCCTATGCGCTTGTTCATATGTTGCTTCTTCCTCTAGTGTTGCTGCTGGTCGCCGTGATTCGGCTGAAACGCGGAACTTTAACGAAATGAAGCTCGAGATCCGGTATGGCGTAACGCAGTATAAGTGGTCAAGGAAAAAAGCCGCTATTTCCAAGCTGAACAGTTAAAATCGTACTTACTCCCCGAGAGGGAACGTCTCCGGTTCACGCCATAGTACCTACCGGGATCTTGGCAAATCGTTCACTTCAACAGCAACCCGAATGCCAGACTCAATCGCCCCTTGCATCCACCCGTGGGTAAGGCTTGTATGTTCTCCGGCGAAGTGAACGCGTCCTTCGGGGGTGGCAACAAATGGGTGCAGCTCCGTTTGCTGACCCGGGTTGAACATCGCCCAACCACCGCAAGAAAACGGATTTTGAGCCCAGCTAACGGAAAAGCCTCTCACAAATTCTCGATAAACTTGATCCCCATGGATCGCTTTAAGGTGAAGTAAGGCATACCGAATACGCTCTTCGTTCGATAGTCCGTCCCACGGCATAACATCGTCCCCCATGGTATAACTTGCCAAAATAACAGCAGGTCCCGGTTTGCCGATTCCATGGCTGGGATAATACGTGAACCGGATGGGCAGGTCCGTTATCGTTCTGCCCCCATATTGGCCGGCTCTTTCCCAGAACCTGCTTTTGAATTCCAGCCCGATTTTCGTAGCAGTCGTATAGTGCAGCTCTCGAATCGCTTTCCATTTGCGGTGCGAGAACGAATGTCGCGGTTCTACTTCGACGAGTTTCAGAACTGGAAATGGAATGGATACTATCGCAAGGTCGCCAGAAATGCGATAGACATCCAATGTTTTCTCATCAACCGCTTGGATCGTCACTCCGTCCGAATGTTGAACCATCTTGGTCATTCTCCGCTGGAACAGGATGTCTTCTTGCAATTTCGGAAGGAATGCCCGTGGCAGCAGATCGCTGCCTCCTACAATCTCGTACAAGCGCTGTCGCATTGGCATAAAAAATCGCAAAGTTCCCAGGAAAGATTGTCCCATCAATCCTTCCATGCCGAGAAGTACTCCGATCATTTCGATAGCCCCTTCGGATAGTCCGGTTCCGAAGCGATGACGATGATATTTCAAAAAAGTATACATCGAATAGCGATCGAAATATTTCTCTACCAAAGGCCAATTGCGAATCGGGTCTTGATTTATAAAATCAAGGATGGGCTGTACCGCCATATCGAGCAATTGCTGAGCGGTTTTCCCCCTTTCGTGAGGGGCGACCGGGTATTGAAGTATATCCGGCTGACGATGATAACTGGACAGCATTGTTTTAATCCCGTTCACATACAGGATGTCATTTGGCGTTTCGTTAACAAACGGTTGAAGCGGCAGATCGAATTTCCGAATATACTCCATGACTAAATCATGTGATTCGGGTATGCGCATGACTCCTGCTTCCAGATACAATCCATTTGTAAACGGGGCCCGCAAAGTGTAGATGCGTCCTCCGACCCGATTGTCCGCCTCAATAATTTTTACGTTATGACCCGCCTCCTTCAGCAAGGAAGCTGCGACAAGCCCTGCCAAGCCTGCACCTGCAACGACGATTTTTTTCGGGACTCTTGATTTTCGGAGCCCGTGCCTGATCATGTCGATCATTTTATTGGGGGGAAGTGACGTTGGGATTGAAGGGTCCAATTGGACATCATACTCCTATCAAGTTAAAAATCTAACCTTACAGCTTGACCTGTGTTTATCCCACAAGGATGATACCCTCACGGTGTCCAATTCTTACTCTACCTTGACATGTACGGTGGAATAGGCGTTATATCCATATCCCTTTCTATTCCATCTTGCTTTTGCCGGTTGAACGAATCCGGATGAATCCGTCGCTCTCGACATTATCGTGTATTCCCCTTTCTGATTCGCGAACCATGTATAGTTCCAATGCAGCCAACTGTACGCGTCTTCCAGCCCAGGTTGAACAACGGCGGGGTTCCAATTCTCCCCTCCGTCCACAGAGATTTCAACCTTGTTAATGCAGCCCGCTCCCGTCCAGGCTAATCCGTAAATGTGATGCA
>NZ_BILX01000045.1 GCF_004000785.1 Paenibacillus ehimensis NBRC 15659 | reverse complement strand
GCCAGCCGCAGCCGCTTCCTCGCTCCCCCCGGACCGCCGAAACTGACTCAAATGCCGAACGCAGCGAAGCTCGCAGCCATCGATCCAAGCGGCTTCCTCCGCATTTTCCGTCGGTACGATAACCCGCGCTATTCCGTGCTCCCGGGCCGTTGCTATCATGGATAAGACGCCGGGGACCGATCGGACGGAACCGTCCAGCGCGAGCTCTCCGATGATCAACGTATCCCTTAGCGCTTCGTCCGGCAGCTGTCCGCTCGTCTTGAGAATGCCCAGGGCGATGGCCAAGTCGAAGGCGGAGCCTTCTTTGCGCAAATCCGCCGGCGCCAGATTCACCGTAATCCGCTGCAAAGGAAACGTAAAACCGCAATTTTTGATCGCCGCCCGGACACGCTCCATCGATTCTTTGATGGCCACGTCGGGCAGCCCGACGATCATCATCTGCGGCAAACCATTGCTGAGATCCACCTCGACTTCGACCAGCTTTCCGTCCACGCCATGCAGACAAGCGCTAATCACTTTTCCGTACATAAATAAACACACCTTTCCCATGTCGATTCATGGCCAAAGGTGCTTCCTTATCCGCCTTATCCATATAACTGCTATTTTAATATGTCCACTCGTTCGGCGCAACCGAATCGTACCGCTCCCGGGACGTTTCCGGATAAAAAATGTACATTTGGCAAAAATAATCGACGAGGTGATCATGACATGCAGGAAAAACCTTATTTTTGTCCGAATTGCCGTTCCAACCGTGTCAAATTCAGCATGATCTCAAGCTTTTCCCAGCCCTTTCTCAAGGACGCGCTTTCCGGAACCGTTCAAGAGGTGGCCGAGCCGCAGCGCATCGAAGAAACCGAGCCGACCATTCAGTGTATGGTATGCAGCTTCACCGGAAACGAAATGCGTTTCGTGAAGCAAGCGGAACGGGAGCCCCGGGCGGCGACGCCGACCAATTCGACTTATTAATAACAGAAACTGCGTGCGGCGCATCTATTTCGGTATGTCGAATACCGGATCGATGCGCTTTTTACATGTTTCGCTGTCATGCATGGTTAATTTTCCAAATAACTATTCTTTTCGACGCTTATAAAAAAGATGTATCAAATATTTAACACAAAATATAAGGAAACCGCTCGAAAAAAGTGGTACAATGATAAAGGTTTGCCGTTTAGGACATGCTAATGTTTGGCAACCGGACGTTTATTAGCGAGTGGACTCGTCCCGTGCTTGGGAAGGGTCGATTCCATATAGTAAGTCATTACCGATAGGAGGATTTTGCTAAATGAATATCCATGAGTATCAAGGCAAAGCAGTGCTGAAACAGTACGGGGTTGCCGTACCGGAAGGAAAAGTGGCTTTCACGGTAGACGAAGCGGTGGAAGCGGCCAAGTCGCTCGGTACTCCCGTAGTTGTCGTGAAAGCGCAAATTCACGCCGGCGGCCGCGGTAAAGCGGGCGGCGTCAAAGTTGCCAAGAACCTCGACGAAGTTCGTACATACGCACAGGAAATCTTGGGTAAAGTCCTCGTTACGCATCAAACCGGCCCGGAAGGCAAAGAAGTAAAGCGCCTTCTGATCGAGCAAGGCTGCGATATTAAGAAAGAATACTACATCGGTCTCGTGGTCGACCGCGCTACGGGCCGCGTCGTCATGATGGCTTCCGAAGAAGGCGGAACGGAGATCGAAGAAGTTGCCGCCCGCACTCCGGAGAAAATTTTCAAAGAAGTTATCGACCCGGCTGTCGGTCTGCAAGCGTTTCAAGCGCGCAAGCTGGCTTATGCCATCAATATTCCGGGCGAGCTCGTAGGCAAAGCCGTTAAATTCATGACCGCTTTGTATACGGCCTTCGTCGAAAAAGATTGCTCCATCGCCGAGATCAACCCGCTCGTCGTTACGGGAGACGGCAACGTTATGGCGCTTGACGCGAAGCTGAACTTCGACTCCAACGCGCTGTTCCGTCATAAAGACATCGTCGAGCTGCGTGATTTGGACGAAGAGGACGCAAAGGAAATCGAAGCTTCCAAGTTCGACCTGAGCTACATCGCGCTCGACGGCAATATCGGCTGCATGGTTAACGGCGCAGGTCTGGCGATGGCGACCATGGATATTATCAAATACTATGGCGGCGAACCGGCCAACTTCCTCGATGTAGGGGGCGGCGCTACGAAAGAGAAAGTAACCGAAGCGTTCAAAATCATCCTGTCCGACGAGAATGTAAAAGGAATTTTCGTTAACATTTTCGGCGGCATTATGAAGTGCGACATTATCGCCGAAGGCGTTGTGGCTGCGGCGAAGGAACTGGGTCTGGACCGTCCGCTTGTCGTACGTCTGGAAGGCACGAACGTGGATCTCGGCAAAAAGATTTTGAACGAGTCCGGCCTTAACATCGTGGCTGCGGATTCGATGGCCGACGGCGCGCAAAAAATCGTTGCGCTGGTGAAGTAATCTCTTTCGGCAACAGCACCTTTTTCTTTCATTACTATTAGAGGATGTGAACTTTAACCATGTCTATTTTGGTTGATAAAAATACGAAGGTCATCACTCAGAACATGACAGGCAAGACAGGCATGTTCCATACGCTGGGCGGCCTGGAGTACGGCACGCAAATGGTAGCAGGCGCAGTTCCGGGTAAAGGCGGCACGAATGTTGATTTCACGCTGGAAAACGGCACGACTGTAACTCTTCCAGTGTACAACACCGTACTGGAAGCGAAAAATGCGACCGGCGCTACCGCTTCGGTCATCTACGTTCCGCCGGCTTTTGCTGCGGATTCGATCATGGAAGCCGTTGACGCCGAACTGGATCTCGTCATCTGCATCACCGAAGGTATTCCGGTGCTTGATATGGTCAAAGTCAGCCGTTACATGGAAGGCAAAAAGACCCGTTTGATCGGGCCGAACTGCCCAGGCGTCATCACTCCGGGCGAGTGCAAAATCGGCATCATGCCGGGCTACATCCATATGCCGGGCCATGTCGGCGTCGTATCCCGAAGCGGAACGCTGACTTACGAAGCGGTACATCAGCTGACGACTCGCGGCATCGGCCAATCGTCTGCCGTAGGAATCGGCGGCGACCCGGTTAAAGGCTCCGAGTTCATCGATATCCTGAAGCTGTTCAACGAAGATCCGGATACCTATGCCGTGATCATGATCGGTGAAATTGGCGGCTCCGCGGAGGAAGAAGCGGCAGAGTGGATCGCGGCGAACATGAAGAAGCCGGTTGTCGGCTTCATCGGCGGCCAAACGGCGCCTCCGGGGAAACGGATGGGCCACGCAGGCGCCATCATTTCCGGCGGCAAAGGAACGGCAGCGGAGAAAGTCGCAACGATGGAGCGCTGCGGTATCAAAGTAGCGCCAACGCCTTCCGAAATGGGCTCCACCCTGGTAAGCGTATTGGAAGAAAAAGGCCTGCTCGAAAAGTGCATCACCAAGAAGTAAGCAGCCTTTCGCATCAATGACGAGATGGCAAGCAGCCTCTCAAATCCGTATTGGATACGGGTTTGAGAGGCTTTTTTTATTTTGGCTAGACCTTACAAATGAAGAAAGTTGTTTCTGACTAAAGGAGTGAGCTATACTATATGGACAACCGAAGCATGCTATTTGCCTTGCATCATATGGAAGGTGTCGGTTCGAAGACGATTGGCAGGCTGATGCGCCAGTTTCCTCAATTATGCGATATCCTTTCGCTCAGGAGCGCCGATTGGCTCGAATTCGGCCTAACCCCGGCCCGGGCCGAACAAATGGTTAGAGGACTCCGCAATTTAACCGAAGCTCAACTGGACGCCAAGCGATCCCGTTACGAGGAGCTGCACATCGAATGGGTAGTGCTCGGGGATGACCGTTATCCGGCGATGCTTCTGGAGACGGCCGATCCGCCTTGGATTTTGTATTACCGGGGAGAGCTGGATATCGTAAACCGCCCGTGCATTGCCATGGTCGGGACGCGGACTCCGACCGCTTACGGAAAAATGACGGCCGAGCGCCTGGCCGAATCGCTTTCTGCAGCAGGAGTATGCGTGGTAAGCGGACTTGCCAGGGGGATTGACAGCGCAGCCCACGAAGGAGCTTTGCGCAGCCATGGGGGCACGATAGCCGTGCTGGGCTGCAGCATCGAGACGGTGTATCCGCCCGAGAACAAATCGCTTTACCGTAAAATTTCCGAATGCGGACTGCTTCTTTCCGAATACCCGCTCGACACAAGGCCGCATCCCGGCTTGTTCCCGCAGCGCAACCGCATTATTGCCGGACTGAGCCTCGGCGTTGTCGTGGTGGAAGCGGCGCTGAAAAGCGGCTCCCTTATCACGGTCGACCAGGCGCTGGAAGCTTCGCGCGACGTTTTTGCCGTTCCCGGGCCGATCTCCTCCCCCAAGAGCGAGGGCACGCTATCCCTGCTGAAGCAGGGCGCCAAGCTGGTCACCGAAGCGGCAGACATATTGGAGGAGTACGCAGGCCGGATATCCTTGGATCAAAAGGCATACATTATGAATACAACGGAAGTAAAGCCAGCCTTGTCTAAAGATGAGCAAAAAATTGTTGACATGCTTCGGATCCGACCTCTTACGATCGACGAGCTGCTTTCGCAAAGCCAATTTACCTTTGGACATTTGCATTCAGTTCTGATAAATTTACTAATGACGCGCAGGATCGTCGAACTACCGGGTTCGGTGTACGCCGTACCTTGATGGTCATACATATTTCCATTGTCGAAGGGGGCAAGACCCTATGGCCGATTCGTTAGTCATTGTGGAGTCACCCGCAAAAGCCAAAACGATCAGCAAATATTTAGGAAGCAAATATATTGTAAAAGCATCGATGGGGCATATTCGGGATTTGCCGAAAAGCCAGATCGGAGTCGAAGTCAAGAAAAATTTTGAACCGAAATATATTACGATTCGCGGTAAAGGCTCCGTGCTCAAAGAGCTTAAGGACGCCAGCAAGCGCGTTAAAAAAGTATATCTCGCAGCGGACCCTGATCGCGAAGGCGAGGCGATTGCCTGGCATTTGGCTCATTATCTTGAGCTGCCCGATCAGGAGGCGTGCCGTGTCGTATTTAACGAAATAACGAAGCAGGCGGTCAAGGATGCCTTTAAGACGCCCCGTAAAATCAATCAGGACTTGGTAAACGCGCAGCAGGCGCGGCGCATATTGGACCGGCTCGTAGGCTACAAAATCAGCCCGCTGCTCTGGAAGAAGGTCAAGAAAGGGCTATCCGCCGGCCGGGTGCAATCCGTGGCCGTAAAGCTGATCTACGACCGCGAGAATGAGATTAAAGCGTTCGTGCCCGAAGAGTATTGGACCATTACGGCCAAGTTGTCCTCGGGAAAAGCCGATTTCGAAGCGAAATTTTACAGCGTAGACGGCGAAAAGAAAGAGCTGAAGAACGAAGCGGAAGTGAACGCCGTCCTGGCCGCGCTTCAGAAGGCCGATTTTATTGTAAGCGAAGTCAGGGAAAAGGAGCGTCTCCGCAACCCGTCCCCTCCGTTCATTACAAGCTCGCTCCAGCAGGAGGCGGCCCGCAAATTAAACTTCCGCGCGGCCAAGACGATGTCCGTAGCACAGCAATTATATGAAGGAATCGATCTCGGCAGCGAGGGGACGGTCGGCTTGATTACGTATATGCGTACCGATTCGACCCGGATTTCCCCTGTGGCTCAGGAAGAAGCCAAGGAGTATATCGTGCAAAAATTCGGGGAGTCCTTCTATCCCGAAACGCCGCGCGTCTATACGAAGAAGAATACGAACGCGCAGGATGCGCACGAAGCGATACGTCCGAGCTCGGTGCTTCGGGAGCCGGACCAGATCAAAGAATACTTGAGCCGCGATCAATACCGCCTTTACAAGCTCGTTTGGGAGCGTTTCGTTGCGAGCCAAATGGCTTCTGCAGTTCTGGATACGATGACCGTCGATTTAACGGCCGCCAACACCATTTTCCGGGCCGTCGGTTCGAAGGTGAAGTTCCATGGCTTTATGAAGGTGTACGTGGAAGGCAACGACGATGCTGCGGCAGATACAGGGGATGACGACAAGCTGCTCCCGCCTCTGAAAGAAGGGGACAAGGTCAAAAAGCAGCAGATCGATCCGAAACAGCATTTTACGCAGCCTCCGCCGCGTTTTACGGAAGCGCGTTTGGTTAAAGCGTTGGAAGAAATGGGCATCGGACGTCCGAGTACCTACGCTCCGACCCTCGAAACCATCCAAAAACGCGGTTATGTGGCGATAGAAGAGAAGAAATTTGTGCCGACCGAGCTCGGCGAGCTGGTCATTCAGCAGATGATCGAATTTTTCCCGGAAATTTTGGATGTGGATTTTACCGCCCATATGGAAGAGGGGCTGGACCACATCGAGGAAGGGAAGGAAGATTGGGTCCGCGTGCTGAGCGAGTTTTACGAATCGTTTGAGAAGCGGCTGGAAGTGGCCGAGGAAGAGATGGAAAAGGTAGAAATTCAGGATGAGGTTTCCGATGAGATCTGCGAGAAATGCGGCCGCCATTTCGTCTACAAGATGGGACGCTTCGGCAAGTTTCTGGCCTGCTCCGGTTTTCCGGATTGCCGGAATACGAAGCCGATTGTCAAGGATACCGGCGTCACCTGTCCGAATTGCCACGAAGGAAAAATTATCGAACGCCGGAGCAAAAAAGGACGCATCTTCTATGGATGCGACCGCTATCCGGACTGCGATTTCGTCTCTTGGGATAAACCTGTAGGGCACCCGTGTCCGAAGTGCGGCGCGATGCTCGTCGAAAAGCGCAACAAATCAGGAACGTTCACCCAATGCGTATCCTGCGACTTTAGAGAAGAAGCGAAAGAAGAGCAAGATCAGGACTAACTTGTCATCTGGCTTCATATAGGAGGAACGGAAGTTGACTGAGGTACCGAAAGTGACCGTCATCGGCGCGGGCTTGGCAGGCAGCGAAGCTGCTTGGCAAATCGCAAGCCAAGGCGTGCCGGTGGTTTTGTACGAAATGCGTCCCGTAAAAAAAACGCCTGCGCACATTTCCGATCAATTTGCCGAGCTCGTCTGCAGCAATTCGCTGCGGGCTAACGGGTTGACGAATGCCGTGGGCGTATTGAAGGAAGAAATGCGCATTCTGAACTCGTTAATCTTGCGCGCGGCCGACAAGCATGCCGTTCCGGCCGGCGGGGCGCTTGCCGTCGACCGGGAAGGCTTCTCGGGCGAGGTGACGTCCTTGCTGCGCAACCATCCGCTGATCGAGGTGCGCAACGAAGAGCTGGAGTCGCTTCCCGAAGGGATTGTCGTCGTCGCGACCGGACCGCTGACCTCGCCTGCGCTTTCCAAGCATTTGCAGGAGCTGACGGGCGAGGAGTATTTATACTTCTATGATGCGGCAGCGCCGATTGTGGAAAAAGAATCGATCGATATGAGCAAGGTTTACCTTGCCTCCCGTTATGATAAAGGGGAAGCGGCCTATTTGAACTGCCCGATGACCGAAGAGGAATTCACGGTGTTCTATGAAGCCTTGATCTCTGCGGAAACGGCGCCGGTGAAGGAGTTCGAGAAAGAGATTTATTTCGAAGGCTGCATGCCGATCGAAGTGATGGCGAAGCGCGGCCGGCAAACCGTCCTGTTCGGTCCGATGAAGCCTGTGGGGCTAATCAATCCGCATACGGGCGAATTGCCATATGCGGTCGTTCAGCTGCGTCAGGACAACGCGGCGGGTACGCTCTACAATTTAGTAGGCTTTCAGACCCATTTGAAGTGGGGCGAACAGAAACGTGTATTTTCCCTTATTCCCGGATTGGAAAACGCGGAGTTTGTCCGGTACGGCGTCATGCACCGCAACACTTTCATCAATTCCCCCAGGCTGCTGCGCCCTACGTACCAGTTCAGAAACCGGGACAACTTGTTCTTTGCCGGACAGATGACCGGCGTGGAAGGATACGTCGAGTCGGCCGCTTCGGGGCTCATTGCGGGCATGAACGCGGCGCGCTACGCCAAAGGCCAGGAGCTGTTCGTACTGCCCCCGGATACCGCGCTCGGCAGCATGGCGCAATACATCACGACGGCAGATTTCAAGCATTTTCAGCCGATGAATGCCAATTTCGGGCTTTTTGCTCCGCTTGATGAGAAGATCAAGAACAAGAAGCTCAAATACGAAAAAATTGCTATGCGTGCAATTGAGAAAATTCAGAATTTTTCACAAAACCTATACAATTCGCCTTGTAAATAAAACATGTACTGTGTTACGATAGATCCGAATATTATCTTGCTCCGCTATCGCGGAGCCTTCCCCGAACTAAGCTTGAAACAGCTTAGTTTTCGTCTTGTAGACAACTAAATTTATGCAGAAGCAACAGGTTCTGGAAGCCCGCAGCGAGTGTTATTGTGGGCGGAAAAGCGCTTAATCCGAAGCTTTTCTTTACAATGGAGGAGGAATATCGGGCTCATGGAGCAATTTCACGCCACGACGATTTTTGCCGTCCGCCATCAGGGCAAGGGCGCTATTGCAGGGGACGGACAAGTGACCTTCGGCAACAGCATGGTCATGAAAAGTCAAGCCAAAAAGGTGAGAAGATTGTATCGCGGCAATGTCATAGCCGGTTTCGCCGGATCGGTCGCCGATGCGATTACATTATTCGAGAAGTTCGAGGCGAAGCTGGAAGAGCACCACGGCAATTTGCAGCGGTCGGCCGTCGAACTGACTAAAGATTGGCGGCAGGATCGTGTGCTGCGCAGGCTGGAGGCGATGATGATCGTGATGGACCGGAGCGGGCTGCTGCTTCTGTCGGGTAACGGGGAAATCATCGAGCCGGACGACGGCATCCTGGCGATCGGTTCCGGGGGCAGCTTTGCGCTCGCGGCCGGCCGGGCGCTGCACCGTTATGCGCCGCAGATGAGCGCGAAGGAGATCGCCCATGCCGCGCTTACGATGGCGGCCGAGATTTGCGTGTTTACGAATCATAATATCATTGTCGAAGAAATCGAATGATCCAGGAGGTTATGACGTTGAAGCAAATAGCCTTAACCCCCAGAGAAATCGTAGCCGAATTGGATAAGTATATCGTCGGACAGAAGCAGGCCAAGAAGTCCGTTGCCGTCGCGCTGCGCAACAGGTACCGCCGGAGCTTACTTGAAGAGTCGCTGCGCGACGAGATCGCGCCGAAGAACCTGTTAATGATCGGACCGACCGGCGTCGGCAAGACGGAAATCGCCCGCCGAATGGCAAAGCTGGTCAATGCGCCGTTTATCAAAGTCGAGGCGACCAAATTTACGGAAGTCGGATATGTCGGACGCGATGTCGAGTCGATGGTCCGGGATTTGGTGGAAACGTCGATCCGCATGGTAAAAGCGGAGAAAACCGATAAGCTTAAGGACCGTGCGGAGCAAATGGTTCACGACCGGATCGTATCCATCCTTGTACCTAGTCCGTCCAAGCATCGGGGTCAGCGCAATCCGTTGGAAATGCTGTTTGGCCAACAAAATGCGGGCCATACGGATACGGAGCCGGAAACGGATTCGTCGATTGCGTCCCGCAGGCAGGAAGTCAGGGAACGTCTTCTGAGCGGCGAGCTTGAGAATCAAGTGATTGAAATCGAGGTGGAGGATAGTTCTCCTTCGATGTTCGATATGCTGGCGGGACAGGGCAACGAACAAGCGGGCATGAATATGCAGGAACTGTTCGGAAGCCTGATGCCAAAGCGCACGAAAAAGCGCAAGCTCCCGATCAAAGAAGCGCGCAAGGTGCTGCTTCAGGAGGAAGCGCAAAAGCTGCTGGATATGGACGAAGTGATCCAGGAAGCGGTGAAGCGGGCCGAGCAGGGGGGCATCATTTTTATCGACGAGATTGATAAGATCTGCAGCTCCAGCCGCGGCAGCGGGCCGGACGTCTCGCGTGAAGGCGTGCAGCGGGACATTTTACCTATTGTCGAAGGATCGACCGTCATGACCAAATACGGCCCTGTAAAAACGGATTATATCTTGTTTGTGGCGGCAGGGGCATTCCATATCGCGAAACCGTCGGATTTGATTCCCGAGCTTCAGGGGCGGTTTCCGATCCGGGTCGAACTTAGCAGTTTATCGGAGCAGGACTTTGTGCTCATATTGAAGGAGCCGAAAAATGCGCTGACCAAGCAATATACGGCACTGCTGGAAACCGAAGGGATTCGAGTCGAGTTTTCCGATGAAGCGATTCTGGAAATCGCCCGGATTGCCGCGGACGTAAATCAGAATACCGACAACATCGGCGCCCGCCGGTTGCATACCATTTTGGAGAAATTGCTGGAGGATTTGTCCTTCGAAGCGCCGGAAATCACCCTTGAGCAGATCGTAATTTCACCGGAGTATGTCAGGGAAAAGCTGTCCGGTATCGTGCAGAACCGGGACCTCAGCCAGTATATTTTGTAATCGTCAACTTTGGAGGCAAGAGTAATGACACTTTTGATGAAAACCAGAAGGCTGAATAAACTGCTGCAAAAGGAAGCGGGGAATCCGGTCAGTTTTATGGATATGGCTGCAGTCCTAAGCGATATTTTGCAGGCGGATATATTTGTCGTCAGTCGGAGAGGGAAGGTGCTGGGAAGCGCGTTTACAACGCCCGTATTCGAGGCCGGCGTGAACGAAACGGTGCTCCAGGAAAACCGGTTTCCGCCCGAATATAACCAGCTTCTGCTCAAAGTGGAGGAGACATCCTCCAACTTGGAGGCAGGCAGCGAATTCGATATCTTTCGACAAATTTCAACAGATTCAGGCTTTTACATGACGATTGTGCCAATTATCGGTGGCGGTGAACGATTGGGAACGCTTGTTCTTACGAAAAACAACGGCATGTTTATCGATGACGATTTGATTTTGGCGGAATACGGTTCAACAGTCGTGGCGATGGAAATTTTGCGCGAAAAAGCGGAGCAAATTGAGATCGAAGCCCGGGGGAAAGCGGTCGTTCAGGTGGCGGTCGGTTCGTTATCCTTCAGCGAGCTGGAAGCGGTCGAGCATATTTTTGAGCAGCTTGAAGGGTCGGAAGGCCTGCTTGTAGCCAGCAAAATCGCGGATCGTGTAGGGATTACCCGTTCGGTGATCGTCAATGCCCTGCGCAAGCTGGAAAGCGCGGGTGTCATTGAAACGCGTTCGCTTGGCATGAAGGGAACGTATATTCGCATTTTGAACGATCAATTGATGGCTGGAATCCAAAGTGTGAAAGCGTAGTCAGTATTCTCAAAAACGTGAAATATTTAACATTTTGGGCTCTATATGCAAATATAGGGCTTTTTTCATATTGTATTCACTTCCAAGATCTCTCAATATAGATGTAGTTCTCGTTTACTACATTTTACGACAAACCCTATTGTATTTTTTTTATGTTTAGATGTCGAAGGAAGGAGGATATTACGTTATCTTGTTGAATAACTAGATTCAGAATCATCCTTGGAAAGTGGGAGTCAACGCATGAATATTTTAAACAAGCCCTCATTTCAAACGCTGGAGCGTGCTCTTGATGCCGCCGCACTTAGGCAAAAAGTGATTGCCGACAATGTGGCAAATGTCGACACGCCCTTTTTCAAACGGTCGGAAGTTCGTTTTGAAGAACTGCTGCAGCAGGAAATGAACGGAGCCGGGATTGAAGGGTATCGGACCGATCCGAGGCATTTTTATATCGGCCGCCCGGCAAAGCCGGAGCCGCAAATCGTTCGTGACAACCAGTCCATGATCAATAACAACTTGAATAACGTCGATATCGATTACGAAATGGCGCTTATGGCCAAAAACCAGCTTCGGTACAACGTAATGGTTCAGCAAGTCAGCGGCGAGATCAAAAAAATCAGAACAGCTATCGGCGGGAGAGTGTAACGGATGAGACTTACAAACGGATTTGACATCAGTTCTTCCGCACTAACGGCGCAGCGCTTTCGGATGGACGTCATTTCGTCCAATATTGCCAATGCGGATTCGACAAGAGCACGAATGGTCAACGGTAAATGGGTCCCGTACCAGCGCAAGCTTGTGTCTTTCGAACCAAAGCAGCAAAATTTCGCCGAGTCGCTTGCCAATGCCATGTCCGGTAAAAATGCGGGAGCCGGGGACGGCGTTCGGGTAACTCAAGTGATCGACGATCCTTCTCCTTTTAGGCAGCATTACGACCCGACGCATCCGGATGCGGACGAGAACGGCATGGTACTTTTGCCCAATGTGGACATTTTGAAAGAAATGGTCGATATGATCTCGGCTACCCGGTCCTACGAAGCTAACGTCACCGCGCTGAACGCTTCCAAGGCTTTGATCGGGAAAGCGTTGGAAATCGGGAAATAGTTAACGAAAAGGAGTAATAATTCATGATCGAATCCCTGAAATTGCAGCAGCCGCAGCAGATTGCCGGCGCCGTTCAACCCAAAATCACAAGCGCGTCCGAAGTTACGGACCAATTCGGAAAATTTTTGAGCGACGCCATTGCCGATTTGAATGCTAAGCAGTCCACCGCCGATGCAATGAAAGGCCAGTTCGTCACAGGAGAAATCTCCGACGTGCATCAACTGATGATCGCCTCTGAAAAAGCGTCCTTGGGATTAGAGCTCACGGTTCAAGTGCGAAACAAAGTCATCGAGGCCTATCAAGAAATCATGAGAACGCAAATCTAATCTTCAAACGTACCTGACGAGGGTTCATCAGATGGGGTGAAACAGTGAACGAAAATGTGCTCCAATATTGGAATCGAACGAAACAATATTGGAATCAATTCAGCAAAACGCAGAAGTGGACTGTTATCGCAACTGTGATTTTAGTCATACTGACGGTAGGTATTATTAGTTATAATTTTTCTAAAACCGAGTACGCCTTGGCTTATACGAACTTGCAGCCTAGCGACGCAGCGGCCATCAAAGCGTATTTGGACGGCGCCAAGATTCCGTATCAGCTCAGCGAAGACGGAAAAAGCATCGGCGTTCCGCGCAGTCAAGTAGCGAGCGTCAAGCTTGCCGTCGAATCGCAAGGCTTGAACAAAAACGGCAATGTCGGCTACGGCGCCTTCAGCCAAAGCAGCACCTTCGGCACAACGGACAGAGAATTCGACGTCAAGTACGTCAATGCCATTCAAGGCGAGCTGCAGCAGCTCATCAACTCGAACAATGCGATCGCAAGCTCCAAAGTATTGATCAGCTTGCCACAGGAAAGCTTGTTCTTGCGGAAGGGGGAGGAACCGGAGAAAGCATCGGCCTCCGTCGTGCTTGATATCAAGCCTGGCTATACGCTTGATCAGGCCAAGGTCGATACGATGTATAACTTGGTTTCCCACAGCATTAAAGGACTGCCGATCGAAAACATAACGATTTCCGATCAAAACGGCGATTTGCTCGAGTACTCCAAGGCGAATGGCAAAGTGAGCGGAGCTTCCAATCTTGCTTTGCAGCAGTTCGAAATCAACAACAAATTCAGAAACGACGTGCAGCGCAACGTGCAGCAAATGCTTGGCTCCATTCTCGGCCGGGACAAAGTGATCGTAAGTGTGTTCTCTACGATGAACTTCGATCAGACGAGACGCAAGGAGCAGCTGGTAACTGCGCCGAATACGGTAGACCAAACCGGGCTCGATATTTCCATTCAAGAGATCCAAAAGAACTATACGAGCGACGGCAGCGCAGGGACGTCCGGCGTACCGGGAACGGGCGCGACGGATGTGCCGGGATACCCAGGCAGCAGCAACAGCGGAAAGACGAATTCCGAAGAGCTGCAAAAAACGGTAAACCGGGAAGTCAACCGGATTACGAACGAAATTGAAATGACGCCCTACATAGTAAAAGATTTAACCATTAACGTTGGCATTGAACCGCCCGATCCGCAAAATCCGGCCTCGCTTACGCCAGATACAATTAAAGCGGTTAGGGACATTCTCATCAACGTCGTGCGTGCAGGCTTGGCCGATAACAAGCAACAAATAACGGATGCAGAGCTTGAAAAAAAGGTAACCGTGTTTCCTCACGTGTTCGCTAAAACGAACGAAAATCAGGGAACGAGTACAAATTCGATGCTGCTCTACGGTGCGCTCGGCGGATTGGCTCTTGCTTTGCTCGGCGGAGGCGCCTACTGGTTTGTGCGCAGACGCAAAGCGCAGCAAGAGGAAGAAGAAGAGATCCTGGACGAGTCGCCGCGAGTGGAATTCCCGACCATCGATATCGATAACTTGAACAATGAAAATCAAGTGCGCAAGCAGCTGGAACAGCTTGCCAAGAAAAAACCGGATGAATTTGTTAATCTGCTCCGCACTTGGTTAGTAGACGAATAGAGGTGTGCAACACTTGGCTAAAGTACAGCAACCGGGTTTAACGGGGCGACAAAAAGCCGCAATTCTTTTGATTAGTTTGGGTCCGGAAGTGTCCGCTCAAATTTTTAAACATCTGCGTGACGAAGAAATTGAGCAGCTCACTTTGGAAATAGCCAATGTCAGAAAAGTTGACAATGCCGAAAAAGAAGCGATCTTGGCAGAGTTCCATCAAATTTGCTTAGCCCAAGAATTCATATCGCAAGGCGGTATCACTTATGCGAAAGAGATTTTGGAGAAAGCGCTCGGATCTCAGAAAGCATTGGATATCATCAATCGGTTGACGGCGACGCTTCAAGTGAGACCTTTCGATTTTGCCCGGAAAGCCGATCCTGCTCAAATCTTGAACTTTATCCAGAATGAAAATTCGCAAACCATTGCTCTGGTTCTTGCTTACCTGCAGCCGGAGCAAGCCTCCATCATTCTGTCTTCGCTTCCTCAGGAGAAGCAGGCGGATGTGGCGAAGCGCGTTGCTTTGATGGACAGCACGTCGCCTGAGGTCATCAGTCAAGTCGAGCGTGTGCTTGAGCAGAAGCTTTCCGCCACGGTTACGCAGGATTATACGAATGCCGGCGGGATTTCGGCCGTCGTTCAGATTTTGAACGGCGTCGACCGCGGGACGGAGCGTACGATCCTCGATTCGCTCGAGATTCAGGATCCTGAGCTTGCCGAGGAAATCAAAAAGCGGATGTTCGTGTTCGAAGACATTGTCAACATCGACAACCGCTCGATCCAACGGATTATCCGCGACATCGAGAATGCCGACCTCCAGCTGGCGCTTAAAGTGGCCAGCGAAGAAGTTCGGGAAGCCATTTTCAAAAACATGTCCAAGCGGATGGCCGAAACGTTCCGGGAAGAAATGGAATACATGGGTCCGGTTCGGCTGCGTGACGTCGAAGAAGCACAGACACGCATCGTAGCTACGATCAGGCGTTTGGAAGAAGCCGGTGAAATCATCATCGCCCGTGGCGGAGGAGATGATATTATTGTCTAATGTCATCAAATCGTTTCAATATGTAGCTATGGAAGACCGCAAGCTTGTAGAGCCTCCGGCACCTCCCGTTCTCAAACAAGAACCGCTGCAAGACGGCGAACTGACGGAGGAGCAACAGCTTGAGCTCGACAATCTAATGCAGATGAAGGACCAGATTCTTCAAGACGCCGAATCGTTTGCCGAAGAACAAGTACGCGCCGCCATGGATGAAGCCGCAGCCATCAGACAGCAGGCCCAAGCCGAGATCGAAGCTTGGTGGGACGAGCGCAGGCAGCTGGATCAGGAAACGATCGAGCAAGCGATGGACCGGGGCTTCGAGCAAGGCTATCAGGAAGGATTGGCCAGAGCCGAAGCGGAGCTTCGCCAGCAGTACGACAGCATGCTGCAGGAAGCGTCGCAAATTTTGGAACAATCGTACGTACTGAAGCAGCAGATCATTCAAGAATCCGAGCCGTTCTTAATCGAGCTCAGCTGCTCGATTGCCGAGAAAATCGTCGACCGCCAGCTGACGCTGGAATCCGAATGGGTCATCGAGCTGATCCAAAAGGTACTGTCTCGTCGAAGAGAAAAGGGAATTATTGCACTTTGTGTGTCGCCTTCTCAATTCTCCTATATACAAGACGCACGAGAAGAACTTTTGTTGCACTTAGATTCGCAAGCGGAGCTACAAATTATTCCGGATGCTTCGGTACAAGATCGCGGTTGCGTTATTCGTTCCTCCTTCGGAAGCATCGACGCCCGCATCGACACGCAGCTGAACGAAATCAAGAATGCGCTTCGGCAAGTGGCGCTGCGAAGCGAGGGATCTTAGATCATGCAGGTGCCATCCGCACAGAAGTACATAGAGCATTTAAGCCAGGTGGACCCGATCCGCGTTAATGGAAAGGTCACTCAGGTCATTGGATTAACGGTCGAGTCGGAGGGACCGGATGCGAGCATCGGCGACGTATGCTACATCTATCCGCTCAAATCGAACCAGCCGCTCAAGGCGGAAGTTGTCGGCTTTAAGAACAACAAGGTTATCCTTATGCCGCTCGGCGAGCTTCATGCGATCGGACCCGGCTGCGATGTGGTCGGTACGGGCAAGCCGTTGACGGTGCAGGTAGGACACGAACTGCTCGGCAAAGTGCTGGACGGGCTCGGACAACCGCTGGACGGAACATTTTTGCCGTCGCGCATGACACAATATTCTACTAATAATATACCTAGCAATCCGTTAAAGCGGCCGCGCGTTCTGGATCCGATAAGCGTTGGCGTACGCTGCATCGACGGTTTGCTGACGATCGGCAAGGGACAGCGCGTCGGTATTTTCGCCGGGTCCGGCGTCGGCAAAAGTACGCTGATGGGAATGATTGCCCGCAACACGTCAGCCGATGTGAATGTGATTGCGCTTATCGGGGAACGCGGTCGGGAGGTGCTCGATTTTATCGAACGCGATCTTGGTCCCGAGGGGCTGGCCCGTTCCGTTGTCGTTGTCGCCACGTCGGATCAACCGGCGCTCATCCGGATCAAGGGGGCGCTGATCGCGACGGCCATCGCCGAATTTTTTCGCGATCGCGGGATGAACGTGATGCTGATGATGGATTCGGTGACCCGCTTTGCGATGGCACAGCGCGAAGTCGGCTTGGCGGTAGGCGAACCTCCCGCAACTCGCGGCTATACGCCTTCCGTATTTGCAACGCTTCCTAAGCTGCTGGAGCGGTCGGGCACCGGGCCTAAGGGCTCCATTACGGCATTTTATACGGTTCTAGTCGATGGGGATGATATGAATGAGCCAATTGCGGATGCCGTACGGGGAATACTGGATGGTCATATCGTGTTGAACCGTAACATAGCCAACCGCGGGCACTACCCCGCTATCGACGTTCTTGCGAGCGTAAGCCGGGTGATGAAAGAAATTGTTCCTCACGAGCAGCAGCTTGCGGCCGAAAACTTGAAAAGATTGCTATCTGTGTATAAAGATTCGGAAGATCTGATCAATATCGGGGCGTACCAGCGAGGATCAAATTCAGAAATTGATCAATCTCTCGACGCTATCCAAGCGATATGGGATTATACGCGGCAGCGCGTCACGGAGAAGCTGACATACGCGGAAGCGCAGGAAAGGCTAATTCGAGAATTTTACAGGGGATGAGAAGGAGCATGCGGTTTCGATACGCTTTTCAAAAAATCGTTGATTTGAAGATAAACGAGAAAACGCAAGCGGAATGGATGCTGTCCGAAGCGATCGGCAAAATGCGTGCGGAGGAATCTTCTCTGGCGGATTTGGAGAAAGCCAAGTACGAGATGCAGGAAGAGCTGCATAAGTCTTCCAGCCAAGTGACGACGGTATCCAACCTGCTCATGCTGCAAAGTTACGTGAACCATATTGACGGGCGCATTCAGCTCAAGCATAGGGATGTGCAAGCAGCCAAAACGATCGTGCAGCTCAAGCAGGATGATTTGACCGGTAAGATGCTTGAAGAAAAAGTATGGACGAAAGCGAAGGAAAGAGCGTTTCAGCATTTTTCCAGCGAAGTTTTGAAGAAAGAGCAAAATCAATTGGACGAAATGGCGACGAATCGTTTTAAACGGCTTTCGTAACTAATGAACATGCGGGGAGGTGAGGAAGTGGCAAACACAGATACGGAGCAGTCCTCCTCTTACGGAGCTATGGAGCGGTTTTTAATATGGTTCCTAATCCCTTTTGTTTTTACAGCTGTACTGCTCGGCGTTCTGCTGACGATTTTCGATTATGACGTAATGAACAACGTCCTGCGGGCGGCCAATAAAATTCCAATCGTAAACAGCATCGTCCCGGATCCGAAAACGAAGGAGACGGCAACCCAGTCGGAAGAGGCTCAACCCGCCGGGGCCGAGTCGTCCGCACCGGCACAGGATCATGCGAATACCGATACGACGGCGAAGCTTCAGGAATTGGAGCAGGCGCTGAAAAAGGCTGAAGCCGCGCTGCAGCAGCGGGATGAGACCATAAAGGAATTGCAGCTTAAGAATAGTACATTGGAAGAAAGCGCAAAAAGCAAGACCTTAAGCGATGAGGAGTATGCGCAGCAGATTCAACAGCTTGCCACCATGTATGCGAAGATGTCGCCAAGCAAATCGGCGCCGATTATGGAGAACCTAACCTCCAAAGAACTGGTTCTGGTGCTTGGGATGATGAAGCCGGATGAGCGCGTAAAGGTGTTGGAGAAAATGGACCCGAAGAAGGCCGCTGACGCTTCGATTCTGCTAAAGGACCAAACGAACGTAAGAGATACGGAGATTGCAGCCTTGCAGGAACGCGTGAAGGAATTGGCGGCACAGAGCAAGCAGCCTGCGGACAAGCTGAGCAAAGACGATTTGGGCAGCACGTTCGCGAATATGACGCCGAAAAGCGCAGCTACCGTCTTGCTGGAGATGCAAAAATCGAATCCCGACAAAGTGATCTCTATCTTGAGCTCTATGGATAGCGGCGGACGCTCCAGAGTTTTGTCGGCCATATCGGAACAGTCCAAGGAAACCGCAGCGCTGATCTCAGCCAGGCTGGTTCAATAAATATAATGGAAAGGAGGTGAAAAAAGATGGAAATTTCGACACAAACCTCTGTGGCTGCTTCTGCCGGGACATCTGCTGCCGGATCGAACGCTTCCGCCAGTACGGGGAGCGCAGCCGGAGGGGCCGGATCCTTCTCGTCGGCGCTAAGCGGAATGATGACGGGCGATGCTTCCGGAGCGGGGACTACCACCGCAGGAACCGCCGGCTTATCAGCACTTGCCCAGCTGATCGCTCCTTTACTTGCCGCGCTCCCGCAGACGGCGGATCAGGCTCAGGCTCAAACGGTGCAACAAATCGACGGCTTAATCCAACTGCTTGACTCGGCTAAGGGCGAGGATGCGAGCACGCTGATGAACAACCCGGATTTGCAAGCGTGGTTGCTGCAGCTTCAAGCGCTGCTGGCGGCACTTCCCCTGAATCAGCAGGAGACCGATCAAGCGGCTGTTCCAACAGGTGAAGGAAGCAATCCGGAAGAGAGTGCGGATGCGCTGAATCCGCTGCTGTTTATTCCTTTGACGCCTGCTGTGGACACGTCGGCGGAGACGAAGACCGGTGAACTTGGCTCGATTCAGCAGCCCAAAGCGCTGACGGCGCAGGAAGCCGCCGCATTGTTGAAACAGTTGAAAGACCTGGTAGCGGAAGGAAAAACAGATCCGAAGCTTCAGCAAACCGTAAAAGAGCTGCCGGCTGTTCTGTTATCGGCCGCGTCCAAATTAAGCGAACTGCAAAAACCAAGCGCCGATCAGCACCGCGTTTCTTCTACTATACAGACTGCGGCGACAGCGGAAGCGGCCCCGTCTTCGGATGCCGGGAAGCTTGTCCAAGTGGTCGCCAGCCCGGTGCAGAAGCTCGAAGCGCTTACAGCGAAAGCCTCGATAGTACAGCTTCATTTGGACCCGCCGAAAGGCGACGAAGGGCCTTTGTTTGAACCGCTGAACGCAGGAATGGCAGAAGGTGCGGAAAATCAGCCGATGCCGCTGCACGAGTACATTAAGCAGCAAGGCGGACATGCGCAGGTAAAAGCGCCGGTTGTGCAGATGCAAGCAGCTACCTTTTCGGAGGACATGACGCAGTTTGTCGTTCGTTCCTTGGTTATGGGGACCTCGGCGGACGGGATGACGGAGGCGAAAATTTCATTGTATCCTCAGCATCTCGGACATGTTGAAGTGAAGCTGACCATGCAAAACGGTCATCTGATTGCCCAGTTCGTAGCGGACAGCTTGGCCGGTAAGGAAATGCTGGAGAGCCAGTTGTCGCAGCTGAGAACGACATTGCAAAGTCAGGGCATCCAAGTGGAGAAGCTTGAAGTAAGCCAAAGCCAGAACTACCAGTCCGGCATGTTCCAGGAAGGACGCCAGCAGCAGTCCGGACAATCCTCCAAGCAGCAGAAAGCGGCCAGCGGCCGAATTGCCGCGATGGAAGACGAAGTGAAGGAAGAAGCGAAGACTTCGAGCGCCGCAGGCAGCCTGGGAACCGGATCGATTGACGTTACGGCCTAAGCAAGCTTACACCGATGGAGCAGGGGGTGAAACCGTGCCCGATTCAAATGTCAGCACCAAGAACATATGGCCGTATTACGCCAAAGGAAATATTCAAAAGGCCGGCAAAGCCGAGGAAAAAGGGAAATTGGGACAAGACGAATTTCTTAAAATTCTCATGACTCAATTGCAAAACCAAGATCCGACGCAGCCGCTGCAGGACAAAGAATTCATCGCTCAGATGGCTCAATTTACATCCGTCGAGCAGCTTACCAAAATGAGTTCGGAAATGAAAATGCTTCGGCAGTCGCTAGGATTTGCTTCCAGTTTGATTGGTAAAAAGGTTACCTACACCTACGTTGACAAAAACAACAAATCCATCGTCAAAACCGGAACTGTGGAATCCATCCTTATGAAGAAGGACGAGCAGTATGCAAAAATTAACGGCGACGAAGTGAAGATCGATCAGATCAGCCAGATTTCCAATCCGGAGGTAACTCCATGACGGATCGAATAACGGTTGGTCGTCTGTTTCCGAATGCACTAGCACCGCAGCCCGTACGACGAACGGACCCGGAACCAAGGGTTCAGACAACCTCGTTCGATGCGATGCTGCAAAATCAGCTCGTTCGTTTCAGTCATCACGCGGAAGAACGTTTGCGGCAGCGGGGCATTCAGCTTGGGCCCGAGCAGCTTGTCAAGCTCAATACCGCGATTGACAAAGCTGCGAGCAAAGGGGCAAAGGACTCGTTGATGCTGCTCAACGATACCGCTCTGATCGTCAACATCAAGAATCGCACGGTAGTTACAGCCATGGACGGAGCATCGATGAAAGACAACGTATTTACCCAAATCGACTCGGCCATGATTATTTCGTAAGATAGGCCGGCCCGAATTTCGGAGGCCAAGGTTGTGGACCGACTGAAACAACCGCAGAACGAACGTATGATAGAGCTTGCTGTAACTAACCTTAATTACATCATCATTGACAACTGTTTTCATCCATCGATGCGCAGTTGCAATATGGGAGGATAACTATCGATGTTAAGATCGCTTTATTCCGGCGTTTCGGGTATGAGAGGCTTTCAAACGAAGCTTGACGTCATCGGCAACAACATCGCAAACGTGAATACGTACGGCTTCAAAGGCAGTCGCGTAGCGTTCAAAGACATCATGAGCCAAAAGATCTCAGGGGTGACGGCCCCGACGGATACTGTGGGCGGCGTGAATGCCAAACAAATCGGACTTGGCGTGACGGTTGGCGCTATCGATACTCTCCACACTCCGGGCAGTGCCCAAACGACGAATAAAATAACGGATTTGCGGATTGACGGAGACGGGTTCTTCCTTGTATCGCCAACTACTGATGTAGATGGGCAGCCGCTCCTTACACGTGCCGGCAATTTTGATCTGGATGCCCAACGTCGTCTCGTTACGGCGGACGGTATGTTCGTTCTGAACACCGGGGGTACGGCTGTGGCGCTGGAAGACACCGTGACCTCGTTCTCGATTTCGCAATCCGGCGAAATTATTGCGATCGGAGCTGACGGGGCTGCAACGCCAACAAATCAGTTCATCGCCGTAGCCAAAGTAACAAATCCGGGCGGCCTTGAAAAAGTCGGCGGCAACTTGTACCGGACGACGCCAAACTCGAATACGGAAGAAATCGATCCTGCTGCTTCCTTAGCCAACAACCCAGCTACGGGAACCGGCGCTATCATTTCCGGGCAGCTGGAAATGTCCAACGTGGATTTAACGTCCGAGTTTACGGAAATGATCATCGCTCAGCGCGGCTTCCAGTCCAACTCGAGAATTATTACTACATCCGACGAAGTGCTTCAAGAAGTCGTCAATCTGAAACGATAGTTTGCTTCAAGGGGGAGGGACTCTCCCCCGATTTTATCCTTTCGGAGGTAACCGATGGTCCGCCTGACACGGCTTAATGGGAAAGCAATCGTCCTGAACGCGCTTTTGATCGAATCAATCGAAGAAACGCCGGACACTATGATCACGCTGGTGACCGGTAAAAAAATCATGGTGCTCGAGCCGGTGACGGAAGTAATGGACACCGTACACCGCTTTTTGCAAACCGTAGGTCTTGTCGGCGGTACGGTTAAGAGCCTGAATTCGGAGGGGTCGTAAGTTGTTTAAAAGCAGAATTTTCATTATGATTGTTGCTATTCTTATTGCGATTACATTGATATTGACGGCTGCGTTCGTCCTGTGGAACTATATGGATAAAGCGAATCAGAACCCTCAAGAGCAGGCGCAAAGTTCTGCCCGCGACGTAAAACAAGCCAAGAAGCTGACCCCGGATGAGGTCAAGCAAAATACAGTCATCATGAAAGACGTGCTTACCAATTTGGCCGGGGGCAATGGCAAATTCATTAAATTGAGCTTTGCCTTTGAACTTGAAAACAAGAAGGCCAAGGAAGAGTTTGAGAAGCTGGACAGCCAAATGAAGGCCATTGTCATTCAAACGCTTTCCGATATGACACCGGAGCAAGTATCGGGAAGCAAAGGCTTCGACAATCTCACTTCCGCCCTTATGAATAAAATGAACCCTCTTCTCCAAGCGGGAAAAATGAATCAAATCTTGATTACGGATTTCGTACTCCAATAACTACATAGCATACTGCAGCAGTTCAAAGGAGGTGACGCTAATGGTTGATGTTCTTTCACAGAATGAGATTGACGCCCTGCTAGCGGCGCTTTCTTCAGGGGAAATGGATGCGGAGGAGCTTAAAAAGGAAGAGACGCAGAAAAAAATACGGGTTTACGATTTTAAACGAGCCGTGCGTTTCTCCAAGGATCATATCCGGAGCTTAACCCGAATTCATGAAAACTTTGCCAGGTATTTGACGACTTATTTTTCCGCCCAGCTTAGAACCTTTGTCCAGATCAACGTAGTGCAGGTCGAACAGCTGCCTTACGACGAATTCATCCGGTCCATTCCGAAGATGACAATTCTGAACATCTTTGAAGCGGAGCCGCTGGAAGGCCGCATGGTGCTTGAGGTTCACCCGAACGTAGCCTTTGCGATGCTGGATCGGCTGTTAGGCGGAGCGGGGACATCCCCAACGAAAATCAATGCCTTGACCGAGATCGAGACCATTGTCATCGAACGGATTTTCAGCCGGGCCTTCGACAGTTTGCAGGAGGCTTGGAAGACGGTTATCGATTTGTCTCCGCGGCTGGAAGCCCTCGAAACGAACCCGCAATTTATGCAGATCGTCTCGCCTAACGAAACGATCGCGCTGATCTCGCTCAGCACCAAAATCGGCGACACGACCGGGATGATCAACCTGTGTATCCCGCATGTCGTCATCGAACCGATTATGCCGAGACTGTCGGTGCACCATTGGTTCGTTTCCCAGAAAAAAACAAGCGCGCCGGAGGAGCTGACGGCTCTGCAGTCGAGGCTGCATAAAGCGAAACTGCCGATTATCGCGGAGCTGGGTTCCTCCCAAATTTCCGTGAGGGAGTTTTTGAACCTCAACGCCGGGGATGTCATTACGCTTGGCAAATCCGTGAATGAGCCGTTAGACATTCGCATAGGGGAAAAGCTGAAGTTTTACGGCAGTCCCGGAACGACGCGAGGCAAGCTGGCTGTCCAAATCAGCGAGATTGTCCAAGAAGAAGGAGTGGAAGAGAATGACGAATAACAAGGATTATTTGTCTCAAGAAGAGATTGATGCGCTATTGAGACAATCGGGCGATAGCGGCTCCTCCGCTATTTCCGAATTTGTTCCTCAAGTAGAAGATTATTTGTCTTCTTTGGAGCAAGATGCGCTTGGCGAAATCGGAAACATTACATTCGGAAGCGCGGCTACTGCACTTTCCACCCTGCTTGGCAAAAAGGTGGATATTACGACTCCGAAAGTATCCATCATCGCTCATTCCGAGCTCGCCGACGAGTTTCCGAAGCCGCACGTGGCTGTCCATGTGAATTATGTCGACGGATTTCATGGGATTAACCTTCTGGTGATCAAAACCCGGGATGCTCAGGTCATCGCCGATTTGATGATGGGCGGAGACGGAACAGGACAAACGGAAGAGCTCAGCGAAATTCATATCAGCGCAGTTCAGGAAGCGATGAACCAAATGATGGGCTCGTCCGCTACATCGATGTCGACGATCTTCAACCGGTTTGTCAATATTTCTCCGCCGGGAATCGACATATTAAATTTAGCGTCAGGGGAAGGAACTGCCTCCCTGCCCCCAGAAGATGTATTTATCAAAATCTCTTTCCGATTGACGATCGGCGACCTGATTGATTCGACAATCATGCAGTTGCTGCCGGTTCCTTTCGCCAGAGAGATGGTGTCTACTTTAATGGGAGGTGGAGACGCAACAGAGGAACCTGCACCGGCGCCCGCCCAGTCCGCTCCCGTTTCCCAACCGGCACCGGAGCAGCCGGCCCATGCGGCGCCGAGCGCTTACGGACAAGATCCTTATTCGCAGCCTCCGGCAGGGCATCAACCGCCGCCGCAGCACGCTTATCAGCAGCCGGCGTACCAACAGCCGATGACTCCGCCTGCAGCGCAAGCTTATCCGCCGCAGCCGGCCAACTACGGTGTGCCGACGGCACGGGGAGTGAACGTACAGCCGGCTCAATTCGCCAACTTCAGTCATCCGCAGCTGTCTCCTGCAGAAGATACGAATTTGAATCTGCTGTTGGATATCCCGCTTAAAGTGACGGTGGAACTGGGCCGGACGCATAAGGTCATCAAGGACATTCTCGAATTGTCTCAAGGATCGATCATCGAGCTGGACAAGCTGGCCGGGGAACCTGTCGATATTTTAGTCAATAACAAATTGATCGCTAAAGGCGAAGTCGTGGTCATTGACGAAAACTTCGGTGTCCGCGTGACGGATATTGTGAATCAATGGGATCGGATTCAAAAATTGCAATAAAAAACAACTAACAAGATTACTCAAGCATTCTATAGGAGGAATGGTTACCCATGGCAAACCGTATTTTGATTGTAGACGACGCAGCATTTATGAGAATGATGATCCGAGATATTTTAACGAAAAACGGTTATGAAGTTGTCGGAGAAGCGAACGACGGCGCACAAGCGATTGAAAAATTTAAAGAGCTCCGACCTGATCTGGTTACGATGGACATCACGATGCCGGAAATGGACGGGATCCATGCGCTTAAAGAAATCAAGAAGATCGACGGAAACGCCAAGGTCATCATGTGCTCCGCGATGGGGCAGCAGGCTATGGTTATCGATGCGATCCAGGCAGGCGCCAAAGATTTCATCGTGAAGCCGTTTCAGGCGGACCGCGTTATTGAAGCGATTAAGAAAACCCTGGGATAATTCAGCTGCGGGGTTAAACGATGGGTCTTGCGCAAATTTGAAAGGAAAGTGAAATGTTGAGAAGACTCATAGCCAAGTTATCGTCCGGTGTTGCCATGGTTTGGATGCAAACAGCAGTATGGCCTGCTGCTGTTTGTTTCGCGGAACCGGAAAACCCGGCCCCCTCTGGGGCGGGAATGCTGGGAACGCCGGATCGACTTGTAACGGAAGGCAGTTCAGGGGGCACGTTCTGGATGGTCTTCCAAGTCCTTTTTTTTCTTCTACTTATTATCGGAATTTTTCTGGTCATCGTGAAGATGATTTCGCAGAAAAATAAATTTTTATCCGGGCGGTCGATTCGATCCTTGGGCGGATTGCCGCTCGGACAAAATAAATCGATTCAAGTTGTCGAAATCGGCCGGTCGCTTTATATCGTCGGAGTCGGGGAGAACATTCAGCTGCTCGAAAAGATCGAGGACGAAACCGAGGTCGCTTTGATTACGGAGCTGATGTCCTCCGGTCCGGCGTTTGCGGGCCCGACCTTCGATTCCATCGGGGGCTGGCTCAAAAAGCTCCGCAACAAGCCGGCAGTCGAGGAAGACATGGAAGTGACCGCCTCGTTCCAAGAGGTGTTTCACACGAAAATCCAGCATATGTCGGAGCAAAAGAAACAAATGGAGCAGCTGCTCAAGCAAGACACTACTTCAGATCGGTTGAATGATAAATGATGAAATTCAATAAGAGGCTCATTTTCCTGCTGATTCTTCTTGTTCTGTGCGGTTCGCTCGCAAGCCCTGCCTATGCGGCCGATCCGATTCCCGGAATCAACATCGATATCGGGACAACCGACAATCCGCAGGGGGCTTCGAGCGCCATTACCATCGTGCTGCTGATTACTATTCTCAGCATCGCTCCGGCCATTCTGATTCTGATGACCAGCTTTACCCGAATCGTCATCGTGCTCGGCTTTGTCCGGACGTCGCTCGGTACGCAGCAAATGCCGCCGAACCAAATGCTGATCGGTCTTGCGTTATTTCTGACCTTTTTCATCATGGCGCCAACGCTTGGGGATATCAACCAAACGGCTGTGCAGCCATATCTCAAGGGCGAGCTGACCCAGACGGCAGCGCTGGAGAAAGCATCCGTTTCGATCAAGAAGTTCATGTTTCAGCATACCCGGGAGAAAGACTTGAAGCTGTTCCTGGATTACACCAAGGCGCCACGGCCCAGCGGAGTGGAAGATACGCCGCTTACGGCACTTGTTCCCGCTTATGCGATTAGCGAGTTAAAGACGGCGTTTCAGATGGGCTTTATGATCTTTATTCCGTTTTTGGTCATTGATATGGTCATTGCCAGTACGCTGATGGCGATGGGGATGATGATGCTGCCGCCGGTAATGATTTCGTTGCCGTTCAAAATTTTGCTGTTCATTCTTGTGGACGGTTGGTATCTCGTCGTTCGTTCGCTTCTGCTCAGTTACAATACATAGACGGACCAGCCGGGAGGAGAGCACATTGAGCTCGGAATTTGTAATCAGATTGGCCGGAGAAGCGGTATACACCACGCTCAAAGCCAGCGCTCCGATGATGGTGCTGGCGCTGGCAGTCGGCTTGATCATCAGTGTGTTTCAAGCGACGACGCAAATCCAGGAGCAGACTCTTGCCTTTGTTCCGAAAATTGTCGTTGTACTGCTTGCGATACTTATATTCGGTCCTTGGATACTGACGACACTCGTTGATTTTACCTATAATCTGCTGAATAACCTGTATAAATACGTGGGATAGGTTGTGGGTGAAATGGAGTGGGTTTTGCAGTATCTTCCCGGATTTTTGTTGTTTTTTTGTCGGATTTCTTCGTTTTTTGTCGTTGCTCCCGTGTTTGCGGCTCGTAATGTGCCGATGCAGCTGAAGGTAGGGCTATCGTTTTTCGTTGCTTTTATTACTTTCTTCAGTATCGGGCTGGCGACGCCTGTGGCTATGGATTCAATGTATATTCTTTCCGTTTTCCGGGAAGTGCTTGTGGGACTATGTCTGGGTTTCATAGCTTATATGTTCTTTCAGGTCGTTCAGATTTCCGGTTCGTTCATCGACCTTCAGATGGGGTTCGGTATAGCGAACGTGATCGATCCGCTGACAGGAGCGCAAAGTCCGATTCTTGGCAACCTGAAGTACATGATCGCCATGCTGCTGTTCTTGAGCTTCAACGGCCATCATTACTTGCTCGAAGGGATTATGCGAAGCTACGAATGGATTCCTTTGAATAACGAGTTGTTTGTTAAAAATTATAACGGTCAGCTTTCGGACTTTATGCTGAAGACGTTCTCTCAAGTATTTGCCATAAGCTTTCAAATGGCGGCGCCGCTTGTCGTCGCGATGTTCCTGACCGATGTCGGTCTCGGGCTTCTCGCTCGGGTAGCCCCGCAATTCAACATTTTCGTCATCGGGATTCCGGTGAAAATTATCGTTGGTTTTATTTTGCTGCTTCTGTTGTTTCCGGGATACGAATTGATCTACAAAGAGAAATTCTCGACCATGCTGGAAACGATGTCCAAGTTTTTCGGATTGTTCGCTGGCAGTTAGCGTGTGAGGAGGCAGGCCGTGGCTGCATTACGTTTAAAGCTGGATTTGCAATTGTTCTCGGGAGAGAAAACGGAAGCGGCGACGCCTAAGAAAAAACAAGAAGCCCGCAAAAAAGGGCAAGTGGCCAAAAGCATGGAGGTGCCGGCCGCCTTCATCTTGTTTTTCTCCTTCTTATCGTTTTTCTTGTTCGGGAGCTACATGAAAGAGCGGCTCGTCAGTTTATTTCGCTCGATCTTCATCGACTTTCTTAATATGAACGTCACCCTGGATAACAGTATGGTGTTATTCGAAAATATCGCCACGCAAATGTTATTGATTCTCGGCCCGATTTTTTTGATCTCGATGGTCATCGGCGTTGTCGGAAATTATGTGCAGATCGGCTTTTTGTTTACCGGCGAACCGCTCATGATGAAGTTCAGCAAAATCAACCCCATTGAAGGGGCAAAGCGGCTGTTCTCCATGCGGGCCATCGTCGATTTTCTCAAGTCGGTGCTCAAGATGACCGTGATCGGCGTAGTTGTCTATACGACGCTCATGGCGGAAAAGGACAATATATTGCAGCTTGCGCGGCTGCCGCTGGAAGAAATTATCGCTTTCACGGCCTCCTTGACACTGCAATTGGGAATTAAAATCGGATTGATTTTGATCGTCATGTCGATTTTGGATTACATTTATCAGCGCTACGAGCATGAGAAGAGCTTGCGGATGTCCAAGCAGGATATTAAAGACGAATACAAGAAAACGGAAGGGGATCCGCTGATTAAAGGGAAGATCCGCGAGAAGCAGCGCCGAATGGCACTGCAGCGGATGATGCAGGACGTTCCTAAAGCGGACGTCGTCATCACGAACCCGACGCATTTTGCCGTCGCGCTCCAATACGATGCCTCTAAGATGCAGGCGCCTACCGTTATCGCCAAGGGAACCGATTACATCGCCTTGAAGATAAGGCAGATTGCCAAGGATAACGGCATCATAACGATGGAAAACAAACCGCTCGCCCGCGCATTATACGCGCAGGTTGAGATCGGAGAATCGATACCGGCCGATATGTTTCAGGCCGTAGCCGAGGTGCTGGCATACGTATACAAAGTTAAAGGAAAAGCGAACTAATCCCGGAAAGGAGGACACCCTGCAATGAAAGCAAAAGACCTGGTCGTGCTGATCGGCGTGATCGGCATCGTTCTGATGATGGTCGTCCCGCTGCCGATATGGTTGCTGGATGTCCTGCTGATTATCAACATATCGGCTGCACTCATGATCATCTTGATCGGCATGAACACACAGGACGCGCTTCAGTTCTCCATCTTTCCGTCGCTCCTGCTCATTACTACCTTGTTCCGGCTTGCGTTGAACGTATCGACAACCAGAAACATTTTGGCCCATGGGGACGCGGGCAACGTGGTCAGCACCTTCGGTTCGTTCGTTGCCCAGGGCAACATTGTCGTCGGTTTTGTGGTCTTTATCATTTTGGTGCTGGTGCAGTTTATCGTCATTACCAAAGGCTCCGAGCGGGTCGCTGAGGTGGCCGCACGGTTTACACTCGACGCGATGCCGGGGAAACAGATGAGTATCGACGCCGATTTGAACGCGGGGCTGATCAACGAACAGCAGGCCAGAGAACGTCGCGAGAAAATTTCACGCGAGGCCGACTTTTACGGCGCAATGGACGGTGCGAGCAAATTCGTCAAAGGAGACGCGATTGCCGGCATTATCATGCTGCTGATCAATATCATTGGCGGCTTGATTATCGGAATGGCGATGAAAGGGATGTCGATCAAGGAAGCCGGGGAGCTGTATTCGATCCTGACGATCGGGGACGGTCTCGTCAGCCAAATTCCGGCGCTGCTGATCTCTACGGCGGCGGGGATTATCGTGACGAGGGCGGCATCTGAAGGAAACTTGGCGCACGACTTGACATCGCAAATCTTTTCTTATCCGAAGCTGCTCTATATTGTGGCGGGGACGATTACGGCGCTGGGTATTTTTACACCGATTCATTTGATCACGACATTGCCAATCGCTGCCGTGCTTGCCTTCGCCGCTTACAAAATGCAACAGACGATGAACCGCAAGCAAGCCGCTGAAGTCCAACTGGAGGAGGAACAGCAGATCGAAGAAGTACGAAGCCCCGAAAGCGTCATCGGCTTGCTGCAGGTTGATCCGATCGAGTTCGAATTCGGTTACGGACTCATCCCGCTGGCCGATACGCAGCAGGGCGGCGACCTGCTCGACCGAGTCATTCTCATCCGCAGACAGTGCGCTCTCGAGCTCGGCATCGTCGTACCGGTGATCCGGATTCGCGATAACATTCAACTGCGTCCGAATGAATATGTCATTAAAATTAAAGGCAACACGGTTGCGCGCGGCGATTTGCTTCTTGGCCACTACTTGGCGATGAGCCCGGGAATCGACGACGATTCGATTACGGGGATCGATACGCTGGAACCGGCCTTCGGACTGCCGGCGCTCTGGATTGATGAGGCGACGAAGGAACGGGCCGAGCTTTCCGGCTACACGGTAGTCGATCCGCCATCCGTCGTAGCGACGCATCTGACGGAAATTATTAAGAAGCACGCTCACGAGCTGCTGGGCCGTCAAGAAACGAAGGCGCTTATCGAGAACGTCAAGGAGCATCACCCGGCGCTGGTCGAGGATTTAATCCCGAATGTGCTGTCGATCGGCGACGTGCAAAAAGTGCTGGTCAAGCTGCTTCGCGAAAAAATATCCGTCCGCGATCTCGTCACCATTCTGGAGACGCTTGCCGATTACGGCACGTATACCAAGGATCCGGAAGTGCTGACGGAATATGTCCGGCAGGGATTGTCCAGGCAAATTACGCAGCAATACACGACCGGCGGCGAGTCGCTGAAAGTCATTACCGTCGGGCCGACGCTCGAGAAAAAGATCGCGGAATCGGTACAGCAATCGGATCAGGGCAGTTATCTCGCGCTCGATCCGACGTCCAGCCAAGTGATCTACCAGAAGCTTGCCGATCAAGTGACCAAATTGCTTCAAGCCGGACAGCAGCCGATCGTTCTCACCTCACCCACCATTCGGATGTATTTGAGGCAGCTGCTTGAACGCACAATGCAGGACATTCCGGTTCTATCTTACAGCGAGCTGGAGCCGAGCGTTGAAATTCAGAGCATGGGGGTTGTTAATCTATGAGAGTGAAGCGATATGTCGTAGACTCCATGCCGGATGCCCTGCAAAAAATTCGCACGGACCTCGGGAAAGACGCTGTCATCATCAACACGAAAGAGATTCGTTCCGGCGGATTTCTCGGCATGTTTTCGAAGAAAAAGATCGAGGTGATCGCCGCTACGGATTCCGCGGCCGGAAGCGGACAGCCGGCTTCCGGCAAGTCGGCGACCGCTACCTTGGCGAAGCCGGCCGCCCCGGCGGCTAATGCGCTTGTGGGCAGTACGGCTGCGGCCGCCGCCTACGGGATGCAGCGGGACCGGGAGCGGGAAGCGCAGCCGGCGCTGTCGTTTCCCGATGTGCCGGACGTACTGCCGGCAAGCCCGCCCCTCCAGGCCGTCCCTGCGGGGGCGCCGCCGGTATCCGCAAGTGGCAGAGTCAGGGAAGATACGCTTCTTGAAGAGATCAAGCAGATGAAAGAAATGATGAAGAAGCTGTCTTCACAGCGTATGCCGGAGGCAGACCGAGATCCGGTCTTAACGGAGTTGGAGCGTCGGCTGCTCGACCAAGAGATCGATTCGCAGATTGTCCAGGAGCTTTTGGCCCGGGTATCGGAGGAAGCGGAAGCCGAAGACGTTCCGGTCACGGAAGAATTCGCGATTCGTTCCCTCCGGATGCAGCTTCACACCCTTCTTCAGCCGCAGGGCGGCAAAGCGATCGCTTTCGATACCCGCATCGCGCATTTTGTCGGGCCTACGGGCGTCGGTAAAACGACGACGATTGCCAAGCTGGCTGCCGAGCAAGTGCTGAAGCACCGCCGCAAGGTCGGGTTCATCACCTCCGACACGTACCGGATCGCAGCGGTGGAACAGCTCAAGACGTACGCTACCATCTTGAACCTGCCGCTGGAGGTGGTCTTTTCTCCGCTGGATTTGAACAAGGCATTCGAGAATTTGAAAGACTGCGACCTTATTTTTATGGATACGGCCGGCCGAAACTTCCGCAACGAGATGTACGTTTCGGAGCTGAATGCGCTGCTTCAATCCGGAGGGAAGAGCGAAACGTTCCTGGTCCTCAGCTTAACGACCAAGTACAAAGATATGAAGGCCATTACCTATAACTTCAGCAAGTTCAAATTAGATAAAGTACTGTTTACGAAAAAGGACGAGACCGATTCGTACGGCGCCGTCGTCAACCTCATCCGCGATTTCGGATTGCAGACATCTTATATCGCCAACGGGCAGAGCGTTCCCGACGATATCGAGGAGTTGAACGAGCGGCAGCTGATCGATTGGATTCTGGAGGATAACAACCATGAATGATCAGGCACAAGAGCTACGGAATCTGATCAAGCACCAAGGCAAATCCGCAGAAAAGCCGACACGTATCCTTGCCGTTACGAGCGGTAAGGGCGGGGTCGGCAAATCGAACTTTACGCTTAATTTTGCTCTTGCGCTTCAAAAAAAGGGGTTCAAAGTCCTCGTTTTCGACGCCGATATCGGTCTGGCCAATATCGACGTGCTTATGGGAATTACCCCCAAGTACAATTTGTATCATTTATTGAAAAAAGAAAAGACGATTTGGGACATCATTCATAACGGCTATAACGACTTGCAATTCATCGCAGGAGGATCGGGGTTTAACGACTTGATCCGGCTGTCCGAGGAACAATTGGATTATTTTCAAGAACAGATCGGCCAGTTGAACGGACATGCGGACTTTATTATTTTCGATACGGGGGCCGGGTTGTCCAAAGAAACGCTCAAGTTTATCGTTGCCGCGCAAGAAACGATCGTGGTGACGACGCCGGAGCCGACCTCGATTACCGATGCTTATGCCATTATCAAAATGGTGAGCTCGATGGATTACGACATCCGCTTCCGGCTGGTCGTCAACCGGGTGACCGATTGGCGGGAGGGCAAGCAAACCGCCGAGAAGATCAGTATGGTCGCCAAGCAATTTTTGAATCTGGACATTCCAACGATCGGCTACGTGCTTGATGATGCCGCGGTATCCAAAGCCGTAAAAAAGCAGGTGCCTTTCACCGTAGCTTTTCCGTCGAGCGGCGCTTCCAAATCGATGTATCTTCTGACCGATCATTTCATTGCGAACCAAAAGCCGGCGGACATGAGCTCGGGGGCGGTCAAAGGCTTCTTGAACCGAATGATTAAGCTGCTTAAATAAAAGAGAACGTCCTCCGACCTTCAGAATCAGACACAACGCAGAGGAGTGAAACGGATGCAGCCTTATGATGTGCTCGTGGTGGATGATTCGGTTTTTATGAGAAAAATCATCACCGACCTTATATCGGGGGACCCGGCGCTGCGGGTAGTAGGAACCGCGAAGAACGGCAAGGAAGCCGTGGAGCTGGTCAAAAAGTTGAATCCCCATGCAGTGACCATGGATATTGAGATGCCGGAAATGAACGGGTTGGATGCGCTTCGCGCGATCATGAATGAGCACCCTGTTCCGGTCATCATGTTAAGCAGTCTGACCCAAGAAGGCGCGGCGGAGACAATCAAAGCGCTCGAATGGGGGGCTGTTGATTTCGTCGGAAAACCGTCGGGTTCGATTTCACTCGATTTGCATAAAGTCAAGCAACTGCTGCTCGAAAAACTGCACATCGCGGTAAAAACGAACATGCGCAAGCTGTCTCGCCCCGCGGTGAGCAAGCCGTTGCTTAAAGCGCCGGAGGCGCCGAAAGATCCTCGGCCGATCCCGGCACCGGCCCCAAGAGCGGAAAGGCGAACGGCTGCCGGTACGGCCGGATTCGAACATATCGTCGCCATCGGCACCTCGACCGGGGGGCCTCGGGCGCTGCATCAAGTGTTGTCCGATTTCCCGGATGGCTTTCCCGCCCCGGTCGTTATCGTCCAGCATATGCCTCCTAACTTTACCAAGTCGCTGGCGCAGCGGCTCGACTCGGTTTCGAGGCTGCGGGTGGTTGAGGCGGAAGCCGGCATGATTCTCGAGAGCGGCACCGCTTATGTGGCCCCTGGCGGTTACCATATGACCGTAGCCCGCAATGGGCCACATTCTTACAAGATCCATCTGTCAAAAGAAGATCCGCGCAGCGGACACCGGCCGTCGGTGGACGTGCTTTTTGAGTCGCTTCTGCCGATGAGAGAGCTTAAACGCCACATCGTACTCATGACCGGTATGGGCTCCGACGGAGCCAAAGGGATGCTGGCGCTGAAGCAATCCGGGGCAGTGACGACGATCGCCGAATCGGAGGACACCTGCATCGTTTACGGCATGCCTCGCGCGGCGGTGGAGCTGAATTGCGTAACGCATGTGCTCCCCCAGCAGGAAATTACCGCGAAGCTGGTACAAGCCATCGCCCGCGAGCCCTGACTTCCGGGTAAGCCTGGATAGAGCAATTACCATGATGGAGGTGTAGATATGGAAATGAATCAATACCTCTCGATGTTTATCGATGAGTCGAGAGATCACTTGCAAGCGATGAACGAACATTTGCTCAGTCTGGAGAGCAGCCCGGAAGACATAACGATCGTGCAAAATATTTTTCGGTCGGCGCATACGTTGAAAGGAATGTCGGCGACGATGGGATTCGAGGATCTGGCGTCGCTGACTCACGAGATGGAGAACGTGCTGGACCTCGTCCGAAACCATAAGCTGAAGATGGATTCGTTTATTTTCGACTGTCTGTTCAAAAGTTTGGATTCCTTGGAATCTATGGTGGAGGATATCATTCAAGGCGGCACAGGCCAAGCGGACGTAACCGAAATCGTCGCCGCGCTGAAATCCATCGTGTCCGGCGATTACACCAAGGGCGGCGCAGCCGGAGGCGCGACCGCCAAAGCGGCGCAGACCACTGCCGCCGGGGCCGAGCTTGACGAATTTCAATACTCGATTCTTCAACAGTCGATCGAAGCAGGCATCCCTGTACTTCGCCTCGAAGTAACCGTCCGACAGGATTGCGTCTTAAAAGCGGCGCGCGCTTATATGGTGTTTAATGTGCTCGAGCAGAACGGGGAGGTCATCAAGTCCAACCCCTCCGTGGAAGATATCGAGCAGGAGCGCTTCGAGCAATCGTTTGTCGTTTATTACATATCCCAAATTGACAGCGAGGAGCTGCATAAGCAAGTCGCCAGCGTATCCGAAATCGATAAAGTGGACCTCATCGTTTTGGATCAGGCCAAGCTGACGGAACTCATGACTCCTCCTTCCGGGTCCAACGCTGCGGCCGCACAGGCGCAGGCACAAGCCGAGACGGCAGCCGCATCGACACAGGAAGCGCCGAAGCAGGAAGCCAAAAAAGCGCCTGCCGCCGGCGGCGCCCCTGTAGCCGGTCGCACGATCCGCGTCGACATCGAGCGGCTCGACACCTTGATGAACCTTTTCAGCGAGCTGTTGATTGACCGGGTACGGTTGGAGCAGCTTGCGAGCGAAATTCGCCGCAGCGAGCTGACGGAAACCGTCGAGCATATGTCCCGGGTGAGCAGCGATTTGCAAAATATCGTACTCAAGCTGCGCATGGTGCCGATCGATACCGTCTTTAACCGTTTCCCGCGCATGATCCGGGACGTCGCCAAGACGCTGGATAAAAAAGTAGACCTGATTATCACCGGCGCCGATACGGAATTGGACCGGACGGTCATCGACGAAATCGGCGATCCGTTGGTGCATTTGCTTCGGAATGCCGTCGACCATGGGGTGGAACCGGCTGCTGAGCGTGTTGCCCTCGGAAAGCCTGAGACCGGAACGATTTATCTGCGCGCGTATCATAGCGGAAACCATGTTTTTATCGAGATCGAGGAAGACGGACGCGGCATTAACCGGGACAAAGTGCTGAAGAAAGCGTTGGAAAACAATGTTTTGACGAAGGAGCAAGCCGAGCGAATTACGGATGACGAGATCAATCAGTTGATTTTTGCCTCAGGCTTCAGTACGGCGGATAAAATATCGGACATCTCCGGCCGCGGGGTCGGACTGGATGTCGTGAAAACGAAGATTCAAAGTCTAGGCGGACAAGTCCAAGTCGATTCGGTATGGGGGAAAGGCTCGAAATTTTCCGTTCAGCTTCCGCTGACGCTATCGATTATCTCGGCGATGCTGATCCGGCTCAATAACGAGAAGTACGCCATTCCGCTTTCTTCCATTGTGGAAACGATGGCCGTTCGTCAAGAGCAGATCCGCTCGGTTCACGGCAATCGCATGGTCGAGTACCGTACCGGGGTCATCCCGCTCGTCTCCTTGGCCGATCTGTTCGATGTGCCGGGAGGAACGAATATTTCCGAGAACGAAACGCAAGTGGTCATCATACGCAAAGGCGACAAAATGGCGGCGCTCGTCGTCGACGAGTTTATCGGCCAGCAGGAAATCGTGCTGAAGTCGCTCGGCAAATATTTGACCAAGCTGTTCGCGATTTCCGGCGCAACCATTCTGGGAGACGGACAAGTCGCGTTAATTATCGATACGAATGCCTTGATTAAATAGCGGGACGCAAAGACGGCTACATTCACGCGATAACTTAAGGAGGCTGCGAGTATGGGAGAAGAATTGAAAGTCATCGTGTTTGCTTTAGGAAAGGAAGAGTACGGGGTTGAGGTCGAGAAGGTCCGCACCATTGAACGGATGCAGCCGATGACGCGGGTTCCGAAAACGCCTGATTTTGTCAAAGGCGTCATCAATTTGCGCGGCGTCGTTACCCCCGTCATCGATCTGCGCGGCCGCTTCGGATTTCCAGAGACCGAGTATACCGATAACTCGCGGATCATTATCGTTGCCGTCGGCGACATCGAAGTCGGCCTGATTGTCGATTCGGCCAACGACGTCATCGATGTGAATTCGGATCATATCGACGATCCGCCGGAAATCGTAGGCGGCATTAAGGCCAAGTACCTGCACGGGATTGCCAAAGTAGGCGAAAGCCGGCTGCTCGTGCTGCTGAACCTGAAGGAAGTATTGAGCAAGAGCGAGATCGTTCAACTGGAGAATGTAGAGGAGTAGGCCTAGTGGAAGCATTTAATTCTTTTGCCGATTTTCAAATGGATGTACTGAAGGAAGTCGGAAATATCGGTGCCGGACATGCGGCTACTGCGCTCTCGCAGCTGCTCGATAAGCCTGTTGATATGCTCGTGCCCAAAGTCCGAATGGTTCCTTTTGAAGAAATCGCGGACAGCGTAGGAGGAGCCGAGCAAGCCGTTATCGCTATCTTTCTGAGAGTCGAAGGGGAAACGCCGGGAAATTTGTTCTTTATCCTGAAATTCGAGTCGGCTAAAAAGCTCCTTCGCAACTTAGCCGGAATCGAATCGGTGGAAGGCGAAGAGTACTCCGAAATGGAATTGTCCGCCCTCAACGAGATCGGCAACATTCTCGCAGGCTCGTACTTATCGTCCCTGGCGGATTTCACACAGCTGAACATGCAGCCCACCGTTCCTTCGCTTGCGATTGATATGGCGGGAGCGATTCTGAGCTACGGCCTGCTCCAATTCGGTCAAATGGGAGACCAGGCGCTTTTGATCGACACGAAGTTTCTGGACGGAAGCGACGAGGTGGAAGGGCATTTCTTCCTCATCCCGGACCCGGAGTCCTTCGAACGTATTTTCGTTGCTTTGGGAGTGCATACTCCATGATCCAAGACAATCTGATTAAAGTAGGAATGGCCGACCTGAACGTCGCTCACTTGACCGGTGTTCTCAAAACGACGGGGCTCGGTTCCTGCGTGGGCGTTACCTTATTCGATGCCAAGGCCAAAGTAGCCGGAATGGCCCACGTCATGCTGCCGACCTCGGATATTGCCAGAGAAGGAAAGCTGAACATCGCGAAATATGCCGATACGGCGATCCCCGAATTGATTCGCTTGATGGAGGATCTGGGGGCTCAAGTGAAGCGCATGGTTGCCAAAATGGCCGGGGGCGCACAAATGTTCGCTTTCGGCTCCCAATCGGACACGATGCGGATTGGACCGCGGAATGTCGAGTCCTGCAAGGATATGCTCAGCCGTTACCAGATCCCGATTATTGCCGAAGATACCGGCGGCAATTACGGACGAACCATCGAATTCGATTGCGAATCCGGTATGCTTATGATTCGCAGCGTACAACACGGAGTGAAGGAATTGTAAACCTATGATCGGATCGATACGTTGGAACTTTATCGTAGGAGCCGCGGCCTTCGTCATTACCTTTGCCTTGTCGATAACCGACAATATTTGGCTGACTACCTTGATTCGCAGCTTCTACAGCTTTGTCCTGATGTTTGTAATCGTATTTTTGTTCCGTTGGCTGCTTGGCACGGTTGCCGGATTTGCGGGCGCTCCGATTCCTGAGCATTCGGAAGAAGAGGATGAGCTTAAAGGGACGGCGGTCGATGTTATAACGCCCGATCAGGATGCGGAGCTGCATCAGATGCTGAAACCGTCGCCGGGTCCGAAGGACGCCGCGGAGACCGATTTTTCCCCGCTGAATCCGCCGAAGCTCTCAACGAAGATACAAGGGAGTCCTGACGAATTGGCACAGGCGGTTCGCCGAATGTCTGAAGAATAAGGATGGTGACTATCTGTCATGATCGCGCAAAAATCCCATTTGGCGAATATCGATGTTTGGAAGCAATGGAGAGAAGACAGACAATTGAAAGCGAAGCAGGCGCTCATCGAAACGTATTTGCCGCTCGTGGATTACGTTTCGGGTCGTCTTTCCATCGGTCTGCCTAAAAACGTTTCGAAAGAAGACTTATCCAGCTGCGGTATTATGGGCTTGATCGATGCCATCGAAAAGTTCGACTACGAGCGAGGACTGCAATTTGAAACGTATGCCTCCTGGCGCATTCGCGGAGCGATGATCGACGGGCTCCGTCAAGGCGACTGGGTTCCCCGTTCCGTGAGGGAGAAGGCTAAGAAGATCGAGGACGCTTATCAAAAGCTCGAGCAGCAATACTTGCGTTCCGTAACCGATAGCGAAATCAGCTCTTATCTGGATGTCAGCGAGCAGGAGTTTCAACATATGGTACAGGAAATCGCAGTGACGACTGTCTGTTCGATCGACGATCCTATCCGGGAGGAAGATTCGGAGACGCGGCTTTCCTTGTTAATTGACGAAAAAGCGAAGAGTCCGGAATCCAAAGTAAATGAAGTATATTTAAAGGAAACGTTAGCGAAAGCTATCGAACGGTTGACGGAAAAAGAGCGGACCGTCGTATCGCTCTTTTATTACGAAGAATTGTCTTTAAGCGAGATCGCCGAAGTCATGAATCTTTCCCCATCTAGAATATCACAGCTGCACTCAAAAGCGATTCTGCGGTTAAAAGGTTCTTTAAGCCGTCATAAGGCGCAGCTATTTTATGACTAAGGAGTCGGAAGGTGGGGAGAATGATGGCCGATCTGGCGATGCCGCTCAGCTATTATATGGATATATCGTTGTCCGACGACAAGCTGTTCGCTTACCTCAAGTTTGCGAATTGCGAGGATTCGTTCCGTGTCTCCAAAGGACAGCTTATGGAATTGCTTGCCTCGTATCACATCGTATACGGTATAGATGAGGAGAAAGTCGCCGCGATCGTCGACGATCCGAAGGCTTTCTTCTTCTCTCAGAACGTGATTGCAAAAGGCGATGCGCCGAAGAATGGTCAGGACGGGCGTGTCCAGATGATGTACGATTTGGACGACAACTCCAAACGTCCTGCTGAGCTGGAGGACGGCAAGGTCGATTATAAAGAAGTGACGACGATCCATAACGTGAAGAAGGGGCAGTTGATCGCCCAAAAAATTCCGGCCGGCGTAGGCGTTCCGGGTCGCGCGGTTACCGGGGAAACGCTGTTTGCAAAGGACGGGAAGGAAGCGCGCTTCAAGCTTGGCAAAAACGTCGTGACCGATCCGGAGCAAACGGCCATTTATGCCGCAATTGACGGCATGGTCACCAAGACGGACCGGGATAAGATCAATGTTTTTCCGATCTTCGAGGTGAACGGGGATGTCGATTATAATGTCGGAAATATCGATTTCGTTGGTTCCGTCGTCATCCGCGGGAACGTGCTGCCGGGCTTTCGCATAAAAGCCGCGGGAGATATCCGCATTACAGGCAGCGTGGACGCCGCAGACTTGGAGGCCGGCGGCTCCATCGAGATCAGCGCGGGGATTCTTGGTCATAACAAAGGAACGATCCGTGCCGGAAAACGGGTGAAAAGCTCTTTTATCCAGGATGCCAACGTGGAAGCGGGAGAGGAAGTGCTGGTCAGTCAGAGCATAATGCACTCTCAGGTGCGCGCCGGCAAACAAGTGGTATGCAAAGGCACCAAGGGACTGATTGTCGGAGGCATGATTCAAGCGGGCGACTCGGTCATTGCCCGAACGATCGGCAACTCCATGTCGACTGCGACGATCATCGAAGTCGGCGTCCTGCCGGAGCTCCGCAATGAGCTTCAGCAGCTGCGCATCCAGCAAAGAGCTTTAAGCGAGAACCTGGACAAAACGGATAAAGCTCTTGTGCTGCTGGACCAATTGGCGGCTGCAGGGCAGCTTGGACCGGACAAAGTAGCGATGCGGGTTAAGCTGAACCACACCAAGAAACAGGTTACGGAAGAAATTGCGAGCTCCAGGGAGCGGATGCTGGAAATTGAGAAATCGCTTGAGGACTCGGAAAAAGCAAAGGTCGAAGTCATTTCCAGCGCCTACAGCGGAACGAAAATCGTGATCGGGCGGTACACCAAGTTCATCAAAGATACCTCTCCGCGTGTCAGGTTTCAACTGATGGACGGTGACATTGCAATGCTTCCTATCGTATAACGGCCGACGAATGCGTACGGCTCGAAGGAGGGAACGCCGGTGAGCATGAAACCGGTTGAAATGCAGTTTGCGCTCCATAAGAACGACGAAGCCGGTCTGAAGCAGCATCAAATGGTGCAAAAGCGGGTGGAAGACCAGACCATGCTGAACAACGCCAATGAGAAGATGACTGTGAAAGAGCGTCAAGTCAGCGCCAAGGCGGAGGAGACCGGTCAAGCTTCGATCAAAGACGATCAGTCGGGCCATTCGGGCGAACGGGACCCGCGAGGCGGCGTAGGGGCGAAGAAGGCGGCCGAGGAAGCCAAGCAGCCCCCGGGCAGTACCGTACCGGAGCATCCGTTCAAGGGGCATCATATCGACTTGACCTTATAACTATTTTGTTGTGAAACTAGGTGAATGCAATTGGACCAACCTTGGGTATACATCGTGCTGGTCGGGCTTCTAATCGTGGTCTATGCAAAGATTATCCCGCGAAAATCCGAAGGAGCAGCCAAGACCGACGGCCCCATCGTAAGAGAGATGGAGCAGGCGATGGATCACTTGGCTATGGAGCTTGAGGAGCAGAACAAAGCGCTGATCGAGCTGTTTTCCGGGACGAAACAAACTTACGAGGAACATATGGCTCAACTGGCCTCGCGTGTGGAAACGTTGGAAAAGCAATGTCAGGAGCTGCGGGACGAACTGGGCCGGCTGACGTTCTCGGAGGAACAGCGGCGCGTGTCCCGCCAAGCCGACGCGTCGATGCCGGGAGAGGCGGTCGATACGGAGCCTGCCAAACCCGACATGCAGCCGGAAGCAACAAACAAGGCTCCGATGAATATGAAAGAGCGTTACGGCGAGCTGTTCGGCTTGTACGAGTCCGGCAAATCGACGGACTATATCGCCAAGAAGCTGGGCATGAACAAGGGGGAGATCAGTCTGATCCTGCAGCTTGCCAAACAGGAGGAACGATCGAATGCTTAAAAACAAATCCCTCCTGTACGGGCTCGGTACCGGTTTGATTTTGGGGGCCGTTCTGCTTCAGCTGATGAATGCGGTTGCCCCTGCGAGCACCGCCGCTTCCAAGCAGCCTGAGGCAGGGCAGGCGCCCGAAGAGATGGATCGGATCCGGCTCAAAGAGGTCGCTTCTACCTATTTTAATGTGTACGACAAAAATCAAAAGCTGTACGATCAACCGCAGGTTGATGCCATGATCGCGCAGAAGCTGCAAGAAGAGAGAGACAAGCAAGCCGCACAGCCGCAATCCGCTGCGCCGGACAAAGAAACGTATATTTATGTCTCCAAAGGCATGGGCGCCGCCCAGGTGGCGGATTTGCTGCAGCAGAGCGGCGTTATTGCCGACCGGACCGCCTTTGTGGATACGATGAAACAGAAGCAGCTTAACGACAAAATCGTCTCCGGTCTTCATGTGTTCAAGGGGGCGCAAGAGCTGACGCAAGTCATAGCCAACTTAACGATACAATAAAGAAAAATCAGACTCGCGCTATGGGGTCTGATTTTGTCTTTTTTTGTCGATTTGTCACGGGTGTTGCATACGGTTGTCAGTTATGGTATAGTAATTCTCGGTGTTAAAAACCACACGTCGGTTAAGTTCCGGTAACGGTGCTCCCGCTGGCTTCAGCAGATGCTTTCTTGAGCGTCGCGGTCAAGGAGTTTTACCGGAAGATGCGATCGACGGAGGAAACCCAAAAACCAATTTAGAGGAGGTGCGTGAGGATGGCAGTTATCTCCATGAAACAGCTGCTCGAAGCTGGGGTGCACTTCGGTCACCAAACCCGTCGTTGGAACCCGAAAATGGATCGATACATCTTCACCGAAAGAAACGGAATTTACATCATCGACCTGCAAAAAACGGTCAAAAAAGTTGAGGAAGCTTACAACTTCGTCAAGTCCGTAGCCGCAGAGAACGGCACGATCTTGTTCGTAGGTACGAAAAAGCAAGCTCAGGATTCGGTTAAAGAAGAAGCTGAGCGCTGCGGAATGTACTACATCAACCAACGTTGGCTCGGCGGTACGCTGACGAACTTCCAAACGATCCAAAAACGGATCAACCGCTTGCACGAGCTGGAAAAATGGGAGCAAGACGGCACGTTCGAAGTGCTGCCGAAAAAAGAAGTTATCATTCTTCGCAAGGAAAAAGATCGTCTTGAGAAGTTCTTGGGCGGCATTTCCCATATGAAAGGTCTGCCAAGCGCACTGTTCGTCATCGATCCGCGCAAAGAACGCATTGCCGTTGCGGAAGCACGCAAGCTCGGTATTCCGATCGTTGGTATCGTAGACACGAACTGCGATCCGGACGAAATCGACTATGTGATCCCGGGTAACGACGACGCGATCCGTGCCGTGAAATTGCTGACGGCTAAAATCGCCGACGCGGTTATCGAGGCTCACCAAGGCGAAGAGACTTCAGCTTAATGCATTGAATACGAGAAAGGGTGGTTTAAAGGTGCAAAATCCTTTCACCGCCCTTTTTTTGGGAATACATATCACATTCCAAGGAGGCCAAATCATGGCAGTTAGTGCAGCAGCAGTAAAAGAATTGCGTGAAAAAACAGGAGCAGGCATGCTCGATTGCAAGAAAGCATTGGAAGAAGCGAACGGCGATTTGACGAAAGCCGCCGAAATTCTGCGTGAAAAAGGTCTTTCCGCAGCGGCTAACAAAGCGGGCCGGATTGCGACCGAAGGAATGATCGAATCCTACATCCACGCGGGCGGCAAAATCGGCGTGTTGGTTGAAGTGAACAGCGAAACCGACTTCGTTGCTAAAAACGAGCAGTTCAGAACGTTTGTTCGCGACGTTGCTTTGCACATCGCAGCTTCCAACCCGAAATTCCTTCGCCGTGAAGAAGTTCCGCAAGAAGCGCTGGAGAAAGAGCGCGAAATCTTGACGAACCAAGCGCTGAACGAAGGCAAGCCGGAAAAAATCGTCGAGAAAATCGTCGAAGGCCGTCTGGCGAAATACTACGAGGAATACTGCTTGCTTGAGCAGCCTTTCGTTAAAGATCCGGACAAAACCGTAGAAGAAGTATTGAAAGAAAACATCGCAACGATCGGTGAGAACTTGTCGATCCGTCGTTTCGTACGTTTCGAACTCGGAGAAGGCTTGGAGAAGAAACAAGAAAACTTCGCTGAAGAAGTTATGTCCCAAGTTAAGCTGTAATTCAACAAGATAAATGCAAGGTAACGAGGAACACGCTGTGTTCCTTGTTTTTTAAAAGAAAGCTTTAGCGGTCTGATCGAAATGGAGGGGTTGGAGCTTGGAACGTCCGATTTATAAAAGAGTCATTTTGAAATTAAGCGGAGAGGCGTTAGCCGGACAGCAAGGTTACGGCATCGACTCCGAGATGATTTCGTCCATCGCCCAGCAGGTGAAGGAAGTAGTGGATCTTCAGGTGGAGGTCGCCATCGTCGTCGGCGGCGGCAACATCTGGCGCGGCATTGCCGGAAGCGCAAAAGGCATCGACCGGGCAACCGCAGACTACATGGGTATGCTGGCTACGGTGATGAACTCGCTGGCGCTGCAGGATGCGCTGGAAACGATCGGCGTACCGACACGAGTACAAACGTCCATCACGATGCAGCAGGTTGCAGAACCGTACATCCGCAGAAGAGCGATCCGGCACTTGGAAAAGGGCAGGGTTGTCATTTTTGCGGCAGGAACGGGCAATCCGTATTTCTCGACGGATACGACCGCGGCGCTTAGAGCAGCCGAAATCGAAGCGGAAGTGATCTTGATGGCGAAGAACAAAGTCGACGGCGTCTACACCGCCGATCCGTTCAAAGACGCTACCGCGCAAAAATTCGAAACGCTGACCTATCTCGAAGTGCTTAACAAAAACCTTGGCGTTATGGACTCGACCGCATCCTCCTTATGTATGGACAACAATATTCCGCTGGTCGTCTTCTCGATTACGGAGAGCGGCAATATCAAGCGCGTCGTAGTTGGGGAGAAGATCGGCACGATCGTAAAAGGGAGTGTGTAATCTATGCCGCAATCCATTAAAAAAAGTGCGGAAGAACGCATGGAGAAAGCGATCGCCGCGCTGAAAAAGGAGCTGGCTTCGCTTCGTGCGGGGCGGGCGACCCCTGCCCTGCTGGATCGCGTTCAAGTCGAATACTACGGTTCTATGACACCGGTAAACCAGCTGGCGAACATTAATACGCCGGATTCCCGCACGCTGATGATTCAGCCGTGGGACAAAAGCTCGGTTGCCGCTATCGAAAAAGCGATTATGAAATCCGATCTCGGATTGACGCCTTCCAACGATGGCAGTGCGATCCGTATCGTCATTCCGGCTTTGACGGAAGAACGCCGTTCCGAGCTTGTCAAAATGACGCGCAAGTTCGGCGAAGAAGCGAAAGTGGCGATTCGCAACATCCGCCGCGACGCGAACGACGATATCAAAAAACTGGAGAAGACGGGCATATCGGAAGACGAATCCCGGCGTCATCAGGACGACATCCAGAAGTTTACGGACAAGCATATCGCGGAAGTCGATAAAGTATTGGCTGCCAAAGAAAAAGAAATCATGGAAGTGTAACCGGTAAAGACCCCCTTATTCGAGGGGGCTTTTAGTCTTTCCTGATGGGGGATTCAGACATGATGTCATTCAAAAAATGGTTTGGAAGCAAACCGGAGGGAGAGCAAGCCGCTCTCCAACTGGATGCGGACAACATTCCGAACCATGTCGCCGTCATCATGGACGGTAATGGCCGATGGGCACAAAAGCGGGGACTGCCGCGGGTGGCAGGCCACCATTCAGGTATGAAAAACGTAAAGAAAATTACGATGGCCGCAAACAGCATCGGTGTGAAGGTGCTGACCTTGTATGCTTTTTCCACGGAAAATTGGAAGAGACCGAAGGAAGAAGTCGACTACTTGATGAAGCTGCCGATGGAATTTTTTCCGAAAGAAATCGACGAACTGATTGCGAATAACGTTCAGATCCGCATGACAGGCTGGCAGGAAGGTCTGCCTGATTACACGCTGAAAGCGGTTCAGGACGCGATTGATCAAACGAAGCATAACACCGGCCTCATCTTGAATTTTGCGCTGAATTACGGAAGCCGTAAAGAAATGCTGAAGGGCATTGAGCGGCTCGCTCAGGATATGAAAGAAAATAAAGTCGCCGCGGACGAAGTGGACGAGGCGCTTTTCTCCAAATATTTATTAACCGATCCGCTCCCGGACCCCGATCTTCTGATACGCACCAGCGGAGAGCTGCGGATCAGCAACTTTATGCTATGGCAGTTAGCCTATTCGGAGCTGTTTTTTACAGATTTGTGCTGGCCGGAATTTACGGAGCAGCATTTCTACGAAGCAGTCGGGGAATACCAGCGCCGCGCCAGAAGATACGGCGGTTTATAACGGCGGTTGACAACAGGTAGGGGCAGTTCGGCATAATGTCCGTCTGCCAGCATAAACGATGGAGGAATCGATTTGAAGCAGCGAATTGTCACAGGAGTCGTGGCAGGGCTCGCCTTTTTCATCCTGTTGTACTTGGGAGACTATTGGTTTGCCGGGTTAATCCTGGTTTTATCGCTGATCGGGTACGACGAGTTTTTAAGGATGAACGGCCTTCATAAGAACAAAACGATCGGGCTTTTAGGCTCTCTTGGGGTGATTGCCCTTGTCATACCGTGGCAGGTGGCAGGAATTTCGATAGAGCGCCTGATTTGGTTATTTCTGTTTGTTTTTATGGCCGTCACCGTTATTTCGAAGAACAAAATTACGATCGATCATATTGCTACGGCATTTTTGGGCATGGTGTACGTCGGTATCGGCTTTCATTACATGGTGGAGACGCGCTGGCTTTCCGAGAACGGGCTTTATTGGACGCTGCTCGTGTTTTTATGCATCTGGTCAACCGATTCCGGCGCGTATTTTACCGGATCGGTAATTGGAAAAACACCGCTCTGGCCAGCCATTAGTCCGAAGAAATCCGTCGAGGGAGCGATCGGCGGCACGGCTTTGTCCGTTGTCGTTGCACTCGGCTTTGCCTGGTACCGTCCGGAACTTCTCAGCTTTGCGCAGGCGATTTGGATCGGGCTCATCATTGCGGTTGTCGGTCAGATGGGCGACTTGATTCAGTCCGCGTACAAGCGGGTGAAGGGCATCAAAGATACGGGAACGATCCTGCCGGGACACGGCGGCGTGCTTGATCGGACCGACAGCTGGCTGATCGTGTTTCCGTTCCTTCATTTAGCGGCTCTGCTCCCGCACGTATAACTATTGCCCCGAGGTGAACGTTGGTGAAAAAAGTCAGTATTCTGGGGTCGACCGGGTCCATTGGAACCCAGACCTTGGATGTCATATCGCATTATCCGGAACGGTTCGAGGTGGAAGGGCTTGCCGGGGGGTATAATATACCGCTCCTGATTGAGCAAATCGAGCGCTTTCGCCCCCGTAAGGTATCCGTTGCCACGAAGGAAGCGGCGGAACAGCTGCGTACGGCAGTGAAATCGGACGTTCAGGTTCTTCACGGCGAAGAGGGGCTGCACGAAATTGCGGCAGGGACCGATGCCGAGCTGGTCGTTACCGCTATTGTCGGCAGTCAAGGACTTAAGCCGACGCTGGCCGCGATCGACGCGGGCAAGCACATCGGTATTGCCAACAAGGAGACGTTGGTTAGCGCAGGACATCTCGTGACGGAATTGGCAAAGCGCCGCGGCGTCGCTTTGCTTCCGGTCGACAGCGAGCATTCAGCCATATTCCAATGCTTGAACGGAGAATCGCGGGACCGCGTACATAAAATTACGTTGACCGCTTCCGGTGGATCGTTTCGCGATCGTACCCGGGATGAGCTTACTCACGTAACTGTGGAAGATGCGCTCAAGCATCCGAATTGGTCGATGGGCGCGAAAGTCACGATCGATTCGGCGACGATGGCGAACAAAGGGCTGGAAGTGATCGAAGCCCACTGGCTATTCGGATTGCCCTACGATCAGATTGAAGTGCTGATTCATCCCGAGAGTATAATCCATTCGTTCGTCGAGTTCGTAGATTACAGCATCATCGCCCAATTGGGGATGCCGGATATGCGGGTGCCGATTCAGTACGCGTTGACCTATCCGGACCGGATGGCGACGCCTTCCGAGCGTTTGCGCTTATCCGATGTCGGAAAGCTGCAGTTTCGCGAGATGGATTTCGATCGTTATCCGTGTCTGCGGATGGCGTACGAAAGCGGACGGATGGGCGGCTCCATGCCTACCGTATACAATGCGGCCAACGAAGTTGCGGTCGAACGGTTCTTAAAAGGGGAAATCTCATTCTTGGCCATCGAAGAGCTGATTGCCAAGGTTATGGACAAACATTCCCCGGTCCCGGCCCCGGATTTGTCCGCCATCTCAGAGATCGACCGGTGGGCTAGGCAAGAGGCGCGGAGCCTGCACTAAAATGGGCCGTTCGAAGATGCGACGCCAGGGCATCTTTCGGGGAAGCCGCTCATATGTTCATATCATGAGTCCCGGCTTGTATTCCCTTTGGGATTAATGTTAATCTTAAAGGAAGGCTTCGGACAATTTTTCATGCAGCCACTAAACATTTGCCCATAACTTGGATATGAACATTTGCGCTTAAGGAGGCCGTACACCCATTGGCTAACATCCAGAACGTATTTCAAATTGTTCTTTTGTTTTTTGTTCTAGTTACGATTCACGAATGGGGACATTTTTACTTTGCCAAACGAGCGGGCATTCTCGTTCGCGAATTCGCCATCGGCTTCGGTCCCAAGCTGCTCTCCTTCAAACGCGGAGAAACCCGGTATACGCTCAGACTGCTTCCGATCGGCGGCTTCGTCCGCATGGCCGGGGAAGACCCGGAAATCGTTCAGATCAATCAGGGTCAACGCATCGCCGTGCAGCTGGAGGACAATCAGGTCACGCACATTTATTTGAACGAGTTTGAAAGCCGCCGGGATGCGATTGAAGGCGTCGTCGAGCAGATCGATCTGGAAAAGGATTTGTTCGTCCGCCTGGATGTCGACGGGGAAATCGAACGCTATTCGATTCATCCTCAAGCGATGATGGTGTCCAAGGAAAAAGAAACCCAGATTGCCCCATGGAACCGCCAGTTCGGGAGCAAGACGGTAGGACAGCGGGCGATGGCCATCTTTGCCGGACCGCTGATGAATTTTATTCTTGCCTTGGCGCTCTTTATAACCTTTGTGTTCGTGGCAGGAGTGCCCAACCGGGTCAAAATTCAGGAAACCGTTCCGGCTTCCGCTGCGGAGAAAGCGGGACTGCAGTCCGGCGACATTATTCTTCAGGTGGATCATGTGCAAATCGGCTCCGACCGCAGCAAGCTGACGAACTTGATTCAACAATCTCCGAATAAACCGATGGTATGGATTATTGAGCGCAACAAGGAGCAAATCCGTAAAGAAGTGACTCCGCTCATGGACAAGGACGGCGTAATTCGCGTCGGCGTCTCGCTCCTGACTGAAACGCGGCCTGCTACCGTGCTGGAAGGATTTACGGGAGGCTGGAACAGCCTTGTTTCCGCAACTACCATCATCATGGACGGCTTTGGCAAGCTGGCGACGCTTCAGGTCAAAATGGACGACTTGGGCGGTCCGGTGAGGATCGTCGAATTTACAAGCGAGCAGGCCAGTGCAGGTTTTGCCCAATACATTTCGTGGATGGCCATTATGAGTCTTTATTTGGGATTGTTTAATCTGCTGCCGATCCCCGCGCTGGACGGAAGCCGGCTGGTGTTCTTGCTGCTGGAGGCGCTCCGCGGCAAGCCTGTCGATCCGAGCCGGGAAAGCATGGTCCATTTTGTCGGCTTCGCGATGCTGATGCTGCTTATGATAGCCGTCACTTATAACGATATATTACGATTGATTAAAGGATAACGAATTGCCGTCCGTAGGGGGAAAACAGAACGATGTCGAACCAAAAGCAAGACAAACAGTTTGTCAAAGAGATTACGCCGCAGGGCGAGGATTTCTCCCGCTGGTATATTGATGTCATTAAAAAGGCGGATCTCATGAGCTACTCGCCGGTCCGCGGATGCATCGTATTTAAACCGGAAGGGTACGAGCTCTGGGAAAATATCCAGAGGGAGCTGGACCGCCGGTTTAAGGAAACGGGACACCGCAACGCTTATTTCCCGCTGTTCATTCCCGAGAGCTTTTTCCAAAAAGAAAAAGAGCACGTGGAAGGCTTCAACCCGGAGCTGCCGTGGGTAACGGAAGCCGGCGGCGAGAAGCTCGAAGAGCGGCTGGCGATTCGCCCGACGTCCGAGACGATGATCGGCCACATGTACGCGGAATGGATTAATTCCTACCGCGACCTGCCTCTCTTGATCAACCAGTGGGCCAACGTGGTCCGCTGGGAAAAGCGGACACTGCCATTTCTGCGCACGAGCGAATTTTTATGGCAGGAAGGCCATACGGCACATGAGGACGAGGCCGATGCGCGTAAAGAAACGATGCAGATGCTGGAAATTTATCGTTCTTTTGCCGAAGAGTTCCTGGCGATTCCGGTCATCATGGGTCAGAAGACGCCTTCCGAGAAATTCGCGGGGGCCGTCGATACGTATTCCATCGAAGCGATGATGAAAGACGGCAAAGCGGTACAAGCGGGGACTTCCCACTATTTGGGCACCAACTTCGCCGTGGCGTTCGATATTAAATATTTGGACCGCGAGAACCAGCATCGGTTCTGCCATACGACCTCCTGGGGCGTAAGCACCCGTCTCATCGGAGCCCTGATCATGGTCCACGGCGACGACCGCGGTCTGGCTTTGCCGCCGAAGATCGCACCGACGCAAGTCATCATGATTCCGATTGGCCCTCCGAAGACGAGAGAGCAGGTTGTCGGCCGCGTAGACGAGCTGTATGCCCAGTTGAAGCAGGCTGGTGTACGCGCGAAAGTGGACGATCGTCCGGATCAAAGTCCGGGCTGGAAATTTAACGAATACGAGATGCGTGGCGTACCGGTCCGCGTTGAGTTGGGACCGCGGGACATGGAAAACGGGCAAGTGGTCTTGGTGTCCCGGATTACCGGGGAGAAGCGTGTCGTCCGGCAGGACCAATTTGTAGAAGAAGTGCAAAAATTGTTGACGGAAACGCAGCAGGAAATGTATGATCGAGCCAAGCGGTTCCGTGACGAAAGCATGACGGAAGCGGATACGTTGGACGAGCTGAAATCGTTCCTCGAGCAGAAACGCGGCTTCGCGTTGTCGGGGTGGTGCGGTTCTGCGGCTTGCGAAGCGCAGGTTAAAGAAGAGACCGGCGCCACGAGCC
>NZ_BILX01000044.1 GCF_004000785.1 Paenibacillus ehimensis NBRC 15659 | reverse complement strand
AACCGGAACGGGGCTTTTCGCCGATCTCACGCCGCAGCGGGCTCTTCGGGCTCGTTCGCTTTGTTGCGGAACGCCAGGATAATGATCAGACACGGAATCAGGCAGAACAAGCCGCAAAGGAAGAATGCGCCGTTAGCCCCGTAATGATCGGCCGCATAGCCGGCGAACAGGTTGCCGACCGGCGTCGAGCCGGCGAAGACGAGCGAATACACGCTCATGACCCGGGCCCGGTACTCGTCCTTCGAGTGAATTTGCAGGGACGAGTTGCAGTTGGTCGCGAACAGGATGTTGCAGAAGCCCTGCAGCGCCAGCAGCAGCCCGAACATGTACACCGAGCCGGTCATCCCGTTCAACAGCAGGAATACGGAGATAAGGATGCAGCAAGCGATGATCAAGGACAGCCGGGGGCCTTTTTTGCTGCGGAACGACATCGTCAGCGCTCCGATCAGCGACCCGACACCGAGGCAGGACATCATCAGCCCGTATGTTTTCTCCTGCATATGCAGCACGTCTTTCGTGAAGACGGGGATCAGCACGCTGAAGTTATAGGCCATCGTCCCGACGACGGTAACGAGCAGCAGTGTGCGCGCCAGCAGCCGGTCCTTGGAGATGTATACGATGCCGTCCTTAATCTCCTTGAGCAGCCCGATGTCTTTTTTCTTCTCGCGGACGTAAGGCGTCGTACGGATTTGCAGCAGCCCGTAGATGACGGCCACGAAGCTGAGCCCGTTCAGCAGAAAGCACCACCCGGCCCCGAGGTAAGCCATCATGCCGGCGCCGATCGCCGGTCCCACAATACGGGCCAGATTGAAGGTCGTCGAATTGAGCGCAATCGCGTTCATTAAGTCTTCCTTGCCGACGATCTCGATATTGAACGCCTGCCGAGTCGGCATGTCGAACGTGTTCGTTAGCCCGAGCAGGAAGGCGAGGACCAGAATGTAGCCGTACTTGACGGTGCCCGTAAAAACGAGCGCGGACAGGATCAGGGCCAGCAGCATCGACACCGTCTGGGTTACAATCAGTATATTCCGTTTCGGAAACTTGTCGATGAGCGCTCCCGCGAATAACGAAAAGCAGGTTATCGGCAAAAATTGGATTGTCCCTACCAGCCCCAGCAGAAGGGGCGAGCCTGTCAGCGTCAGCACCAGCCAGGATTGGCCGATGTTTTGCATCCAGGTGCCGATCAGGGAAACGCATTGTCCAAACCAAAAGTAACGGTAGTTTTTATGGGTCAGGGCATGAAAGTTATTATTGACGACCCTCATCCCCGCATGCCTTAGATTCACAAGCGTTCACCTGCCTTCAAAATGAATTTTTGCTGCCTAAGCTTTCGGCGTCCTGTCGTTTTCCCCGATAAACCGGGCCGCATTGCCGCCCATCTTCTCCAGCAGCTCCAGGGCGAGCCGCTGCTCCTCCTCCGTCAAGCCGTCGGACAGAATGTGCCTCCAGTCGGTGAGCACCCCGCGCACCTCGTCCTTGATCCGCCAAGCCTTTTCCGTCAAAAAGACGCGGTAAGAACGCTTGTCCTCCTCCCGCACCTGCCGCAGCACATAGCCTTGCGCTTCCAGCTTTTTCAGCGCTTTGGCCGTCGTTCCTTTATCGATTTTCAAATAGCTCGACAGCTCCTCTTGGCTGAGGCCGTCTTCTTTATACAGCGCGTTCAGGAAAATATGCTGGCCTTTGCCGATGCCATGCGCTTTGAGCCGCTCGCCGATGTACATTTGTCCGTAGCGGTACAGGAGCGATACCCACCTTGTAATCGTATTGCGCTGATCGATCATTCGGCTTCCTCCCGCTCTCAAAATAGTTGCATATGCCACTAATTACAGTATAGGAATATCTCGCCGGATTGACAAACCGGACAAACGCCGGATTTTACCCTTTTGAGCGAACAGGCCCCGATTTATCGAAGGATTTAGCCGTCTCCCTTAGACCCGTCCGGTTGGATAAAATATTTCCAGCCAGGGAAGAAGTCGCTCGAAAGCCGCATCCGGGCCGGCGCAGCTTGCCGTCTTCTTTTCCGGCCCCATCGGTAAGCTGCTGGTGTTCGGTGATCATAAAGGAATAGACCGGGACTCCTTGTCTATAGGCCGTCCTGGTCTATTGCTAATCTATCGTAATTGATTTGGGTAAAGGGATCATACATTTCGCGATGTACTAGAGTGTGTTAATATGCGGTCTAATACTTTTTCAGTTAATGGCATAAAGTAATTAAGTAGTAATCCCCCTAAACAAACGGTTAATAAAGTTCCAATGCCAATGGGTCCATTTAAAATCATTGCCATGATCAAGAATACGAGGTAAATGAACGTTCTCGAAACAAATAGATTTGTTCTGGTTAATTCCTGTAGGATTAATGTTAACCGGTCAACTGGAATCGGTGCAAAATTTGTGTGCAAATAGGTTGCAGTTCCTAACCCTATAACAACTAGGCCGATTCCAAAACAAACAGCTTTGCTGTACCATTGTTCGGGCGTTATCAAATTGTGCAACAAAAAAAGCCACATATCAATCCCAATGCCCGTTATAAATGCCGTTAACAACCCCAAAACTTCCGGTCTTTGTCTTTTTAAAAATGAATTGCAGCAGATCAATAGTAAAGCTATTATGATTTCCCAGCTTCCCACAGTAAGCCCCACATTTATGGACAGTCCTACCAAAAGTGCATCAAAAGGGGAAGTTCCAAGGTCTGATTGGATCGTGAAAGAAATACCAAGGGTTAATATTAAAATTCCTAATACATAAAAAACATATTTCACTTTAATCGGCCTCTTTATCGTTTTTTTATTGCAAATACAACAAAATTAGGTTACATTTAATGTATACCGTTTTTGTCGCATTTGCAACAAAAAGATGTGCTAAGGAGTTCATTATGAAGGAAATTCTTCGTGAAATCGGAATGATCGCAAGGGCATTAGATTCGATAAGTAATATCGAATTTAAAGAATATGACCTTACCAAAGGGCAGTATTTGTACCTTGTGCGAATATGTGAAAACCCGGGAATCATCCAAGAAAAGTTAGCCGAGATGATAAAAGTGGATCGAACAACAGCAGCTCGTGCTATACAAAAACTTGAAATGAACGGCTTTATTGAAAAGAAAGAAGATAAACATAACAAAAAAATTAAAAAACTGTTTCCAACAGAGAAAGGGGAAAAGGTTTATCCATTTATAAAAAGAGAACATGATTATTCCAATATCGTTGCACTAGAGGGATTTTCCGAAAGAGAAGCAGAAACCATGTTCAATCTTCTTCAAAGAGTAAGAAAAAATATAGAAAAAGACTGGGAATTTGTAAAAAAGGGAAACAAGAGAAATTATTGATTATCTAAAGGAGCGGCATATGACTATAAATATAAAAAAGTGTACCCTTGAAGATTTACGCCAACTTCAAGAAATTAGTTATGAAACGTTTAACGAGACATTTAAGCATCAGAATTCGCCCGAAAATATGAATGCCTACTTGGAAAGGGCATTTAACTTAGAACAATTAGAAAAAGAATTATCCAATATTTCTTCGCAATTCTTTTTTGTTTATTTTCATCATGAAGTCGCCGGATATTTAAAGCTTAATACCAATGATGCCCAGTCCGAAGAAATGGGGGATGAATCCCTGGAAATCGAGAGGATTTATATAAAGAACAAATTTCAAAAACATGGGTTAGGTAAATATTTGCTAAATAAAGCTATGGAAATTGCGATGGAACAGAATAAAACGAAAATCTGGCTAGGCGTGTGGGAAAAAAATGAAAATGCGATTGCTTTTTATAAGAAAATGGGGTTTGTTCAAACTGGAGCCCACTCTTTTTATATGGGGGATGAAGAGCAATTGGACTTTATTATGACCAAAATAGTCAGCTGATGAAGAACGATAGCGCGGCGGCGGAAACGATCCATGAAAAGCGTCAAGCTATAGAGAGTTAGAATACGAAAGCTCAAGCCGATGCAGGCGTGGGCTTTTTTCTTCTGGCCGTATCGGTGGCCCAACTTACAAGCATTTCGCTTTTCTATCGCATAAGGTGTAATCATGAAAGGAGTGGGTGGATTGACGAAAATCACAATCGCCGCAGTCGGGGATTTGTTGATGAAAAAGAAGATGATCGCCTCGGCCGCACGGGAAGGCGGATTCGCCCCTATTTTCGCCAAAGTGAAACCTTATCTGCGGAAATCCGATTTAACGATAGGCAATCTGGAGACGACCTTCTCCGGCAATAAATTTCGCGGAGAGCCCGGAAAACTGTTGTTCAACTCCCCGGACGAATTCGCTGCCGCGCTCCGGAACTTGGGCTTCGATGTATTAGGCACAGCCAATAACCATTGCATGGACGGAAAACTATCCGGTTTGAAGCGAACATTAAACGTCCTCGATCGACACGGTCTGCGGCATACGGGCACATATCGCTCCGCCCGGGAAGCCCGCCGGAAACTGATTGTTAACGTAAAGGGAATAAAAATCGGAATATTGGCTTATACGAAAGGAACGAACGGGATCCCGGTGCCGAAGCCGTGGTACGTCAACAGGCTCAACCGGAAAAAAATAATAGCGGACGTGCGCAGCTTGAAGGGCAGAACAGATTTTATCATTGCTTGCCTGCATTTCGGGAAAGAATTTCGAACGTATCCCGACCGCAACCAAATCCGGCTCATGCAGCTGCTGTTTAAACAGGGTGTGAATGTAGTGCTGGGAGCGCATCCTCATGTGCTGCATCCGATAAGGATGTTTAAGGCGAAGGACATCGACGGGCACATTAGAAATCGGGTAGCGGCGTCTTCTCTAGGAAATTTCGTATCCACCGAACTTCCCCGGCATACCGCCAGACTGCGAGGAGCCATCTTGATGTTAACCTTAACGAAAAATGCAAAAGGGATAACGGATGTGTTGAAAATGTCATGTGTGCCAACCCGCATTTTGCAAAATATAGGGAAGAAAAAGGTTTATCGGGTTGTGCCGGATAGATAGGACGGATATCGAGAGAACAGTTGCTTAGCCGGAAGGTCTCCGACAAGGAGATCTTTTTTTGTATATTGAGTAGGGATATATTTATAATAATTAACAAAAAAACTAAAAAAGTAATATTTTATTCAAAAAGTAATTTACAACCATGTCCACATGGTGTATATTATGTTTCAAGAACTCCACAATCGAAAATCTTAATTAAGAGACTCGACAACAGGCAGACGAATTTATAGGAACTCCCCTCGTCGCTTTTTTTAAATTCCCAAATGGAAGCGATTACATTTTCGTTCGCAACGACGCGCCGAATTGATTTGGATTGTACCAAGGAGGGGGATCTATGAAGCTGCTGATCGGAGCAAGCGCCTCTTCGGCGATTATCGAATTGCCGTATTATATACGGATTTTTCAGGAAAAGCTGCAAGCCGAAATAAGGGTCGTCGTTTCGGAAAATGTTTCCAACTTCATCAACCCGCAATTCTTGGGCGCACATATCGAAGGGAAAGTCTATCAAAAAATGCTCGACCCTGCGTATGACGTCGCCGTGCCTCACTCTTTTCTAGCCTCTTGGGCGGACATGTTCGTCGTGCTGCCCTGCACCGCCAACACGTTAGCCAAAGCTGCCAACGGAATCACCGATAATCTCCTTACGATGCTCATCCTTTGTTTTCCAAGACCCGTCTTGTTTTTCCCTACGATGAATATGAACATGTACAACACGGCGGTCGTACAAGCCAATGTGCAAAAGCTGCTCGATCTGGGCCACCGCGTCGCCATTCCGGATGGAAATGTAACCGTTACCGCGACGGGAGAAAAAATGTCGGGGGGCCATCCGCCCAATCCTTATACCTGCGCGAAATACATACACAACATGTATGAACTTTATTGTATGACCACATGATGCTCCATCTTTTTCTTCAATGAAAGGAGGTGATATCATATGAAAATGGAAAATGCCGTAATTTTTCATGGCGTAGACGTATTGGACGAGGCTGTGGATTTGGCGGAATTGTCTTCGATTATTGATGACAAAGAAAGCGATGCAAATGACAACTGTAACGGTTGCTAGTAACGACGGAGCTGGAAACATTCGTTTCCAGCTCTTCTAACTCGTAAAATAGGGCGGTGAATGAATTGGAGCCATTTACAGTACTTCCGAAGCGTGAAAATTCCACCAAAAGTACTCGTTATCGCGCCTCTCGTTATAACATCAAGGCGGTGGAGCCGGATGGAAGCATGTACATCACGAATACGATGTCGGGCGCTTTTATGCATATCTCGGACGAGCAGGTTCCCTATGTCGATCAACTGCTCAAGCATGGAGCGGATGAACCGTTGGATGGGCTGGCTGCCGTCCTCAAGAAGCAAGGCTTTATCGTCCGCGAGGACATCAACGAGTTTTTTCGCGCCCGCATGCTGCATGAAATGGTCGGAAGAAGCGAGCAGAAGCTCAGACTCATCTTTTTGACGACCGAGCAGTGCAACTTCCGATGCAAATATTGTTATGAAAAATTTGAAAAAGGCAAGCTGCAGCCGGAGGTCATTCAAGGAGTCAAAACATTTCTCCAGCACAAGGTTCGTTTTCTCAACCGGTTGCACATGAGCTGGTTTGGAGGCGAGCCCCTCCTTGCGCTTGACGCTATAGAAGAAATATCGCAGTACGTTATCCCCCTGTGCGAACAAAATGGAGTTCAATACCGGTCAAACATGACCACAAATGCATACCTGTTGACGAAGAAAAATATCGAGCGGCTGTTTGCCTGTCGCGTATTTGCTTTCCAAATTACGTTGGACGGCGATGCCGAGCAGCATAACGCCAACCGGTATTTGCAGAACGGCGCTCCCACGTTCGAAACGATTTTTCAAAACCTGCTGCACCTCAAGGAACGCCCCGAACCGTTCCGCTGTAAAATACGCATTAACTTTGACCAGACGAATGTGCATCAGATTCCGAGCTTTATCCAAAAGCTCCGTGCGCATTTCGGAGAGGACCCACGGTTCCGCATCGATTATTTCCCCATCGGCAAATGGGGGGGAGACAACGATGAGAATCTGGAAGTGCTGTCGCTCAAGGAATCGGTGAAGCATCAATTGGATTTGTGCACGATGGGATTGGAAGAAGGGCTTAACAATGACCTGGAAGACATTTTGAAACCGGGTGGCTACGTTTGCTATGCGGCCAAATCCAACTCCTTTGTGATTGGCTCGGACGGCATCGTCTACAAATGCACCGTCGCTTTGTACAACGAAAACAATCAAATCGGGCGCATTACGCCGGACGGACAAATGCGGCTCGACGCCGATAAGCACGCGCTGTGGATTATGAACGACGAGTCGGAGGATTCGGGCTGTAAATCCTGCTTCCTGCGTCCCTCCTGTCAAGGCGCGTCCTGTCCGCTCGTGCGGATCGAGAAGGGGGTAGCCCCCTGTCCCCCGTTAAAGTCCAAAATTAAAGACGTGATCCGCATCGTCGGCAAGGAAAAACGCAAAATGGCGGTGCAGAAGCAGGCCACTTCCGCAAACGCTTAGGATGCATGAGAAAGGGAAGCAACCCATGCTCAACAAAAATTTCTTTGCTTTTGTCGCATGTGGAATGGTAAGCAGCATCGGGGACTTGCTTTACTTTTTTGTTTTTTCCTGGTATATCGCATCGGCGACACAGTCCGTTCAATATATGGGGACGATTATGCTGGTCAGCGGGATCACCCAATTTGCCGCCAGCATATTTTGCGGGGCCTGGGTCGATGTGTGGGGAGCCAAAAAAATCATCGCCGGCTCCAATGTCATACGCGCGCTCCTGATGATCGGATTGATGCTTGTGAGCATGACCCAGGCCCCGTCCTTGTATGTGCTTCTGCTGATCGCTATCGCTTTTGCCATCACGGATGCCAGCTTTTATCCCGCGGTGGAGACGATTAAGCCCCAGCTTGTGTCCGAGGACCACTTAAGCCGAATGAACGGCGTATGGTACACCCTTGCCCGCATCTTGTCCCTGATTGCCCCTTCCATTAGCGCATTATGCATGAATCTGCTCGGCATTCAAGCTTCCTTCCTTTGTATGGCCGGATGCTATACGGCATCGGCATTACTTCTCTTATTCGTTCGTATCCAAAAGACGCAAACCGAACCTAAAGCGGAATCAGGCAAATGGAAGCATTACAAGCAAAGCCTTACGGAGGGCTGGATCTTTATTCGGAACAGCCGACTGATGATGACGCTCCTGTGGCTTATTTTTTGTGTAAATATCGGGGCGAACAGCAACGGCTTATTGCTTCCGTTTTTAATGAAAAGCATGAACTGGGATGCGCAGCATATGTCGTATATTTATACTTGGCAGGCCGCCGCCGGGATCGTCTGCGGCAGTTTATTGTCGGTAAAAAGCGTAAAGCAGCCGTCCTTTCTTTATGTGCTTCTCGGATTTTTGGGGCAGGGAGTGGCGATTTTAACGGTCTGCTTTTCTTCGACTCTTGTATTTTTATGTCTAAACTTCGCTTGGCTGAGCGTCTGTACGGCGTTGGTCAACATTTTTATCCGCACGATGATGCAAAAAGAAGTGCCTAACCGCTACATGGCGCGGGTCGGCAGTCTGTTTGCGGCGATTAGCATGACTTCTACACCGTTGTCCCGCTTTTTTACCGGCTTTCTGACCGACCGTCTCGGGGTCCGGCAGATGTACTTTTGGGCAGGCGCGTTCGAGGTTGTCGTGGTCGTTATTTTTTTCATGCTCTATAAGCAAATTACGGTGCAGCCCGGCGTTAAATCGCAAACGGAGGTTAGCGGGTAATGCCGAAAGGCCGAACGCTTACGGCACTTTGACCGAAGAGGGACACTCCGGCCAGGGTGTTGAGAAAGTGGTCGTTTACAAAAATAGAGATGCATGCGGAGGTGGGGGATCCACTGGAGAAGCGATAGCGGCCGCCTTGGTCTTCGGGAAATGTCCGCCATTCAGCGGCTTTACCCGAGGACCCGGGGGCCCCGCAAAGTACTCGGACTAAGCTTCCCTGATTCAACTTCACTTTGCGGGGTGGAGTAGCGGTCGAAAGTGGATACCCCCCCATCGTAACCCTCTATTATCTCATCTGACCACTTTCTCAACATTACCCGGAGAGGACTTCTCCGGCTTTTTTTTGCGCCGTTAATGATGTACAGAATCAACGGTAAGAGGCGTTAAAGAATGGAATATGCGGAAAGCCCGCCAAACCTGTTATACTATAACTTAGCGATGTCAGACGAAAAGAAGAGGAACAACATGATCGGAGCATACTGCAGCTTGTACAAATCGTGCAAACGCTGCGGACAAAGCAAATATTACCGCCAGTTCCCGCCCCGGGGCGGCCGGAAAGCAAGCGGAGCATCCCGCAAAAGCGTATGCCGCAAATGCGAGCGGCGCAAGCCGGCCGTGCAAGCCCCGCAAGCACCCCCGGTGCCGCGTGCGGCGAAGCTGCTGAGACAAGACAGACAGGGCATGATTCGCATGAAGGGGAAGAGCAACAACGGCAGGCCATGGATGCAAGAGATCGAATGGAGCCTTGCGGTGCTGTTAGTGGAGGAACAAGCGGCCGTCGTTGTTACGCCATACATGATTCGCCGGCTGTACAGCAACGACGATTTCCGGAATATGATTATGACCCGGGACCGTTATACGTGCCGCTATTGCGGCGGATACGGCGATACGATCGACCATATCGTCCCGAAATCCAAGGGAGGCCATACGACGCCGGTGAACTGCGTATGCTCCTGTTATGCATGCAATCAGAGCAAGGCCGACCAAGATGCCGCCGGGTTTATGGAAAAGCAGCGTTCTCCCATCTGATTCCCGCAAAGCGCCGGGCGTGGTGCGGGAGACAAGCCGGGGTCCGGTTCCGCCGCCCTTGATTCATCCAGAGTCCTTTACGGTTAAGTAACTATCCAAGCATAACTTTCCAAGCTACATCTTGACGGGCAGCAGAAGGAGGAAGGAGTTATGGCGAGAACCGTAGAGCCTGGGGATCGAAAGGGCGCTTCGTTCCGCGGGACGCGAATCGACAACGCTTCGCAGCCGTCCTTCGGCCCGAGATACGCGAAGCGGCGGATGGGCCTCGCGGCCTTTTTGCAGCAGCTGTACTGCCGCTTTCAAGACGACGAGGTGCCCGCATTGGGGGCGCAGCTTACTTACTATTTGATTTTAGCTTTCTTTCCGTTTCTTATTTTCGTCATTTCGCTTCTTAGCTTCACCGACATTTCGGCATCCGAGGTCATCGACAGCATGGCCCGAATGATGCCGGATTTGTCGAGCCGGGCGGTGGCGGATGCGTTCGGGGAAATTCAAAGGTCGCGCAGCGGCTCCGTGCTTTCCATCGGATTGCTTGCCGCTTTGTGGTCGGCCTCCAACGGCATCAGTGCCGTAATGAAGGCGCTGAATAAGGCGTATGACGTGGAAGAGAGCCGTCCGCTCTGGAAGGCTAAAGGAATCTCCGTTCTGTTTACCCTTGTTCTGGCGATTGTCGTTTTGTTTACGTTCGTATTGCTAATCTTCGGCAAGATCGTCGGGGCCTCGGTTTACAAATTTGTGCATTTCCCGGGAAATTTCGATTTGCTATGGGGGCTCATCCAATATGCGATACCGCTCGTGACTATCGCTGTCGTATTTGTCCTCCTATACCGCTATACGCCGAATTTGCGGCTAACGTTCAGCGAAGTGCTGCCCGGCGGATTGTTCGCCACGGCCGGATGGGTCGCCGCTTCGCTGTTGTTCTCCTATTATGTCAATCATTTCGGCAGCTACACGAAAACGTATGGCAGTATCGGCGGCATTATCGTGCTTTTGACGTGGCTGTATTTGTCGAGCATCGTGATGATTTTGGGTGGTGAAATCAACGCCACGCTTCATTTTAACCGTCACGGCAAACGAAAGCCGTCCTGCAAGCCGTTCGGCTTTACGCTGCCTTTGCGGAATCATCGTCAGAAAACGGCCCGGGAAGCCGGCCGGGAAAGCGGGGCGCCTGCGGATTCCCCTCAGCGCGGGAAAGCGGGGCAGTAGTCTTTATTCAAATAAACCAGCATGCGCTGCAATTGGCGGTTGACCTGTTCCATCCGGCCCGCCTTTAGGTCGCCGAGCACGTCGTCCACCTGATAGCACGCGAAAGCCCTGCGCACAACAATCAAGTCGTTCAGCACGCTCCGTTCCCGCGTGTTCAGAGGACGGCTCCGCTCGTAGCCTGACAGCAGCGCATTCAGATACCGGTCTCCCAGCTCTTCCGGAGTCTCCGCTCCTTCCTCCTTATCCGCCGCGTAAGCCAAAAACGACGCTTCTCCCGCCAAATGACCGACAAAAACGTCGGTTCCCGCCAGATGAAAGTCAATCACGCCGCACAGACGTCCGTTTTCATCCACAAGCAGATTGTTTAAAGAAAAATCTCCCTGCACCGGACCGCCCGGTAGCTCGGGCCAACATGCCCGGAGCTTGGAGCGTTTTTGACGGTACAGGGCGAAAACCTCGCCTACCAGCAAGGGCTCTGCGGCGCTAGCCCGAAGCGCGTTTTCCAAGGCTTGGGCATCCTGATCCAGCTCGTCCTCCGGGCCGAACAGGCTCCACGGACTCCCGGAGGTAAAAGGGACCGGCGTCGGTGCCTGACCGGCAAGCCGGTGCATGGCTCCAAGCCATTCTCCGGCTTGTTCCGCGAGCGCGATCGTCAAGCTTTCCGGTTCTTTTCCCGGCAGCCAGGTTTCCACGGTCGCCCAAACCTCGCGCCCGTTCCACGACAAAGTCAGATAAGGGCGTCCGTCGCTTCCGTACAAGCGTGAAGGGACGTTCAGTCCGCCGCCGGAAAGCAGTCCGCAGAGGGAGGCTTGCCCGGCAAGGTCCTCCAAGGTCGAATAGGGGTTGGACATCATCCGCACGGCATAGCTCCGTCCGTCGGCTGTCGTTGCTTTATAGACGATGCGCAGGTCGTCCGGGTCCTCTTCGTGCTGCACCCGGTTCAACCCGGCGAACACCGGCAATTGAAAATGGTCCCGAATTTTCTTCAATAAAGCATCATCATCGAACACGGCTCTTCAAACCTCGATCCTCAATAGATATACTCCTCTTACGGAAAAGCCCGGCCATTTGTTGCAGTGTCGAACGAAAAAAGGAAGACCCCGCTTCCGATGGCGGAAAGTCTTCCCTTTTCATGCGGGATATCGGCTTACGCTTCTTCGTCCTGCACAAGCGACGATACTTGTACGACGTAAGCTTTCACCGTCTTGCCTCCTTGCTTCAGATCCTCGGTGGAAGTATACGTACCCGTGACGACCGCCGGACCGGTGCTGAACCTGAATTTGCCGGTCAGCACGATGTAAAGATCGTCGAACTTGACGATGGCCCGGTTGTCCGCAACCGATTGGATGTCGCATTGGAACACGACCTTCGCGTTTTTGTTCTTCGGCAGCTCATTGGCCGTAATGCTTTTGACTTCCTTCGCATCCTTCGCGCCTTCTTTGGCATCCCTAGCCGTCCCGTCCTTCGGATCTTTTTTATCCGCTTCCTGCTTCACGTCGCCATTCACGTCCCTGCCGGCGTTGTCCCCGTTTTCGGTGAAATCCTTGTCGGACTTGACGAAGACATACCGCCCGCTGCGGTATTCGTAGACCGCTTTCGCTCCGGCTTGGGATCCCGGGGCTTCCGTCCCGTTCTTGTCCTGACTGTTCTTGTCCGCACCGTTCTTTTCCGTCCGCTCGGGTACCGGATTATCGGCGCTTACGACGCCGGAACGTACCGATTCCAGCTTATCGGCTTCCAGATCGAGAATCGGCTTAAGCTCGGACCCGTGCGCTTCGAAAGCGACATAACGGGCCTTCCGCTTTTTGGAAGCCGCTTCGAGCAGCAGCACGGGCTGTCCTTCCGGGCTGAGCTCGTCGGCAGGACGAATCGCTTTGACGGCGGTCAGGTCGCTTGGCACGGCACCTTCTGCGACCTCGATGCGCTGGTCCGCGAACAGGCGGGCGAGCACGAGCTTTTTCTTGTCCGTAATGGCGGCCGCCGCCGTTTGCGCGCCGTTCGTCCCTTTCAGACTCGTGGCGGCGGAAAGGGCGCCCTCGATGCCGGCCTTTTGAAGCAGCACAGCCGGGTCGCTTTCCAATCGGCGCTGATCGAGCGCCTGCAGCTCCTTGGACGTGTCGCGGTACGCGCCGAGCGTTTTGTACAGCTCGTCCGCTTCCGCATACTTTTTCGCGGCAATCAGCTGCTCCGCCCGGGCCAGACGGCCGTTCACCACCGATTGGATATACCCGTTCAGCTTGCTGCTGTTGCCGAAGAGCTCCTTGTAGGACTGCACGGTTTTGGCAGCGGCCAGAAAGCCGCCCAGATCGTTTTTCTCCAGCTTGGCCAGCGTGTCCTGAGCCGCCTTCTCAAGTTTTGCTGCGACCCAGGGTGCCTCCCAGCCCCGATCCTTATAAAATTTTTGCAGCCCTTCGCCTTCCTTCAGCACTTCATCCAACGATTTGGATTTGACGAGTGCGTCCAAGCGGCCTTGGTCGTATTTTTGCAGCAGCGGGTTCAACGCTTTCCGCTTCGCCGCTTCGTCCTTATAGTAGGCGGCGGGAATCTGCAGCAGGAAGCCGACAGCGGTGTCGGCGTCGAATTTTTTCTTGGCGATGGCGCCTTCAACGCTTTGAATCAGCGTCGTCTTGACCGAGCCGAACGCTTCCGCGAAGCGCTCGTCGATATTGTAGGACGCCGCGGTTTCCGCGAACCGCTTCTGCGAGCCTTCGTCCAGCTTGGAAACCTGCGACTTTGCGGATTGGTACGACTCGTACGCTTTCACCAAGCTTCCGGCATCGTTTACGGCAACGGCCGAAGCAATCTGGTCGGTCAGGGACGAGAACAGCCGTTTCGCTTGCGTAACGGGCTGAAGAGCGCTGAGCGCCTGCGCCGTTTCCGCCTCTTTATAATCGACGAAGCCGATGTTCTGCGCCTTGAGGAACAGCTCTTCGGCTTCCACGGCATTGCCTGCGGCAAGCTGCGCCGCCGCCTGCTGGTAAAGCTCCGCTTTTTGCCACCAGGCGTAGACTTTGAAGCCCGCCGCCAAAAGCAGGAGGACAAGGACGGCAATCGCGGTGTTTCTGTAACGGATGGACCGTTTATACGTAGAGATAGACATAGGCAGCCTCCTTTCGTTTCTACAGGATGCCTTGGAATTCCGGGTCGAAGTCGTATTTCAGCTTCACGGCATCGCGCGCTTTCTGGGTCAGCTCGGGGTCGGCGTCCGGCTGCTCGGCAAGCAGCCGGCACAGCCGCAGCAGCCGGTCCTTCGGCAGCTCCTGGGCGTGGTCCAGCAGCAGGCTGCGGTACGCGTGCAGATTGGACTTCACGCGCAGCGCGGCTCCGGCCGCCGCCGTCAGAACGTCTCTTCCCTCGGGAAGCCTTTCGATCATGCCCCGGTATTTCATGACGTAGTCGAGCGCTTCGCGGTTGATCAGCTGCGGACGCACCTTGCCGATTTCATGCATGTATTCGATGACGTCTTTGTCGAAACGGTTCGGCAGAAGGGAGCTGAGCTCGAGGTCCATATCGCTGCGCAAAATAAATTTGTTCAGGCAGTATACCTTTAAGATTTTGATCGAGTCGTCTTGAATGAAATAACCGATCTCGCGGAACTTTTCATAAGCGGTTTTAAAGTCTTCCGCCCGAAGATCCGCTTCCGCATCGTCGATGTCGAGCAGCAGGCCTTCGCGAATTTTTTGCTGATCGCGAAGGAGTAAACGGCTTAACGTACGTCTATATAAAATAGGCTCGTAGCGCTTATGCAAAAAAACGAACAGCGCGAGCAGCAGAGCGGCGCCGACGAAAGACAAAATCATCTGCTCCGCGTTGCGGGCGAGCAGGAAGGCGAGGGCGCCGATCGCGCCGACGGCCAGCATCCCGGTCTGCTTGCGGTGCTTCAGAACCGCCCCGGCCTGCTCGGGAACGGCGCTGCGGCTTTGCTCGGCTTCGCACGAGAGGCAGCGGTCGTCCCACAGGCAGGAATACCGGCTGCAGCGCCGGCACTGCTTCAAGCGGTCGAACAAATGCGAGGTGGCCTGCGTTTTGCGGAATTGAACGGCGTTTTTAGTTGTCATGGCCGTCACCCTGTTCACCTTGATTTAACCTTGCGGCGAATGCGGTATCGATGTCCGCAAGCGGGACGTCTTGCTTCCGGCAATAAGAGCAATACATAAAAAATGCTAGAAGAAACAGGGCTCCAAGAGCCAACACAGCTACGGTCAGCATAATTCTCTCCCCGGTATTTTCGAATTTAACAGGCAATAACTTAAGAATTCCGTAAGGTTTCGTTAGTGGAATTTTACTTTGTGACCAGTTAATATGTAGATTAGTAGACGACATGCAGTTCCATTGTACTACCCTCTACGGCAATTTACTACACTATACCATATTGGTTCGGGATGGTTCGACATCGGGCCGTCCATAGGTTTGGAGGAATGAACCCCGTGAAAATCATCAAAGTGCTGCTCCGACCCGTCGCCGCTCTGCTGCTCGCCGTCCTGATGCCGCTTCAGGCCGCGGCAGCCCCGGCGGGCGCCGTCGATATGAAGATGGATGCCGTTCTGTCGGTGGACGTCAGCACGTCCATGAACGAGAGCGACGTCAACAAAGTCAGCAACGAAGCGATGAAAATGTTCGTCGACATGGCCTCCGTGCAGGGCGACAAAATCGGCATCGTCGCCTATACCGATCAAGTGATGCGCGAGAAGGCGCTGCTCACCATCAACTCCGCCGCGGATAAGCAGGACTTGAAATCGTTCATCGACAAGCTGTCGAAGGGGCCTTACACCGACATCGCCGTCGGCGTAAGCGAAGCGGTGAAGGTGCTCGAATCCGGCACGGAGCAGGGACACGTTCCGCTCATCGTGCTGATGACCGACGGCAACAACTCGCTGAACGCCGGCCGCACGCAGCAGCAGTCGGATCAAGAGCTCGCCGATGCGATCAAGAAAGCGCAGGACAAAGGCATCCCGATCTACACGATCGGGCTCAATGCCGACGGAAAGCTGAACAAGGCGGTGCTGGAGCGCATCTCCCACGAAACGAAGGGCAAATCGTTCATCACGAGCACGGCGGACAATCTGCCGCAAATTTTGAGCGAAATTTACGCGAACCATTTCAAGCTGAAGGTTGTGCCGCTCACCGGCTTCGTGGCGAACGGGCAGTTTCAGGATGTGACCGTCTCGATCCCGAACGCCAGCGTGCAGGAAGCCAACATCTCAATCATGTCTTCGAAGCCGGTGGAGGTCAAGCTGTTCGATCCGTCCGGCAAAGAGCAGAAAGTTCCGTCGGACCGCGTCGTCTATACGGCTTCGAGCGCCTACTCTTTATTGAAAGTATTGACCCCGGCGCAAGGCGACTGGAAGCTGCAGGTCAAAGGCGTGCAGAAGGAAAAAATTAACATTAATCTCGTTTACAATTACGATCTCCAGCTCGTGATGGAGCCCTTGGCATCGACGACGCTGAAGCCGGGCGACGAAGTACAGGTCAAAGCGTATTTGCAGACCGCCGGACAAAAGACGGCCGATGCGGATTTGTACAAGGGCTTGAAGGCGTCGGCGGTCTTGACGGACCTGGATACGAAGAAGACCGAGGAGAAGCCGCTGACGATCGGCGCACAGGGCATCGCGGGCAGCTTCAAGGTCGCGGACGCGCACGACTACGAGCTTAAGATCAAGGCGGAAGGCGCGAACTTCCTGCGCGAGACGCCGCCCGTGAAGCTCACGGCCAAATCTGGCGGAGCGGCATCCAAGCCTGCGCCCGAGCCGGCGAAGGAGACTGCGGAAGGCTCGCTCAGCCCGACTGTATGGGCGGCGATCATCGCCGGCGTGCTTGTGCTTGCGGGAGCCGTCCTGTACGCGCTGTCGGCTTACCGCAAGGCGAACAAAGGGTTCGTCGGGCAGCTCGTGATCGAGGTCAAGGACGAGGACACGGGCGAGCGGACGAATCCGCAGTACCGCAAGCTGAACGCGTTCAAGGGCAAGGTGACGCTGCATCAGCTGCTCCAGCTTGCGCCGGAGTTTGCGGAAACGAAGGATATCGTTTTCCGGCCCGGTCCGAACGATACGGTGCTGCTGCACAATGCGACGCCCTGCGTCGTCGAAAAAGGCGGACGGGTGTTCGATGCCGCCAAAGGAAAAGAAATTCGTGCAAACGACCGCATCAAAATCGCGCTTCAAAACGTCAATAAGTCGATAAGCGTCGAATACTTGAAATAAATATCCCATTTGGCCTTGGTAACAGGAGGAGTCCGGACATGAAAGCAGTAGTCAGAGAGCATATACAGCAGTTGGACGTATCCTTGGGCGGCGGCATCGTCAGCGAGAAAATCCGCGTCGACACGATCGACAACCCGATGCTGGTCATCGGTCTCGGCGGAACCGGCATCGATGCGCTGCTGCGGCTCAAGTATCAGGTGAACCGGCGGTTCAAGCTGCCGGAGGACCCGTTCACGAAGAAAAAGCGCGAGAAGCCCGACAACATCGAGTTTCTCGCGTTCGAGACGAACGAGCACGATCGCAACAAGCGGTACAAGGGCATCGGCCTCGATCCGATGACCGAATTCGTGCTGCTGTCGAACGCGGAGATCGGCAGCGTGCTGCAAAACCGCAGCATTTTGGAGCCGTACATTAAAGAATGGCTGTCGCCGGAGCTGACGATTACGGACGGCATCAACGGCGCTTCGGGCGTCCGGCAGGCCGGCCGGCTGCTGCTGTTCACGAAGATCGTGCAGGTCGTCCAGACGATCGAGCGCAAAATCAAGACGCTGTCGGTCGGCACGAACAAGAAGCTGATGGTGTTCCTGCTGACGGGCATCTCCGGCGGCACGGGCAGCGGCTGCTTCCTCGATATCGCGTATATCGTGCGCGGCATTCTGGAGCGGGACTACGGCTCGGCCGGCGTCGACAAAGTCGGCATTCTCGGCTATCTGTTCACGCCGGACGTCAATCTGGCGAACAAGGCATTGACCGAGCATTCGCGCGAATATATCAAGAAGAACGGCTATGCGGCGCTCAAGGAGCTAGACTACTGGATGAACGTGGACGAACGCGGCGACCGGTTCAAGCAGCAGTACGCGAACATTCTGACGGTCAACTCTCCGATGCCGCCGTTCAACCTGGCGCATCTTATATCGGCGACGAACCTCGAAGGCAAGCTGCTCGAAAATGCGTACGACTACTGCATGAACGTGACGGCGGAGAACATCACGAACTTCATGGCGAGCGAGCAAAAGCAGTCCGGCGAGGAATTCGCCATTCACGACTATATCAGCAACATCCGTACGAACATCAATCAGATGCCGAAGACGTATGCGGCGAACTATCAATACAATATTTTGGGCGCGTCGTCCGCGGTTTTGCCGATCGAGGAAATGACGACGTTTTTGGCGTACAAAGTGTTCCAGCGCATGTCGACGATGTTCGAGGCGGGCCCGAGCCAGGAGGACGTCGAGAAGCTGGCGCATAAGCTGGGCCTCGACCCTGATTCGATCCACCGCGAATTCGACAAAAACGTGCCGGAGCCGCTGCCCGGCTACCAGAACAGCGAGCGGCTCAGCTACAACAACGTCGTGAAGCAGCAGGTCGTCCATATCGACACGGAGCTGGAGCAGAGCTACCTGTCGCGGGCCCGGGAGGAGTACATCAAGGCCCGCAAGCAGCTGCCGGGCCAAATCCGGGAGATCTTCGCCGAGCAGATGGGCAAAATGTTCCGCCATCCCGAGCAGGGGCCGTTCTACGTGTCGCGGGTCATTTTGCAGGACAAAGGCTTCTGCCTGCTGAAGCTGATCTCGTCGTACATCGAATCGCTGAAGGAAAGCCTGTACCGCATACCGCGGGATATCGAGGCGGCGGGCGATACCGCCATGCAGAAGCTGACCGAAGCGAAGAGCGCGTTCATCTCCAAGGATAAGAAGAAGGATGCGTACATCGAAGCGAAAATTCAGGAGTACCTGCTGCACGCCGACCGCGAGCGGATGGAACAGATGATCGAGTTTTACGAGGATCTTTACACGCTCATCAACAACGACAACTCGCGCATTTATCAGGTGTTTACTGAAATATTAAATGAATTAAATAAAATTTTCCAGAAAAACGGCGATATTCTCACCAAAGGGCAGGAGGAAGTCGATCACAAGGGCAATCGCACATACTATTGGAACATCGTCAGCGTGCCGGATATGGCGAAGCTGATCGGCGACGTGACCGACGAGAAGAACGTCACCGAGCTGATCCGCGACTTTACGCAGGAGCTGCTGGAGAAGTCGAACCAGTGGATCAAGGAGCAGGAAGTGGACGTCGTTTCCTCGATTTCCGAGTTTTTGACCGAGCAGTTCAGCGACTTGATCACGAAGTCGATGGAGGATTTCCTGATCATCAAATACGGCCATGAGGATTCGCTGGAGAAGCTGGTGGAGCAGAAGATCGCCGGAAGGCTGTACGAGGAAGCGAAGCCGGTGTTCCATCTGACCAACAGCTCGGGCCATTTCAATTTCCCGTCGTGGGGCTTCGTGTCCGTGCCGGTGAAGGCGCCGAATATTTTCAAGGGCATCCGCAATTTCCAGGACAACGCCATCGCGAACTCGCGCTTCACGATCAAGGAGAGCGAAGTGAAAAACCGCGTTTTCTGGCTGAACACCCAGAACGGCATTCCGCTGTTCCTGTACACGCCGCTGAAAGTGTACGAGGAAAGCTACGAGCGCTCGATTCTGGAGCCGGAAGGCGTCGGACGCCATCTGGTCCAGACGGAGAAGACGAACTGGACGTACCTGCCGTCGCCGATCCCGGAAAAATCGTGGGGCGACACCTACGAAAACGCGCGTGTGAAAAGCTACAATGCCGAAGTCCGCAGCGTGTTCGACCAATCGCTGGCCCTGCGCATTATCCGCGAGAAGTCGGCGGATCAAGGCACGACGGGCCGGTACGAGTGCGTATTCACCAAGCCGTTCGATCTGGAGCAGAAGCTGGCGGCGTATCCGATGCAGCTTAACGCGGCGAAGCCGAACCTCGGCGAAATCAAGCGCTGCGTCGCCGACTTGAAGGCGCTTGTGGCAAGCGGTCTGGAGCAGGACGGTCTCAAGGACATCTTCGGCAGCGTGAACGAGGAGATGGCGAAGGAGAACCTGATCCGCTCGCCGGAGCTGCTGCGCCGCGTCCGCGAGGAGCTGGCCAAGTACCGCCGGATCGAGGCGAAAATCGCCGAGCTGGAGCAGGTGCTGGCTGTCCACCAGGACGAGGAGAAATTCATCCAGCAGTTTATCGAAGCGATGTACACCGGCGCGATCGTCAAAAAAGGCGCGCTCTACGTGTACGACCACGACGCGGACGAGGACCCGTGGGAGCCGTTCGTCAACCTGATGCAGGCCGGCAAATTCCCGGAATACGAAATTTACCGCAAAATCCGCGCCCTCGACGCGAAGCGCCTCGGTCTGCTCCAGCGCAAATCGTCGAAGCTCAGCCAGCAGCTCACCGCCCAAGAAGACATCAGCGGCCTGCTGACGAAGCTGCAGGACATGGCCGCCGCCTACCAGGACGCCAAGTCCGCGCTCGACTACGACCGCGGCGAATATGTCGACGGCGAAGACATGTACCAATTCTACAAGCAAATCGCCAGCAAGGTGAGCGACATCCTTCGCAGCTTGAAATAGGAGCTACGCAAGGGATACCGACAAGCTCTGCTCATATACGCAGCCGATCCATTGCGGCGGTGTTTTAGTTATATTTCGTGAAATTTAGCGAGATTAGGTAAGATGTGCCCTGGAAGAAGCGCTTGCGCTGTCCGCCTTTGAAACCCATGAATATTCCTTAAAATATAATCGGTATTCATGGGAATCCGGGGTCCCCGAAAAGTAATAGGATTTAGCTACGAAGCGTTGCTTCACTTTTTGGGGTGGGGGCGCGGCTGGAGGGGGATATCTTGCCGTTCTCCCCGCTTAATTTCACGCTCCGATTGGAGGTCAGGATCATGCGGGAGACATTGATGCAATTCGCGAGCGCATACGCCGCGGAAACGGACAGCATGGGAACGGGCGGGGATGAGCTTCGCAGCATCAACCATCCCCTCGTGTTCCTGTTCGTCGGCGACCGGGCGGCGGAGGCACTGGAACAGGTGTACGACCTGAACCAGAAGAAGTGGAACAACAGCGCCGGCGTCGTTTATTTACATATCGGCACGGAGACCGGCTCGCAGGAAGCCGCCGTGCGGGACAACGTCTACAGCTGGCGCCTTGGCGGCGGCAGCGGAGACAAGAAAACGCAGCGTGCCGAGTGGTATAGGCAGTTTTACCAGGACGAAACGAAGCTGCTTGAGTTGAACGTCCTCCTGCGGCAGATGAACAGCCGCATCTCCGAGTTCGGGCGGCTGTACGCCTCGCTGCAGCGGGTCAATATCGCCGTGGTCACGCGGGTGGACGATCCGCTCAACGCGCTCGTGCCCGAGCTGACGGTGCTGATGAAATCGATCTTCAGCGAGAGCTTCCGCTCCGTCGTCGTCGACTTGTACGGACTGCTGCAGGAGCAGCAGCCGGGCGACGATTTTGCGTACGCGGCTTCCCTCGGGGTGAGCTTCATGCGCGAGCTGGACGAGGTCCAGCGGCGGGAGTTCCGTTTGAGCGCGGAGCTTCAGGTGACGGGCGACGGCATCCGGCTGCCGGTCGAGCACCGGGACGCGGCTTTGTTCGACACGGTGTATATGATCGGAGACAAAGACGAGCGCGGACTGTTCGCCGCAGGCGGGATGCAGCGGTGCTACGAAATTGTGTGCCATCTGAACCTGCTCAAGAACCGCAAAGCCGCGGACGAGGTCGATCCGAGGCACGGCGCATATAACCATCAGCAGTTCAAGCAAAATATGATGCCGCCGGGCGAAGCGGGCGGCATTTACGCCTCCGCCGGGTTCGCCAAAGTTACGCGGCCCAATCAGGCGATCGCCCTGACGGTGCTGTATCATCTGTACCGGGGGATGCTGCAGCGGATGAGAGATAACGCGGTGATCCATCCGACGGAGCTGCTGGAGCTCGCCGAATTGGACCCGAGGAAGGCGGAGGCGAGCGTCCGGGCCGTGGCGGGCGAACGGGCGAATCCGGTCGACGCGATGTATGGCCTGCTCTATGAGAACGTGCCGCACCACGAGCTGCGGTCGATGTCTCTGCGGCAGGCGGAGACGGCTTTATTCGGGACGAACGCGCGGACTTTCTTCGAGGCGAATGCCGTGCGGGTCATGGAATCGGCGCTCGCGGCGCGGGACGGGGCCGGAAGCCTTGAACAAACGCTGCAGCGCAAAGCAATCGATCATCCGTCGTACGGGTGTTACTGCGTGTACCTGTGGACCTCGGAGCAGGAGCGCGGAGCGGAGACGCCCAGTCTCGTCGCCATGGTCCGGGAGTGGCGCAAGGAGGCCGAGCGGCAGCTCGAAGACGGCAAGCTGGACCTCGAAGCGCTGTACGAGGAGCGGGTGGAAGATCAGCGGTATGCCAAAGGCTCGCTGCTGGGGTTTCTTTCGCCCAAGAGCCAGGTAAAGCCGCTGGCCCGCGGAATGCTCGAGCAAATCTACGGCTTGAAATACGAGCTGCTGCTGCTGGAGCTGACGATCCGCGAGCTGCGGAGCTACGAGCGGAAGCTGGAAGAGATCCACGACCGGATGAAGCGGTATGTCCAGCGGCTCCACGACATTGAAGCGGCGCTGCTCGATGCGAGCCGCCGCAGCATCTCGGAGACGAACGACGAGCTCGGGCGCAACATTAACGAATACTACGGGCATGTCGTCGAAGTCATCGCCGCCGAAACGGAAAACCGCCGGGGGCCGCAGTTTTATTTTGACGAACGGTGGCTCGGGAACGTGACCGCGCTGCTTGCGCAAAGCGACGAAGCGCTGATCGACAGGTTGATCGCGGCGGCGAAGCGGGAATGGTTCGTCCACCCGCTGTTCCATCAGCCGTTCGAGCAGGAACTGCTGGCGCGGGCGAACGTGACGGTCAGCTACGACAACCGCGAGGTATTGACGAAGGAAGAGCTGTACCGCGATTTGTATGTAACGCTCGAAAGCGAGGCGGCGATCCGGCTGGATGTCTACAACTATACGCACAAGCACCGGTACGAGGAAAAATATTTTTTCGGCGATTTCCAAAGTGAATTGATCCAGTATGCGTACAGCGTCGATCACGGCAGCCGCACCTACAAGCTCGGCTGCATTCACGAGAAGAAGCAAAGCGGCGTCGAGAAGCTGAATCTGATGGGCGGGTTCCGCATGGCCGATCTGATGTACTACCGGAACGGCAGGCGGTACTACGATACGTATGTGCGCAGCGGATACGAGTTTCACGGACGCGCGATGCCGGAGGAACCGGAGGCGGAAAGGAGAGATGACGGCCATGAACGATAAGAGCTCGCCCGTTTATATCCGCTTTTTCGAACCTGCGGATGCGGAGGCGCTGCTTGCCCTGCATGTGCGCAACCGGGAGTTTTTTCAAACGTATAACCCCGCTCGCGACGAAGCCTTTTATACGCTGGAAACCCAGCTCGCGAACATCGGCAATGGAAAAGATGAGCGGAGCCAGGACAAACGATACCCTTTCGGTATTTTCCTGAGGGAGACGGATGAACTGGTCGGGGAAATCTCGTTGTTCGAAGTGAAGCGCGGTCCGCTGCAAAAATGTATGCTGGGCTACTCTTTGGACCAAGCGCATAACGGGAAAGGGTATGCGTCCGAGGCGGTACGGCTGGTCGTGGAGTTTGCATTTAAAGAAGCCGGCCTGCACCGGATCGAAGCGGGCGCGATGCCGCGGAACAAGGGCTCGCTGCGCGTTCTGGAGAAGGCGGGCTTCCGCCCGGAAGGCTTGGCGCGCAAAAACGTGAAAATCAACGGGGTTTGGGAAGATCATCAAATGTTTTCGCTTTTGGACGAGGACGTTTGAAGTAGAAAGTGAGGAAGGCCGATGAAACGTCGGAAATGGAATCCGCTGCTGACCGGGCTCAGCCTCGTGGGTGGCTTTCTAGGATTTATTGCAGGGGAAATGATGCTCAGCCGATGGGAAGGCACGCTGCACGAAACGGTGCTGATGGGGCTATATTTCGGGGTGTTCGCCCTGATCGTCGGGCTGTGCTGTCTGCTGGCGGAGATCGTATCGCCGCAATTGAACGGAAAAAATTGGCGTCTTCGCTATGCCTCCGACGGATGGAAGCTGCTCGTTCCCGGCACGCTTCTTCTTCTGTTTGCGGCGGGGGCGCTGTTTCAATGGGCCTACGGGCTGTATTTCGATTCGGCGAAATCGGGCCGGCCGCAAGATTACGTGCTTATTTTGGATACCTCCGAGAGCATGAAGCAGAACGACCCGGGCAAGCAGAGCTTGCAGGCGGTCAAGTCGCTGATCGGGCAGATGGACGGCAACAAGCGGGTCGGCGTGCTGACGTTCAACGATTCGGTGACATGGGTGCAGAGGCTGACGCAGCTCAGCAGCGAAACCGTCAAAAGCCAGGTGCTGGCGCAAATTGACGCGACTCCCGCTCCGACCGGAGGAACCGACATCGCGCAGGCGCTTACCCAAGCGATCGATCATATGCAGAAGGAATCGCAGCGCAAAGGTGCCGTCATTCTTATCTCGGACGGCTATAGCGATGTGGATGTCGACCGGGTGGTACAGCCTTACAATCTGGAAAATATCGCCATTCACACGATCGGGATGAAGCAGCCGAACGAGGAAGGAAGCCGGCTGCTGCAGCGGATCGCCGAAGCGACGGGCGGAACGTTCCAAGAGGTGAAGCAGGCCGAGCTGGTGACGGATGCGTTCCGCAATATCTATGTGAAAGACCATCATTTCCATCTCGTGAACGAACGGCAGGGACAGATGCACGGCAGCGGTTGGCACGCGGCGCTGCGCGTCGTGCTGATTCTGTTCATCGGCGCGCTGCTGGGGCTGTCGCTCGGCATCGTGTTCGACAACCGCTTCCTGGCGCGCAGCTTCGCGCTGGGCGGTACGGTGGCCGGCCTGCTCGCAGGTCTGACGCTGGAATATGGCCTGCCTTCGGATTATCCGAGCGCCGTTCGCGCCATGGCGGACCTGATTTTGGCGGTCGTGCTGTCGCTTTCGACCTTGCTGTTCGCCGTTCATGAAAGCACCGGTACGAACGCCGGTCTTCGCCGCGGCAGACCGCGTGAGCTGTATGCCGGTCCGGAGGGCGAAAGCAGCCGCTACGGCGGAAGAGACGGCAGCCGGACCGGCAAGCGGTTCCGGTAACGACGGGAGGCTGGCAGATGATGCAATGGAACGAACCTGACGAGCGGTACCGGATTACGAAGGCGGCCTCCGAGGTCAGGGAAGGCGAATGTCTTCTGACCTGGCATTGGCCGAAGGAAGTCAATTACGTCTATATCGACAGCTTCGAAGACGGGGGCGAGCAGCCCCCGGACGAATTGGACCCGAAGCGGCTCAAGCTGTTTACGCGCGAGGAATACAAGGCGAAAGCCGGCTACCGTGCCCGTGTCGACTTTACGGGGCCGCATTTTTACCGGATTTATCCGTGCGTGATGCTGGAAGGCCGGCTGGCCCCGCTGCTCCAGCGGGACGGAGACAATCTGACCCGCGTCAGCGGAGGCCGGGCGAAAATCCGCTACGGCATCAAATACGGCGGCGGCTGGTTCAGCAAATATAAAACCGTGCAGATCCGGCTGTTCTGCGAAATTCCGGTCCCCCGGGAAGCCCTGTGCTACGTGAAAAAAGAAGGAGCGGCCCCGCGAAATAAGGAAGACGGGACCTTTTATCCGTTCATGAACGATTTTCCGCCGGGGCGCACGGAGCTGCCGCCCATCGAGGTCGGCAAAAACGACTATATCCGGTTGTTTTTTACCGACGGACCGGTTTATGGCGAGCGCTTCGAACTCATTCCGGACTAAAGGAGGGACCTGGGCATGTTGGGGTTTTTCAAGCAATTTTTCGAAAAAAAGCCTGTGGAAAAAGAACGTCCGCCTTATTACAGCATCGTGTGTCCGTACTGCTTCGATAAATTCGAGCCGGACGAGGTCGTGTTCCGCGCCGCGCATACGAAGGAGAACGACGACGAATTCACGCTGCAGGAGGACGAGCGGCTGAACGCCTGGCGGCGCAAGTTCAATCTGTCGCAGCAGGACATGGAGGCGGTGATCGAGCCGCACACGATCCCGGAAGAGAACCGCGTCTATTCGGAAAACGTGCTGGTGGCGGTCATCGACCGTTACGGCGTGGCGACGCGGCGGCGGCTCTGTCCGAGCTGCCACAACGAGCTGCCGATTTCGGCAGGCAAAATGCCGAGCAACATCATTTCCATCGTCGGGGCGTCGCAGGTTGGCAAATCCGTCTATATGACGTCGCTCATCCATACGCTGCAGTCGACGACGGCTTCGAACTTCGGGGCGGCCTGCATGCCGCTCAGCGCCGAAATCAGCCGGAAGTTCCGGCAAAATTATTTGGAGCCGATCTTCGACCGCGGCATGATGCTGGAGTCGACGAACCCGAACGAGCAGCAGGAGCCGTTTATTTTCCAGTTCGTGTTCAAGGACGACCGGCGCGCGCCGCTCACGCTCGTCTTCTTCGATGTCGCAGGCGAGGGCATGGTGGAGCGCGATTATCTGGAAATTTACGCGGCGCATATTAAAAATTCTTCGGGCATTTTATTTCTTGTCGATCCGCTGCAAATCCGCACGATCCGGGACAAAATCCGCTTGAACGTCGGTCAGGAGGAAGGCGAGTTCGCGAGCCGCTACGACGAGCCGCGCGAGGTCGTCATCAGCTTGTTCGAGAACTTCATTGCCCACCAGCAGGGCAGCAAGACGAACATTCCGACGGCGATCGTGCTGACGAAGAGCGATATGCTGCAATATTTGAAAGAGGAAGACAGCGAATATATTCAGCCGAACAGCAACGTGTTCCGCAACGTGATTCATCATGGCTATTTGGATCAGACCGAGTTTGAGAACATTAACGGCGAAATCCGCCGTTTTATCGAGAAGGTGGACCGGCCGTTCAAGGATGCGGTCGACGTGTATTTCCAGAATACCGCCTACTTCGCCGTATCCGCGCTCGGCTCGAACCCGGTGAACCGGCAGGTGACCGGCGTCATTACCCCGACCCGGGTGGACGAGCCGTTCATTTGGCTGCTTCACCAGCTCGACTATATCGACAGGAGAGATGCGCCGTGAGCCGGGACCGAAACATTCAGCAGCACTATTTTACCCGGGACCGGGAAGGGATTTTCCGCACGAACGAAGGGTTCGATACGGTAGCGAAATCCGCCGGGCTCGACAACGGTTTTATCAAAGCGGCGCTGCATCCGTACTGCGTGTACAAGGCGCCGCAGGAGCTGCTCGCTCGCGGGGAAGCGGACGAGAGCCGGTACCCGGAAGCGTTCGGCGTCTTCCATGCCGACAACGGTGACCTTGTGATCGGGCGAACCGTTTACGTCAGCGCCGACTTTACCGGACAGCGGAGCGCTTTTTTCACGCACCATTACGTCGTGCCCAAGGAGCGTCAAGAGGCCTTCGTGCGGGAACCGGAACGTTTATTTGCGCTGCGGAGCTTCCGAAGCAGCTACGATATTCAGGACGGAAAGACGATTCCGGAGCTGGACGAGCTGGATTACGACGCCGCGGCCAAACCGGAAGACCCGGACCGGCTGCTTGGCAGACTGAGGCTGGACCGAACGGGGTTTCTGCAGCTGCTCTACGCCGTGATGGCGTCGCTCACGAACAAGAAGAAAGTGTACGTCGCGTTGGACGCGGACGTGTCTGCCGCGAGCGCGGAAGCGAAACGGCTCATGGAGCTGGTGTACCGCTGCCTGCCGTATGCGATGCGCCGGCAGCTCGGATTCGTCACGTACCAAAACGAACCGGAAGGCAAGCAGCATTATCATGTTATGTTCGTGGAAAAAGGCAGCATCCGCCTGCCCGACCGTCAGCTGGAAAAAGATTATTTGTTCGATCTGCCGAACGAGCGGATTCATGGCGTGGACGCGTCCGGCACCGAGCATTCGTATCTGGACTACGTCTGGGAGCACCGGGGGGACCCGGCAGGCTTGGAGCGGTTCTACGACTTTTGCGAGGAAGCGCTGCAGGACGCCGGTCCCGCTGCACTGGCCTTGCCGGCGTATTCCCAGCTGTGCGGATTGTTCCGGATCGAGCAGGGCCAGGACAGCTTCTACGAGCAGAATCGGGCGGGTACCGTGAAGGGCATTCTGCAGTATCTGACTGCGGAAACGATGGGACGCAAAAAACGGCTGAACGAGCTGCTCGGCAAGCTGATCCGCAAGGAATTGATGGATGGGGACAGCGTGCCTACCGCGGAATTCGTTACGCCGCTGCTGGAGTATTACGCCTTTGCCGACGAGGGGACCAAGACGCTGCTGATTGCCAGCTTTGCGCTGTACATCAGGCGTGCGGCATCTGCGGCTTCCGGCGATATCCGCGCCGCGGTTCCGCTGATCGACCCGCTGCGGAAGCAGAATGCGGTCTTTCTGGCCGTTCTGAAGCAGCTGTATGAGCAGCATCCCCAGACGGCCGAGCAGTATGCGGCTTATCGCATCACGGCGAGCGGATCGGTCAAGGAGTTCTTGGACGAAATCAAGTTTTGGCTGGTGTCCGCGGACGATCTGCTGCTGCAGCACTTTTTCCGCAATGAAGTATTGAAAAAATTGAAGCAGCTGCTCAAGGCGGAGAAGTCAAGACGGATGGAAGTGGCCAAAAATACATACATCTACTTCGACCGCCTGCCGGAGCGCGAAGGAAAGCCGCAGTTCGAAGACTTCTGCATGCAGCTCAAGCTGGAAATCCAGCTCGAATTGCTGGAGGACCTGACCCCGACCGGACTGAGCTACGAGGACCTGCTGCAGCTTGAGTTTATGCTGGACCCGCCGCAGCCTGAGCTTGTGCACAACCTGAACAGCGGCGGACGCATGACGCTGGACCTGCTGACCGCCGTGTACCGGGTGCTGACGCTGGAGCGGCGCAAGCCGTCCGATGTCGTAGCGGCCATCGAGAAGCTCGGTCCGCTGGATTTGGACCGGGCGCAGGAGCTGTTGAAGAAGACGCTCGGCGATAAGGTAGGACCGGAGACGTTCGGCAAAATCGCCTACGCCTTCAGCCGTCCGGATGCCGGAATCCGGGGCGGAGGCGGATACGAAGCCGGGTATGACTTTGACCGGATGCTCGAATACGTAGCCGCTCAGACCCGGGGGACCGATACGATCTACGAATTTATGATCTGGAGCGCGGGAGATTCCCGGTTTTCCGGCGGCTCGGGAATTGACGTTCACTACCGCGCGGCGCTGACGCGGTATTTTGACCGTCACGATGCCAAGGCGTTCAAGAACAAGCCGGTCAAGGAACTGCTGCTTGGCGTGCCGAACGAAGCGTTCGCCGCCGTGTTTAAAGAAATCAAGCTGAAGCAGGACCCGGGCATCATCCAGTTTGTACTGCGGTATAAGAGAAGACTTTTTCGGCTAACCCTTCTCGGGCTTCCGCTGCTGCTCATCATCATTCTGCTGTCCACGCTCTGGACGCCGATGATGGGAGCGATTCTTCGCCCGGCGCCTACGCTCACGGTCGAGACGCTGCCGGAAAAAACATCCCAGCCGGTTGTCACCGTGAAGGCAAGCGCGACGGACGGCGGTTACGATCCGAACCCGAAAATATTCGTAAACGGGCAGCCCGTCGGCACGGGTCAGATATCGGAACCCGTCGTGCTGATGATCGGCGAGAATACGATCGAGATCAAGGCGGAGAACAAATACGGCAAAGCCAGCGAGCCGGTCGTCAAAAAAGTGCAGCTGGACCTTCCGATGCAAGGTCCGCCGCTTCCGGCAAGCAGTGCATCCAAAGCCGGCGGGGGGACACCAAGCGGCGGCGCTTCCGGCGCTCAGAACTCCTCCGAACCGGTCGCCGGCCCGAAGTTTATCCCTGCAAACACCAAGGGGAAAACGGAGCAGCAAATCAACTCCGGCGCACGTTAAATCAAAGCAGCCTGAATCCTTTCGCGACCGAAAGAGATTCAGGCTGCCGTCGTTTCCGGCGCTGGGGTTCGTTACTTTTGCCGCATTAGCGCGACGATCGCAACATATCCGGCGGAGCACGCGAACGTCAGGAGCATGAGCGTCACCTGCAGAGGCATTCCGGAGAAGCCCGCGGCAGGCAGCAGCCGGCCTCCCCAAAGCGTAACGGCGCAGGTTAGAAGCAGCAGGACGATGGCGTGCAAGACAAGCGTCCTCCAGGAGAAGGACAACTGCAGGTCGCGGCCGAGGACGTTAAGATTCCACAGCACCGGAATCGTTTCAAACAGCAACACGCCTACCGCGATCCCGGTGTAGCCCCATCCGGGAATCCCCGTCAATACGTAAAGCATCGTCATGGAGCAGGCGATGCCGGCGAGAATGCCGCGCATCGGCTCCTTTTTCCGGCCGACGGCCCACAGAACGCTCGTCGTCACTTCCCGCAGTCCCGCAAGCAGCGGACAGAGCGACAGCAAGCGGATCGCCGCCGCAAGCTTGGCTTGGTCGAACAGCAGGTGCGCCAGTTCCTCCGCGAAGGCAAACAGGAAGAGCGCCGCACTGATCCCCCATAGTATCGTCAGGTTCAGAGCTTTGCCGATTCGCCGGAAGGAGCGGTCGAGCCGCCGGGCCTGCCAATCGGCGGCAATTTTGGGAGACAGCGTATGGGTGAGCGAGAACGTGATCAGGGTTGGGATATAAACGATCGTCATCGCCATGCCCGTCATTTCGCCGAATATGGCCAGAGCCTGTCCGGGCGAAAGGCCGGAGGACTGGAGCCGCGCAGGAACGATGGACGCTTCCAGAAAATCCATCAAAGGAATGATGAGCCGGGTGGCCGTCAAGGCAAGCGTCGTATGCGCGAACAAGCGGAGACTGCGGTCCGGCTCTGCTTGTTCCGAGGCGGGGCTTTCGGAAGTCCGCGGCTGGCGAAGCGGCAGCATCACAAGCAGGAAAGCGAAGGCGCACACGGCCCCGGTTGATGCGCCCAGCGCAGCCGTACCCAAGGCTTGCGGCATGCTGAGGCTCGTGCCTATCGAGAGGAGCAGCAAGATGGTCCCGACTCGGACCGATTGCTCGACGATTTCGGATACGGCGATCGCCCCGAACGCTTCCAGGCCTTGAAGATACCCGCGAAGCAAGCTTAGCAGCGGAACGAGCCAGAGCGCCGGCAAGAACATGCGAATCGCGAGCTCCAGCTTCTCGTTGCCAAGCCGAAGCGCAATTTCGTTCGTGAACAGGAAGAAGCCTGTGCACAGCAGAGTACATACCCCGATATAGAGCACGGACATGTCGCGGTAAATGCGCCAGCCGGTCCTGGCGTTTTTGGCGGTGAACAGGGTCAGCGCCGTAGGCATGCCACCGGTGAGCAAGGTCAGGACAAGGCCGTAAAACGAGTAGGCAATCTGATATAAGCCGACTCCTTCCGGGCCCAGATAGCGAAATAACGGAATGCGGAGAAGCAGCCCGAGCAATTTCACCAATACCATTGCGCTTGTCCGAAGCGCCATCTGCTTGAACATCGGGGGCAAAGTCATCCGCATCACCACCTCGGCCGGACGGGAAAGTGTTGTCCACTTTCATCTTATGTCCGGGGCGGCGGCCGTATGATTGTCTAATCTACGATATGAATCAATACATATTGGGTGTAATTTTCCCAGCCCAGATCGAAGGGAACGTGGTAACGGTCTGTCGTGTGGCAGTTGATCAGGGGCAGCCCCCGCTCGTCCTTTCCTACGATCACGGCAAAGTGGTCCACGTCGTTTTTGTACATGTAAGCGATCAGGTCGCCAGGCTGCACCTTGGACCAGATGCCGGGCGCCGAAGGGCCCCGCACGATTTGGTCAAAGGTACCGCTGCCCACGACCTTTCCGTAACCGGAATAAAGAAGAAACGACTTAAAAGCGTCGGTGCTTACCCATGCCCGGCTCCCATTGCCGGAGCTGTACCTCCATGCGTGCGTCATCGGCAGTCCTCCGCCTTCGTCCGGGTCGCCGATAACTTGAGAAGCGAAGTTCGTACAGTCGCCACCGATGCCGGTATAATCGCGGTATTTCGGATTGTACCGGTTATCGTTCCCGGCTCCCCAAGCCGAGCCCGCGTACTTGTCGGCATACGCTACGGCTTTCTGCCGGTTGTACCGCTTCTTGCGCGGTGATTTAGGCACTGGATCGAGCTTAAGACTTTCCGTTCCCGGCTTTGGATTCCATAGGAAAGAAGAGCGGTGAAGCCATACATCGTCCGAATCGATTTCAAGCGGATCAAGATACCATTCTTTAAGCACCCGCAGCTGCCCGTTCTCTCTCTTCAAAGTAAGAACGTGCCGTGTTCCGAGCCCGAATGCGGCCGGCGCTTCGCTGCCTTGGGCATACGAATAAGTTACTTTCAACCTGTGCACAAGCGATACTTTGACCAGCGAACCGGCGGGCTTTATGCGAGAAATCTTTAACGTCCCTTCGGCGGCATGGAAACGGATATCTCTTTTGTCGGCCCAGGCTTGAAAATACGCTTTCCGTTTTTTTTGAAGAACCAAGGCTTGTTGGCTTGTAGGCACCTTGTCGAAATAAAAGGAATCGATCGGCACGTCCCGAATGAGAAATTCCGAACGGGCCCGGTATAATTCCGTAAGAAAATTGCGGATTTCCTCCGTTTCCGGCGAGGGCTCGGCATTGGCTTGAAGCGGGCCCAACATCAGCGATAAGACAATGATCCAAGTGATTCGGCGCATGCCTGCTCCCTCCATCCCATCACACATTCAATCCCGCATTAGTATGAGAAAAATCGGGAAAAACATACTTCCTTTCACTTGGTTTGCCGAATTCCGGGAAGCGGCGGTTCCGAAACGACGGGAGGAACAAGGTGCGAACGGGACTTTAAGAAACGGTTAAGAAACTTGTTGACAAATTGTAATATTATTTTAAGCTTATTTTAATGATCGTAATTTATCCTATTAGTAACTAGTAAAAATATGATACAGGGACGGTGTGAGGATGAAAGTTTTTGTAACCATTCAAAACAAACAGATCCCCGTTTTCGCCGACAACTTGAATAAAAAAACTTTGAAGCTCCTAAAGATGGCGCTGGATAAAAAGGTAGAAAACGGAAGACAGACGCTGAAAAAATGTCTCCAAACATTAATCAGCATTGAAGTGATCGGCTGCGAGGCCATTTTGCATTCGTTTAACGAAAAAGATTCGCTGGCATTGTCTCTCTACTAAACAAGAGAGACTTTTTTTGTGCCCGTTTTTATTCCCGGCGCTCGCCGCTTCGATAGGCGCCCGGCGCAATACCGAACTTGTCCTTGAATACCCGGTGAAAATACGAATATCCTCCGAACCCGCAGCTCTCGGCAATTTGCTCGAGTGTCATGGCGGTATATTTCATCCGTTCGAGGGCTGCGGCCAGCCGGATTTCAAGCGCGTATTCCAGCATCGTCTTGCCATAGCATTCCTTGAACAGATGTACCGCCCGGGATACGCTGAGCCCCGCCTGACGCGCGGCATCCTCTACCTTGAATGTCGACGTGGCATGCTCCTCCACGAACCGTTTCATCCGAAGCGCCGTAAACGACCGTCCATAAGACGGGGCGCTTTCCGTCGCCGCGCGCTCAAGCGACAGGCAAAGGGCCTGGAGCAAGCAGCCGGTGAGCTCGCCGGTCTGTTTGTCGGCCGGACGCTGCTTTTCAATAATCAAGTGCCGCCACAGCGCCAGCAGCTGCTCTCCCGGGTCGATTCGGGAAAGCGTCGGCTTGTCTCCGCGTTTCCACCACTGGTCCATCCAACGCCCGCCGCAGATCAAATAGTAATCCCCGCTGGAAATCGTTCTTCCCTTGGACGCCGTTTCGTATTCGTCGACGAACAGCTCGTACGTTCTTCCGGGATTCAGCAGCAGCAGATCCCCTTGTCCGAGCCTGTGCATTCTGCCGTCGATGACCGCCTCGCTGGCCCCTTCCGTCTGCAGCCGGAACAAATAGAGCGGCAGCCCGGTTTTATAATGGGTATGAAACCGCTGCGCATGATACGAATAACCGCATGTAAACACTTCCGCTTCCATGGACGTCTCTCCGATTCGCAAAAATTAATAGCAAAATTGTTGATGTTATGATTATATCGTTTATGTTCATTTTAGGCTATTCTCGTGTATGATGAGAGCAAATAAGCAAGCTATTCCTAGATCAGGGAGTGTTCACGATGAGAAGAATGGGCATCGGGCTTCAGCTTTACACCTTGCGGGATGAAACCGCCGCCGATTTCCGCGGCACGTTGAAGAAAGTGGCCGAGCTCGGCTACGAAGGCGTCGAATTTGCCGGATACGGCGGGTTGGCGAAGGAAGAGCTGAGAGATTTGCTTCAGGAGCTTGGACTTAAGGCGATTGGGAGCCATGTCGGACTGCAGCAGCTGCGGGACGATCTGCAGGGCCAGATCGATTATTTAAAAACGATCGGCGGACAATATCTGATTTGTCCTTTTGTGGCCGAGGAAGACCGCCGTACCGAAGAGGATTGGAAATCGCTTTTTGCTTTCCTGCAAGAAACGGGAGCGGAAGTGCGCAAGCAGGGGCTTGTTTTCGCCTATCACAATCACGCTTTCGAATTCGAGATGAACGTGGGCAGCTCTTATGTGTTTGATGCGATGTACGAAACGACTTCTCCCGAAGCGGTGCAAGTCGAAATGGATGTCTGCTGGGTACAGTTCGCAGGACAGGACCCGCTTGTCTATATTCCGAAATACGCCGGCCGTCTTCCGCTGCTGCACTTGAAAGATTTCGGCAAAGACGACAACGGGCAGATGAAAACGCTTGAGCTCGGCTTAGGGGTTGTCGACCTGCCTAAGGTCGTCGCCGCCGCATCCGATGCAGGGGTCGAGTGGCTCGTCGTCGAGCAGGACGTATGCCAGAAGCCTCCGCTGCAAAGTGTGTCGAATAGCTTGGAGTGGGTAAAAACGAACTATTTGCAAATGATTTAATAAACCGAAGGAGCATAGAATTCCATGAGCAAATTAAGAGTGGCCGTGATCGGCTGCGGCGCCATTTCCAAACACCGTCATATTCCCGAGTACGCCGCAAATCCTCGTGTAGAGCTGGTCGCTTTTTGCGATCCGGTGAAAGAGAGAGCCGAGCATTATGCCGGTCAATACGGAGCGAAAGCTTACACCGATTATGAAACGCTGCTGCGCGAGGTAAAACCCGATGCGGTGAGCGTGTGCACGCCGAATGCCCTGCATGCTCCGGTATCGATTGCCGCAGCGAAGGCAGGAGCGCACGTACTGGTCGAAAAGCCGATGGCGGCGACGGAAGAAGAAGCGCTGGCGATGATCGAAGCGGCCAAGGCGAACGGCGTTTATTTGATGGTCGGACATAACCAGCGGCTGATGCCCCACCATATGAAAGCCAAGCAAATTTTGAGCACGGGCGTTCTCGGCAAAGTGTTGACGTTCCGTACCTCGTTCGGACACCCGGGACCGGAGGGCTGGAGCGTGGATGGCCGGGAAAGCTGGTTTTTCCGCAAGGATGAAGCGATCATGGGCGCCATGGGCGATCTGGGCGTGCATAAATCCGACCTGATCCGTTGGCTGCTCGATGACGAGGTGGCGGATGTCGCCGGCTTTATCGGCACGCTCGATAAGGCGGGAACGGACGTTGACGATAACGCGGCCTGCGTGCTTCGCATGAAGAGCGGCATCATCGGCACGCTTGTCGCCAGCTGGACCTATTACCAAGGCGGGGACAACAGCACGGTGCTGTGGTGCGAGAACGGCATCATGAAAATCGATACGCATCCGGACGATCAGATTATTGTGGAGCTCCGCAACGGTTCGATCGAGCGGCATAAGGTAGGCGCCATCGCCACCAACGAGAAGCAGACGGTAAGCGGCGTGATCGATGCGTTCGTGGAGTCGATCGTGACGAAAACCCCGCCGAGCATTTCCGGGGAAGAAGGCATGCGTTCGCTGAAGGTGATTTTGGCGGCGTTCGAATCGCAGGCGACAGGCCAGGTCGTCAGGCTGTAAGAACGAAACAAGGCAGTTCTTCGCAAGTGAAGAACTGCCTTTTCTTATGGTTTGTCGCCTGGTTAAGCGGCTGTCCGCCGCAGACTGCGGTACTGAAGCAGCATGGCGGCCCGCCATGGAACGATCATTCCGAAAGCGAGAAGGAAGAAGAGCGCTCCCGTCTGCGGAATCGATATATATAGCTCGATATAGCTGTGCAGCGCCAGGCGCAAGACGAGAAGCCCGAGCAGCACGAACATAAACGATTTGGACCGGTTGACGTACACTTCGCCGCCGCGAAGCTCCAGTTTAGTGCCGCGGATCAGCGGGTAAGAAAACAGTAGCAGTCCCGCAGCCAAAGCGAGCAGCGCCCACAGCGCAGGGAGCCGGAAGGCCGGTACGGCAAACATGAGGAAGCCGGTGCTCATGCCGACTGGCGGCATGACAATTTTGGCCGGGGAAAGCGGTTTGCGGCTTGCCCGCGCACGAACGAATATCGCAAGCAGCGCCATGGCCGCCATGCCGATGCCTGATACCGCCTGCAGATGAAGCGCGCCGAAATGGATCATGAACGCATCCCTCCTGTACTCGTCGCTGCTTTTCATTATATCACTGAGGACCAGCGGCTATCTACAATAGTAGCTTACCTAATGAGAGAATTTTACACAAAGCGCAGAATTTGTAACAAAATCTGCGTTTTTTTTGAAATTTTGTTCAGAAACATATGGACGATGGTTAAATAAACCCTTTATAATGGAGATTGCTACAGAACTTATTTTAACGCTTACATACAGATACATGGAAGGGGCAAACCACAAATGAAAACATGGTTCAAATCGACGGCAGGCCTCATGCTCGCGGCTACGCTCGTCCTGAGCGGATGCGGAACGAAGCCGGCACCGCAAGAAGCGGCTAACGGCGGCTCCAAGCCTGCGGAGACCTCGGCGGGAGCCAGTAAAAAAGGGGAAAAATTTAACATCGGCATGGTTACCGACATCGGCGGCGTCAACGACAAGTCGTTTAACCAAAGCGCGTGGGAAGGCCTGAACGAGGTTAAGAAAGAAACCGGCGCTAACGTGAAATACCAGCAAAGCAAAAGCGACGCGGACTTCATTCCTCATCTCAATTCATACGTTAAAGATAATTACAATCTAACTTGGGGGATCGGCTTCCTGATGGGCGATGCGATCAAAACGGTAGCGACCCAAAACCCGAAATCGAACTTTGCGATTATCGATAACGTCGTGGAAGCGCCGAACGTGGAATCCGTCACGTTCGCGGAGCAAGAGGGAGCATATCTGACAGGCGTCGTCGCCGGTCTGATGACGAAAACGAACAAAGTCGGCTTCGTCGGCGGTCTCGAGATTCCGGTCGTCAAGCGCTTCGAAGTCGGCTTTAAGGCCGGTGTCGCTGCGGTCAACCCGAATGCGAAGGTTACGATCAACTATGCGGCGGCTTTCGACAAGCCGGACCTTGGAAAAGCGGCGGCAGCAACGATCTATAACGACGGCGCGGACATCATTTTCCATGCGGCGGGCGCAACGGGCAACGGCGTGTTCAACGAAGCGAAAGACCGTGTCAAAGCCGGCAAAAAAGTATGGGTCATCGGCGTGGACAAAGACCAGTCGCTCGAATTCGGCGACGAAGTGACGCTGACCTCGATGGTGAAGCGCGTCGACCAAGCGGTAAAACGCGTGACCATGGATGTGATCGACGGCAAATTCCAAGGCGGCAAAAACGTGGTTCTCGGTCTCAAAGACGACGGCGTAGGCTTGCCGGAAACCTCCAAGAAGAACGTGCCGGCCGACGTGCTGAAGAAAGTGGACGAATATAAAGAAAAGATCGTTAAAGGCGAAATCAAAGTTCCGGAAAAATAAATTCCAATTCGACAAGGCTGGTGACCCACCGGCCTTGTCGTTTGATTTGCACCTTGATGCTACTTGTACATTTTGCGGGGAGGGAAGCTCATGAGTTCACCCGACATGATGGTCGAGCTGCGAGGGATTACGAAGCGTTTTCCCGGCATTACGGCCAACGACTCCATCAGCTTGAAGCTGCGCAAAGGAGAGATCCACGCGCTGCTGGGCGAGAACGGAGCAGGTAAATCGACGCTGATGAACATTTTGTTCGGACTGTACCAGCCGGATGAGGGCGAGATCTTGGTTAAAGGCAGCAAAGTTGCCATCGACAGCCCGACGAAAGCCATCGAGCTGGGGATCGGCATGGTGCATCAGCATTTCAAGCTTGTACAGCCGTTCACCGTGACGGAAAACATTATTCTCGGCAGCGAGCCCCGAAAGGGCGCTTCCATCAACTATAAAGAAGCGAACGAGAAGGTTCGAAGGATTTCGGAGCAATACGGCCTCAAAGTCGACCCGAGAGCGAAAATCGAAGATATTTCCGTAGGCATGCAGCAGCGCGCCGAGATTTTGAAAACGCTGTATCGCGGGGCGGACATTCTGATTTTCGACGAACCGACCGCTGTGCTCACGCCGCAAGAAATTCAAGAATTGATGGATATTATGCGGCAGCTCGCCGTCGAAGGGAAATCCATCATTCTGATCACGCATAAGCTGAAGGAAATTATGGCGATTGCCGACACCTGCACGATTATCCGGCGCGGCAAGGTGATTGATTCGGTGAAGGTCGCGGAAACGAATCCGCAGCAGCTTGCCGAGAAGATGGTCGGCCGCAGCGTTACCTTCAAGGTCAATAAGACCACGGCTTCGCCCGGAGCTCCGGTGCTGCAAATCCGCGGTCTGACGGTCAAGGATAACCGGAACCTTCCTGCTTTGAACAGCCTCTCGCTCGAGGTGCGGGCCGGAGAGATACTCGGACTCGCGGGCGTGGACGGCAACGGGCAAAGCGAGCTGATCGAGGCGCTGACGGGGCTGCGTTCCGTGGACGGCGGAGAGATCGTGCTGAAGGACAAGCCGCTGACCAACCGGTCCCCGCGGTTCATCTCCGAGGCCGGCGTATCGCACATTCCGGAAGATAGGCATAAGCACGGACTCGTGCTGGATTTCTCGATGAGCGAGAATATGGTGCTGGAGACGTATTACCAGCCGAAGTACAACCGCGGCGGTTTTTTGAACGGCGAAGCGATCGACACTCAGGCGCAGCGGCTGATCAGCGAGTTCGACGTGCGTACGCCGAGCATCCATACGAAGGCGCGCGCGCTTTCCGGCGGGAACCAGCAGAAGGCGATCATCGCCCGCGAGCTGGACAAAAATCCCGAGCTGCTGATCGCGGCGCAGCCGACCCGGGGATTGGACGTCGGCGCCATCGAATTCGTGCACCGCAAGCTGATCGAAGCCAGGGACCAAGGAAAAGCCGTGCTGCTGATCTCGTTCGAGCTGGATGAGATTCGGAACGTATCCGACCGGATTGCGGTCATTCACAGCGGCCGGATTGTCGGCGAGGTGGACCCCGAGACGACGAATGAGGAAGAATTGGGGCTGCTGATGGCCGGCGGACATGGACAAGGAGGGACCGACCATGGATAAATTCATTAAAATCATGACCAAAGACTCGGCGTTGGTCCCGCTTGTCGCGATCTTGATGGGGCTGCTCTTCGGAGCGCTGGTGATGCTGGCCGGCGGCTACAATCCGCTGACCGCGTATAGCGCGCTGGTGAGCAAGGTGTTCGGGGACCCATACGATTTCGGCGAGACGATCCGCGAGATTACTCCGCTTATTTTGACGGGACTGTCCGTCGCTTTCGCGTTCCGGACCGGGCTGTTCAACATCGGCGGGGAAGGGCAGTTCATGATGGGGATGACTATGGCCTCCGTCATCGGGATCAAGCTGCAGCTGCCTTGGTTTATCCATGCGCCGCTCGCCGTCGTCGCCGGCGCGCTGGTCGGCGGACTGTGGGGCGCAATCGCCGGCTACTTGAAGGCGAAGCGCGGTGTAAACGAAGTTATCACAACGATTATGCTGAACTGGATCGCGTTGTTTTTCTCCAACTATGTGGTCAATCAATTTCTGCTGCAGCCGGGACAGCAGCGTTCGTATCCGACGCAGGATTCGGCCTCGCTGTCGATCGGCTGGCTGTCCGAGTTGATGGGCAACGCCCGGATGCATTGGGGCACGGTGATTGCCTTGGCGGCAGCGACCGTATTCTACGTGCTGCTCTGGAAGACGAAGCAAGGCTATGAGCTGCGCGCCGTCGGACATAATCCGCACGCCGCCCGCTATGCGGGAATGAACGTTAACCGCAATATCGTCAAATCGATGTTCATCAGCGGCATTTTTGCCGGATTGGCCGGCGTAGTGGATGTGCTGGGCGTGTTCCATTATCAAACCGTGGTTGCCTCTTCCCCGGGTTACGGCTTCGACGGGGTCGCGGTGGCGCTGCTGGGCGGCAATAGTCCGCTTGGGGTCGTGCTGGCCGCCGTATTGTTCGGCTCGCTTACGTACGGGTCCGCCGGGATGAGCTTCGCCGCGGACGTTCCGCCGGAAATCATCCGCGTCGTTATCGGCTCGGTCATTTTCTTCGTAGCGACTCACGGTATCGTGCGCTGGGTGCTGCTCCCGATATACGCCAAACGCAAAAAAGAGGAGGCGGCTTAGATGGAAGCATTGAATATTTTCGGCGAGCTGATCAACACCACGCTGGTGTTTTCCACCGCGCTGATCTTTGCTGCCTTGGGCGGTATTTTCTCGGAGCGGTCGGGCATCGTCAATATCGGTCTGGAAGGGCTGATGGTATCCGGGGCATTCGCCGCCGCCATTGCCACGCATTTCGCCGAGAAGTCGGGGATGGATGGAGCGGCGCCGTGGATTGGCTTGGTCACCGCCATTATTTTCGGGATCGCCTTCTCTCTGATTCATGCCGTAGCGACAGTGACCTTTAATGCGAACCAAGTCGTCAGCGGCGTCGTCATCAACTTTCTGGCGGCGGGGCTAACGGTGTATCTGGTCAAAATCCTTTTCGAAGGATCGGGGCAAACGGAGACGCTTAATGCGGTATTTACCAAGGTGGCGATTCCGGGACTGTCTTCCATCCCGCTGATCGGCGAAGCCTTCTTCAAGGCTTATCCGACGACGTATCTGGCGCTCATTCTGGTTGCCGTGACATACTATGTCATCTACAAAACGCCGTTCGGCTTGCGTTTGCGATCGGTTGGGGAGCATCCTAGCGCGGCCGATACGATGGGCATCCGCGTTTCCCGTTACCGGTATATCGGCGTCATGATCAGCGGAGCGCTCGCGGGGCTCGGGGGGGCGACAATTACACTGACGACGACGAGCAGCTTTTCGCACAATACGATTTCCGGTCAAGGCTTTATCGCCCTTGCGGCGATGATCTTTGGCAAATGGCACCCGGTCGGCGCGCTGGGCGCTGCCCTGTTCTTCGGCTTTGCTCAAGCGATCCGCAACTTCGTGCAGCTGTTCGATTTCGCCAAGAGCATTCCGATGGAGTTTCTCTTCATGCTGCCTTACGTGCTGACGATTCTGGTGCTTGCCGGCGCCGTGGGCCGGGCTGTGCCGCCCGCTTCGCTCGGCGAGCCTTACGAACCCGGCAAACGATAATCCTTTTGCGAACAAGGACGCAACGTTCCGAAACGGAGCGTTCGTGCCCTTGTTCTTTTTTTTGTGAAAACGGGAGGAGAAACTACTTTTCCATAGAATGTTAACTAATAGGACATGGCAGCCCGCATTGGTCGGATGCCTCTCGATTATCGAACATTTCTGAGAACTGCAGGCTCGAAACAGGAGGCACGCATGGAATTTGACGTGGATTTGGACCTCACTTCACATGCTCTATTTTACCGAACCTTTCAGTATAGTCCAAATGCGACAGCTCTCGTTTCTGCCGGCGGCCGCTGTCTTGCGGCCAATCCGGCGCTATGCCGGCTCTTGGATGAGACGGAGCCGAATTTGAAAAAGCGAGCGGTAGCCCAGCTTTGCCATCCGGACGATGGCGTCGTTTGGGCCGGGTTTTGGCAGGAATTGACGAATGGTGCCCCGGATGACGGCCCTCGCGAAATATCTCTGCGCTTCCTTCACCGGGAAGGAGACGCTATACCTGTTTGGATCAACGTAACACGTTGCTCGCACGAACAAAATGAAGCGCTTACTTGCTATATTGTACATATCGCGGCTTGCAATTCCGGCCGTTGGCAGCCGCACGAACAGCGCTACCGTTCGTTGTTCGAGTACCATCCTGATCCGATGTTTGTGTTGGATTTGGACGGGTATTACATGGATGTGAATCCGGCGTTCGAGAAGCTCGCGGGCTATGCACGCGAGGAAATCGTGCGGATGCGGCTTCATTACCGCACGATGCTCGACGTCTCGGAGCACGACAAGCTTCGCGACTGCTTGGCGTTGGCAGCTCAAGGGGCGCCTCAGCGTTTTGACATTGTCGGGACCGATCGATGGGGGCAGTGCCTGAACCTTGATGTAACCATCATTCCTTTTATCGAGAACGGTCAGATTACGGCGCTGCAAGGCATCAGCAAAAACGTGACCGAACAAAAAAAGCTTTGGGAGCATTTATGCGAAAGCCAAAGGCAGTACGAGCTGATATCTTCTCACAGTCAAGATATCATTACGCTTTGTGCGCCGAACGGCAGCATCCAGTATATTTCGCCGGCCGTCTATACCCAGCTCGGGTATGATCCGCAGGAATTGGTCGGCGTTTTGGGCCAAACGCTGGTTCATCCCGAAGATTTTAGGCGCGTCTTCGAGTCCTTCGCCTCGGCCCGTTCGGACGAGAGCCGGCATATGCTTCGAAAGCGGCATAAACAGGGACATTACCTTTGGTACGAAAGCTCCATTAAATTTATTCGGGAGCAGAACGGCGAGGTTTGCAACATTGTGGCCGTGGCGCGGGATATATCGGAGCGAATGCAAGCGCAGGAAAAGCTGTCCCATAGCGAAGAAAACTACAGGTCGCTGGTGGAGGAGCTGCCCGTAGCGGTCTTTATCCAGCAAGCAGGCCGGTGGGTGTACGCCAACGATACGGCGGTGAAGCTGCTTGGGGCATCCGCTCCGGAGGAGCTGCTCGGCCGGTCGGTTTACGATTTTCTTCACCCCGACTATCACGAGATCGTACGCAACCGGGTGCGTATGGTGGAGAGCGGCCAATCTCTGGCTCCCATGAAGCAAAAGCTCATGACGGTTGCCGGCCGGTCGATCGATGTGGAGGTATTCTCGTTTCCGACGTGGTTCGAGGGGCGGTTCGCGACCCGGGTGATGGTCAGGGATATTACCGATGCCGAGAAAGCGCGGGAGCTGCTGGAGCATTCCGAAAAGCTGTCGCTTGTCGGCCAACTCGCCGCAGGTATCGCGCACGAGATCCGCAATCCGCTCACGGCGATCAAAGGCTTCATTCAACTGCTCAAATCGAACGTATCGGACAAGCCGTATTATTACGACATCATCTCCTCCGAGATTAACCGGATCGAGCAAATCATCGGCGAGATGCTGGTACTGTCCAAACCGAAAGAGGCGCAAATTCGTCCGCAGGACATCCGGCCTCTGATCGGCCATGTTGCCACGTTAATCGACGCGCAGGCGATTATGAACAATATCCAGATCGTCACCGAATTTGAGGAGGAGCTGCCTCTTCTGGAGTGCGACGAGAACCAGCTCAAGCAAGTGTTTATCAATCTGTTGAAAAATGCGGTCGAAGCGATGCCGAATGGGGGAAAGCTGACCCTGCAAGTGGCTGCGGAAGCCGAGGGAAGGCAGATTGCCGTACGGGTCATCGATCAAGGCTGCGGCATCCCGGCGGAGAAGCTGGCGAGCATCGGCCAGCCTTTCTACACGACCAAGGAGCAGGGAACGGGGCTTGGCATGATGGTGAGCATGAAGATTATTGAGAATCATGACGGTACGCTGTCGATTGCCAGCGAGGAGGGCCAAGGAACGACGATCGAAATCCGCTTGCCGGTCAAGGCTCGTCCCAAGGAGAGCCCGGAGGTTGAAGAGTATCCGCCAAGAACCGGACATTAGCAAAGCACCGTGAAACAAAGTGCTTCCATGGCGCAGGTTATGCGTAAGGAAGCACTTTTTTTGCGTTACGGTCCGGTTTCTTCTTCGTCCGGAAGATCGCCTTCGGCGTACCCTTCAACGAGCAAGCCTCCGAACGGCTCCAGCAGCTTTTGCACAAAAGCGGAAAGGGGCTCCGTGCGATCCAGGCGGTAGTAAGCTTCAAGCGCTTCGTACAGCTCTTCCGCGAGGGCCGGATCCGACTGCTTGAGGCTGCGCTGCAGCCACTTCCCGTCTCCGATCCAGAAGCCGCCGGTCCGCAGTGCGAATTCGGCGAGCATCCCGGCGAGCTTTGCCGTTATGAATAAGCCCTCGGCTCGCGAGGCGCTGCATTCCAGATCCGTCAGCGTCTCGCCGATCTCATATCGCGCCCGGTCCAGCTCCTGAACGGTCCAGGCCGGAGGACCGGCAGCGAGATCGCGCCTGGCTTCCTCGATGATGGCTGCGACGTGCTCGTGACCGCGGAGCACGATGCCTTCCGAGCACATTCGCAGCAGCGAGGGAATGGCCGATTCCACCGCCTGATCGAAAAAGTAGCGGTACGTATCCCTGTTCACTACGAACGCTTCGATGATCCATCCGAAAGCCCGGTACGTTTTGCGGAATGGCCCGGCTTGGGATTCGTCGAATAGAACAAGATCCAGATCCGACCCTGGCGTTGCGCCGCCTTGGACGACACTTCCGGCCAGTATGGCCGCTTCGCTTTGCGGAAACCGCATAGTCACAAACCGCTGTGCGGCTTCGAGGCCCGACAGGCTCATGGTAGGCATCACGCTCGACTTCTCAAGATAGTACAACATATGCTTAAGCCGGCCTGATGTTGCGATCTTTTGCCATGACGCCCTTTTATTTTCGGGCAATGAACAGGGCGTGCTCCAAGTAGTTGCGGTTGGCGGCAATCAGATCGTCGTGCGCCAGCGACGTTTGCCAGACGGATGCATCGAGCAAAGCTCCGGGATCCATGAGCTGGTTCATATCGGGATAGGCAATTTGGTCGTCCGTGACGTGTTCGATAAAGGCCGAGCGGTCGCAAACGGTCGTCTCGGCAAAGCCGGACGCTTGAAGCAGCTCGATCCACTTTTGTTCCGTGAGCAGGGCGTTCAACTGAAAAAAGCCGGTGACCTCCCGGTAAGCCTCCTCCGTGATGGAGGGGGTTGCGATAACCTCCCGGTCGTAAAGTATGCCGCCGGGGCGCAGTACCCGGCCGTATTCGGCCAACGCCCGCCCGATGTCGGCAAAATTGGTCACCGATTCCGCAAACACGACGTCGAACGTCGCGGCTTCGAACGGCAGCGCCGTAATGTCCCCTTCCACAAACCTTACGTCAAGCTGCTCGGTTTCGGCCCGGAGCTTCGCTTTGGCCAGCATATCGGGACGCAGGTCGAGCCCTGTAATGTCAAACCCTTGCTTCGCCAGGTAGCAGGACGTTCTTCCCGTACCGCACCCGACCTCCAGCACCCGGCTTCCCGCGGGCAGCGGGAAGCGGGAAAGCTGGGACAGGGTGGCGGAGAAGCCGCCGGGATGCGCGCTTCCGACACCCAAACGGGACAGCATATCCAAATAGTTCACCGCACTGCTCCTTCCTCTTCCGAAAATACAGATCACTGTATTGTATGGAAAGAGAGGGCATCCGGTTATGGATGGATGTCCGGGGTGCGCAGCTTTTTTACCGGCTTCATTCTGCCGCAGGACAACAGCTCCGATACGGTAACGAAATGGTAACCGCGCTTCTTCAGCTCGGGCAATATTTCTTTGAGCGCATCGACGGTCTGGCTTTTCCCTTCTACGTAATCATGGAACAGCACGATATCCCCGTTGCGTGCATGGCTAAGAACCTTGTTGACGATTTTGTCGACTCCCGGGGTATCCCAGTCCCTCGTATCCTGATGCCAAGACCACATCGCGACCGTGTAACCTTCATTCATGGCCATTTGGATCAGCTTTTCGCTGTAAAACCCCCCGGGAGGCCGAAACAGGCGGCATTTTTGACCGGAGGCCGCGTAGATGACTCCTTCTGCGCGGTGTAGATCTTGCTTCAGCTTGAAGATCGATCCGTTTCGCTTAAAATACGTATGGTTGTACGTATGGTTGGCCAGCTCGTGGCCTTCCGCCGCTTCCCGCTTAACCAGCCCGGGGAATCTCTCCACCTTGTTGCCAACGAGGAAAAATGTCGCCTTGGCCTCGTATCGCTTGAGAAGATCGAGAATCTTCCCGGTATTTTCCGGGTCGGGGCCGTCGTCGAACGTAAGCGCAATGACTTTTTCCTCCGTCGGCACTTCCCAGACGACTCCGCCGCGTTGTTCGTAGTAGGCCCTTCCTCTGCGGGGCGCGTCCTCCGCCTGAACGGAAGACTGGACCATAAGCAGGCCTGCGAGTGCAGCCGTCATGATCTTACGAATGTCCGATCCCTCCTGAACGCAAATGTTAGATTTTAGGATAGCCTGTCCAGAGTGGATTATAACGATGCTCCGTTTCTACCTTTTTCCTTGTGTGAAAATGCCATCAAACAGGCAAGCTAACGCCATATCCTTGAAGGTACGGAGGAAACGTATGAAAAAAGGGGTTCTGATCTTGGCAGCGGCTGCGGTCTGCATCGGACTCGGGTCATTGCCCGTCCGTGCGGGGGCGCCAGCCGCTCCGGCCAAGCTCACCTTCGTCGTACAGGCCTCGCCGGAATCGGCCATGCGCAGCGAGCTGACGGTCCGGTCGCCCAAGCTGCTCAAAAAGCTGCTGCCGGAGAAGGTGCGGCCGGTGCAGCAGGTACCGCTTACGGACGTATATGCGGTGCTGGAGAAGCAAGGAGCAATGGTCCGCTATGCGGTGGACGCCCATGGAAACTGGTATGATACGCTGCATAGGCAATCGCTGGAGCTGCCGCAGGCGATAAAAGATCGGCTTCACGGATATGCCGAAGCGGTCCGTACCGCCCATTACGGCCAATTGGCCTCGTGGGAGGAAGCCCGCCAGACGATTGCCATGAAAGCGGTATGCCGGATCGTCGACGTGGAGTCGGGGCTCGCCTTTCAAGCCCAACGACGCGCCGGCAGCAGCCATGCGGATATGCAGCCGCTGACCAAAGCCGATACGGCGGTCATGAAAGAGATCTATAAAGGCGCTTGGAGCTGGAAACGGCGGGCGGTCCTGGTCGAAAAGGACGGGCGGTCGTTTGCCGCTTCGATGCATGGCATGCCGCATGGCGGCGACGGTATTCCCGGCAACGGGTTTTCGGGGCATTTCTGCGTCCATTTTCTCGGAAGTACCACCCATCGCTCCAAAAGTGTGGACCCCGACCATCAATGGATGGTGTACAAAGCGGCCGGCCGGCTGGAGGAAGGCTTCGGGCTCGCTTCCCCTAATGCGGTGGCCGACAGCTTCCTGATCGCGATCAATCAACAGGACCCGCAGTTGTTAAGATACGCTTTCGGCGATCCGGCGAATCCGCAGCTGGCGCAATATTTAAACGACATGGGCAAGGTCAAGGCTATTCGCCGAATCAATCCCTTCCGCGACCTGGATGCCGACGGCCGGCTCGGACTGGAGCTGCCCGTCGATGTGACGGTTCATGAAGGCGCCCGCCGACCGAAAAAGCAGAAGCTTACCTTTCACTTGAAACGCAGCGACGAGAACGCCAGATGGGTCATCGAGCGTGTCGAACCTCCTTTCTTTTCCCAGGACAAATAAGTCCGCCTCGTCTGTCACGCACTGACCTGCGTGATGCGCGGGGCTTTTTTGTGCATAAAATGCGGCATTTTCAGGAATAATCTGCATACATAGCAGTGGTTCGGATTGAAGAGGGGAGGAGGAACTGCCATGCTACGGTTTTTATTCCGCCAGCGGCTTCGGAAGCAGCAGACTGCCGGCGAGACCTCGCAAGAACCGATCGCCCGTTTAACGGAATCGGTCACGCACAACATATCCATGATCAAAGAAATGTTGGGTTCTCCCAATGACCTGATCATCCGCGAATTCAGGGTCGGGCCGCACAAGCATCTCTGCACGCTGATTTCCATCGACGGCCTGATCAATGCCGATCTGTTGGACGAAGAGGTGCTCCGCGTGCTGCTCTCGGGCACATGGCTGGAAACCCATGCGATCCCAAGCGAAGGCAGCGCCTTGCTTGACCTGCTGCACAAAGAGATTTTATCGGTAAACAGCATCGATCGGGTACATTCTCTGGACCAAATGATGCTCGGCGTGTTATCCGGGATTGCGGCGCTCCTCGTGGACGGTTCGTCGGACGCGCTGCTGATCTGCAGCCAGCGTTGGCAGGAACGCCCGGTGGAAGAGCCCCAAACGGAGGCGCTCATTCGGGGGCCGAGGGACGGCTTCACGGAAAATTTGCGGACCAATACGGCGTTGGTGCGCCGTCGGCTCCGCGATCCCCATCTGCGCTACATCTCCTTCCGCATCGGCCGCAGATCGAGAAAGGAGGTCGTCCTTGCTTATATCGAGGGCATTGCTCATCCCGATCTGGTAGCGGAAGTGAAGAGGCGACTAAGCACCATCGACATGGATGAGGCGGAGGGCTCCGGATATATCGAGCAGTGGATGATGGATAGCTTTCTGACCCCGTTTCCGCTGATCCACAGCACGGAACGGCCGGATAAAACGGCTTCGGCGCTTCTGCAAGGAAAGGTTGCTCTGCTGGTTGACGGGTCGCCATTCACGCTGTTTTTGCCGATCACTATCGGCGCGTTGTTTCAATCGCCGGAGGATTATTATCATCATTGGCTCATTTCTTCGTTAATGCGGCTTCTGAGGACGGTTTCCGCTTTTTTGGCGACCTTTCTTCCTGCGCTGTATATTGCGCTGGTCGAATATCATCAAGGCATGATCCCGTCCAAGCTTGCTTTTTCGATCGCCGGCTCACGCGAAGGCGTGCCGTTTCCGGCCGTTGTCGAGGCGATGCTGATGGAAGTGACGCTGGAAGTGCTCCGCGAAGCGGGCATCCGGCTGCCCAAGCCCATCGGACAAACGATCGGCATCGTCGGCGGGCTTGTAATCGGGGAAGCCGCGGTGGCGGCGGGAATCGTTAGCCCGATCATGGTTATCGTCGTTGCCATTACGGCTATTTCTTCGTTTTCGCTGCCGTCCTATTCGTTTGCGATCTCGCTTCGCATGCTGCGGTTTCTGATCATGCTGGCAGCGTCCATGTTCGGTTTGTACGGCATCGTGCTCGTATATATCATGATCAACATCCATATCGTGAACCTCAAGAGCTTTGGCGTTCCATTTACCGTACCGTTCGCGCCGTTCTTCTGGAACGATTGGAAGGATCTGATCCTGCGCGCGCCGGTTACGGTGCTTGAAAAACGGCCGCAGCTCATGCAGACGCTGGACAAGGTGCGGATGAACAAAAAAGGCGGATCGAAGGGGCAGGAATAACAAAGCTGGAAGACAACTTGGAAGGAACGGGGGGCTTCACGTGAGAAGGTTCGAATACGGTGACGATGAGATTAGCAGTACCGAGCTGCTGTTTTCCGTTGCTTCGATGATTCTCGGCCTCGGCGTATTGACGCTGCCGCGCGGCGTCGCGAAAGTGGTGCCTTCGTCGGACGGCTGGATCGCTATTCTGATTGCGGGATTGCTAGCCATGATGTTTACGTGGGTTTTGTCGAGGCTGGCGATTCGCTTTCCCAGGCAGCCGTTCACCGAGTTTGCGCCACGCATTGTCGGGAGACCGCTCGCCGTCGTCTTATCGGTATTTTTCTTCATCGCGTTTGCCATGTTCTCCAGCTATGAGGTGCGGGGCGCGGCGGAGGTCGCTAAAGAGTATTTATTTACACGTACGCCGGTCGAAGTCATCGGCCTCATTTTTTTTCTGGTGGTCATTTATGCGGCGTCCGGGCCGCGGATAGGGATCGTGCGTTTGAATTTGCTGTTTCTGCCCTTCGTCATCGTCGTTTTTGTGATGGTGCTTGTGATGAACGCCGGTTTTTTCGAATTCGAGCAGCTGAAACCCATAGGAATCAGTGATTGGAAAAAAATGGGGGAAGGCATTCAGGAAAGCTTATTTTCGTTTTTAGGTTTCGAAAGTGTCGTTTTTTATGCCGCTTTAATGAACCGGCCTCAGGAAACGGTAAAGGCTGCCGTCATCGGCATCTCCATACCGCTTATCCTTTATACGGCATTGTTCATCGTGACGATCGGCGTCTTCTCGGCCGAGGCTACCGCGGAGCTGCAGTATCCGGCGGTGGAGCTGGCCAAAGAAATCGAGGTGCCCGGGGCGATTCTCGAACGGTTCGAGTCGATTTTTTTTACGATTTGGCTGATGACGATCTTTAACTCCGCCGCAATGACGCTGGACATTTGCATTTGGATCGCAGGCACGTTTTTTCGTCGGTCAAGCAAACGGACGATAGCCTTTGCTTTGGCTCCGATCATTTATTTAGCCGGTTATTTGCCGAAAGATTTGACGCAGCTCGCCGTCTACGGGCAGTGGTTCAGCTATATCGATTTGTTCGCCGGCATTTTGATCCCTTCGCTTCTGCTGGTGATTGCCAAGCTTCGGGGGGTGTCGGGACATGCTTAAGACGCCGGTCTCCGTTCTGTTCACGCTGGCTCTTCTGCTGCTGACGGCCGGGTGCTGGGATCGTGTGGAAATCGACGAGCGCGGCTTTGTGATCGGTGTTGCGATTGACGTTCCAAAATCATCCCAAAAGCCGGAACAAGGAAAAGCGGGGGCTGAGAAGAACCCCCGGGGCAAGGCCCGATATGCGGTGACTTACCAATTCGTCGTCACCGGCAAGCTGCAGAACGCAGGCGGTTCGAACAATCCGGGCTCGGGTCAGGCTTACTTAAATTTGACTTCGGAAGGAGACGCGCTGTTCGATATCGACAAGCAGCTTGCGGGGCGTACGAGCCGCTTTCCGTACTACGAACATTTGAAAGTGATTGCGATCTCGGAGGAGATTGCCAGGAAAGAGCATGAATTCGCCCGCGTGCTGGATTTTTTTCTGCGCGAGCCCGAGATGCGCCGCAGCGCCAAGGTATTCGTCACGGAAGGCGAGGCCCGGAACCTATTGAACGTCGAGCCCAGCAACGAGAAGCTGCCGGTCATGTATATCAATTCCGTCTCGGAGAATAGTGGCAAGAACGCCAGGATTTTGCCCGAAACCAAGCTTGGGGACATTCATGAATATTTGCTCGGTCAACGAAGCTTTGTCGTGCAGCGGATGATGAGCGCAGAGGACAGGCATGAGGTGAAGCTCGAAGGGGCGGCGGTCATCCGGGGAGAAAACTCGCAGATGGCCGGGGCGCTTGGGCCGGAAGAGACGGAAGGCTTAAACCTGCTCACCGGCAAGTTTCGGACCGGCATTGTGAAAGCCGAAGTGAAAGATGAGCTGGTGGTATGCGATCTCTTCTTAAAGAAACGAACCATAAACGCAGACGTCAGCAACCCGCAGCGCATCCGCTTTAGAATCCGTATCGAAGCGGAAGGCGCCGTAGGCGAAAGCTACCAGCAGTCGCTCGAAGTGTTAAAGCGAAAATCGGTGGATATGATTGAGCAGGCGGCAGAGCGGGAGATTGTCCGGATAACGAAGGCGGTGGTCCGCAAGCTCCAGCACGATTTTCGGGCGGATGCCATGGGGCTCGGCGCCAACCTGCAGCAGAATCATTACAAAGTGTGGAAGCGGATTGGCGACAACTGGGAAAAAGGGAAACGCTATTTTACGCAATGCGAAATCCAAGTGGAGCCCCGTGTCATTATTCGCCGGACCGGAACGGTAAACCGTTCAAACCGATAGGAGACGATTGCATGATTCAAAAGGTAATGGAATATTCGCCGTCAGGCTCGATTTGGCTGTGCGCATTTTTGACTTGGGCCATCCCTTACGCCGTTCACCGGGTTAACCGCAAGCTGCACGAGATAGCCGACCCGCCTTGGAAGAAGGAGGAGCAGGAGGAGAGTAAGGGCTCGCGGCTTGACGGTTAATATGTCAAAAAAGCCCTGTGCACAAGCACGGGCTTTAGAAAGTTTAATATAGCGGGCGCTTCCGATTTGTTTCGCTTTCGCGGACAAGCCCGGCTTTATTGGACGCCGCTGAAGTTTATCGGTAGCAATAAAATTGCTCAACCCGGTCCAAATCAAGACCGAAGTATACCCAATAGCCGAAAGGTCCGTATCCGAACCAGCGGTACCCGGCGATGGAATCGCGGCCGACGAAGGTTAGGAAGATCCAGTACTGCTGGCCGTTCGTTTGCCAGATGTACACGTACTGAAATCGGCACCGCCCGATGCTGCCCGGATCGATAGCGTACGCCTGAGGCAATTGGGGAGGCGTAAAGGACGGTGGCGGGGACAAGGGAGCACCGCCCGGGCCGCTAGGAGCGCCCCCGGGCTCGCCGGGGAAGCCATCCGGTCTACCCGTGTCCACCCCGGGCCAACCTTGATATCCGCCGGCGCCTGCTCCGCCAGTCGGCGCGCCTTGATAGCCCGTGCCGGTAGTGTATTCCGGCCAGGTTTGGTAGCCGCCGGCGCCGGTCCCGCCAGTCGGCGCGCCTTG
>NZ_BILX01000043.1 GCF_004000785.1 Paenibacillus ehimensis NBRC 15659 | reverse complement strand
CCGTCCTTGATTGCCCGATTAGAGGGTCGCGAAGAAAAACATCGCGCCAAGCAGCAGCACCGCATGGAAAGAAATCATGGTTAGCTTCAGCGGCAATTTGAACGGAATCTCGGATTGCGGGTCCAAAATTAACTGAATGCGGCAGTTGATCGAGTTGTCTGCGAACGAGACGTAGGAAAACACCATCGTTTCTGTCTTTCTGTGCTTCAGAAGCTTCAGCAAGGCGCTGCCGATCTCTACGGACGAACCCAACTGTTCGATGGCATAATTATCCGCGAGCACCTCGCGAACGGTCCGGTATTTCTGGTGCACCCACCGGAGCAGCGGGACGTACCCCATGACCGACGAGCAGAGGGACAGCACGAACGTTTTGAGCGGATCGCCATGCTTCCGGTGATACATTTCATGATGGATGACCGCCTCCAGCTCCCTCTCGTCCAGCAGCCGGATCAAGCCCGTCGATAAAACAACCTTCGGGTTCAGCAGGTTCATCGTAAACGCCCGCGGCTCATCGCACGCGACGACCAGAATCGGCTCGCCGCCGCTGCCGTACAGCCCGTTCAATTCCGCCGTCATCCGTTCGTCCCGTTTGCTTTGCAATCGCCGGAACGTGCGCCACGACGCCCATTGCTGCTGGACGATAAGTCCGACGGTCAGCAGCAGTGTATAGAACACGACGATGTCGAACGCGTATACCACGCCGTCCAAGCCGTAAATGCTCGCCGTACTGGCGCAAAATTGGATCAGGTTATGCTTGATTTCCAAGCCCAGCAGCAAATGCAGCGCGTATGCGACAATTTGGGACATGATCAGGGCCGACAACCCAAGGCCCGTAAGGAACAGGGTCCTGGAACGTTTTTCCCACATAGGCTATCTTTCCTTTTTCAGAGCTTGAATTTTTTGCTCCAGCTGCTCGAGAAGCGCCGGGTCCGCTTCTTCCAAGGCGTCCAGCATATGGTTCACGACAAGCGGTCCGAATTCTTCGAGCAAATCGTTCGTCAGCTCTTTGGATTGGGTTTCGAGAAACTGCTCCAGCGATTGGGTTGGCTGGAATAAGGAGACGCGCCCTTCCGCTCTTTTGCGCAGCACGCCTTTGTCGACCAGCCGGTTCATCACCGTCATCACCGTGTTGAAATTGATCGCCTGCTCCTTGGCCAGCCTCGCCTGTACGTCTTTGATCGCCATCTCCGGACCGTTCCACAGGATATGCATGATTTTCGCTTCCAGAGGTCCGAAAAAGCGGTTTAATCCGCTTTCGTTCGTTTTAAATGAATGTATTTTCATGAAAGCACCTCACACTACCTATTGTAATGTTCGCAAAAGGCATCGTCAAGCTTACAGTTCATTCCATAAAAAAGCACGGCAAGGGGCGCAAACGCCTCTGTACCGTGCTTTTTCCCTTACATGCTACAAATACTCGCGCAGCCAAGGAAGCTGCGATTCGACCGCGCTTCGCACCTCGTCCGGATCGTCCAGCTCAAGCACCGCTTCCGCCAGCCTGCCCATCCCGCTCCGGTCAAGCTTTGCGATCAGCGCCCGCGTACGCGCCACGTAGACGCCGCTCATGCTGAATTCGTGCAGCCCCATGCCGAGCAGAATCGGCACCGCATGCGGCTGCCCCGCCATTTCTCCGCACATGCCGACCCATTTGCCTTCCCGCGCCGCCGCGCGGATGACCTGATCGATCAAACGCAGCACCGCAGGCTGCAGCGGATCGTTCAATTGCGCCAGCTTCGGATTCATCCGGTCGGCCGCCATCGTATACTGCACGAGATCGTTCGTCCCGATGCTGAAGAAATCGACTTCCTTGGCCAACCGGTCGGCCATCAGCGCCGCTCCCGGCACTTCGATCATGACGCCCGTCTCCAGATCGTCCCGGAACGCCCGGCCTTCGGCACGCAGCTCCGTCTTAGCTTCCTCCAGAATGGCCTTGGCCCGTCTCCATTCGCGGAGCGAAGCGATCATCGGGAACATGATCTTGACGTTGGCCTCCGCGCTGGCCCGCAAAATGGCGCGCAGCTGCGTTTTGAACAGCTCCGGCCGGTCCAGGCAAATGCGGATCGCCCGGTAGCCGAGGAACGGGTTCTCTTCCTTCGGCAGCTCCAGCAGCGGCAGCTCCTTGTCCCCGCCGATATCCATCGTGCGGATCACGATCGGCGCCTCCGGTCCGAAGGCCCGGGCCGCCGCCGCATACGCTTCGTACTGCTCGTCCTCCGTCGGCAGCGAGTCGCGCCCCATGTATAGAAACTCCGTGCGGAACAGCCCTACGCCTTCGGCTCCGCCGCGCGCCGCCGCCTCCGCATCGGCCGGCGAGCCGATGTTGGCGGCGAGCTCGACGCTTGCGCCGTCCAGCGTCACGGACGGGCGGTCTATAAACGCACGGTACCGCTCGGCCAACGCCTGCTGCTCGCTTGCCTTTTGGCGGTAAGCGGCAAGCTGCTCCTCGGCCGGATTGACCAGCACGACGCCTTCGCGGCCGTCGACGACGAGCCGCTGGCCGTCCTGCACTTGGAACAGGCTCTCGCCCAAGCCGACCACCGCCGGAATGCCGAGCGAGCGGGCCAAGATGGCGGAATGCGACGTCTTGCCGCCGGAAGCGGTGACGAAGCCCGCCGTCGCTTTCGGGTCAAGCTGGGCCGTCTGCGATGGCGTCAGTTCATCCGCGATCAGAATGAAGGGCTCATCCGTCAAGCGCGCATCCAAGGGCTCCTCGGCACGGAGCAGCTTGCGGATCACACGGCGTGTCACATCGCGGATATCCGCCGCTCTCTCCCGCAAATACTCGTCGTCTAAGCTTTCCAGCAGCGAGACGGTCTCCTGCATCGCTTCGTCCAGCGCCGCTTCCGCCCGGATCTGTTCCTCACGGATGGTCGTCTGAGCCTTGCCGATCAGTTCCTCATCCTGGAGAAACAACCGGTGGCCCTCGAAAATTTCCGCTTCCTGCTCGCGGCCCCGGTCCGTCAAGTCCCGGCCGATCTCCTGCAGCTCCTCGTCCGCCCGGCGGATCGCCTCGGCCAGCCGCTCAAGCTCGGCTACCGTCTCTTCCGCTCGGATCGGAAGCCGTTCCGGCCGCTGCTCCTCCCGCATCACCTTCGCGACGCCGACCGCAATCCCCGGCGCCGCGGCAACTCCCTGAAGCCGCACGGTTACCCCTCCTTCCGGGCCGGCGCTTCGGAATATTCGGCCAGAATGCGGCCGATCTCCTCCTGCGCCGCTTCTTCCTGCTCCCCCTCGGTAATGAGTGTGACCGTGTCTCCGTGCTTGGCGCCGATGGTGAGCACGTTTACCAGACTTTTCGCGCTGACGCGTTTACCCGATTTTTCCAAAAAGATGCTGCATTCCTTGTAACGTCCGGCCGCCTCCACAATTTTTTTGGCGGGACGTACGTGAAGACCCAACAGGTTTTGAACAATATAGTTGTTTTGCATCGCTCTGCACTCCTTGTTCCGTATGGTTTTATTTCTCTGTCTAAACGGTCTGAACGTTTGCCCGAAGGCAGATCTACATGAGCTTCTTTATCTCGTCTTTCAACTGCTCGGATTGCGGTCCGAAAATGACCTGCACCGCGCCTTGACCGAGCCGCATGACGCCGGAGGCGCCCAGGCCCTTCAGCGCTTTGTCGTCAACCGCCGCTTCGTCCTTCACGACCAGCCGCAGCCGGGTAATGCACGCGTCCAGTCCTACGATGTTGTCGGCGCCGCCGATGGAAGCCAAGACTTGACCTGCCTTTTGAGCGACCGGCGTTTTGCCCGCAGGCGCCGATTCCACAGCGGCAGCCTCGACGATGTCGTCGTCCTCCCGGCCGGGCGTCTTCAGATTCAGCTTCACGATCAAGATGCGGAACATGAAGTAATAGACGACCGCGAAGGCAAGACCGATCGGGATAATCAAGAGCGGCTTTGTTGCCAGCGGATAGTTCAGCGCATAGTCGATGAAGCCCGCAGAGAACCCGAAGCCGTGCTTCACGCCAAGCACGTACGTGATGTAACCGGCTGCCCCGGCCAGCACCGCGTGTACGGCGTACAACGCCGGAGCCAGGAACATAAAGGCAAATTCCAGCGGCTCCGTAATCCCCGTCAGGAACGAGGCGAATGCCGTCCCGAACAGCATGGACCCGACGATTTTGCGTTTTTCCGGCTTCGCCGTATGCACCATCGCGAGCGCAGCCGCCGGGAGCGCGAACATCATCATCGGGAAGAACCCGGTCATAAACATCCCGGCCGACTTGTCGCCCTTAAAGAAGCGGTACAGGTCGCCGTGAATCACCTGGCCGGTCGCATCCGTAAAGTCGCCGATCTGGAACCAGGCGATCGAGTTCAATACGTGATGCAGGCCGAACGGCAGAAGCAGCCGGTTGCCGATCATGAATCCCGCGGCACCGTAGCCGCCCAAGCCCACGACAAATCGGCCGAGTTCGTCCAGCGCATGCTGAATCGGACCCCAGATAATCCCGAAGACGATCCCGATCAGCACCATCGCAAGCGAGGTAATGATCGGCACGAACCGCTTCCCGCTGAAAAAGCCCAACCAATCGGGCAGCTTGATATTATGGTATTTTTTATAAAAGTACGATGCCAGCGCTCCGGCGAGAATGCCGCCGAGCACCCCCATGTTCAGCTTCACGTCTTTATCGACAAGGGCCGGGAAAGCCGCGGGAATTTTGGCCAATACGTTGGTCAGTACCAAGTAAGCGATTACAGCAGCCAACGACGCGACGGCGTCTCCGATGAAAGCGATCGCGATGCCGACCGCGAAAATCAGCGGCAGGTTGTCGAATATGGCGGAGCCGCCGGCGTTCAGGAACGGCGCGATATATTGGTTCATAAACCCGCCGGCGCTTTCCCCCATATGAAAGTCTTTGACGTAATCGATATTCCCGAACCGCAGCAGAATGGCGGCCGCCGGAAGGACGGCGACGGGGAGCATCAGGGCTTTTCCGACTTTTTGCAAAGAAGCGAGCATGAGCACTCAACCCTTTCAAAATAGATATGTTATTTTTTTAAAACCGCGCTCAGCAGTCCGGCGTCCCCAGCACGAACCGGCCCCAATCGGTATTCCACGGCCGATACGCTTTCTTCGCCGTTGGCGATGATGACCGGAGTAATCAGCGGATAGCCCGCTTCCTGTATACGCTCGATATCGAATTCGATCAGCGTCTGGCCGGCCGTCACCCTGTCACCCGTAGATACATGGGACGTAAACCCTTCGCCGCGCAGCGCTACCGTATTGATCCCGATATGAACCAAGAGCTGAACGCCCGATTCGTGCTCCAGAATCAGCGCGTGATTCGTATCGATCCGATGCGCGACCGTGCCGTCGAACGGAGCGATCAGCTTGCCTTCCGTCGGCTCGATGGCAACCCCTTCGCCCATGTGCTTGCCAGCGAACGCTTCGTCGGGAACCTGTTCGAGCTCTACGGCCTTGCCCGTTATCGGAGCCGCGATTTCCAGCCGATTCGTCTTTGTCTTGTTGGATAGCCATTTTGAGAACATTCGTTCATTCCTCCCTTATTGTGTTGATCGCTCTCCCGGATACGTTTGAAGCAGCCTGTACAAATGCATGACCATATAGCCGATCTCATCTTCGGGAACGTCCGTTTCCAGCCGCTGCCCGATCAACGAGCCAAGCTTGGAGGCCAGCCGGTATTCCTCGGGGTATTGGGTTTTGAATTCGTTCATAAACGGATTGCGAACGACTTTGCCATGGGCAACCCGCTCGATCGCATGCCGCAAATGCGTGATAAGCCGCACATAATCCATGCTGTCGCGCGGAATGGAGGCGCCAAGCTCGCTTTCAACCAGCACGACCGCTTCGTTGACCAGGTTCGAAAACTTCACCAGCTCTCCGACCGGAACGCTGGACACCGCCGAGTGAACGTGAAAGGTCAAAAAGCCGATTTCGTCCTCGGGGACTTCGATGTCGAACGCCTCGCTGATCATCGCCGCTGCGCTTCGCGCGATTTCGTACTCCTTGGGAAACCACAGCAGCGTTTCCTGCAGGAACGGATTGACGATGTCCATTCCGTTCTTGAGCCGGTATACCGCGAACTGAATATGGCTTGGCAGCGCAAAGTACACCTTGTTGTTCAGCGGTTCGGAAAATTGCCCGTTAATGCTGTCGATGATCCGCTCGGAGATTCGGATCACCTCGGGGTCGATTCCTTCCAGCAGCGTGTGATACTCGCTCATCTGATCGCGGTCGTCCAGCCGAAATCGTTTTTCGATACGGGGGTCTGAGGCCTCGATCGTCCCGCTTCCTTTGGAGGAAAATCCGATGCCCTTGCCCAGCAGCACGTACTCCTTCCCGGATTCCGAATCCAACACCATAAGCACATTATTGCTGATGACCCGCTCGATTCGAAGCAGACGATTCGCTTGCATAGCCTAACCCACCACCTTTCTTTACGTCCCGAACGACGGCAAACAAAAAAGAGCCAAAAAAAGACCTTTGTTCCTAGTCTTTTCCTGGCTCATGCCCTTTTATCGGTAACACGCCAATTTGTATTCGGTTACAGTCACATCATACCGATTTGTAAACGTTTCGTCAATAGGATTTGCGTGGAATTTAAATGGCGAATTATTGAACAAATGACCAACGTCTATCCTTCTTGACGGGGCAAGCTTTGCAGCGCCGCGTTCACAAGCAGGTCGTAGAAATCGTCGTCTTCTTCCAGCCTTTCTTCGACCGCGAGAATGTCTTCCTCCGATCCCGATTCTTTGGAAAAAATCAGGCTGTAGCTCCAATCCTTCGCATTTTTGCTGTGCAGCGTAATTTCATACGGCGCTTCATGCCCTTCATATTGAAACTCGACATGACCCACATAGCCGTTCTCTTTGGTGTGCGTCATCCGGCTTCCGATGATGTTCACGTTCATTCGTCAGCTCATCCCTTTCTGTTTGTCTATTGACATTATCGCCTTTTTTGGCCCGTTATGCACCAGCCTTTTTTATTTATGCTTTGTCCCGCAGCGTTTCCGCCGTCGCCGCCACCCGGTTTACCGCACTGCCTATTTCTCCGATCGTGTGTGCCAGCCGGTCCATCTCGCTGCCGACCTCTTCGGTACGATCGATGTTCGTCTGCATCGAGTGCACGATTTCGCTGAACACCCTCCGCGCTTCCAGCGCTTCCGCACGGCTTGTTTCAACCACCTGACGTACCTCGTGAATGGATCGTACGACCCGGTCGTTGCACTTATCCGATTCGGTGACGATATCTGCGATGCGCGTCAGCGTCTTCTTCGTATCGTCGGACAATTTGCGCACCTCGCCGGCAACGATCGAGAACCCTCTTCCGTGTTCGCCGGCCCGTGCCGCTTCGATGGCCGCATTCAGCGAAAGCAAATTGGTCTGCGCCGCAATGTCTTGTACGATTGTGACGATATCCTTGATCTGCGACGACAGCTCGTTCAACTGCGCGGCAGACTGCTGCATATGATCGGTGCGCTCGTGAATGACGACGATTTTCGATTCCAGCGCCTGAATCTGCTCCTGCCCTGTGCCGGCCATCTCCTGGCTCGATCTCGACTGCTCCGCCATCGAGGCAAAGGCTTCTTTCACGTCGCTGCTCGTCGCGATTAACGTATCGACCGCCGCGTTATTTTCTTGCGTCAGCGCGGCGAGCTCCTCGCTTAACATGCGCAGATCGTTCCGGTATTTTTCATGCTGCAGCTCCCGCTGGCGCAAATTTTCTTTTTCGTACGCCTCCAGCACGAGCTGCTGCTCGAAGTTGAACAGCTTGGTCAACACCCGGTTAATCGCCACCATGTCGTCTTTGTGCTGAACTTGGCTGACGACAGCGTCGATAAATCCGTTCTGCAGATTTTGGAAAGCGCTTAAATACCACTTTGGCTCCAAGCCGATCCGCTCGTGAATCAGGGCGATTTTTGTCCTCTTTTCTATAAATGCCCGGTCCATTTTGCCTTCAAGCAGCTCGGTCAAATGCGTCTTCATCGTCCGGGTGAGCCGCTCGACGGTCGTATTGTCCCGTATAATCCGGTCCAGCTTGTCCACTTGCAGCACGTCTTCGTAAAACGAATCGACAATCTCTTCGACCCGCTCCTCGATCATGGGCTTAAATACGGCGAGTATGCGCAAATCCTCCTCGGACAAAGCGATCATCTTGAGCTGTGCCTCCAGCTCGGCATCGTTCACCCTGCAGGTGACCTCAACCGCGTTCAGCTTATCCTGCTGCAATAACGAAACATGTCCCTCCGGCGCAGTTCCGCCGCTTTTCCCAAACCAACGGGCAATGGTGTGAAACGGGCACTTGCTCATAAAACGGACCCCCTCCTGTTTATCTGTGTCGGTCCCGAACGCACGAAAAAACCGCAGCGTCGCGCGCGGCTTCAATGGGTTGGCGTTGAAGTGGCTGAATGTCACAACAGTGGCAACCTGGCGATCGTTCTTCCCGTTCGGGAAGGGAAGACCCATAGCTTTGCGTCCCTGCTTTTCAGACAGGTATGCCTTTTTCCTTGAATAGGTAAATACTCGATTTATTCTACTACAGTTTGTCAGCGTTTTCTAGCACGATTTATTTTTCTTTACCGAAGCGGCTTGAATTTTTTTCGACACATTCTGCGGAATATTGTAAAATGGAAAAGAATAGGACGCTTAGGAGGGAAATTCGGTATGAACAAATGGTACGCCATGCTGCCGGCCTGTATGCTTTGGACGGCGCTTGCGGCACCGGGATTTGCAGACGCAGCCGACCCGCAGGTGCGTGTGTACATGGACGGCAAGCCCGTCAAATTCGAGGTTCAGCCCATTTTGGAGGACGGGACGACGTTGGTTCAATTCCGGCCTATTTTTGAAAAAATGGGGCTCGCGATCGGCTGGGACGAGGCGACGCAAACCGTGACCGGCACGAAGGACGACCTCTCCATTAAGCTGGTCATCGACGATACGGACGCTTATATCAACGACCGGCTGAACGAGCTTGAGCTTGCGCCCCGGCTGGTCGAGGGCAATACGTTCGTCCCGCTGCGGTTCGTTAGCGAAGCAAGCGGCAAAGAAGTGACATGGGACGGCGACAGCATGTCGGTACATATAAAAAGTCCGGCAGATTCGACGGGGCCCGGGAATTCCGGCGGAACAACCGGCGGCGGCTCCAGACCCGGCGGCGGAGACTCGGGGACCAAACCGGGAGGCGGCACGGACGCCACGAAGCCCGAAAGAGGAGATTACACTTATCCGAACGGGGACAAGTATACCGGCCAATTGGTGAACGGGACTCCGGAGGGACGGGGCAAGCTCTACAACCTGAGCGGCAAGCTGTTGTTCGACGGCACGATGACGAACGGGCTTCCGGGAGACGGCCGCATCAAGAGCTACTATGAGAACGGCCAGCTGGAATTTGACGGGAATTTGAGAAACGGGGTGCGCAGCGGCTCCGGAAAGCAGTATTCTTCCACAGGCGCACTGCTCTTCGACGGTACCTTCTCGGTCGGCGAGCGGGAAAAAGGGACGCTTTACTACGATAACGGCGACAAATATACCGGTCCTTTCGATAACGACAAACCGAGCGGAGCCGGCAAGCTCGTCTACAAGAACGGCGACGTGTACGAGGGCGATTTCTTCGACGGACGGCGCGAAGGCAAAGGAACCTATACGACGACCAAGGGCGAGAAGCTGGTCGGGGATTTCAAGAACAACATGATGAACGGAATCATCTCTCATTATGACAAAAAAGGCACCTTGCTGTCCGTCAGCGAATTTTCCAACGACGTCCTAATCCGCAAAGTCGATATGGGCAGCGGCAGCACGACATTGCCGAATACGAATCCTTCGGCGCAGCCGGACCGAGTCAAGCTTGAAAACGACCGTCACGAGAAGCTCGTAAATTCGATCCGGGAGAATTACAATCAGAACAAAAAGCAACTGGAGGACCAAATCGCCCAAATCCGCAAGGATAACCCGGGAACCTACTCCAGCCAGACGGAATATAACAAAGCGCTGAAGGAAGCCGAGACGAAGCAGACGGAAATTTCGAATAGGCTGAATTCGTTGGCAGGGGATTATTCCAAGGCGGCGGAAGCGGCCAAGGCCGAGCTGAATAAGCAGCTGACGAACGTCCAGACGCTGATCACGCAAATCCATGCGAAAGGCTCGGCCCAGCAGCGGATCGAGGCGCTAAGGGATCAGCTGAGCTTCCTCAGAGACAATTACAACAACGAGTTGAAAAAAGCGAACGACCAGCACTTGGAAATCATCAAACAGCTCAAGTAGGGATGATCCGTTGTTCGTTATAACTGACAAACGAGCAAAAAGCCTGTATCAAAAACGATGCAGGCTTCTTTGCGCACGCCCTCGTGCTTACCCCTTGACGGAGCCGCTGGTCATGCCGGCGATGAACGACTTGTTCATCAGGAAGTAGACGACCAGAATCGGGAGCATCGATACCATCGAGCCGGACAGCATCAGGTGCCATTCCGCGGCAGCATTGGCGGAATATTTCAGCGAGATGACGCCGACGGTCAGCGGCCGCAGGTCGGGATTCGTCATCGTAAAAATAAGCGGCAGCACGTACTGGTTCCACGACTCGCGGAACGTAAACAGCCCCACGACGCCGAGGCCCGGCGTAAGCAGCGGCAAAATAATACGCCAGTAGATGCCGAAAAATCCGCAGCCGTCGATCGTCGCCGCCTCATCCAAGTCTTTCGGGATGGAGCGTACGAACCGCTCAAGCAGAAAAATATTAAAGGACAGGTGCGTCCCGACGAAGATCAGCACGATGCTCCACAGCGACTTGTGCAAATGCACCTCGCGCATCATGTCGTAGAGCGGACGGTACGTAATGGCCCCAATCGTAATGAACATCGTGACCGCAAGGACGCCCATGATGAGGCCGCGTCCCGGAAACATCCGCCGGCCGAGCGCATACGCGCCCATCGAGCAGACGATGATATTGATGACCGTGGACGCGATGGAGATAAACAAGCTGTTCCACGTATATTTCGCGAAGTTGGCGCGTTCCCAGGCCTCGGCGTAATTTTTCCAATGCCATTCCTTCGGCAAGATGCTCGTGCTGTTCAGCAGCTCGAAATTCGACTTAAACGAGCCGAACAACGTAAAGACGACCGGATACAAAATGGCGATGACGATGCTCAGCAGAAAGATCCAGACGACCGTCCAGGCCAGCAGCGGGCCGACGCGTACGGAAGCGCCCTTTTTGGCGGCGATTGTGCTCATGATACAGTTCCTCCTCCCTTAATGCGCCTGACTGGATTTGCGCGAAATGTATAAGTAAGCCGACGTAAGCAGACCGACAATCAGCGCAGAGACGAAGCCTACGGCAGCGCCATAGCCATACTGCTGCACGACCGCATCGCCCTCGGATACCGGGAAGAACAGCTTGTAGATGTACAAGTACATGACTTCCGTTTTCCCGCCGGGGCCTCCGGCCGTTAAGACCATGATGCTTTCGTAACTCTTCAGCGTATTGACAATCGCCAGCATGACAATGATCTGCATGACCGGCCCGAGCAGCGGAATCGTGACGTACCAGAACTGCTGAACCTTATTGGCGCCATCGATAGCCGCGCTTTCGTACAAATCGTTGGAGATGCCCTGCAGGCCTGCCAGAAACAGCACCATGTAGTTCCCGACCGCGCCCCAGATCGCGACGAGAATGGCGGTAAGCATCGAGTACTTAATGCCCAGCCATTCGATCGGTTGATCGATCAATCCAATCGACAAAAGCATTTTGTTAATAATCCCGTTGTACGAATTGAACATCAGGTAAAAGACGAGTGAGATGACGGCCGTACTGATAATCGTCGGCATGAAAATGATGGCGCGCATCGTATTTTTGCCGAACAGCTTGTTGTTCAGGATGAAAGCCAAAATCAGGGAGAGCGGCAAAGTAATGACGAGCTTCCCGGCCGTAAACACCAGCGTGTTCCACACCGAATGCCAGTACTGCGTATCGCGCGTGAACAACCGGACAAAGTTATCGAGCCCGACGAAGGTCGCATCCGAAAAGCCGTCATAGTCGTAGAACATATATTTGAAAGCCCATGCCAGAGGATAGATGGCAAACAGCAGCAGGAGAACGACCGTTGGCAGGACCATAACGTAAGGTCCCGTATATTCCTTTAATCTTTTTTTGAGCGGCACGTCAATCAGCTCCTTCCAGAGGCGGTTTTTGGCAAAAAGAGAGCAGGCGACTCCCGGATATCCATATAGGAGAGCCACCTGCTGCCCGGTCGTTTATGCAAACGATAAGTTTTATTTTTTAATTTGGCTGCGCGGGTCGAAATTCGGCTCGACGATCCGCTTCACGTTGCCGGCCTTTTCTTCGTTGTTCAAGCCGTCGTTGTACCGCTTGTTCAGATCTTCGATCGCTTTGTCAAGCGGCGTCAGGCCGAGAATCGTCTCGGAGATGACGTTCTGCCACGGCTTGCCCTCGAGTTTGTGCACGGGATATGCCGGCCACATGACATCGTCCTTCGGCGCGAATTCCTTGAAGTTTTTGAGCGTCGGCTCTTTCGCTTTGGCCAGGACGCTGGGCACAACGCTAATGCCCTTGCCCTGCTCGTAGTAAGGAACGAGCACGTCGTCGCTGTAGAGGAAGTTCAGCAGCTCCCAGGCTTCCTTTTTGTGCTTGCTTTTCCCGGACATATACAGCCAGGATGCGCCGCCGTTGATATAGTTTGCGCCCTTCGGCGTTCCGCCTTCGAGCGTCGGCACCTGCGCTACGCCCCAGTTGATTTTGGTCGGGAATTGGGTATCGTAGACGCCCGGCTCGGCGGACAGCGAGAAGTACATACCGATCTTGCCTGCCGCAAACTGGTTGCGCAGCGGATCGATGTCCAGCGATTCGTAGCCCGGCAGAATGCTTTTGTTATCGACGATTTGTTTCAGCGCTTGGACATAAGGCTTCAGCACCTCGAAATCATACTTCCCGGATTTCCAGTCGTAATAGTCTTTGCCGTCCAGACGGACCATCGGCAGAAGACCGCGCTCGAAGGCTGCTGTAGGCGTTTTCATGTTTAACGCGAAGCCGTATACGTTGTCCGCTTTACCGGCTTCGGTAATTTTCTTCGCGTAGTCCACAAGCTCCGCCATCGATTTAGGCGGCTCGCTCAAGCCGGCTTTTGCGAACAAATCTTTGTTATAGATCAGCCGCCAGGTTGTGCCGTAGTTCGGAAGGCTGTACGTTTTGCCGTCCAGCCAGTTTTGCCGGTCGACCTTCAGCAGGTTATCGCCAAAGCGGGATTTCACTTCCGGCGTCAAGTACGCGTCCAGCGGCTCAATCGCTTTCATTTTCACCAAATCTTCCAGCTTAAGCTTCATTTTCGCATTGAAAATGTCCGGCGCCTCGTCCGCTTGAATCGCCGTTTGCAGCGCTTGCTCGTAGTTTTCCGTCATGATCTGGGATTCGACTTCGATCTTGCCTTTAAACTTCTGATTGAACTCCTCGAGCTTCGTTTTCATCAAGTCGGCGTCATGCCGCGCGTTGGTCCAAAATTTCAGCTTGACCGGTTGAGCGCTTGCCCCGCCGCCGCTTTCGGAGCCGGATTTCGTTTGCTCGCCGCCGCCGCATCCTGCCAGCGCCGATGAAGCCAGTGCCATCGCCAATCCGAGCTTTACATAGCCTTTTGTATTCACGGACTTCGTCCTCCCCTGCAAGTTTCTCTGCATGTACGTGAGTTTATCTTCCTATTTCCAAGTATAGCGAACCGTGTCGAATTTCCTAGGGAGGGAATTTTCATGAGAGAGGGGGAGGATTTACTCCTCCCCCGTCGAGGTGCCGAGCCGCTGCTCGCGGTATTCGGACGGCGTGATGCCGTTCTTTTTCTTGAAAATTTCGCGGAAATACTTGCGGTCGTGGTACCCGAGCCGCTCGGCAATCTCATAGATGGGAATGGCGGCGTCCTCCAGCCAGTCTTTGGCCTGGGCCAGCTTCAGGTCGGTGACGTATTCCACAAAGGAGATTCCCGTCTCCCGTTTAAACAAGCCGCTGAAGTAATTCGGACTGACGCCGACATAATCCGCTACCGCCGACAAGCCGATCGGTTGAAGCAGGTTCTGCTCGATGAACGTCTTCGCTTCGCCGATAATCGACTTGGAGCCCGCTTGGACAAACTGCTTGACCTGCAGCGCCGCATGATGGAACCAGACCGGAATGTGCTCCTTCAGCTCGCCCAGCTTCGCGCGGTTGCACAGCTCAAACCATGTCTCGGGCAGCGGGCGGCCTTCCCCTTCCGCCATTCCCAGATCGTGCAGAAGCCGGTTCAGCGCAGTGACGAGCTGAATACAGGAGAAGCGGAAGTCAGCCGGCCGGCCTTCCTCCCCTTCGAGCGCACGGAAGAAGGAGGCCGCCGCTTCCTGGGCCGACTCCGCCTGGCCCCGCCTGACCAGCGTCAGCAGCTCCTGCTCCTGAAGAACCGGGTAACCGGTCCGCTTCATCCGGAACGGGATCAGGTCCTCCACGTGAACCACTTGGTTGTTCCCGAAAAAATACACATGCTCGATCGCCTCGCACGCTTCCCGGTACGCGCCGGGCAGCTCGCGCAGCTCCGGACATAACGAGCTGATGCCGATCGTTACCGTGAGGCCCGAATGCTTCTCCACCGAAGTGCGGCACCAGTCCGCAAATTTCAGCAGCTTTTCCTTGACTTCCTTGGCCGGCTCGGCCGGGTCGTAATTGACGAGCATCGCCAACAGGCCCCACTCGGCATAGAAAGCGATGCCTGTCCCCCACGACGACAAGCAATCGCCAATAATGTTCTCGACGATAAACCGGCTGAGCTCGACTTCCTCTACTGGCTTATGCGAAATTTCATCGAACCGGTCGATCGCGACTGCCAGCAGCGCGAAGCTTGATGGCTTGAGCGGGATTTCGGCGAAATCCCATTTGTCCCGCAAGCGTACCTGACGCTCGTCCCGAAACCGGATCATCTCGTTCAAATATTGCTGCCGCAGGGCCGGCAGGCTGCGCCGGATCATTTGCTGAAACCTCAGACGCTGCGCGTCCCGTTCCTGCTCCTTGCGCAGCTCGCTGAGCAGCTTGGCGATAATCCCGGTCATTTCTTTAATGTCGACCGGCTTCAGCACGTAGTCCGAAGCGCCGAGCGCGAGCGCCTGCTTGGCATACTCGAACTCCTCGTAGCCGCTTAGCACGACGAAACGGACGGCCCGGTCGAAGCGCGCCCTGATGTGCTCCATCAGCTCGATGCCGTTCATATTCGGCATCTTGATATCCGTCACGATGAGATCCGCCGGATCGTTTGTATAGCGGAGCAGCGCCTCCTTGCCGTCCAGGGCGATATCGACCTGCGACACGCCGAGCGTCTCCCAAGGAATATGCTTGCGGATCCCCAGCACGACGCTCTCCTTATCGTCCACCAACAGTACTTTCATGCGGCACCTCCTCCATTGCATCGCAGATGCGGATCTCGAATCGCGAGCCTTCTCCAACCCGGCTTTCGGCCCGGAACGATGCGCGTTCCCCGAAAAAGTAACGAAGCCGTTCCTTGATATTCATAATCGCGTAGCCCTCTCCGCTCCGGGAAGCTACGCCCGGCGCCGCCTCCGCGGCATGCAGCGGCGCGTTGAAGAGCGCGATCAGCTCCGGGTCGATCCCCGAGCCGTTGTCTTCCACGGTCAACACCGTCGTATCCGTTCCTTCCCGGAAGCTTTTCACCCGGATCCGGTTATTTTGGTACTCGTTGTCTTGGAATGCGTGCAGCACCGCATTTTCCGCCAGCGGCTGCAGGATGATTTTCGGTACGACGATTTCCTTCGTCCGCTCATCCACCGCCACCTCGAACGCAAACTGCCGTTTGTATTGATAATTGACGAGCTTCAAATATTGCTCGACGTGCTCCATTTCTTTCCCCACGGTCGTCGCTTCCTCGCCGCGGTTCAAACTGAGCCGGAAAAAGCGGGACAGCGACAAAATAATCTCGCTGGCCGACGAATCGTTGAATTCGAGCGACTTCCAATAAATTTCGTCGAGCGTATTGTATAGAAAATGCGGATTGATCTGCGCTTGGAGCGCGCGCATCTCCGCTCTCCGCTTCGCGAGGCTCTCCTCCACCACCTGCTTCAGAAGCCGCTGAATCTGATCCAGCAGCTCGTCGAACCGCCGCCCCAGTTCTCCGATCTCGTCCCGGCTCTCGGAAGCGAAGCGCACGTCGAGATCGCCTTTTTTGGCTTGGGACATGAGCCGCTGCAGCCTGCGCACCGGAAGCGTAACCCAGCTTGCGATAGATTTGTTCATAAAGAAAGAGAACGCCAGCAGCGCTACCGTCAGCAAAACGGTAAAATATTGGATGTAGGCGATCTTGACAAGCAGCTGCTTTTTCGGCTGAATGACCAGCGCCTGCCAACCGGCAATCGGAATCGGCCGATGATTGACCAGATACGTCTGATCTCCCAGCTTCACTTCGAAAAACGACGGTTTGCCCGAGAAATCCGGCACCTGCGCTTGCTCCAGAAACTGTTCTGTCGCCTCGTTCCGGGAAGACAGCAGAATCGGCCGGCCGTTCTCGTCCAAAATCATCGCGAACCCGTCGGGCACCAGCTGGATGCTCTGCAGGTTGCGCTCGAAATAGTCTGCCCGCAGCGTGATCACCAAATAATTGTCCAGCTCCAACGCCCCGGTGGCCGTGGCCGGCCGGCTGACCAGACCGATCACCGCCCCTTCCTCGACAAAGAGCGGATTTTGCCCGCTGTAGACCCAGCGGTTCGTCGAAGACGGCTTGATCGCCTCATAATAAACCGTTTCCTTGAAATCGGTTTCCTTTCTTGCCGCCGGAACCCCTTCGAAAAATTCTCCCTTGGGCGTATATAAATAAATCCCGCGAATCGTGGGAGAAGACAGACTCGCTTTGGAAAACAGCGAAAATACGTTATTGAAAATGACGGAATACGCTTCATCCGACCGGTTCTGGCTCCATTCGATCGCCCTTGTCAGCTCGTCGCTGGAATTGATCCAGTACAGCTTGTCGCTGACGTTCTTCAGCTCGTTGCCGACATTGGCGCTAAGCTGGCTGACCGTCCGGTCTGCGGCGTTATAGGCGTACTCTTCGATATACCGGGCCGCCTGATTGAACGAGAATGCTCCCGTCAGCGGCACGGCGATCAGAATGACGATGGACGTCATCAGAAACACCTTCCATTCGAGCCCCCAATCGCGGAAACGCTCCGCCGCCCGGCGCATGCGGACTCCGAACCACGGCATAGCCACCACCTCTTTCTAGTCTGTTGTAGCATAAAACCCCGCGTGCCGAAAAGGGATAAAAATTACAGGCTGCCCGCTTCGAGCGTAAATATACCGCCGCTCCTTTCCCGTCACCGGGACAAAAAAATAAACCGCGCCTTGAATGGCTCAAGGTTGCGGTTTACAGTTTCAGTGCATGGCTTGCGCCCCCGGCGATGAATTTATAGCCTACGCCATGGACGTTGATTATGTATTTCGGATTCGACGGATCCGGCTCGATTTTCTTTCGAAGGTTGCTGACATGGACGATAATCGTCCTCGTATCGTTGAAGCTTTCCTGCCCCCAGATTTCGCGGAACAGCTGCTCATGGCTGAAGGTCTGCTCCGGACGCGAGGCGAGAAAGCTCAGCAGGTCGAATTCCTTACGGGACAACGTTACTTCTTGCCCGTTCACTCTCACCACACGGCTTAACCGGTCGATCCGTAAATGGCCGACGACCAGCTTGTCGGGCTGTCCTCCCGCATGCCCCGACGCAGCCAAATGCGGCCTGCGCAGATGCGCGCGCACCCGGGCCATCAGCTCGTTCGGGCTGAAAGGCTTCGTAATATAATCGTCGCCGCCCAGATTCAAGCCGGCGATTTTGTCCGCTTCGTCTTTTTTGCAGCTCAAAAATAAGATCGGCACGGGCGAAACCGCCCGAAGCTCGCGGCATACTTCAAAGCCGCTTCGCCCCGGCAGGAGCACGTCCAGTATCGCCAGATCCGGCCGCTCCGCCTCCGCGATCTTAAGCGCTTCTTCACCGCTGGTTGCGAGCAGGACACGGTATTTGTTTTTTTCCAAGTAAAGACGGATCACTTCCCGAATCTCGGGATCATCTTCCACAACTAATACTGTTTGCTCCGTCATCCGTTTCACCACCGCATCGATGTAGTTCCCTGGTCCTAAGAAGAGAATAAACAATTGGACTGTTGCCGGTCAAGCTTTTTTTGGAGGGTTGGCGACGGGTATCGTGAAGCAGATCACGGTGCCCCGCCCCGGTTCGGTGTGTTCGACCCAGATGCGTCCCTCATGGTACTCTATGATTTCCCTGGATATGGAAAGCCCGAGCCCTTTGCCGCCTGCCGCGGAATTGCGCGACCTGTTGCTGGTATAGAACCGGTCGAACACGTACGGCAAGTCCCGTTCGTTAATGCCGCCACCCGTATCGCTGACCCGGCACAGGAGCCGCTCTCCGTCGTCGACCATTTCTACCTGAATGGAGCCGCCTTCCGGCGTGAACTTGATCGCATTGAAGATCAAGTTGCTGAACACTTGGTGCAGCCGCTCCAGATCGACCTCCACCGCGGAAAATTCACGCGCTTGATCGTCCCCCTCGGTCCGGAGCGTCAACGTATAATGAATGCCCGCATTGCGCGTATCCAGCTCGTAGCGGCTGAACAGCAGCTCGATTAGGCGGTCGGTGCGCATGAGCTGCTTTTTGAAGGTCACCTGCCTTGCTTCAAGCTGGGAGAGCTGGAACAGGTCCTCGATCAATCGGTCCATGCTGACGACTTTGCTGTGAATGAGCCGCAAATAACGCTCCTTCTGTTCCTCCGTATCCACGATGCCGTCCAGCACAGCCTCCAAGTAGCACTGGATCGTCGTCAGCGGCGTGCCCAAATCGTGCGATATGTTGCTGAGCAGCCGGCTCCGGGACTTCTCCATCCGCGACAGCTCGTCGTTTTTCCGCTGCAGCTCCAGATTGGCCTGCTCGAGATCGGCCGTCCGTTCCTTGATTTTGTCGTGCAATCCGCTGTTCAGCTGCGTCAAAGCGGCCGAAAGCTTCTCCTCGCTCCCGTATCCCCGCGACAGCTTGACCGACAGCAGCACCGACTGGGAGAAAATAAAGATCAGCAAACCAAAAGCCGACATCTTGTCCGTTGTCTGCACCAGCTCGTGAGCGTACAGCATGTCGTTGACGATCGTCGCCGCAAAGATCAAGCTGGCGAGCAGCAGCAGTCCCCCACCCTCTCTTCTGCGCAAAAAAGCGAGCACGATGATGCTTAAAATGTAGCAAACGCCCGCTCCCACAATCAGCTGCAGGAAGACAAGCCATTTCGTAAACAGCTCGGTCGGCAGCAGCGGAATGACAACGGCGTACGCCAGCGTTATCGCGCAGAAGAACGTCGTTATTTTCCGCGAGCTTTCCCTCGGATACATGCTGGAGAAAAACAAGACGAACAGCGGCATGCTCAAATCCGCCGTCATATATTCCAAAACCAACGCCAGCGTCCAATCAAAGCGGGGAAACGCCTGGGTTACGACCATTTCCCCGATCAGCGCCATGCGCAGGCAGAATACAAGGCAAAATAAACCGAAATAAAGCATGGCCAGCTCTTTGGTCCGTACGACGAACAGACCGAGATGGTAGAGCCCCATGATCAGCAGGCTGCCGATCAGCAGCGTATCGAAGCCGACCGACAGCTGCTTCGCCCTCGCCACCGACTCGAACAGGCCGAACTCGATCGGCTGCCGGATGCCGCCCTTCTCATGCGAATAGTTGGAGACTTGAAGAACCAGCTCCAGCTCGCTTGTATGGGTGTGGGCTACGGCCAGCTGGGTTAAAAAATGAGGCTTCGATTCCGGCTCGGATCTGCTTGTGGTTCCGGCCGACGCGATTTCCTTACCGTTTATCCACAGCTTATAAGACGTATAAATCGGGGGAAGCCGCAGGGCGAGCATCCGCTCATGATCAGACAACAAAATCTTGAGGCGGTATGTGGCATACCCTTCGCCCGTCAGCACCTTTCCGTCCGTCGTCGTGCCGTTCCATGAACCCGGAAGACTGGCGTAGCCCGCTTCTCCGAAGCGTTCCGCCGCAAAATCTTCAGGGTGCTTGAATTCGTTCCAGTAAAACTCCCACTCGCCGTTCAGCGGAAGGTGCCCTTTCCGATCCCAGTTCCATTCCCGCAGATCCAGTTCGCCCCGAACCGCCTTCGGTGCTGTGCCGTAGTTGAAAAACAGCCGTTCTCCTGCAATCAGCCCTACGATCAAAAATACGATAATGGTAAAAAATGCGGCAATCCGCCTCGATGTTCGTTCCAGCGGCATGTGCTACCTCACGCTCCTCCGGCTTCGAGATACCGGCGGATGCCGCTTGCGATTCTTTCAGCCAATTTCGTTTGGTATTCTGGTTGATATGATGATTGTTTGAAACTGATCGGTTCGATCAATTGTGTATTCGCCCCTCAAGCGTTAAATCCTGCTTTTTCCAAGCTCCGGCCTCAGGCGTGCGGAGCCGACTGCTTCGAGCGGACCGACGTCCAATCCGTACGGTAGAACCGGATGCACAAGGCCATCGCAAAGCATGCAAGGAAGGCGTAAAGCGACAGCCAGGCGCCGGTGCTGCCAAGATCCGCCACAAAGGTTAAGACGTAGGCCAGCGGCACAAAGAAGAGCCAATTGAGCATCAGAGACGCCCGCAGCAGGAAGGTCGTATCGCCCAGACCGCGCAGCGCTCCCGCGTAATAATTCAACAGCCCGTCGAACAGCTGCAGGAAGGCGGAAATCATGATGAGTTTTCCGGCCAGCCGGAATACGGCAGGCTCGCTTGAATACAGACGCGCCACCGCTTCCGAGAAGACGAACTCAACGATGCCGAGCGCCAGCAAAAACAAGCTGCCCAGCACCGCGACGTCGGTGCCCATGCGCCTCGCCCGCATCGGTTGTCCCCGCCCGATCTCCTGTCCGACCAGAATCGTCGCCGTCGCCCCGAAGGCGAACGCCGGCATAAACCCGAGTCCCATCACATTCAATGCGACTTCGTTGGCGGCCAGCGCCTCGGTGCCAAGCCGGGTAACGAACATCGTAAATACGAACATGGCCGCGCTCATGGCCAGCTCCTGCATCCCCAATTTGCCGGATTCGCCGGCAATCAGCCGCGCTTCGCTCCCATTGATCGCTACACGCCGCCGAGTGGCGTAGCGGGCATGCAGACGAACGAAGAAGACGTAGGCGCTGCCAGCAGCCCTAAGCCTTCGCCGATAAAGACCGCCATTCCCGCACCTGCCAGGCCGATCTCGGGAAATCCGAGCTTGCCGTATGTTAACGCATAGGTAAAAAAGATCATGGCCGCGTTTGCGATAATGGACATGATCATCGGCGTGCGCGTATCTCCGATCCCCCGGAAAAAACCGTGAAAAATAAAGCTTATCGTAAAACAAGCCACTGCGAACAACCGGAAGCGAAGGTAAGCCTCGCCCGTCGATACCAGCTCCTCGGAGCCTCCCATCAGCCGCAAAATCAGGTCCGGGGCCAGCCAACCGACCGAAACGGCCAGCAGCGCCACCGCGATGCCGACGTATAGCGCGATATACGTCCGGCGGATTGCTTGATCCATTTGTCCGGCCCCGTAATTTTGCGCCACCAAATAATTGATCGAATGCCCGAAGCCCGAACAAAGAGCCCATGCGTTATAAGCAACGATATTGGACACGCCGACGACCGCGATGACAAGCGCTCCCATCGGCCCGACCATAATCAGATTGATTGTACCTGTCACGGTGCCTGAAGCAAAAGAAATGACGGAAGGAAGCGCTAATCCGAGTATCCGCCTCCAGTTTTCAAAAAATCCGGCCTGCTGCTTGTTCATTTCTATGCCCTCGGTTTATATGAGAATTTTAACCTATCTCTTCCCATTGTGCCTGAATTTGCCGAACTGAACAAGGGAGAAAATACTATAGTCGTTTTTTCCTATTCCAAGGCAGATCCGCACTGCCTTCTTTCCTACGTAAAACGGCCCGCGTAATCCGCCGGGCCGGGTAGAAGTTTTAATGATACGATATAATGGCTGACACTCCGTAGTACATTCAGGGCATGCTTATTTGCTTTGGTACGATAAAGCGAAATCCAAGGTGCCGCCCGAGCGGTCGCTCAATACCAGATCGGCTTTTCCATTGCCGTCGACGTCCCGAATCATTGGTTGAACGCCGCTTCCCGGCGTTCCCCAAGGCCCGAAGCCGGAAAGCAGCTTCCACTCCCGGTCCTCGTCCTTCAAATAGACGGTGCAGCGCATCGTCTTCGGGTCCCAGCGGAGTGCGTCTTCGCGGCCGTCTCCGTTAAAGTCCCCGAGCCGGATCAAGCCGTCTTCATTCGGAAGACCAAGGTCGACACGGGTCAGCTTCCACTTCATGTCGACGGGATCCGGCTGAAGCTGAATACCGCCCGAGGCGCCGTCTTTGGAAGCAAACAGCGCAGGCCCCCCCTCCGTACGAACCTGAAGCTCCTGATTCATTTCGCTTCGGAGTTTATACGGCTTGATCGGCTTCAGCTCCTTCCCCCGGATTCGCCAGCCGTATAGCTTAAGCTTATCCTTCGTTAGCCCGGCAACAATCACTTCGCCGCTCGATAACGGGAGCGTATATAAGGAGCTCCAAGCTTTGGCCTCGATTTTCCAGCTCTGCGCCAGATGGAACTGCCGCCCGTCCGATATATAGCGATCCAAGCGCCCGTCCGGATTCGCTGTCCAGAAGCTGCACGGGCCTTCCGCATCTTTGCCGCTCACGGCGGCGGCAGTCCCGTTCGCATATTCCGCCTGCCCCCATCGCACAGGCTCGGGTTGGGCCGCATTGCGCAGTCCCTTGTACCGGCCGGGAATCACGCTGATCTCCCCGTTCGCCGCATTCCACTGCACCGTATCGGCTTGCCCGTCGCCGTCAGTATCCTCGAGAAAAACGCTCTGTTTGCCGCCCGGTAGCAGCTTGACGCTCTGAGCAGGCGTGAACGGAACATAGTCGTGGATGGAGCGGAAGGCGTACCCTTTCGCCCGAAGGCCGGCAATGAGCTTTTGCAGCACGCTCTTGTTCTCTTCGGGGTACCGGTATTCCGGAATACCGTCCCGCATAACCGGCTCGCCATCCGGGCCCAGGACGGGAGTCAGGTATTTAAACTCGAGAAAAGGATGATAAAAAAAGGAAGCCAGTTGATTCGATTGACCGACCCGGTCGAGAATCATTTTTTCGTCTTTATTGGAAGGGATGTAATCGTAAGGTGTAGGAACGTAAGCGGCGCCAAGCGTCGGACTGCCGTACCCGGAATTGCGCTGATTCCAATAAAAGACGCCTTCGGCATCGCGGTGAGACTGTACCTCCGCCTGATAGTTCAAGCCGAAGTAGGAGCGGAACACCCGATCCTGTTCGGCGGTGGTCCGGTAATGCGGCGCCTCCCAGAACTGCGGCTTCAGTCCTGCACGCTCGAATATCGCAAGCCCGTCTTTAATACGCTGCTCCGCATACGACGCCTTCGTCGTTTCCTCCACATCGGCCACTTGGAACTCGTTGCCGATCCCCGATTCGTGGTGACCGTCATCGCGGCGCACGCTGCCGACTTGGTGCGTATAGCCGTGCATGCCAATGACCGCGCCGCTGTCCGAAGCCTGCCGGAGCACCTTGCGGAAAGCGGCCGCGTACGGATCGCCTTCCTGATCGAGCGATACGTCGTACCGCGATCCGTCCGGGGGCAGATTGATCCAGCGGGGAATGACCGCGATATGGTAAGCCACCTTCCGGTCGCGCAAATATTCCAGCACGGTTCTCAGCTTTCCAAGCTCCTCAAGCGAAGCGTACTGTCCGCCGGGACCGATGTCCTCCAGCCGCATCATGACGAATTTGGGCGTACGCGCCCCGCCTTCTACGGTAAAAATGCGATACGCCGACAGCAGCAGCGTAAGCGTAATTAAGGAAATAACAAAACGTAGCCATTTCGAATGGCGCAAATAGGTCATCGGGTGTCTGGAGCTCCCTTCTGGCTGCGTAAATCTACACCAGATTGTAACAGATTTCCCGCCGGGCGAGTATGTTTTTTTGCGGCGGCAGGCGATAGGGATGAAACTATGGCTTATTAACCAATATTGCCTGGTCCTCCCTGCCGACGGACCTAAACGTCTCTGCGCCGCACGAATCATATGAAGAACGAGAAATCCGAGAGAGGGGTGCTTTCGACGCATGGAAAATCAACTGCAAGAGATCACAAAAGAGCTGACGGACCTGCATAAGCGGTATGCCGGAATTTCCTTAAGCTTTGCCGCCCTTGAGCGGAAACTGTCAGCCATGGAACACCGCATGAATACCCTTGAAACCGAATTTGCGAGGCAGGTCCCCTTTCTGCCGGAAGAAACCGGCACGCCTGCCCACTGAAGCGCTTAAAGCCGCTGTTCTCCATCCGTATCTTTATCCCGCCAAGAAGCTCTCAGCCCCTGTCGTCCGGAGGCTTGCGACTTAAGCGCAAGCTTCCATGCGCGCCTTGTCCCCCGGTTGCCCCTCCAAAAGTCCGCTCTCCGAGGCTTGTCATTTACTTCCCGATTCGGCAGGTTATATAATGAAATGGCCGCCTCTCTGCCGTCCTTGGCGGCCGGGAGACATTGTTTTAAAGCCGATTTGGCGCTGCGGCTCCAAAGTTCCTGAATCCCGCCCGGATTGCCTCTGGGCCTATTTTTAATCTGTTATGATGGGGGGAAGCGTGGTATAATGAATCGAACGCGACAGGCAGGTGATATCAAAATATGCAAAAAATCCCAGTCATTCGTGATAAAAAAAGTTCTGACATCACCATCATCCCTTCCGATGAAGTCGTTAAAATCGAATGCGTGCGGGATAAAGAATATATCATTCATACGGTTTCCGATAAATATTACTGGGCAGCGTCGCTGGAAGCTTTCGAAGAATGGCTGTACGAGGAAGGCTTTCGCCTGATCGATCAGATGAATGTGGTCAATATGAACCACGTAACGGAGTACGAGCCGCGCAAAGGCATCGTCACACTGCAGCACGGTCCTACGACCCGTTATAAAACCGCTTCCGCCGCATGGATTCACGGCGAGCATATTACAAACGTTATGAATCTTCTGGGAAAGATGAAGGATCTCGACAAAGGCATCATCGATGACGATGCCGATCGCATCTTCGAGAACGTGCTGGCCCAGGAAGAGGATCACCGGTTCGCCCGGTCCTATGCGATGATCAAAGCGCTGTACGATAAGAAAAAAACCGAGCTGCTGCTTGAAGAAAGCGAACTGCGCTATAAATCGCTGTTCGAGCACAATCCTGACCCGATCTGTTCGCTGAACCTGTCCGGCCTCATTACGAGCGTCAACCCCGCCATGTTCGACGTCACCGGCTACGCGGAAGCGGATTTGCTTCACCGAACGATCAATCCGCTGATTCTCCCGGAAGACTACACGCGGTGGCTCGATCATTTCGAGGAAACGCTCAACGGCATGACTCCTCATTATGAGATTACGTTTGTGCGCAAGGACGGCAATCCGGTCGAGCTCAGCGTATTTAACTTCCCGATCTTCGTGAACAAGCAAATCGCCGGCGTTTATATGATCGGGCAAGACATCAGCGAGCGCAAGCGGGCCGAGGAAATGATTCTCCGTTCCGAAAAGCTGTCGATCGTCGGCCAGTTGGCCGCCGGCGTCGCTCATGAAATCCGCAATCCGCTAACGTCGCTCAAAGGCTTCGTCCAACTGCTCCAGGGCAAGGTAAGCGGCTACGACAGTTACTTCGAAATCATGATCGACGAGCTGGAACGGATCAATTTTATCGTAAGCGAGTTTCTGGTCATCGCGAAGCCGCAAGTCGTCAAGTACCAGCCGAAAAACGCCTTCACCATTCTGGAAAATACGATTATGCTGCTCGGCTCCCAAGCGATGATCCATAATGTCGACATCGTCACGGAAGCGGACCCTGATCTTCCCGAAATCAATTGCGACGAGAATCAAATTAAGCAGGTATTTATCAACATTCTGAACAACTCCATCGATGCTATGCCGGAAGGTGGACAAATCCGCGCCGAATTCCGCAAAATGGAGGGCGGAAAGCTGCTGATGCGGTTTACTGATCAAGGCTGCGGCATTCCGGAAGAGCGAATCCCCAGACTGGGGGAACCGTTCTATACGACCAAGGAGAAAGGCACCGGACTCGGTCTCATGGTCACCTTTAAAATTATTGAAAATCACGGGGGCAGCATGAAAATAAGCAGTGAGCAGGGCAAAGGCACGACCGTAGACATTTATATGCAGGGCGTCCGTAAGATCCGGTCTTAGCAAGCGGCAAGGAAGCCCGATATAAGAAAACAGCCTTTCGAGTCCGGCGGGATTCGAAAGGCTGTTTGCATTTGCGGCGCCGCTTCTTATTGCTTGAGCGTAGTGATGTATCGTTTGGCCAGACCGCTTGGCGTATCGAACGCTTCGTAGACCCGGATGGTAAACGGATTTTCGAGCTGCTCGGTTTTCGCGGTAAACGTTAAAATCTGCTTGCCTGTAATCAATTTGTTCGGGCCGGTAAACGGGCCTTCAGCCGTACCGAGCATGCGTCCTTGCGAATCCACCAGCTCCATGTAAAGTCTGGAGAAGTTCTGGTCGACCACGACGTTGTCGGTCTGCTTCACATCCAGTGTAAACGACAGCTTGTAGCCGTAGGACAGGCTGGTCAACCCAGGAGCGGTTGTAGCGGACAATGTCCAATCGACGATTTTCAGATCAAACGGATACATGGCGAACGTATCCCCCGCCGTCTCTCTGCTTGCAGCCGTCTGCAGCGAAGCGATCGTGCTCGTATAAGGAGCCGCGGACTGCGTATCCAATAGCTTGATCGTCAGCTGCTTGCCGTCCTCCGTCTTCGGCACGTTGAACGAATAATTCACGACATAGCTCATGTTCGGGTTAAGTGCAGCCGTAACCCCGGATTGCCGTGCGCCCGCATAAGCGGCTCCGTCTCCTCCGACGATCTCGGTCTGGAAGGCAGGCACTGGCACCGGCTTATCGCTCTTGTTCGTGATCCGGAATTTGGCCACGACCGAATGAAAGCCGTTGTCGCTTTCATGAAGATGCATTTCCATCAGGGCTACTTCCGTGTTGGCATCGATCATCTTATTCAACGGATCGAAGACGATGGGGTTGCCGGTCCGGTAAGAAATCGCAGGAGCCGTATCCGTCTGCGCGCCGCTCGGAACCGCAATCTGCACCCGGCCGACGTCAAACCCCGTTGCCGTAGCCGGTGCGCCCTGTCCTCCCCCCGATACGAACGTTTCGGTCGTCGTCACGAATAAGGAGGTCAGCGTCACGTTGTTTTCGACCGGTACGGCAAAATGAATATATTTTTTCTCGCCGACATCGACCGTTACGGTGCCAAGCTCCGTGCGGGCGCCGGTATACGTTTTATGATCCGATTGTCCGTCGATGCGGAATTCGGGTACCGTTTCCCGTCCGAGGCCCGGGTTTTCTACCAACAAGGTGACGAGCGCCACCGGCCCCGTTGCTGCCGCTGCTCCAGTTCCTGTTGCCGCTCCAGCCGCATTCGGTGCAGCTGTCGCAGCCCCGGCGGGTGCGCCGGACGATCCGCCAGGCGCAGCTGCCGCACCGTCGGGAGCTGCCGAAGCCCCTCCCGCTCCTGGCGTGGCTGTGCTGCCGGAAGTTTCGCCGGCCCCGCCGCCGGCCGCCGCTCCCGTGGAAGCAGCGCCGGACGATCCCGCAGAAGCGCCGCCTGTCGGATATTGTACCTTGATTGCCGCAGGGGTATACCGCAGGCTGGAATTCAACCCCGGGATCGTAAACGCTTCTCCCCACCCTTTCGGCTCCGCGGCTTTATCCGTCCCTGCCGCCGAAGCATACCATACTTGCTTGGCGCCTAGTGGAATCGTCAGCAGATTCGTTTCCTTTTTCGGATATACGTATTCATCCACATTGACGAAGGACAGCTCCGACAGTTTAATTGTCGGCGTGCCCTCGATGACGGTCATATAAACCAGCTCGCCGATTTCGCCCGGCTCGAGCGCCGGCTTGTTGGCAGTGCTCGGCTTCAGCGTATATCGGATCCCGTCCGTCGTACGGACGTGCAGCTGATGATCGGGAATCCGGGTTTTCTGCGTTCCGCCGTTATACAAGCGAACGGACGCGCCTATCCGTGTGCCGCCGGCGGTCGTCTCTACCGCCAGACTTTTTACCGCGGCGCGGATCGAATCCGTTAAACCGAAGTTGCTTGGGGCGGCCGCTGTCGCTTGTGGCGCTTCGGCCGCCAGCGCCGGCAGATTTGCCGGAAGGAGTGTCGTCCCGATAATTACGAAAGTTAGCGCTGTTTTCCAAGGTTGTTTCATGGATGATTCCTCCTTATCCAGTCGATCTTATTTTTTAGCCGGCTCTTGAGCCGCCGGAGAGGGTTGGCCTTGAGGGGCCGGTTTGGCCACCTCCACCTTCTGGCCGTCCTTCAGCTGGTGCTGCCCGCTCGTTACGATTTGTTCGCCTTCCTTGACGCCCTCCAGCACCTCCTGATAAGCGTCGCTGATACGTCCCAGCTTGATTTTACGCTTCTGGACCGTATCCCCTTGAAGGACGAAGACGAACGAATTCGACTCTTCACGGACGATACTCAGCGTCGGAACGGCTGCAACCTGCTCCTCCGCCTCGGTGGTGAGCTGAACCACGGCCCGGGTTCCCGGCTTCAGCTTCTGATCCGCATTCTGAACTTCCAGCTCCAGAGAATACGATTTGGTCGCCGCGCTCATGACGTTGGATAGGAACGTAATTTTGGCCATGCCTTTATCGGCCGGGTTATCCGGGCTGTAGTATGCAAGCTCCTGCTTGTTTTTGACCAGCTCATACGACGGCTCCGACAGCTCCACCTTCAGCTTGATCGGATCGATCTGCTGAACCTGGCCTACCTTGCCGTTTGGCGAGACGGTCCCGCCAAGCTCTACTGTAAAGTCCGTCAGCACGCCGCTGACAGGCGCTTTGACGTCATAATTCTCAAGCGACCGCTGAGCCTCCTCCAAGCTTATCCGTGAGGACTCTACCTCCGTCTGCTGCTCCGCCAGCGAGTTCGATTTGTCCAAGGCCGCCAGCTTGTTGCGCTGCGCCTGCACATCCATCCGGGCGTTGTTCAGCGCCTGCTCGGCCTGTTCCACCTGTCGCTGCGTCGCTTGGCCCGCGTCAAAGTCGTTGCGCATTTTGTTGTAGTCTTTCTCCGCTTCGCTCGCCTTCTGTTCCGCCTTCGTAATCTCGTCCTGCAGATTGCGGCGGGAGTTGGCGTTGTCCTCCACCGACTTCGCAAGCGTCTGCTCCGAGCTTTTCAGCTTGATCTGACTTTTCTTCAAGGTGGACTCGGCCTCGCGATTGTCAATCCGAAACAGCACCTCGCCCGCCTGCACGACGTCCCCGCGTTTTTTCAGAACTTGAGTAATCTGGCCGCTCGCCTTCGGGATGACGTCCATGGCGGACATCCCCACCACTTCCGCCACTTGCTCGCGCGGATCGCTGATTTTGCGTTTGGCAACCGCCTCCGTCTTTACGGGGCGGTTATCCAGCTTGAGGTCAACCGTAGCTTCTCCCTTGGCGCCCGGAGCCGAGCATCCGGCCGCAAGCAGGGCGGCCGCTGCCAGTACGGCGAGAACCCGAAGCGTGAGGGCTTTCTTCATCGCCATGTCTTTACTAACCTTTTTCATCTTTCCGTGCCTCCTCCTTCGTTACATCTCGATCGTCGCCGGCTTCGAACCGTCGCCTGGTTTTTTTCGGTTAAACCATCCGGAAATCCGGTTTTTCCAGTTCTCTATCATTTCATAAACGATCGGGACTACGACCAGCGTGAGAATGGTCGAAGTCGTCAAGCCGCCGATAACGACGACCGCAAGCCCTTTGGAAATCAAGGTGCCATGCGCAAATCCCAGCGCAAGCGGCAGCAGCGCCATGATCGTAGCCGCAGCAGTCATAATAATCGGACGCAAGCGGACCTTGCCCGCTTCCATCAGCGCGTGGCGCACCGTGTACCCTTCCTCCCGGAGCTGCTGCACCCGTTCAAGCAGCACGATGGCGTTCGTTACGACGATCCCGATCAGCATCATAAAGCCGATCATCGATGTGACATTAAGCGATTCCCCTGTTATGAGCAATGCCAGCAGACCGCCGATAGCCGCAAGCGGCAGCGAGAACAGAATAGCGAACGGAGCCGAGGCGTTGCCGAAGGCCAGCACCATGACCAGATACACGATAAATACTGCGACAGCCATCGCCAAATACAATTGGCCGAAGCTTTCATCCGTGTCCTTGTTGACCCCTCCGAGCTCGCGTGTTACCCCCTCCGGGAGCTCAAGGGTCTTCAGAGCTTCGTTTACCTGGAGACTGACGCCGTTTTTGTTCGGGCTATTAATTTTCGCTGTGATGGAAACCTCTTGCTTCTGGGATTTCCGGGAAATGCTCGCCGGGGCCTCCACCTCGCGGATTTTGGCCACTTCATTCAAATAAACGGTTCCGGTCTTCGTCGAAAGCGGGAGCCGGCCAAGCTTCTCAAGCGTATCCTTATCCTTTTTAGCAAGTGAAACGGTCGTCTTGTACGTTACGTCGTCCAGCTTGATGTCGCCGAGCTGCTGCTTCTGCACCCAGCCCCGCGCCGTTTCGCGGATCGTACTGACATCCAAGCCATACGTACGCGCCTTTTTCGGGTCCACGACGATATCGACGACGGTTTTGGCGTCACTTAACGCGTCCTTCACTTCGTACAGCTCCGGGAACTCCGCAAGCTTCTTCTTGACGATTCCTGCAGCGGCAATCAGGTCCTTCTGATTGTCTCCGTACAAGGTGTATCCAAATTCAGTCGTGGACGGACCTCCTCCGCCAAGGGAAGAGGGGAGAACTTCGGAGCCTTTCGGCAGCTCGGCCAAAATCGCGTTCTTGAACTGATCCCTCACTTGATCGGGCTTCACGTTCTCGTTCGTTTCCACAAAGAGCTGGAACGCGTATGGCACCCGGTCGTTATTCACTCCGTCTCCGCCGTTATACCCGACGAGCGCCTCCACATAGCGGAACACGGGGTCGCCGTTCGAATCCTTGCTCTCCATCAGCATCGCTTCCAATTCCTTGGATTTGAGATCGGTCGCCGCATAGGAGGTCTCGTAGGGCAGCTTCACGGTAAAGTACATGTTGCGCGGCTGGGCACCGTCAGGAAAAAAGGCGATTGCCAAGTTAGGCACGGCAATGACGATCGAAAGGATAAACAGGATACCCGATATGAGCAGCGACTTGATCCGGTGCGTCAAAGACCACTCCAGAATCGATTCATACATCGAGGTAAACCGGCCGACCTTCGTTTCGTCGTGCGCTTTGAAACGTTTGCTCCGCAGCACCAGCAGCTTTGCGAGCATCGGAATGACGGTCACCGCTACCAATAACGAAGCCATCAAGGCCACGGCAATGGTAATGGCGAACGGTCGGAAGAATTCGCCGACAATTCCGCTGACCATGCCGATCGGAGCGAACACGGCGACGGTTGCAATCGTCGAGGACGTAATGGCCATCGCGACCTGCTTGGTTGCCATCAGGATGACCGATTCGTTGCGCTCCTGCGCTTTTTCCAGCGACGTATAGATATTCTCGATAACGACGATCGCATCGTCCACGACCCGTCCGACAGCGATGAACATGCCGCCTAGCGTCATCATGTTAAGCGTGATGTTTAAATAATGCAGCAGCATGAGCGTAATCAGCATGGAGAGCGGAATCGAGACGAGAACCACGAGCGTCATCCGGACGTTGCGCAGGAAGATGAGAATCATGAGCGAAGCAAGTATCGCCCCCATCACGCCTTCCCGCAGCATGCCGCTGATCGATTCCTTTACCTCGTCGGCCGTGTTAAAGATCGAGCGGAAGGTGACATTCGGCATCGTCGTCTTCCAATCGTTCATCAGCTTGTCGGCGGCATCCGAGAACTCTATGGCGTTCGCTTCGCTTGTTTTAAACAAATGAATGCCAAGCGCTGGTTTTCCGTCGAGTCTGGCCATGAATTTGGACTCCGTCACGGCGGAAACTTGGGCCACTTGAGACAAGAGGACCGTTCCGCCCGAGCTTGCGGTCAGCTCCAGCTGCTCCAGAGCATACAGGCTGTCCAAATCGCCGGATACGCGGGCCATCTTATCGTTGCCGCTCAGCTCGACGGAACCGATCGGGCCTTTGGACAGCGCGGATTCGATCGAAGCGGTCACCTGTGAGGGCGTCATGCCGAAGGTGCTCAGCGCGTCGGCATTCAGCTGGATGTCCATCGTCGTTTCCCGGTTGCCGATGGCGGTGATATGGTCAATGCCTTTAATGCCTTCGAATGCCGGCTTGATCTTGTCCTTATACAGCTTGTCGAGCTCGGTTTGACTTACGCCTTCGTTCGCCGAAACAACCAGATAATAGGCCGGCATCGACGAAAACCCGAACGTCATGGCCTTCGGCCTTTGTGCCGTAGAAGGCAAATTGACTTCCTGGATCAAGTTTTCGACTTCCCGCTTTTTCTTGTCCAGGTCCACTCCATGTTTGAACATCACCTGGACAAATGAATTGTTGTCGTTAGAGGTCGAAATCAGCTGGTCAAGATCCGGTATGTTCGCCAGCTTATCTTCGATCGGCTTCGTCACGTTGTCCATCACATCTTTGGGCGATCCCGGGTAGGTGGTGCTGATGAAGACCGCGGGGAACGAGATGTTAGGGTAGTTCTCCTTCTTCAGCTTCGTAGCCGAGTACATCCCTCCGCCAAACAGCATGGCGACGATGATGATCACTGCCGCGACATTTTTCATGGAAAATTTAATCAGTCCGTTCATTCCACTCCTCGCTCCTTTATAAATGTCCATCCGAATCTGGAAAATACTTTACCTTGCGAATATGAACGGAGCGTGAACCGGACAAAAAAAGATCAATCCGAATTGGATTGATCCTTCACGCCGGTTATTTCCTGTCCGGGGCGCCGCGTTTACCCGAGAAGCTGGGCAGCGTCACTGTAAACACGGTCCCCTGCCCGGGCTTGCTGCGCACCTCGATCGTGCCGTGATGCAGATCGACGATCTTTTTCGCGATCGCAAGTCCCAGCCCGCTCCCGCTCTTCTCCCGGTTTCTGGCGCGGTCCGCCTTATAAAACCGTTCAAAAATGCGGGCCTGATCCTCCTCGGAGATGCCGATGCCCGTATCGCCGATCCGGACCTGAATCCGGTCGGTGCCCGGAAGCAGCCGCACCCGCACCATGCCGCCCTCCGGCGTGAACTTCAAGCTGTTGGCGATCAGATTCATCCACACTTGGCTGAGCTGATCCGCATCGGCATAAATTTTCGCCGCAGGCAGCCTCAAATCGAGCTCCAGCTTTTTGGCCGACCATATTGGCTCCGTCGCTACGATGACGCTGCGAAGCTGCTCGTCCAGCGCGTACGTCGTCGGGCGAAAGGGATGATGCTCCGACTCGAGGGAAGCGAGCTTGAGCAAGTTCTCGCTGAGACGGGACAAGCGTTCCGCCTCCGTCTGAATGATCCCCAAATATTGGCGGCGCTCCTCCTCCGACATCGCCTTCTCCCGCAGCAGCTTGGAAAATCCGGCGATCGACGTAAGCGGAGACTGAATTTCGTGCGAGACGTTGGACACGAAATCCTGCCGCATCCGCTCCATCTGCTTAAGCTCTCCAGCCATCTCGGTGAAGCTTTGGGCAAGCTCGCCCAATTCGTCCTTGCGGAACTTCCAATCGAAGCCGATATTGAAATCGCCCTTCGCCATCCGTCTGGCCGCTTTGGTCATGCGCTTGATCGGTTTGACCAAGTAACGGCCGGCGACCAGGATGAACACGCTGCCGATAATCAAAGCGTTGATAAGCGAGATGTTCAAATAGCTTTCCAGAAGCCGGTCGGACTTGTTCGAGGCCGGCTGCAAAAACATGGCATACGAATGGCCGCGGATCTTCACCGGGTAACCCAGTACGCTGACATCCATGCTCGACTCGTTCCAAAGCTCTTCCCCGCGCAGCACCTGAGCGATTTCCTGCGGAGTGATGATTCTTCTCTTTTCGACATCGGTATATCCGTATAACGCTTCGTTGCCTGCCTCGTCGTATACCCTGATGAAGAAAGGCTTGGCAAGCTTGCGGTTAATCATATACAAATCGAAATCGACATTATCCGTCGCTTTATAGGTATCGATCAAATCTTGCGCCACCAGCCTCATGTCATCCCGAAGCTGCGCGTTCAGCTTCTCCGAGAAAATAAGGCCCATAATTAAAAAGGCGACGACCAATCCGAAGATGACCGCCGCCAAATAAACGAGCACCATCCGCGTGTAGAGCGTCTTGATCATCCGTTCACCTCAAGCTTGTACCCAAGCCCCCGAATGGTGCGGATCGTAAAGCTGTCCGTCTCGTCTGCAAACCGCTCTCTCAGCCGCTTGATATGAACGTCCACGGTACGGTCGTCCCCCTCGTAATCGTGCCCCCAAATTTGTTCGATCAACTGGTTCCTCGTGAAAATTTGGTTCGGGTGACTCGCCAGCTTGTAAAGCAGCTCGAATTCCTTGAGCGGCAGCGTCAGCTTCTCGTCGCCCTTCAGAACCTCATAGCTTTTCTTGTTCAGCTCGATCCGGCCGAATTGCACGGTATCTGACGCATGGATCCGGTATCGCTTCAGCAGCGCCTTCACCCGCACGACCAGCTCCAGCGGATCGAACGGCTTGACCAAATAATCGTCGGTTCCCAGCTCGAAGCCCTTGACCTTGTCTCCCGTCTCGCCCTTGGCGGTGACCATTAGAAGCGGCAGGTCCGCTTGCTGCATCCGAATATGACGGCTCAGCTCCCAGCCGTCCATAAACGGCATCATAATGTCGAGGATGACCAGCTCCACCCGGTTCTCCTGCAGCAGCTTCCAGGCGTCCTGCCCGTTCTCCGCCTCCAGCAGACGGTACCCCTCCTCGCGCAGACTAACTCGGATCAGCTCCCGGATATGCCGGTCGTCATCCACGATCAATACGGTAATCATCGACAGTCCCCCCAAAAACCGAAAAATCCGGTAAATCACAGTACCTACATGATAATGGACCCGCAGGCCGTATTTCAAGCAAACCTAATCTAAACAAACGGCTTTGGAGAGAAAAAAAGACCGTCCCCTCCGGCTGCACAAGGCGGATGAGGACGATCCTATGAGTTTATAAAAATTTACCGGTTCAGCAAGCTCCCGACATAACGCAGCAGCTCATTGGCTGAAGCGGTCGTATAACCGTGTTCTTCGACAAGACGCTTGATGACCTCGTTGATCCGCTTTAATTGGTTTTCGTCCGGCGTTTTGGTGGACGTCGTGATTTTAACGATGTCCTTCAGATCGGCGAACAGCTTTTTCTCGATCGCTTCGCGCAGCCGCTCGTGACTGCTGTAGTCGAACCGCTTCCCTTTTCGCGAATACGAGGACATCCGGATCAATATCTCCTCGCGGAACGCTTTCTTCGCATTCTCCGAAATGCCGATCTGCTCTTCGATCGAACGCATCAGTCTCTCGTCCGGGTCCATCTCTTCGCCGGTAAGCGGGTCTTTAATTTTGGTCCAGTTGCAGTACGCCTCGATATTGTCGAGGTAGTTGTTGAACAGCGTCTTCGCCGACTCGTCAAACGAGTAAACGAACGCTTTCTGCACCTCTTTCTTGGCCAGCTCGTCGTACTCCTTGCGCGCGATGGAGATGAAGTTCAAGTACCGCTCCCGCTCCTCCTTGGTGATGGAAGGGTGCTGGTCCAAACCGTCCTTGAGCGCCCGCAGCACATCCAGCGCATTGATAAATTCGAGACCTTGCCGGATAAGCGCGCTGGAAATCCGGTTGATGACATAGCGGGGATCAATCCCGCTCATGCCCTCCTCCAAATATTCGCTCTGCATCTCCTTCAAATCCGTTTCCTTATACCCTTCGACCTCTTCGCCGTCGTACATGCGCATTTTTTTGACGAGATCCATTCCCTGCTTCTTGGATTCCTTCAAGCGGGTCAGAATCGAGAAAATCGCCGCGGCCCTCAGCGCGTGAGGTGCGATGTGCACGTGCTTCATGTCGCTTTGCTTAATCAGCTTGGCGTAAATTTTCTCTTCGTCCGACACCTTCAAATTGTAAGGAATCGGCATGACGATCATCCGCGATTGGAGCGCCTCGTTCTTTTTATTGGCAATAAACGATTTATATTCGGATTCGTTCGTATGCGCGATAATAAGCTCGTCTGCCGAAATCAAAGCGAACCGGCCGGCTTTAAAGTTGCCTTCCTGCGTGAGGGAGAGCAGGTTCCACAGAAACTTCTCGTCGCATTTCAGCATTTCCTGAAACTCCATCAAGCCCCGGTTGGCCTTGTTCAACTCTCCATCAAAACGATAAGCCCGCGGATCGGATTCCGAGCCGTACTCGGTAATCGTGGAGAAATCGATGCTCCCTGTCAGGTCGGCGATATCCTGCGATTTCGGATCGGACGGACTGAACGTCCCGATGCCCACACGGTTATCTTCGGACAGCAGCACCCGTTCCACCAGCACTTCCTCGATGCGTCCCCCGTACTCGTCCCGGAGCCGGATTTGGCAGGAGGGGCACAGATTGCCCTCGATTTTCACGCCGAATTCCTGCTCAACCTCGCCTCTCAGCTCATGCGGAATTAAGTGCAAAGGCTCCTCGTGCATCGGGCAGCCTTTGATCGCATATACAGCGCCTTGATCCGTGCGGGAGAACTGCTCAAGTCCGCGCTTGAGCATGGTGACAATGGTCGACTTCCCGCCGCTGACCGGCCCCATCAAAAGCAAGATCCGCTTGCGGACGTCCAAGCGACGCGCCGCCGAATGGAAATATTCTTCCACCAGCTTCTCAATCGCCGAATCGAGCCCGAAAATCTCTTTTTCGAAAAAGTTATACTTTCGACGCCCGTTTTCCTCCAGGATGCCATGGGAGGCAATCATTTCGTACACCCGTGCATGCGCCGTCATAGCCAAATGAGGTTGCCGGCGGAGCATCTCGATGTACTCGGCGAAGGTTCCGGTCCAGGCCAGCCTTTCGGTTTCCGTGCGATAGTCGGCGATTTTCTTGAATATATTCATGATCTTTACCTCCTACGAGTTTTGCTTTAGCAAAACTGGCTTCGTAAGGATTCGCTTATGGGTTTTGCGCTAAGCAAAACCGGCTTCGAAAGGATACGCGCTTCGAAACGATGCGTAACGCCGAAAGCCGCCGCTTCCGGGCTTCGGCCCCGGCTTCTTCTTCGGATTTGAAGTGTAATAAATACCTATGCAGAAAGCAAAGGGAAGTTGACCGAAAATTTCTGGCAAAATCGGAAAGAAGCGCGCAGGCCTGTCCACACGGAAAACGAAAGGAAGGACGAAACGGAAGGAATTTTTAAACGCGGCGGAGCGGGACCGGTAGGCGGAAAGAGGGAGCCGGGGAACCGTTACGGGCGCCCCTCGACTTGGAGGCGCCGCACGGCTTCTTTCCGCGCCCGGTGCAGTCTTGTTTTTACCGTCGTCAGCGGGAGCTTTAAATAGGAGGCGATTTCGCCGGGCTTCAGTTCGTATTTTGCCTTAAGCAGCAGCACGTCCCGAAACGCCAAAGGCATCTCAAGAATCATCCCGAACATTTCACGGCTGTCCTCCCGCTTCAAATACTCCTCTTCCGCGGATGTATGGGTCTTCTCCGTCTCGATCCTGTCCGCGAGCGTGACTTTGCGAAAATAGGAGCTTCTCCGATAATCGAACACGGTATTGCGGGTGATCGTGAGCAGCCATGCCCGGACGGAGCCGTCCCCCCGAAACGAAGCGATTCGGCGGTAAGCCTTCAAAAATACATCCTGGGTAATATCGTCAGCCACATCGTGCTTGCGGGTTAATCCATAGGCATAAGTCCATACCTCGCGGCGGTGCTGCTCCATCCATGATCTAAAAAGAACCTCATCCTTGGAGGACGGGCGATTTTCCAAGTTACGGCAATTGCAGGTTTGCTCTAATTTTTGCGGCATCTCTATCCAAGCCTCCTCCGACAAACGAGCGCTTCCGGAGCGCTTTTTTTCTTTATTATGAACTTCATTGCTTAACGAGGAACTAAGAAAAGTTAACGAAATTCTTAAGATTTTCTATATAAAGACGAAAAAAACGCGCCTAACCCTGCAGGTTCGGCACGTTTCATATACACTTTCTTAAGAATTAGCCTTCTCTCCCAGGATATTCAGGCGTACCGTAAAGACGGTTCGCTCCTCGTCGCTGGATGCGGATATGGTTCCTCCATGCAGCTCGACGATGCTTTTGGCAATGGCCAAGCCGATGCCGGAACCTCCGGTATGCGTCGCACGGGATTTCTCCACGCGGTAAAACCGTTCGAAAATATGAGGCAAATCGGTTTGCGGGATCGATTCGCCGTAATTGATAATCTGGATCACGGCCTCGTCCCCTTCCTTAAAGCCCATTACCTCAAGATATTTCCCTTCGCCGCCATACTTGATCGCATTGGAGATCAAATTCTCGAATACCCGCCGGAGCTTGTTGCCGTCGGCCATGACCAGCAGCTGCGATTCAAAAAAGGTCATATGCTGCTCGATCCCGGCCTCCTGAAGCTGCAGCCGGAACTGCGCGAAAAGCTGCCGCATCATTTCGACCAGATTGATCGGAGCCTTCTGGATTGTCGCTCCCGTAATATTGCTTAAGCGGGTATATTCGAACAAATCCTGAATTAATTGAAACAGCCGCTGCGATTCCTCATACGCCATATTGACATAATAACGCAGCTCCACTTCGTCCCGGTAACGGTCCTGCTCGATCAGACCGAGATATCCGGTAATCGAGGTGAGCGGAGTACGCAGATCGTGGGACACGTTCGTAATCAGCTCGTTCTTGGTGGACTCGGCCCGCCGTTCCTCGTCGATCGACGTCTTGAGCCGCTCGACGACCTGGTTGATGTTCCCGGCCAACTGGCCAAGCTCGCCGATGGACTGCACGGGTACCTTATGGTCGAAATCGCCGTCGGCAATCCGCTGCACGTCCTCGATAATATGGATCAGGTACCTGTGGTAGCGGGCGTCTTTTTCCCGTTTGAAAAAATATAAGGCCGACAGCATAAACAAAGGCAGCGCCGTAAGATAATAAATATCCGGATAGCCGATATAATAATTAATCCAAATGAACAGCGAATTTAATGACAGCTTGGAAAAATAAATCGATTTGGCAATCGTCGTAATGACCGCAAGCACAACCGCGGTCGTTAATGCGCTCCAGAAGAGCGGCACCGCGACTCTCCAGTTAGTTCTCAATTTTGTACCCGACCCCCCACACCGTATGAATCAGCTTTTCTCCAGCCATTTCCTTCTCCAATTTCTCGCGCAGCCGGCTGATATGGACCGTGACCGAGTTGTTCGTCTCAAAGTATTTTTCTTTCCAGATCAGCTCGAAAATCTCCTCCGATCCGAAGACCCGGCCCGGGTGGCTGGCAAGCAAAAATAAAATGCCAAATTCGATCGGCGTCAGCTTGATCGGGCGGTCGTCGATCGTGACGGCATGGTTGCGTTTATCGATTTGCATCGATTTGATCTTGATGATCCCCTCTGCATCCGGCTGAGCCGTCTGCGCGCTGAAATACGACCGCCGCAGCAGCGACTTGACCCGCGCCACCAGCTCCAGCGGATTGAAGGGCTTGCCCATATAATCGTCGGCCCCCGTCATCAGGCCTAAAATTTTGTCCATATCCTCGTCCTTGGCGCTCAGCATCAAGATCGGGGTTGTCTTGTCCTCACGGATTTTGCGGCAAACCTCCATCCCGTCCAATTCGGGCATCATCACGTCCAAAATGACCAGATGGACGGTTTCCTCCTCGATCCTTCTTATGGCATCGATCCCATTATGCTCCTTAAGAACCTCGTAGCCTTCATTTTTCAAATAGATTTCCAGCAAATTCGCGATTTTATGATCGTCATCGACGATGAGGATGCGTTTGTTCATTCAAGTCTACCTTCCTTAACCGGTTAGTTTAACGGCAGATTACCACGTTCCGGGAAGGAAATCAACGACTTGGCTTTCCTCCGATGCCGTTCGGACCATACGGATGTCTCCCTTCACCATGCTGCGGGCATATGAATTCTCCTCCCCTCTCTGGTGGCAGCCACGCTTCCTTACTTTACCGCCTGCTCGTTAACCGAAACCTAAGCAAAGCTTACGAAAAGGTTACGCTTCCTTGCTAAAATCTAACAATACCGGACAAGCCTTGATTCCTGAGCCGTCCCGTTGTATGTTCATCGTAAAAACAAGAAAGCGATGTGATCGATGCGATGGGCTTTTCCGTCAAAATCATTCGGCAAGAGGATCAAAAAACGGCGAGCTGGTCGGGAGGAGCCACGACGCAAATGGCGATCTACCCGGAAGGCGCGTCCTATGAGCAGCGGAATTTCAGCTGGAGAATCAGCAGGGCGGCCATTCATGCGGAGGAGTCCGTCTTCACGAGTCTCCCCGGCTACCGGAGATTGCTGATGGCAACGCAAGGCAAATTTGTGCTGGAGCACGAGCAGCGGCATACGGCTGTGCTGAAGCCTTTTGATCAAGATCGCTTTGACGGGGCTTGGACGACCCGGTGCCGGGGGAAAGGAAGCGACCTCAACGTGATGCTGGGTTCCGGCTACTCGGCCGAAATGCGGCCGGTTCTTATCCGCGATTCTTACGCGGAAGATGTGCAGTGCTCGGCGCTGGACGAAGATTCGGTGAGCTACGAATGTATTCATCCGGTAGACGGGGATGTGGAATTTTCATCGGGCGACGATTTGTCGGTTGTGCTGCGCCGGGGAGATTTGCTCATTTATCAGTTGAACGGAAGGCCGGAAAAGCCGCCCGTGTTCCGCTATGTGAAGGTTGGAGCTCCGGTTCATGTGGTACGCATCTGCATCCGGCAAGAAGCGAGCGGTTCGAAATAAAAACAACGGAGGCCTTGTCGGACAAGGACCTCCGCCGGAAATTAACCGATTGCTGCAAATTTGATGCACACGGGCTTGGACACATCCAGTCGGTCCCCTGTAGGCTGAAGCTTCCCGGTAGCCGAGTCCCGCGCGAACGTCACGATTTGATTCGAATCCCGGTTGGCTGCGAGCAGGAAGCGTCCGTCCGGCGAAAGCGCGAAGTTCCGCGGATGTCCTCCAAGCGTCGAAGCATGCTCGACGAGCGTAAGCTTGCCGGTTGAGGAATCGATGGCATACACTGCGATGCTGTCATGTCCGCGGTTGGAGCCGTACAGAAATTTGCCGTCGGGCGAGATGTGAATGTCGGCGCATGCATTTTCCCCTTCATAAGAAGCGGGAAGCGTCGGAACGGTCTGGATCTCGCCAAGCTTGCCTTCCTCTGGATCGTAGGAAAATGCCGTGATCGTAGAACCTAGCTCGTTGATAACGTAGCCGTAAGGCAGCGACGGATGAAAAACGAAGTGCCGCGGTCCCGACCCCGGCGCTATCCGAACTTCGTCATGAGGAAGCAGTTGTCCCGCAGCGACATCGAGCTTGTAGGTAACGACGCGATCCAGCCCCAGATCGCAGACGATGGCGTAGCGGTTGGAGCGGTCGACGAATACGGAATGCGCACGCGCCTGATTTTGCACGGGCAGAACGCTGGAGCCTTCGTGCCGGCGGATGTCCGAGGTTTTGCCGATGCGTCCGTCCTCCAACAGCGGAGACAGCCCGATCATGCCGCCGTGGTAGCTTGCTACCATGATGTATGTATGGGTACGATCCAATGTAATGTGACACGTGGTTGCCGGCAGCGTCAGCTCCTTGCCGAGCAGCGACAGCTTGCCGGTTTCGGGATCGAAACCGTATGCCGCGGCAGCCCCGCAGCGCTTGCCTTCGGAATCGGTTGCCTCCGTGATGGCATAAAGCTTCAAGCCTTCCGCATTCACATCCAGAAACGTCGGATTTTGCAGTCCGGCCGTTTGATCCGTCAGCTCGAGCTTGCCGGTTTCGGGATCGAACTTGCAGGCGTACAAGCCCGGATCGGCCGCATCCGCATACGATCCCAAAAAAGCGAACACCTTCTTCTTGCTCTCCATCCTAGCACCTCTCCATCTCATTCATGTCCTATAGGCATTATCGCAAATCCGCCGTCCTCAGGCAACCGGGCCGTTTCGCGTAGAAATCCTCGGCATAGCCGGTGGGGGTATACCGTCCAGCCGCTGCCTTCCCCCAGAAAGTGAAGTAACACTTGGAAGCTTATTCCGATTACTTTCCGGGGACCCCCTATCTACCCGTGAATTGGATTAGAATTTGCGGTATTTTCACGGGTTTCAAAGCGGACGTAAACTCTTGCGGGATATCCCCCACCTCTATTGGTCTGAGATTTTTTGCGTCTAGCATTTCTTAACAGCCTAAAGGACCTCCCATAATGGAAGGTCCTTGGAGTTTAAATATATAAACGTCGCATTGCAGGGCGCTTAAAGGCGCGCTTCGTTCAACTCCGGTTAGTACGCGCTGGACGACTGCTCGCCTTTGACGATCGATACGCCGGAGCTCGAGCCGATGCGGGTAGCCCCCGCTTGCACCATCGCCTTGACATCCTCCAGGCTGCGCACGCCACCGGACGCTTTCACTCCGATGTCCGGGCCTACCGTTTTGCGCATCAGCGCGATATCCGCTACCGTAGCTCCGCCCGTCGAAAAGCCCGTCGACGTCTTCACGAAATCGGCGCCGGCTTTCACGGCCAAGCGGCATGCCCGCTCTTTCTCTTCATCGGTCAAGAGGCAGGTTTCGATGATGACCTTCGTCAGCGCCTTGCCTTTGGCCGCTTCGACGACGGCCCGAATATCGTGCTCCACCACATCGTCCTGCTTATCCTTGAGCGCTCCGATATTGATCACCATATCGACTTCCGTCGCTCCGGCAGCGATCGCTTCCCGGACTTCGAATGCCTTCACTTCCGGCATCGTCGCCCCCAGCGGAAAGCCGATGACCGTGCACACCTTCACGTCTGGCGTATCCTTCAGCACTTCATAAGCCGTCTTCACCTGTGCCGGATTGACGCACACCGAGGCGAAGCGGTATTGCTTCGCTTCCTCCGCCAAGCGGATCACCGCCTCCCGGCTGGCATCGGCTTTCAATAACGTATGGTCGATCAATCGGGCGATTTCGTTCGTTGTCATTTTCGTTACTCCTCCGCTTCGTTTTTCAACCCTCGAAACTAAGATTAATGAATTTCCGCGTGCACCAGAACCGGGCGTTCCACTTTGCCGGACGCAATGGCGTAAGATTCGTAGATGCTTTCGATAACGTCATCTACCGCTTCGCGGTTGCTGTGAATGGTGACCAGCGTATCTCCCGGCTTCACTTCGTCGCCGATTTTTTTGTGCAGCATCAAGCCGACGCTCAGATCGATCTCGGATTCCTTCGTCGCGCGTCCCGCACCCAAAATCATCGCCGCGGTGCCGATGCTGTCGGCGACGATCTCCGAGACATAACCCGCTTCCTTCGCCTTCACTTCGATACGGTAAGCCGCAGCCGGCAGCTTGGACGGGTCGTCTACGATCGAAGCGTCTCCACCCTGCGCGGCAATGAACGCTTTAAACGTCTCCAGCGCCCGGCCGCTGGAAATCGCTTCCTCCAGTTTGCTCCGCGCTTCGCTCACACTTGCAGCCTGCTTCGCCAAATATACCATATGACTACCCAGCGTCAAGCATAATTCGTGCAGATCTTCCGGGCCTTCCCCGCGCAGCGTGTCGATCGCTTCCTTCACTTCGAGCGCATTGCCGATCGCAAACCCGAGCGGCTGATTCATGTCGGAAATGACCGCCATCGTATTCCGTCCTACATTGTTGCCGATGTCCACCATAGCCTTCGCCAGCGCTTTGGCGCTCTCCAGATCTTTCATGAAGGCGCCGGCACCTACCTTAACGTCCAATACGATGGCATCGGAACCGGAGGCGATCTTTTTACTCATGATCGAGCTGGCCATCAGCGGGATCGAATTAACCGTTCCGGTCACATCGCGAAGCGCGTAAATCTTTTTGTCCGCCGGAGTCAGGTTTCCGGTCGGTCCGGTCACCGCCACCTTCACTTCGTTCACCTGCTTGATGAACTGTTCGCTGCTGATTTCGGCCTGGAACCCCGGAATTGCTTCAAATTTGTCCACCGTGCCTCCGGTATGGCCGAGTCCGCGCCCGGACAGCTTCGCTACAGGAACGCCGACCGCGGCAACGAGCGGCGCAAGCACGATCGTCGTCGTATCGCCGACGCCGCCTGTGCTGTGCTTGTCCACCTTGATGCCGTCAATCGCGGACAGATCGATCGTATCTCCCGACGCCACCATCGCCATCGTCATATTCGCCGTCTCCATCGGGGTCATGCCGCGGAAGAAGGCCGCCATCAGAAACGAGGACATCTGGTAGTCCGGGATCGTCCCGTTCGTATAGCCTTGCACGATGAAATCAATTTCCGTCTTGCTAAGCTCGTGACCGTCACGCTTGCGGGCAATTAAATCAACCATTCTCATGTTTCTCGTCTCCCCGTGTTTGGTATAGTAATCGATGTTTTATAGGAACAGCCCGATGAGCGTGGCCGACAAAATCGAGGCCAGCGTCGAGCCGAGCAGCAGCTTCAAGCCGAACTGCGCAGCCTCGTCTCCCCGTTTGTCGTTCAGCGCTTTCACCGCGCCGGTAATAATGCCAATAGAGCTGAAGTTCGCAAAGCTGACCAGGAATACCGAGACGATCCCGACCGTACGGACCGATAAGCCCGAAGCGATGTCTTTGAAGCTCAGCATCGCCACGAATTCGTTGGTCACAAGCTTCGTCGCCATGATGCCCCCCGCCTGGACGGCTTCGCTCCACGGAATGCCCATCAGGAACGCGACCGGTGCGAAAATATAGCCCAGCACGGACTGGAACGAAATGTGGAATACCAGTTCGAATACGTAGTTGATCATATTCATCAAAGCGATAAAACCGATCAGCATCGCACCCACGATAATCGCCACTTTGAATCCGTCCATAATGCTTTCGCTGATCATCTGGAAGAACGATTCCTTCGGCTGATGCTCCTCGTCGGCCACAACCGTCGCCTGCTCTTCCTCCGGATCGAGCTTGTACGGGTTAATGATGTTGGCGACAATCAGCGCCGAGAAAATGTTCAGCACGATGGCGACCACGACGTACTTCGGTTCAAGCATCGTCATGTACGCTCCGACGATCGAGATGCTGACCGCGCTCATCGCCGATGTGCAGAGCGTGTACAACCGCTGCTTCGTGACCCGGCTGAGCTGCTTCTTCGTCGTCAGGAACACTTCCGATTGACCGAGCAGCGCGGCGGAAACCGCCACATAGTTTTCCAGCCGGCCCATGCCGTTCAATTTGCTGAGCGCCAGCCCCACATATTTGATGACGAACGGCAGCACCTTCACATAGTTCAGGATGCCGATGAGGATCGAGATAAAGATGATCGGCAGCAGCACATTGATGAAAAAGGTCGAAGCGCCCTGGTTTTCCAAGCCGCCGAATACGAAGTTGACGCCGCCTACCCCGAATTCCATCAGCTTGTTGAACAATCGGGAGACGAACGTGATCAGCTCCAGGCCGATCTTCGTATTCAGGATGATAAAGCTCAGCACAATCTGCGTAACGAGCATAGCCAGAATCGGTCTGCTGCGAATTCCTTTCCGGTTGTTGCTAAACAAATACCCCACCGCAAACACCAGCAGCAATCCGGCCGCAACGAATAAAAATTTCATACGGAATTCCTCCAGCCTCGTCTATTTTGGACGTATAGGGAATGAATTGTTGTTTGTAAGCGTTAGCAATCAATGCAAAAAAGCTTCAACATCGAACACGAAAAGGGAACAACGGGTCTTGTACGATGCTGCCATTTTAGCATTTCCTTTACCATGAAGTTTTTATGTGCTTTAAATATGATGCTGTTTCGAAGCCGCTTCGATTACAATTCAACTATAACAAGCGTTTGAACAAATGTAAATATATTATTGAACTTTTGTTCTTATCAATCAAGAAATTTTGAACAATTTGTGGAATAACTTTCATTTCTTATTTGTTGGCTTCGCAATTTCGGTTCCAAAAGTCCTACTTTCAATCATTTGTATGACTTAGTATTCACATTTGTTCTTGAGTTGTGCAAAAAAAAGAAACCATCCAAGCTTACGCCCAGTCGGTTTCTTACCCCTTAATCGGGATGCCGAATCTGATGAATCTCGTTATCCTTCTTGCTCCAGCAATATTTTGGCCGTATACTGATCCGTTACCAACACATTCGCGTACTGCGCTTTCAAAGCGCCGCGGATGCCTTCGACTTTTTTCAAGCCTCCTGCGATGAGAATCGACTGTTCTTTTGTCTTGAGCTCGTGAAGCTCGATCCCGATCGTGCGGGCATTCAGCGTCTCGTTGCAAATGGCGCCGTTTTTATCGAAGAACCGGGAAGCGATATCCCCTACCGCATGGTCGGCGATCAGCTGCATATCCTGCTCCGTAAAATAGCCAAGCTGGAACAGCAGCGAATCCGTCCGGGGAACGCCTACCGTGAACAAAGCGATATTCGCCTGCTTGCCCATGTCAAGCAGCTTCCGGATGTGGCGGTCCGCCTCAATCGCCTGCTTCACTACCACATGGTCGACGATGGCCGGCAGCGGCAGCTGGTAAGGCGTCGCATCGAACGCCATCCCGAACAAATGAAGCGTTTCCGAGGCGTATGTTTTCTTCTCGGAATGGCTGACGCCGCCCTTCAGCTGGACGATTCGGACGTCCTTCAGCGCTTTGTGCTCCAGATGCGTCGCCACCTGATAGATGGTCGTCCCCCAGATAGTGCCGATGATGTCGCCGTCCTGAACGATTTCCCTTAAATAATCGGCCGTCAGCTTGCCCAAATACTGCTTGATCACATGATCCTCGAACAACGGAATGGATGCGACCAGCGCCCGCTTCAGCCCGAACTTCTCTTCCAGCTGCTCGCTCAGAATTTTGCGGTCCTCGGTCGGATCCGAGATGCGGATCTCGACGATCCCTTCCTCTTTCGCCTGCTGCAGCAGACGGGAAACGGTCGGCCGGGAAACCTCCAGCTTGTTCGCGATATCCTGTTGGCTGTAATCCAGCAAATAGTAAAGCTTGGCGGCCTCGATCATTTTTTTTAGCTTCTCTTGTTCCATAAAGCCCCCGATCTGCATCCCTGAACACTTTACCATGTATTGTGACACAAATGTCCGCCGCACTGCAAGCGTTTTAGCTTAAAAACGTCCCCAACTCCAAGTTAGGGACGCTTTACCCGAATAAATACGATCTAAATTTCCTTACACCATTAGTTGGTGAATTTTACATATTGCAAGAATCGCTTAAGCACCGTTGCGACTTGAGCCCGAGTCGAATCCAAGGCAGGCTCGAACGTCGTATCGGTCATTCCTTGGAGGATCCCCGTTCGAACGACTTGTTCAACGGAAGCCGCCGACCATTCGCTAATGGCTCCCCGGTCCTTGAATTTGTCTATCCGAATACCAGCTTCTTTAGAGGATGAATCGCTTCCTGCCGTCCTAAGCGCTCTGTTGATCATAACAGCCATCTGTTCACGGGTAATGGTGCCATTCGGTTCGAACATTCCGTTCTCAAATCCGTTCACAAGACCCGCTTTTACTGCCGCACCGACCGCTCCGGCGTACCAATCTTTTGGCTGAATGTCTTTAAATGTCGCGTAGCCCGGCTCTTCCAGCAAGCCTAACGAACGGACAAGCAGCGAAGTAAACTCCGCACGCGTTATTTTTTTATCGGGCTCATAGAGCTTGTCGGTCATCCCTTTGACAATAAATTTCGATGCGAGCTGCTGGATGTCCGATTCCGCCCAGTGTCCGGCGATGTCATCAAACGTGCGATTTGCGGCGATTACGGTATAGATGCTATTATGGGCGGAAAAAATGTTAACCGTAGAAGCCTGCTCCCCTTTTCCGATATAGGCAGGAATGAAGGTCGCTTCATAGGTAACCGGATCAACCGTAACGGCTGTAACATGATCCCTATTTGAAATGGCACCCGGAACGATTACTTTGCGCTCTACATAGACACCCCCGAAATTCACCAGCTCCTGCGATAACCCGTTGCTGCCCTCGGCCGTAATTTTAAAATCCAGCGGGTTAGTCAGCAGGGTGCCGGCCAGCTGATTCGTCTTGATAATGTTCTCGTTCATACTTGACGGCAGCTTCTCGATAGCCACAGCAATCTTGATGTTTTGCATCGTGGTCAAAGGCTGGGTCCAAGTACGTAATACGTGAACCGGCAGCTTATATTCCACCGCATCTGTGCGTATCGTGATCAAGGCCCCAGCTTGAACTTTGTCCGAATTTTGGAAAGACTCCGCCGGCAGCTCGACTTTAGTCACTACGTCGGCATGATCGATTTGGACGACTACCGAGCCGGTCGCTTGCAATGCTGCGGCTAATTTGTCCTTGTCTATTGATATTTTAGTAACCGTTTGTCCCAAGCTATTGCTCTCTTTGGCCACAATTCCGTCTTTGCCGGAATACAAAACGATTTCAGCCGCGTCCGGTTTTGCCGTTGGCTGTACCCCGCCTGTAGATCCGGCTGCGCTTGACGTACCACTATCCGGCGAATCACCGCTCGTGGTATAAAGCGTTATATCGCTGACCACGATCTTGTCCGCCATCGCCGTTACGCGAGTTTCGGCAGAAACGAATCCGGCCGATCCCGCTCTGAAGATGTAAGTTCCGGCAGGCAAAGTGACGGAATAGGTCCCGTCCTGCCCTGTTTGTATTTTCTCAAGCAGCATGCCGTCTGCAGAATCGTAGACTTTCACCCACGCCTGTGTTGCAGGATTGGACCCGTTCGTAATTGTCCCCGTCACAACACCGTTTGCTTGCAATGAAGCTTGTACGAATGCATCCTTTTCCTTGTTGACGGCTACGTTCTTCGTGATGCTCCCCAAATTGCTTTTTTCCGCAGTCAATGTATAAATTCCTTCAGGAACAAACAAACTGAACGTTCCGTCCCCGTTTGTTTTTGTGTAGTTGGAATAGGTCTCGTTGTGCGCGCGGACGATGACCCCGCCCAGCGGAGTTTTGCCATCGGAAGCGGAGATGGTACCGCCAATTTTACCGGCTTTTGTTGCCAAATTCTGACGCAGCGTTTGCTCCGCGGCAACGGTAATCGCAGTCGGTGTCTGATTGCCGTCAAACGACTTGCTATCAATGGTATATTTGCCCGCCGGAAGCATCAAGGAAAAGAAGCCTGTATCCGCGTGAGTGGCGATACGATCGACAGGCGTTTGAGCCTGATCCCGTACGATCGCCGAAGCCCCGCCTACGTTTGTTTTCCCATTGGATAGATAACCATTGAAGATGCCCGCCGCACCTAATACCGGATTTACCGTAACGCTTGAGCTTCGGGGGACGCTAACATTTTTATTTAGCGCCACTTGATGGTAATGCATCGTTTTTAATGTGAAGGTTCCGGGAGGAACCTTTAGCGAGTATGTCCCGTCTTCTTTCGATGTGGTGAAAGCATAGGAGCCGCCGTCTTGAGACAGAGCAACGATTGTCGCATATCGTGCCATCGTTCCGTCCGCTTCGGTCACTTTACCGGTGATTTCCGTCGGATTTATCGTCGGGTCATACGTGCTTGCCTGTCCTTCCAGAATGCTCAAGTTCTCTTTTACCGCGATCGAATCTCCCGCTGCCGCACGAATACGGTAACTTCCTACGGGCAAAAGAGTCTCATAGCTGCCATCATGAAGCGGGGCCAGCTTCTCGACAATTTGCCCGTTCTTATCTTGAACGGTGATTGAAATGTCCTCAAAGCTTGCTTTCAGCCGGTTATTGGGATACGATACTTTGCCCGATAACGTGCCGGCATTCCCTAGGGCAATCTCTACAGACTCATTCTTGCCCGCTGCAAGAGTTACCGACTGACTAATCGCGGCGTATGCACCTGCGCTGGCTTTCACAACGTAAGTCCCGGGTGGCAATAAAAAAGCATATGTACCGTTGGGAGACGAAGGTTCGACATCCGGAGCAAAGGCGTTTCCTAACAAATCAAACACGCGAACACGCCCAGACGAATTATCAGGCGCATTGGCCAGACTCACCTTTAACCCGGAATTCATCACCGTCAGATTTATTGTCGTTGAACCAGGCGCAATCGTCGCTTCGGAGCTGGTTTGTGTGCCGGCTTCATTCTCTGCGGCTCCAACGAGGGTAACTTGGCCCGTCGGGACCGCAAGCGCATAATGACCGTTCGCGTCTGCCCGTGTTTCGTTCAAAACCAATCCCTGCCGATTCACGGCTTTCACTTTGAAGCTCGCTTTTATTCCGGATGCGGATTGAACTGTACCGCTGACTTTGCCGGCGGGGTTCATGCTAATCGAAATGGGCGATTTTGTCGAATCCACTGTAAGTCCAGATACAGAGCCGTAAAACGGTTCGTCTTGAGACAAATACGCCGCTACGGTATAGGAACCTTCATTGATCGGAACCGTAAAAGCGCCGTCCGGCGAAACGGAAGCTTCATTATACATAAAGCCTGTATTCTCATCGATCACTCTCACTTTTATTCCTGAAGGCAGCGGGCCGTTGAAGCCGCTTCTCGTGACAACACCGCTAAACAGCACCGTATTCAACGAAAAGTTGGCTGTCGTGGTTTGATCCGAATTAACGGTAACGGAACTGCTGGAGCCCTCGGTTTCGTAAATGGCTTCAATCGTATACGTTCCAGGCGTAATGTTCAGACGGTAATTGCCGTCTGGCTTGGTGATATCCTGCGCAACCGTTTGGCCTCGGCTATCCAAAGCAACCACGGCTGCATTCGGTATCGGCTTCCCGCTGCGGTCCGTCACGCCCCCGCTTACCGTCCCCATAGCTGCACTGCTATTCGGAGCTGTATCCGCAAAAGCCGAAACGGGTAAAACCATCGCCAGGGACAAAATCAGGAGCATTTGAATAACGATCCTCTTGCTCAAAAACATGAATGCTCGCCTCCGTCTGTTTTCATCTTTCTTGGTGGTATTGATCAAGCAATCTTCGCTGAAGATCAAAGTAGGCTAGTTTATTGGACAGGACCGTGATTTTGGGATGGTTCCGCCTCACTTTTTTTAACAGAAACCCGGCTTCCGCTATTTTCCCGGAGTGAACCAATAAATCAGCCTTTAGGACATCGGCTTTCCATGCAAGAATGTCGCGGTCCGCAGTCACGGTCCCCCGGTAAGTTCCAAAGCCTTCAACAGCTGCTCCAATGTGTCCTTCGGCCTCTTGAAGCAACAACCGTGCTTTTCTCATCTGTATCTCCGCGAGCGCATAACGGGCATCGGGAAAGTCAGGATGGAGCTTCAACGCCTTGCGGCAGCATTCCTCGGCCTGTTCCCATTCGTTGCGCGATGCCAGTATTCGGGTCATCAGCATATAAACTTCAGGCATCCGGCCAAATTTGGGATTGGCACGTGCATGTTCCTCGGATTTTCTCAAAGCGTCCAAAGCGCTGTCGTAATCTCCCAGAGACATCGTCTCTCTCCCCAAAAAGTACCACCAGCCTGAATTTTCGGGTTCTTCTTGCGTCATCAGACGAAGGAGACGGATATTGCGGTTAAACTTATCTTTATCCTCTTTAACAAAGGCTTCGTAGCCGTCGTGGAACACTCTGATTTTGGTCGGTTTATGCAAAACATTGGAAGTAAATATTCCTTCTTCCTGCGTAGCGATTTGTTCATGGATTCGGCCGCTGTAATAAAGCCCCCGTCTGGCCGGGAATAAACGGGGTACGGAATAATCGCATATCTCCGTACCATTCACTTGGTTGATCAATCCGACATGCAGCACCGGAATAATATGGCCTAAACCGGAGTAAAGCGCCGCAGCCGTTCGAACATTTGCCTGATCTTCCGGATGAAGCCACTCATCCGCATCCAGCCAAAACACCCAATCGGAGGTGACGTGGGCAAGCGCCTCGTTTCGCAGTTGCGAAAAACTCTCGTTCCATACCGTTTGATGAACTTTAACGGTTGGATAATCGGTTAGGATCGACAACGTTTTGTCTGTCGAACCGGAATCTACAACAATGATCTCGTCGAACACCCCGATGATGCTATCGAGGCAGCGCTTTATGCAGCGCTCTTCATTTTTCACGATAATGGCTGCCGACACGCTAACCGGTTTTGTTTGCAGCAAATCGACGATATCCTGCCTCAGCGCCCCTGCAGGGGCTTTCTCCAGTTCTTGATACGCCATTGGCATCCAGGTGGCTTCGGGATCCAAAAGATGTGCCCTCTCAAACATAAGGCGGGCCATTTTACCGTTCTGTTGATGCAATAACGCCTCTCCCAATAGAACCCAACCTTGCCCATCTATAGGGAATAAACGGACGTGCTCGATGGCATGCGCTTCCGCTTCCGGATATCGTTGTTGTCTTAACAAATGGGTTATCATCTCATGACGCGGATGCATAGAACCGACCTTCCTATTTCAAAAAATATCGGCCAACCGTCCGATTGGCCGATTTCGTTCATTATAAAAATTTTAATGCTGAGCGTTGATCGTTACAGTATTGGTTACATATCCGCTGTATCCATCCGTTGCATGAATAACGACGTGGGTCGTTTCCGGAGCCGTCCCTGACAGCAGCAGGATCGTTCCGCTTATCGAAGCATTGAGCGTATTCGACCACGGATACGTCGAGCCGTAAACATATGTCAATACGTCCTGATTCGCATCGGTAAAGTAGTTCCTCAGGTCAATTTGCGTCAATCCGCCCGTTAAGGAAACGGCCGGCTGTGCCAATGCTTGGGGAACCATGTTCTGGCTGCTGCTCCCTATGCTCACCGTATTGGATACATACGCGCCATGACCGTCTGTCGCATGGACGATTACGTAACCCGGTTCCTGCGTCATCCCCGACAGCAGCAGCATCGTTCCGCTTACCGAAGCGCTCAGCGTGCTCGACCACGGGTACTTCCAGCCGTAATAGAACGCGAGCTCGTCCTGGTCTGCGTCATTAAAA
>NZ_BILX01000042.1 GCF_004000785.1 Paenibacillus ehimensis NBRC 15659 | reverse complement strand
GCTGCCTCTGCTCGGCGCTGGCCGGGACTTCCGTTCCCGCCATAGCCGCAGGGACCGCCAGGGTGAGTACGATTGCGGCGGCCACCGTACTCCAAAGCTTGCGACGCTTGAACATAAAAACACCTCCATGAAGATGGGAATGCGTTACGAAATTCATTGTATTACTTAATTTGTAATATATGACAGTCTTAAGGGGCTTGGATCATGTCACGGTTTATTCACAGACGGCAGCGTTTGACCTATTGCGTTGGAATAAAAAGGGTGTTACGATTCAATTAAACAATGATTAAAACATTGTTTAAAACATTGATTAATACGCAGCTTCTAAGAGGAGGAGCGCCTATGCCGCCGGATCAAAAGGAAACCAAAGACAAAATTTTGCAAGCGACCTTGGACATGATCAAGAACGAAGGCTTCGAGAACGTCACCATAAGAAAAATCGCCGCCCGCTCGGACACCAATATTGCGCTGATCAATTACTATTTCGGCTCCAAAGAAAAATTAATCAGCGAGGCGATTAAAATTATGCTGCTCGGCTTTCGCGGGACATTCGACGTATTGGACGATTCCGCCGTGCCGCCGAAAGAGCGGTTAAAAACGTTTCTGACGCTTTACGTACAGGTCATTCAGCAGCACCCGGAGCTCGTCTCCCGAATCATCGCCACCGGAACCGCCATGTTCGCATCGCAGGTCGAATACGGCGAGTTCCTCCGCGAGATGGGTTTTCACAAAATTCAAGCCGTATTGCAGCAGATCACGCAGGAGGACCGTCCGGACAAGTTAATGATGATGATAACGCAGCTGTTCGGCGCGATTTTCCTTCCCGCTTTAATGAAGCCGATTCTCGAAACGGGAGCCGGCGTGAAGATGCTGCCGGTCGGGGAGCAGATCGATTGGTTCTTGGAACGCTATTTTCACGGAAAATAAAGAGAATAGGGGAGAGAAGCCATGAATTTCTTAAGAAAGTATTGGCAGGACCTGGGGATGCTTGTAGCACTGGCCGTGTGCATCTACTTGATCGTGAGCGGAAGCGGAATTCCGAAAATAAACGTGGTGCTGTGGCTGAGCTTTGTCGCGATTCTGGTGCATCAATTCGAAGAGTACCGCTGGCCGGGCTATTTCGGAGGCTTGTTCAATGCGCTTATTTTTAAAAGCGGGCACCCGGACCGGTATCCGCTCAATTCGCAATCGGCCATGGTCATCAATCTGGTCATCGCCTACGTCTTTTACCTGCTTCCCCTGCTGTATCCGAATGTTATCTGGCTTGGCCTCGCTCCGATGCTCATGGGTTTTTTCCAACTGATCTGGCACGGCATTTTCGCCAATCTGAAAGGAAGGACCTTATACAATCCCGGTTTGTTCGCCGTCGTGTTTCTTCATATTCCGGTGGGAGGATGGTACGTTCATCACATCGTGACGCAGAAGCTGGCTAGCGCGACGGACTGGATTGCGGGCACCGTATATTTTGTCATTGCCGTTTATCTTTTGATCATCAAAGGGAACATGTGGCTGAAGGACCCGAACTCCCGTTACCGGTTTTCTCCCCGGCAGCTAGGACCTTATAAGCCGAAGACGATGTAAAGCTATGCGTCGCATTTTCTTTATTCCAAGACCGGGATTCGCTTGTCGAACCTGGTCATTTTCACGTAACGGCTGGCGTATTTCCCGGTCAGAGATAGAAAAATATTTGTTTTGGGGAGACAAAATATGACAAGTATACTATAATTAGCTTAAAATATAATAAAAAACCTCATTTAGCAGGGAGTGAGCTGTTTTGAGCGAGGATGCCGTCCGGTACTATCCTTTAACGCAAGCTCAGCGAAGAGTGTGGTACACAGACTTGCTTTATCCGAATACAACCGCTTCGATTCTCTCCGCAACCGTGAAAATGAAAGGAAAGGCCTCCCCTGAGCTGTTGGAGCAAGCTATGCAATGGACGATCCGGCAAAATGACGCATTTCGCATTAAGATCGTCTCCAAGGACGGGGAGCTCATGCAAATCGTCACCCCCTATACGCCTCAAGAAATTAAAACGATCGATTTCTCCCACGATGAAAAGTTGCCGCAAACCGAAGCGCAAGCCAAAGCCGAGGCATGGCTGAAAGGTCACAACAGCGCGCCCGGCGAACGACTTGCCGCCAATTTGTATCAATTCGTCATTCTGAAAATCGGTCCGGAGGAGCTCTGGTACAGCTTTCAAATGCATCATGCGATCTGCGACGGCATAGCGATGATTTTGGCCATTAACCGGATTAGCCGAAACTATGATGCTTCGCTGAATGGAACCGTTCCCGAAAAGAAGGAGACGGATGCTTATGCGGATTGTATTCTGGCGGAGCTCGACTATGAAAAGTCGGAGCGGCATGATAAGGATCAAGCATTCTGGGCGGACAAATACCGCGAGCTTCCGCAGCTCACAGGGATGAAGAGCTACAATCCCTTGTCTACAAGCACGGCTGCGGAAAGAACAGGCTTGACTTTGTCCGACGAGCTTTATGCCGGGCTGAAACGGTTTTGTCAAAGCCATCAGGTGAGCGCGTTTACCGTTTTTATGGCGGCTTTCTACACTTACGTCTATAAAGTAACCGGAGAGAGCGACGTTGTCATCGGGGCGATCTTCGGAAACCGGACAGCGAGGAAGCTCAAAGAGACGGTCGGCATGTTTGCCAGCACGGTTGCAGCCAGATTAAGCCTGAATCCGGAATGGAAGCTAAGCGCATTGATACAAAATGTATCAAAAGAACAGAGCGTCATGCTGCGCCACCAAAAATATCCGTACAATAAATTGATTCAAGACGTAAGAAGGAGGCACCACGTCAAAGATATCCAACGGTTGTTCGGCATCTCGGTAGAATACCAGCCGTTCGATATCATGAAGTTTGAACGTTTCGAGGTGGAAGTTCACCCTGCTTTTTGCGGGCATGAGGCGAATGATTTTATCGTGCATATCAAAGAATGGCCGGACATGCACAGGCTGGAGCTGGTCGTCGACTACCGGACCCGTTTGTTTGACGAAAAGGAAATCCAGACGATGCTGCAGCAGATCGTAACCGTTACGGAACAGATTCTTCGGTCCCCCGACGATACGGTAGCGGACGTCACTCTTGCCGGCGAGGAAGAGAAAAGCAGGCTGCTGGCTTTATTCACCGGGGCTCGGGTCGGATATCCGCAGGAGAAGACGATCCATCGGCTGTTCGAAGAACAGGCGGCGAAGACGCCGGAGCGGACCGCGCTCGTCTGCCGCGGAGAACGGATAACGTATGAGGAATTGAACCGGTTGGCCGACCGGCTGGCCGGCGTGCTCCGGACGAACGGTATTGCCCGCGGGGAGATCGTCGCTCTGCTGGCCGACCGCTCGGTTCCGCTCGTTGCGGGAATGCTTGCCGTAAGCAAGGCGGGAGCGGCGTATCTTCCGCTCGATCCCGACTATCCGGAAGAGCGGATCCGCGGCATGCTTGAGGACAGCGGATGCACGCTTGTCCTCACCGAGTCGGCCTACGCGGAGAAAGGAACGGGCGGCAGAAAGACGGTGCTGCTGGACCGGGAAGAGGAATGGGCCTTTCCATCCCCACCCTCGGCCGGGGAGGAGGCAGGTCCATCGGATCTGGCTTATGTCATCTATACGTCAGGGTCGACGGGAAAGCCCAAAGGCGTCATGATCGAGCACCGGTCCGTGCATAATTTCCTTCTCGGCATGCTTCGGGAGATACCAATCGATTCGCTGCATACGGTATTGTCGCTAACGACCGTAACCTTCGATCTGTTCGTGCTCGAAACGCTGCTGCCGCTGATGCTTGGCTGCACGGTGGTCATGGCTTCGCGGGAGGAGCAGACGGACCCGGGCCGGCTGGCCGATTTGTGCCGGGAGCATCGGGTCGAGCTGCTGCAAGCGACACCATCCCGGCTGCAGCTGCTGCTCGGCAGCCCGCGGATGACGGAAGCGCTGGCTGCGCTGCGCTTCGTGCTGGTCGGGGGCGAACCGCTGACCGGGAAGCTTCTTGAGCGGCTGCGGGAGGCGGCGCAGGCTCGGGTATTCAACATGTACGGTCCGACGGAAACGACCGTCTGGGCCACGGTGAAGGATGTGACGGACGATGCGCATTTGACGATCGGCCGCCCCATCGTCAATACAAGGATCTACATTGTGGACGAAAAAGGCCGGCTTCAGCCGGTCGGGGTACCGGGCGAGCTGTGCATAGCCGGTATGGGCGTGGCCCGCGGCTATTTGGGCCGTCACGAGCTGACGGCCGAACGGTTCGTGCCGGAGCCGGCAGAGGATAAGACCGACCGGACTGGCCGGATGTACCGGACCGGCGACCGGGCCCGCTATCTGGCCGACGGAACGATCGAGTACTTGGGGCGCATGGACGATCAGTTGAAGATTCGGGGCTACCGGATCGAGCCGGGCGAAATTGTTGCGGTCTTGTCCGGGCATCCGCTCGTTCATGCGGCGGTAGTGGCGGACGGCCAAGAAGAGCGGGGCGGCGCGTACTTGGCCGCGTATTACGTATCGGCGGAGCCGATCTCCGGGGCCGAGCTGAGGGAGCATATCGGCCGGCAGCTTCCGGCTTATATGATTCCGTCGTACTTCATACGTTTGGACAGCCTTCCGCTCACACCAAACGGCAAAATCGACAAGAAAGCGCTGCCACGTCCGCAAGCTTCGGTCGCCCCCGCTTCCGTCGATACGCTGCCCCGCAATGACGGGGAGCGATTGTTGGCCGGCCTGTGGAAAGAGGTGCTGGGTTTGAAGGAGATCGGCCGCCACGATAATTTTTTGGACTTGGGCGTCCACTCCGTGCACGCCGCGCAGCTCGTAGAGAAAATTCAAAGCCGGGGGTATGGCGACATCCAACTGACCGACTTCTTTATGCATCCGACGATTGCTTCGCTGTCAGAACGATTATTCGGCGAACGTGTATGCAAGACATGGGCGGCAGCGGCCGAAGCAAGGGCGGAAATGCGCAAAGCGACGATGCGGAAGCAGAGGGAGTCCAGAGGGGCTGCGGGAATTAAAAAATAGGAAGCTAAGGGGAGGCGAAGCAGTTGAACCAAGATGAAGCGTTGTGGGAACAGGGCATTGCCGTCATCGGCATGTCCGTCCGGTTCCCGGGAGCGGGCAATCCGGAAGCGTTCTGGGATCTATTGAGCCGGGGGATCCATGCCGTCCGGCAGTTCTCGGACGAGGAGCTGAGAGAAGCCGGGATTCCGGAAGAAATCTTCAATCATCCGCAGTATGTCAAGGCCAAGGGAATTTTGGACGAGCCGGAGCTGTTTGACGCCGAATTTTTCGGGATGAGCCCCCGCGAAGCCGAGTGGACCGATCCGCAGCAGCGGTTATTCCTCGAATGCGGATACGAAGCTTTGGAGGATGCGGCTTACGTGCCCGATACGTATGCAGGACGGATCGGCGTATTCGGGGGCTGCTCGCTCAGCACCTACATGCTGAACCACATTGCCCGCTATGAGCCCCACAGCGGTCTGGAGGAGCTTATGAAGCTCATGCTCGGGAACGACAAGGATTACTTGACAAGCCGGCTCTCCTACAAGCTGAACTTGAAAGGGCCGGGCGTGACGGTTCAGACCGCCTGCTCCACTTCGCTGGTCGCGGTCCACATGGCCTGCCAGTCGCTGCTGAGCGGGGAAAGCGACATGGCGCTGGCGGGGGGAAGCACCGTGACCTTTCCGAACCGCGCCGGCTACAGGTATCAGCAAGGGCTGATCACCTCGCCGGAAGGCGTCTGCCGCGCTTTCGACCGCGAGGCGCAGGGGACCGTCTTCGGCAACGGCGTAGGGGTCGTCGTTCTGAAGCGGCTGGAGAAGGCAGTGGAGGACGGAGACTTCGTCTATGCCGTCATCCGCGGCTCCGCCGTCAATAACGACGGCCGTCTCAAGGCAGGCTTCACCGCGCCAAGCCCGGAAGGGCAAGCGGAGGTTATTGCCGATGCGTTGGCGTCGGCGGGCGTTCACCCGGATACGGTGTCGTACGTCGAAGCGCATGGCACGGGTACTTCCGTAGGAGACCCGATCGAGATCGCCGGATTAACGATGGCTTATCGGCAGTGGACCGAGCGAAGCGGATTTTGTGCGATCGGGTCCGTCAAAACCAACATCGGTCATCTCGACTGCGCCGCCGGGGTGGCCGGATTGATCAAGACTGTGCTGGCGCTGCATCACCGTCAAATTCCGCCTTCGCTTCACTTCCGCGAGCCGAATCCGCAGATCGATTTTTTGAACAGTCCGTTTTTCGTCAATACGAAGCTGTCCGATTGGGTGGCCGGAAGCAGCCCGCGGCGGGCGGGTGTCAGCTCCTTCGGCATCGGGGCGACCAACGTCCACGTCGTGCTGGAGGAAGCGCCTGATATAAAGGAAGCGGAGTCTGCTCGACCCTGGCACGCGCTGCTGCTATCTGCGAAGACGGAGCCCGCGCTTGTTGCGGCTTGCGGGCGAATGTCCGCCTACTTGTCGGCCCATCCGTCCGCTCCGATGGAGGAAATTGCATTCACGACGCAGGTAGGCCGAAAAGCTTATCCGCTGCGCAGAGCGGTCGTCTGCCGGGATGCGGAAGAAGCTCGGCGTCTGTTGGACCGTCGGGCTGCAGAGGGGACGGTCCGTCCTCCGGCGGAAGATCAGGCACAGGCCTGGCTGTTTCTGCCTTGGGAGGAAAACAAGCTTCCGGGTCTGCTCGAATTGTGCCGGTCGGAGCCGGTCTTTCGTCACGGATTACTGCAAGCTTTGGAAAAGGCGGAAGCCGTCAGCGGTATGTCGCTGAGCGGGCTTGCGTCGGCACTGTGTGCCGATCCGCCTGCTGCGGAGCTGCCGCAGCTGCCCCCCCGCTTAAGAGCCATTGTTTCCGTTGCCGCCTCTTGCAGTGTTGCCGCCTTCCTCGGGGAATTAGGGCTGCAGCCCGCGCTCGTGGGCGGCGAGGAGGAAGGCGAATATGCCGCCGCCTGCATAGCCGGGGTATACCCCTTGGAGGAGGCGATCCGGCTGGCGATAGCCCGCGTGAGTCTCGAAGAGGGCGGTGAGGAGGAGGCGTTCGCAAGAGTGCTTGGAAGCGTTTCCCATGCCGCCGCGCAGATTCCGTATTTAAACGAAAGACAGGGAGAATTGGGGCATGATCCGGATCCGCCGGGTGATGGGTGCTGGCTGCGCATGGCGCTTGACTTGCCGCTGGAGGAGCGGCCTATGCGCGTCATCAGCATCGGTGCACCGATGCGCGATGATAGCCGGGATGCTTTAAGCTGCTTCGATGCTTTATCCTTGACGGAAACCTTGGCCGTTCTGTGGGAGGCTGGCTGCGATCTCGATTGGCCGGCGCGCTACCGGCTGGAGAAGCGCTGCCGCGTGCCGCTGCCGACGTATCCGTTCGAACGCAAGCGGTACACGCTTCGGCGTCTGGAGGACGGGAGCGTAATCCGCGCCGCCGAGCCGGAGATAGCCGCTTGTGCGAGTCCGCCCGAACCGGAAGCCCCGGGCCGGCTTGAAGATGGAGATCCGCGCCGGATGTTGGAGCGGAACCTCAGCCGCTTTTACCAGGAAGTGCTTGGCCTGCCGCAGATCGACATCCATACCCCGCTATACGAGCTTGGCGGCGATTCGCTCAACAAGATGCAGGTGATTTCCCGCATCCGGGAAACGTATCCGGTGCCGCTGAATGTGAAGCGGCTGTACGAGGCGCAGACCATTGCCGAGCTGGCGGACAGCATCGAGCTTTCCTTCATCGAGCTGCTGGAACAAGACCAATCGGTAAAGGAGTAGAGGAACGATGGCCAATCCAGATCCGATCGAGGCCCGCAGGTCGCAATTGTCGGAAGAAAAACGGGCGCTGCTCGGCCGGCTGCTTCAAGGCGGGGCTGCCCCGGTTTTTTCACAGTCGCAGGGAATTCCTGCGCGACAGAATAAAGACGGAAAAAGTCCGCTCTCCTATGCCCAACAGCGGTTGTGGTTTTTCTCTTCTTTGGAGCCGGCATCAACGGCGTATCATTTGGTCTACGCCATCAAGCTGAAGGGTGTTCTCCGGGCCGGAGCGCTGGAGCGGAGCCTGCAGGCGGTTGTGCAGCGGCATGAGATGCTTCGCACCGTGTTCGGCGAAGAAGAGGGCAACGCTTATCAGCTTGTTCTGGATACGATGAACGTTCCGCTGGAGCGGAAGGACCTGCGGGACCGGCCGGTCAAGCTGCAGGAGACGGCGATCCGGGAGCAAATATCCCGCATCAACAGGCCGTTTGACCTGAGACGGGGTCCTATGCTTCGCGCGGTTCTGCTGGCTCTTGCGGAGAAAGAGCATGTGCTGCTTTGGGCTTTTCACCATATTATAACGGACGGCTGGTCTCATCACCGGTTCGGCCGGGAGCTGTTGGGGTTGTATAACGCCTTTATTCGCGGAGAAGCTGCGCCGCTGCCGCCCCTTCGGTTGCAGTATGCCGATTTTGCCGAGTGGCAGCGGACATGGGTCCAAGAGGATGCGGTTCAAGAGCAGCTGTCGTACTGGAAGCGGAGGCTGGCCGGAGCGCCTGCGCTGCTCCGGCTTCCGACCGATTACCCCCGACCGTCGGTCCGGCAGTATCTGGGAAGAAAGCTGCACTTCACGGTGCCGCAGCAGCTTAAAGAAAGGCTGTGCCGTTTTGCCGCCGAAGAGCAGGCGACCCCGTTCATGCTGTTGATGGCCGCGTTCCAGACGCTGCTGCACCGCTATACCGGGGAGGAGGATCTGTGCGTCGGAACAACGTTGTCGGGTAGGAACCGCAAGGAGGTCGAGCCGCTGATCGGATTTTTCGTCAACACGCTGGTCATCCGCTCGGAAGTGAGCGCAGGCCTTCCTTTCCGGCATCTGCTCCGGCAGGTCCGCCAAAACGCTCTGGAGGCCTACGCCCATCAGGACGTTCCGTTCGAATTGCTGGTCGAAGAGACGGCAGGGCAGCGGAGCCTTAGCTATTCTCCATTGTTTCAAGTGATGTTCACGCTGCAAAATACGCCTCCGGTTTCGTTCGACCTGGACGGACTCACCGCCGAACCGCTCGATGTGGAGACGGAGACGTCCAAATTCGATCTCAGCCTTGAGATGTTCGAGACGGAGAGCGGCTGGAAAGGGGCCTTGGAATACGACCGGAGCCTCTTCGAGGAAGCGACGATGCGGCGGCTGATCACCCACCTGACCACGCTTCTCTCCGGCATCGCCGACAGCCCGGACGCTTCGGTCGCCGCTCTGCCGATCCTCTCCGCGGAAGAGCGGGTACTGCTTGAGGAGTGGAACCGGACGGACCGGGATTACCCGCTCGGGACGACGCTGCACCGGATGGTGCAGGAGCAGGCTTCCCTTCGGCCGGAGCGTCCGGCTATTGTAAGCGGCGGCGGCACCCTGGCGTATGCCGGTCTCGCCGATCAGGCCGGGCGGCTGGCTGTACAGCTGCGCGAGCTTGGCGCGGGTCCCGGAACGGTGACGGCGGTATGTTTGGAGCGTACCCCGGAGATGGTCGTCGCCCAACTGGCGGTACTGATGGCCGGCGGCGCCTATCTGCCGGTCGATCCGGCCCTTCCGAAGGAGCGGATCGCATATATTCTGAGCGATTCGCTCGCTTCCATCCTGCTGACGGCGGAGCTGCTTCGACCGATTTTACCCGAAGCAATCGATGCGCGGATCTTCTATGTGGATCAGAAAGCGGAACGGTCCGGGGATTTGTCGCGTGACCGGGCCGCACACCGGCCCCCCGCCTCAGACAAGCCGCTTCAGGACGAAACGGCCTATGTTATCTACACTTCCGGCTCCACGGGCCGGCCTAAAGGAACGATGATCCCGCACGCGTCGATCGTCAATTTCTTGCACTGGTACCGGGACGCTTCGGCGCTGTCTTCTTCCGACCGGGTCTGCTTTACCTCGGGGGTCGGCTTTGACTTATCCGTAGCCGAGATCTGGGGAGCGCTCGTTTCAGGCGCGTCTTTATGGCTCCCTTCGGAAGAGACGAGAATGCAGCCGGAGCGGCTGCGCGATTGGATGCTGGGGAACCGCATAACCTTCGCTTTCCTGCCGACCCCGCTGGCCGAGCGGCTGATCTCCGTGCCCTGGTCTGCGGAAGCGCCTCTCCGCCGGCTGTTTACCGGAGGGGATCAATGGACCGTCAAGCTGCCGCAGGGTCTGCCGTTCGAGGTATACGACCTGTACGGTCCCACGGAATGCACGATTGCCAGCACCTTCCGCATCATCGAATCTGACGGGGAAGCCTACAGGCCTCCGCATATCGGCAGGCCGCTGCCGAATACGACGATCTATATTACCGACCGGGAGCTGCGGCCCGTGCCGGTCGGGGTGCCCGGCGAAATCTGCATCGGCGGCCGCGGAGTCGGGGGCGGTTATTGGCGCAGGGAAGCGCTGACACGGGAAAAATTCGTCCCGGACCCATTCGCGGCACAGGAGGGCGCGCTATTGTACCGGAGCGGAGATCTCGGACGCTATTTGCCGGACGGACGCATTCAGTTTCTGGGCAGGTCCGACGACCAGGTCAAAATCCGGGGTTTCCGCATCGAGCTCGGTGAGATTCAAGCGGCGATTGCCGCGCATCCTTCCGTCAGAGAAGCGGTTGTGCTTGTTCGCGAAGACGCTCCCGGCGACAAACGGATTGCGGCATACGTGACTGGAAAGGCAGGCTCTGCGCCGAACATCGAATCGCTGCGCCGCAGTCTGAGAGACCGGCTGCCGGGCTATATGATTCCTTCGGCGTTCGTCGTGCTGGACCGGCTTCCGCTCACGCCGAGCGGCAAATTCGACCGTCAAGCGCTGCCCGCGCCCGAAACGGACCTGTCCGGCGACCGGTTCGAAGAGCCCCGCAATCCTGTCGAGGAGGTGCTGTGCAACATCTGGAAAGAGCTGCTCGTTTTGGATAAGGTAGGAATTCGCCAAAACTATTTTGAGATTGGCGGCGATTCGATCAAGACGATGATGCTGATCGCCCGGGCGAGACAAGCCGGGCTGGAGCTTACGACCAAGCAGGTGTTCCAGCATCAGACGATTGCCGAGCTGAGCCGTGCGGTCGGCGCAATAGGAGGAACAGAGAAGCAGCCGCCGGTCGAAGCGGCGGCCGGGTACGAGTTTGATTTTCCGCTTGCGGGTCTGAATCGGGAGGACTTTGCGGGAATAGAGGGAATCGCTCCCGAAGAGATCGAAGACGTCTATCCGCTTACGCCTTTGCAGGATTACATGCTGTCTGTCATGCGGCGGCGTCCCGAGCCGGCCCAATTTTTCGTCAATATGGTCATGCGCTTCAAGGACAAGCTGGAGCCGGAGCTCATGACCGAAGCGTGGGAGCGGGTAGCGAACCATTTTGCGCTAACCAAAACCTCCGTCGTCTATGAAGGGCTTGCCGAGCCGGTGCAACTGACGCGCCGCAGCATCCGGGTTCCCGTTCAATATCTCGATTGGCGCAGGTGGGATGCAGAACGCCAGCAGGAGGAGCTGAAGCGCTATCAGGAACGCAAGCTGCTGGAAAGCGAGCTTGCATATATCGGCCGGCCGACGACCTACGATGTGATGTTCGCCACGCTCGGAGAGCGTGACCATCAATTGGTAATGAGCTGCTCGTACCTGATGATGGACGGCTGGAGCCATTTTATCGTATTGATTCACGTGATCAAATGCTATTACTCCTTGCTTGAAGGGAAGCCTTACGAGCTACCCTCTGCACGGTATTATGGCCGGTACGCGGCCTGGCTCCGTTCCAGAGAGCTGGAGGAGCCCAGACGCTATTGGAGCGCGGAGCTGGCGGATTTCCGCCGGGCAACGCCGCTGATCAAGCATGCGCCTTTCAACGGGCAGCCCAAAGAGCGGGGCTTTGCGAAGCAATTGGTGCAGATCAAGCCTATCGCGCCGCACCGGGTGCGGGAGCTTGCTCTGCGAAGCCGCGTTACGGTGAACGTGCTGTTCCAATTGGCGTGGTCGCTGCTGCTGGTCCGGTATACCGGAGAAAGGGAGGTCCTGTTCGGCGTCATGTCGAACGGCAGACAGCCGGAATACGAAGGGGCGGAAGACATTGTCGGTCCCACGATCAACACGCTGCCGCTGCGCATCCGGGTGGACGGGAACGAGAATGCGTTGCAGCTTCTGCAGCAAATTCAAGAGAAGCAGCTCCTGCTCACGCAATGGGATTATACGCCGCTGAGGAAAATCAAGGCATGGATCGGTGTGGCGGAAGATGAGCCGCTATTCGAATCGTATATGATTTTCCAAAACCTGCCTTCTTATTTCGAGGTTTCCGGCGGCATGGACTGGTTTCACGACGTTCCGCTGGAGAACGAGTACGAAAAAGCGCTGGCCATCTTCGATTCCGGGACACCGCTGCGTGTCGATGTGTGTGTCATCCCGGAAGGCTACGAAATCTATATGACTTACCTGAAGGCCTGCTTCCGCGACGAAGCCGTCAGCCGGATGCTTGGCGACCTGCGGGAGACGTTCCTTCGCGTTTGCGAAGCTCCCGAACAGCCCGTTCGCACATGGGTGGAGTCCTAATCCCTTTCTTGTCCAACCGCTTTTGCCCAAAAAGCGGTTTTTTTGTCTACTGTGACAAGAATGTCACTTTAGCGGTGCAAAATGTAATCTTAGGCCATAGATGATTGTTTCGCCAACCCTTTATAATAAAAGCAACCATTTTCGAATAAATCCAACAAGCGGGGTTATTGCAGTGATGAAAATTGTTGAGGTGTCGGATGTAACCAAAGAATACGGCGAAAAGGCAAGCACCTTTATGGCCTTGAAGGGGGTAAGCCTTGATTTTGACGAAGGCGAATTTGTCGGGATTATGGGACCGTCCGGGTCCGGCAAAACGACTTTGTTAAATATGATGTCGACGATCGACCGGCCGAGCTCGGGGCGCATCACGATCGACGGATACGATATTACGACGATTAAGGACAAGGAGCTGGCGAAGTTCCGCAGAGATACGATCGGCTTCGTGTTCCAGGCGTTCAATTTGCTCGACAATATGACGATCCGGGACAATATTGCCTTGCCGCTTACGCTGAATAACGTCAAGCTCGATATTATCTTGAGCAAAATCGACGAGCTTACGCAATTGCTGGGCATTTCCGAGCAGCTCGACAAATATCCGTACGAATTGTCGGGCGGGCAAAAGCAGCGTGCCGCCATATGCCGGGCGCTGATTACGTCGCCCAAAGTGATTTTTGCCGACGAACCGACTGGGGCGCTCGACTCCAAATCGTCCTCCGAGGTGCTGGAATGCTTCAAAAGCGTCAACAAAAAGCTGGACACCACGATTATTATGGTGACCCACGACGCCGTAGCCGCAAGCTATTGCGACAGAGTGATGTTTTTGAAGGACGGCCGGATTCACGGACGGCTGGATAGCGACGGCAATAAGCAGGAGCTGTTCAAGAAGGTGCTGAATATGCTAGCGGTTATGGGAGGGACCAGTCATGAATTCCTTTAGGATCGCCTGCACGCTTCTCAGAAACAACTTGCAAATCTACGGATTTTACTTGATCGTTCTGGTTGTAACCGTAGCCACCTACTATAATTTCGTGGCCATTCAATATAACGATACGTTTGCCCAAATCACGGCGCGGCTGCAATCGGCTACGGTGGCGAGCATGACCTGCGGGTTCGTCTTGATGTGTACCGTCGTTTTCTTTATGTGGCATGCGAACGGATTTTTTTTCAAGCAGCGGCAGAAGGAAACCGGCATTTATATGCTGATGGGTATCAGCACCTCCAAGATCGGAAGAGTGTTCGCCATCGAAAGTGTGCTTCTGGGTATGCTGTCTTTGGTTCTGGGCTTGGCGGCGGGCATTTTGTTCTCGAAGCTGTTCTTCATGCTTCTCGGAAAAGCGATGTATCTGGAGGCTGAGATTCCGTTCATGATCTCCATCAAGGCGATCATCCAGCTTGTGATTGTGTTCGGACTCATCTTCGTGGTGCTGGGGTTCAGAAATTTCCGGGAAGTCCAGAAAAGCCAGCTCATCCAAATGATCCATGCGACGAAAGCGAAGCCCGTTGTCCCGAAATTGAATTATACGAAAGGCATTCTGGGAGTTATCTTGATCGCCGCAGGCTATGCGGTGGCATCCGGCTTTACGCACTGGATTTCGGATCTGCTGTCCGCTTCGATGGCGACGCTGATTCTGGTCAGCTTCGGCACCTACTTCTTCTTCGGAAGCTTCCTGACGATTATTTTCAGCCGATGGGTCAAGGCCAAGCACATGGTGTATAAAAACGTCCGGCTGGTGAGCGTCAGCAACATTTTTTTTCGGCTGAAGTCGAATTATCGAAGCTTGGCGATGACGGCCATCTTGGCGGCGGCTACCGTAACCGCCTTCAGTGTCAGCCTGGCGTTCAAGCAGTACGCGAAGGATCACGAGCTTATCGAAGCGCCGTACAGCATCAGCTATGAGGGCAGCGATCCGGCGGTCAAGGTGAAAGTGATGGAAGCGATCGCCGCGTCGGAGCATCAATTGCTCGGCTGGAACGCCATTCATCTGGTGCCGGGGAAAGTGGAGTATGTGAGCGGTAAAAAAGTCGATTTTAACAACGACGCATATATGATCGGTTACTCCGAGCTTGAAAAGACGCTTCAATTTTTGCAATATCCGGAATGTGAAAAGCTGCTTAGACGGATTGATCCGGATAAAAACGAAGCCGTCTTTATCATTAATGCAAATACGCTGGCGTCGCCGATTCGGGTCGGCGGCGAAGAGATCCGTTGGAACGGAACCACGTATTCGCTGAAGCAAGCCAGGCAGGTGCCCGTAACAGGGAACGTCGCCAAGTTCGGCAAAAAAAATATTTATGTCGTGCCGGACAGCGCGTACGAGAAGGCGAGGGAGAGCGGCCCGGAAATTACGTTTAACGGCATTCGGATCACCGGGCAGGAAAACAGCGAAAAGCTTGTCCAGACGCTTGCCGGCATCGTACCGGACGGCAAAGTGAACGGATATTTGAAGCAATTTGCGCAGGATTATTACACGCTCGGTACGTTTTTCTTCCTGGGGCTGATCATGTCGATCGTTTTTGTGCTGGCCACGTTCAGTACGATCTATTTTAAAATATTGAGCGACGCGTTCTCGGATCAAGAGCAGTATGCAATACTCAAAAAAATCGGCATGAGCAAAAAAGAGGTGGAACGGTCCGTCTACCTGCAAGTCGGTATCGCGTTTGTGCTGCCGGTCATCGTCGGAATCGCCCACAGCGTCGTGGCGATGGACATGCTGGAGAAGGTGCTGAATGTGAATTTTGTCCTGCAAATGGTGCTGGGAATAGGACTATTCGTCTTGGTCATGATCGCATTTTATGTCGGAATAAGTAAAAATTATACGAAAATGGTGTATGAAGAATAGACGCAGCAATATACGGGAAACTGGAAAACCGGCCTGGCTCAGGGCCGGTTTTTTCATGACCTTGAATTGGTTGGGTCGTTTCGGCGCGAATGGCGTCTAATGCCTTTTTCCTATTTACCAGATGAAGGTATTAGTGTATCCTTATTCCAAGGCTTTTATCCTATTTTTCCCCTATGTTAGCTCGAAAAGCTGCATTTTTGATGGCGCAAAAATGGAGGGGCATATGACATTAACGGAGATGATTCTAAGCAAAACGTCGGTCGAGGAAAGACATATCGTTTTTGTGAAGAAGCAGGGCGAGGAAAAGAAAATCTCGTACCGCGAATTATTGAAAACAAGCTCCAAAATATTAGGTTTTCTGCAAAGCAAGGGCATCCGGCACAAAGATGAATTGGTTTTCCAGTTAAAGGATAACGAAGACTTTATTCATATGTTTTGGGCCGGCATTCTCGGCGGAATGGTCCCGGTGCCCGTTACCCCGGGCAGCAACGATGAGCACAGACTGAAATTTTTTAAAATATGGAACCGGTTGAACAATCCGTATTTGATATGCGATGCGGAGCACTACGATACCCTGAAGAAATATGCGGACAGCAAGGGCATCGATTTCTCGAACATTTCCGGAAAGGTCATTCCCATCGCGGAGGTTTACGGCCACGAAACCGAAGGAACGGTCCACGACACCCAACCGAATGATACCGCTTTCATTCAATTCTCGTCAGGCTCGACCGGAGATCCCAAGGGCGTCGTGCTGACGCACCGCAATCTGCTCGCCAATATCGAGGGGATCGTCGATATATCGAACATGACCGGAGCGGACAGTCTGCTGACTTGGCTGCCGCTCACGCACGATATGGGCATTATCGGATGTCATCTGATGCCCGTCGTCTGCAACATCGATCAGGTGCAGATCCAGACGAACGATTTCGTCCGAAGGCCGACGATCTGGCTGGAGAAGGCCAGCAAGCATCGCTCCACGATTTTGTTCTCGCCGAATTTCGGGTACCGGTATCTTTTAAAGTTTATGAAAAAATCGGATGGCGGCGGCATTTACGACTTATCGCATGTCCGCAAAATTTTCAATGGGGCGGAGCCGATATCTCCCAACCTGTGCGAGGAATTCTTGACCGCCATGAGCAGGTATAGCCTTAGCCCTGCGGCGATGTACCCGGGCTATGGGCTTGCCGAAGCCAGTCTTGTCGTATCGTTTCCGAAGGCTGCGGAGGGGAATATAAGAACTTATTATATTGACCGCAGACGGATGAATGTGGGCCAAGAGGTCGTTTTTCTGGAGGACAAGCACTCGGCTCATGCCGCGGCATTTGTCGATGTCGGCTATCCCATCAAGCATACGAGCGTGCGGATCACGAATGCGGAGCGGGAACCGGTTAAGGACAACACCGTCGGTTTTATTGAGATTAAAGGCGAGAACGTGACGAGCGGCTATTATAATATGGAAGAAAAAACGAAAGAAGTGCTCAATCCGGAGGGGTGGCTAAACACCGGCGATTTGGGCTTTATGCGAAACGGCAGACTGGTGGTGATCGGGAGATATAAGGATGTCTTATTTTTAAACGGTCAAAATTATTATGCCCATGATTTGGAACGGATCGTGCTGGAGGTTGCCGGCATACCGTTAACCGAAGCCGAGGTTGCGATAGGAGGGGTACGTGACTATAAACAACAAACCGAAGAGGTCGCCGCTTTTATTAAGTTTTCCAAAAAGCCGGAAGACTTCTTATTTGTCGAAAGTAACATTAAAAGGGAGGTTAATTTACGAGCAGGCATTCAAATTGCCTATGTAGTACCGATCAAGCAAATACCGAAAACGACGAGCGGCAAGGTTCAGCGCTTCAGTCTGGTTGAACGGTTCGAAGCCGGCGAATTCGCGCCGATCTTAAACGAGCTTGCCGATGCCCGGAAGCGGAAGGAAAGGCTGGAGCACGAGGAGCTTAGCGGTCTGGAGCAGAAGATCGCAGCCGTATGCCAAGAGCATCTGGAAGGCGCCGAGGCGGGAGTGACGGACAACTTTTTTGAGATGGGCTTCAGCTCGATTCAGTTGAATCAGGTCGCCTTCGCGCTGCAGGAACGGTATGGGGACAAGGTCAAAATGCCCGATCTGTATGCGAATCCGACCATTCGGGAGCTGGCCCGCCATATCCAATACGGCAGCAAGGCCAGGCAGGAGCAAGCCCGCCTCCCCCGCATGGAGGAAGGGAATGACCGCTCCGGGGAGCTGGCGATCGTCGGCATGGCCGTCAAGCTGCCCAAGGCCGACAATCTGGACGACTATTGGGAAACGATCATTTCGGGACTCGACACGGTCAGGGACCTCCCGGCCAACCGTCAAGCGGACTTGTCTGCCTATGCGGCCAAAGAAGGGTACGACCCGGACCGCCTCCGGTATCATCGGGTTTCCTATCTGGATGAAATCGATACCTTCGATTATCCGTTTTTTAAAATTTTGCCCGTGGAAGCGATCGCGATGTCGCCGGCGCAGCGGTTGTTTCTGGAGACGGCCGCTAAGGCGCTTGAGGATGCGGGCTACGGCGGAGGCCGGTTGAAAGGGACGAAAACCGGCGTGTATGTAGGCTATATCGGGGACATGGACGGCTACAAGTACCAGCGGATGCTCGCTTTGTCGCAGGATGCGAGTACGCCGACGGGATATTTGTCCGCGAATATCGCCGGCAGAGTCTCGTATATTTTTGATCTGAAAGGCCCGGCTCTGATGGTCGATACGGCTTGCTCCTCCTCCTTGGTCGCCTTGGATCTCGCTTGCGAAGCCATTCGGAACGGGCAGTGCGAGCAGGCGCTCGTGGGCGGAGTCCGCTTGAAAACCGTGCCGGTCGACGACGGGTTCAAAGCGGGGTTCGAGTCCGCCGACGGCAGGTCGAGACCGTTCGATTCGTCAGGCGGCGGGACGGGAGAAGGCGAAGGGGTGATTGCCGTATTGATCAAGCCCTTAAGCGCAGCTATACGGGACCGGGACCCAGTCTATGCCGTCATCAAAGGGAGCGCGGTGAACCATGACGGGACGTCCGCAGGGATGTCGGCCCCGAATCCGGCAGCTCAGACGGCTGCGGTTGTAGAAGCCTTGCAGCGGGCGAAGGTGGACCCGGCCACGATAGGCTATGTGGAAGCGCAAGGGACGGGCACGCCTGCCGGCGATCCCATCGAGGTGCAAGGGCTGACCGATGCCTATGCCCAATATACGGCCGACACCGGGTACTGTTCGATCGGCTCGGTGCGGGCGAATATCGGCCATTTGTACGAAGCCTCCGGGCTATCGAGCTTGGTGAAATGCTGCTTGATGCTGAAGCATAAGCAAATTCCGCCGCTCGCCAATTTTACAGAGGCAAATCAACAGATACGTTTCGAAGAGTCGCCGTTTTATGTTGCGCGGAGCGCAGCGGATTGGCAGCCGATCGGCGGAGTAAGAAGATGCGCGATCAACAATTTCGGCTTTTCCGGCACGAATGCCCATGTGATTCTGGAAGAGTTCGTTGACACGGACGGGGGCGGAGCGCAACCGGCGGATTCAAACGGGGCGCTGCATTTGTTTACGCTAAGCGCCAAACATAAAACCGTGCTGAAAAGGCTGGTGGAGGACTATGTCCGCTTCCTTGAGCGGAATGGGGACGCGCGTATCGAGGACGTATGCTATACGTCAGGTACCGCGCGCGAGCACCATGAGGTGAGAGTGGCTGTGCTGGCGTATTCCACGGCGGAGCTGTTGACGAAGCTGAAGCGGTTTGACCATAAGACGCAGCCGGCCGAGCGGATATTCTACGGAACCCATAAAAAAGTAAAGCTGTCAAAGGCGGTCAAGAACGTCGGAGAATTGAACGAGAACGATGTGGCGCAGCTAAGTCTCACCGGAAATCAGTTGTTGGCGGAGCTGGACCTTGCGAACCGGGAAAGCCAATTGCTGCGAGTCGCGCAGATTTATACCCGAGGAGCCGAGCTTGCGTGGACTCTCCTGTACGACCGGCAGCAGGTGCGAAGGATTCATCTTCCGACTTATGCGTTTGACCCGTTGAGATGCTGGCCAAGCTTTGAGCTTGCTTCCGATGCTGCGCGGGAAGTTGCGGCTTCCGAAGCGGGAGCGACCTATAATTGAGGAGGAAACATACCCTTATGCGTAACGTATCCTTCCATGACATGCTGGAGCAGTTCACCGACATCGTAGCCGGAATGACGAAAATCAAAAAAAGCGAGCTCGATCCTCATGAACATTTGATTGAGCTTGGCATCGATTCGATGATCTATACAAAAATCCGTGCTGCGGTTGTCCGTCAATTCGGAGTCGATATTCCTTACTCGAAGCTGTACGAAGAGCTGACGGATATAAACAAAATTGCGCTTTATCTCGCGAGCGTCTCGAAGGATCGGCCGTCCGAACGGGTTCAAACTGACCGTACGCCCGAGGCTCCGGCGCTGCAGGAAATTGCCGTGACGGCCGCCGCACGGGCTCAGACCGTCCGATCGGCCGAAGAGGAAGCGGCGATGCGAAGACGCGACAGGATGAAGCAGCTCGTAGCCGACGCGATGGCGGAGCCGGAAACGGAAAACCGCGCTTTTCTATTATCCAAAGAGCAAGTAAACATATTGGGACAATGCGAGATTGCAGGGGGCGGCTCGGCTTTCAACGAAGCGCTGGCGTTTCGAATTAAAGGCAGCATCGATCTGAGCGCCCTCCAGCAAAGCTGGGATCGACTGATGGAGCGTCACGAGGCGCTCAGGACGGTTGTCGATCCGGTGAGTCGGACGCAAACGGTACGGAGCCGGATACCGGCGCAGATCGAAACGATGGACGCCTTGGGACAGGATGCCGCCGTGATGCTTGAGGCTTTCGCGGCAAAACCTTTTAAGCTGACCGAACCGCTGTTCCGGGCGGCGCTCATTCGGGAGTCGGAGGAGCAGTCGATTTTTGCTCTTGTCGTCCATCACATCATTGCCGACGGCTGGTCGATCGGGGTTCTATACCATGAGCTCTCCGAAATTTACAACAGTCACTGTACCGGACGTGAGCCGGAGCTGGAGCTTGCTTGGCCGTTCAGAAGCTATTTGCGGGTAAAAGAAGAATGGCTCCGCTCGGAGGAGCGTGACGAAGCGCGGCTATTTCCGCCCGGGACCGGCGTCCCGCAAACGGACAGCTTCGTCGATCTGTCGACGGATTTCTCCGCTAGACCCAAGCAATTCACGGGGGCGCGCTTCGAGCTGAGAGAAAGCAAGGAGACGCTGCGGCTGCTGAGAAAAGCGTCGGCGACAAGCGGCACAAGCCTGTTTCACACAGCAGCTTCGTTATTTGCCGCCTTCTTAAGCAAGGTGACGCAAAACCGGCATACGGCCTTCGGAGTCCCTTTCGCAGGGCAGCATATCGTTGGGGTCGAATCGTTGGTAGGCAATTGCGTCGAGATGATCGGTGTCGATTTGGAGGTTGAAGAGACGGATTCGTTGGAGCGGCTTGCAGGCAAAGCGAAGCATTATTTTGAAGAGCTGGAAGCGGCCCGTTACTTCGATTCTGCGCATGCGGAGCAAAGCTGCAATGTCGTCTTTAACATGGTCCGGGGCTTTGCGGGCGACGCCTTCCATGGAACGGAAACGGACTATGTGCCGGTCGGCATCGCCGAGAGCAAGTACGATTTGTTCGTCACCCTGTTTGAATTCGGAAACGAGCTAATTATAAGATTTGATTATAATACGGGGGTCATATCGGAAGATACGGCGAAGCGGTGGGCGGCGTATTTTCAGCAGCTGATGCGAATCCGGATCGCTGAAGAGACCCGGCCCGTGGCCGAAATCAATATCGTTCCCGGCGAAGAAGTGGAGCGCATTCTTGCCCGATATACGACCTTGAAGCAAGAGGATGTCGAACGAAAGCTGGGAGTCAAGGCTGCCGATTACGGCATTGCGCGGCACGAAGACGCGAGAGTGTTCGTGTTGGACCGGGAAATGCAGCTTGCGGGACTGGGGATCGTGGGCGACATTTATATCGGCCCGAGCGACATCGAAATTTACAATACGAACTTGCGCGGAAGATGGCTTGAGCGCGGAGAGCTGCAGGTGCTGGGCGAGGAAGCGAAGCTGCTTCGCATCAAAGGAAGACTCGTCAGTCTCCATGTGATCGAGGAGCGCTTAAGAAGCCACGCCCTCATTGCCGAAGCGGCATGCGAGCATGACGAAGCGCGTTCCGGGCTGATCGCGTACGTCACTGCCGTCGAACCATTGGCGGATTCAAGCGCGATCGCCGCCGGACTCAGGAAAGAGCTGCCTTCCTATATGATTCCGGACGTCTTCTTTCAGGTGGACGACATCCGTACCAGAGCGAATGCGCAGGTCGTGGCGTCCAAGGAACGGTTCACCGAAACGGAGCAGCAGGTGCACCGTCTCTGGCTGGACATCCTGCAGGTACAGTCTGCCGCAGCGGAAGACGACTTCTTCCAGCTGGGCGGAAATTCGTTGAAGGCGATGAGGCTGCTCGCGGCCCTGCAAAAGCAGTTCAACAAGAAGCTCCAGCTCAGGAGCCTGTTCGAACGGCCGACGATCAGGCATCTTTCCTCGCTGCTGGATGCCGCGACGGCGGAGGAACGGGAGGAGCGGACCATCCTGCCTGCGGAGCCGCGTGAGCATTATCCGGCGTCCTCCGCACAAAAAAGACTGTACGCTCTTCATCAGCTGGATCCGGAAAGCTTGAATTACAACGTATCCAGCGCGATTGAAATCGAAGGGCGTCTGGATGTCGCGTCGCTGGAGAAAGCGGTTCTTCAAGTAATCGCCAGACATGAAGCGCTAAGAACGTATTTTGAAGAAGCGGACGGAACGGTCGTCCAAAGGATCGTTCGCGACCTCGACCTTCCGATAGCGTACGACGAAAAGCCGGAAGGGATCGAAGCAAGCCGTTATCTGGAAGAGCAAGCCACGCAATTTATACAGCCCTTTGATTTGAATTGTCTTCCGCTGGTCAGAGTGAAATTGCTCAAGCTGGAAGAGACGAAGCATGTGCTGCTGCTGGATACGCACCACATTGTTTTTGACGGAGCGAGCGCGGTCCTGTTCGCGCAGGAGCTGCTGGCCGCCTATGACGGTCTGGAGCTGGCTCCGCCCCGCATTCAGTATAAAGACTACGTGTTATGGAACCAACGGCACCGGTCCGAGGAAGAGACCCGCCAGCAGGAGCAATTCTGGAGTGGCGTGTTCGCGGACCGTATCCCGGTTTTGCAGCTTCCGACGGATTCGGGCAGGCCGGCCCGGCAGACGTTTCACGGAAGCTACCTTTCTTTGCCGCTTGAGGATCATATCGGCCGGAACATCGACGAATGGTGCAAAGCGAATCACTTTACCCCCTATATGTTTTTTCTCGCAGCGCTTTATGTGCTGCTGTCCAAATACGCCGCACAAGACGATATCGTCATCGGAACGGCGGTCGAAGGCAGGAATCACGCGGACGCTGGCCCGCTGCTCGGAATGTTCGTCAACACCGTTCCGATGCGCAGTGTTCCGGCTCCCGCCAAGACGTTCGTTCAATTTCTCACGGATGTGAAGGACCATGCGTTAAGCGTCCTCGAGCATGCCGATTACCCGTTCGAAGAGCTGGTCAATCTGCTCCATGTTCCCCGGGATGTCAGGCGCAACCCGCTGTTTGACGTGCTGTTTACGTTTCACAACAATCAAAGCCTGACCTTTCAAGGCGAGAAGCTTCGGCTAAGCTGTCATGAGCTCAAGACGGGCAGCTCGAAGGTCGATTTATTTTTTGAAGTGCGGCATGAGGGGCGGTACCAATGCGGCATCGAGTTCAATACCGATCTGTTCAAGCCGGAAACGGTCGGGCGTATGGCCGTTCATTGGCTGAAGCTGATGGAAAATATCGTGGAGCGGCCGGGGCAGCGCCTGTGCGAGCTGGAAATGATCGGCGAGGACGAAAGGCACGAATTATTGTACGGGCTGAACGATACAAAAGCGACGTATCCTGCGGACAAAACGATTCATCAATTGTTCGAGGAGCAGGCGGAGCGTACGCCGGAGCGCATCGCCGTCGTGTATGAGGGACGTTCATTCACTTACAAGCAGCTAAACGAGCGCTCCAACCAGCTCGCCGCCTGGCTGCGGGATCAAGGGGTCCAAGCGGAAACGATCGTAGGGGTCATGGTGGACCGGTCCGTCGAGATGGTCGTAGCCATGCTGGGAACGCTGAAGGCGGGGGGCGCTTATTTGCCTATCGATATCAAGCTGCCTAAGGACAGAATCGACTACATGATCAAGGACTCGCAGCTTGGCGTATTGATTACCTCCGGCGGGTTGGCTCGAGACACCGATTTTACCGGAACCCGGATCGACATTTTGGATGAGCGCATTTATCACGGTCCGGCAGGCCCGCTCTGTTCCGTCAATCACAGCCGTCACCTGGCGTATATCATCTACACTTCCGGGACGACCGGCCAGCCCAAAGGGGTGATGGTCGAGCACAACAACGTGGTCCGGCTTCTATTCAACGATAAGATGCCGTTTGATTTTACGGAGAACGACGTCTGGACGATGTTCCATTCGAACTGCTTCGATTTTTCCGTTTGGGAAATGTACGGCGCTTTGCTGTACGGTGGCAAATTGGTTGTGGTGCCGGAGTTTGCGACCAAAGATTTCGAGAGCTTTCTGGCCCTGCTGAAAAACGAAAACGTAACGGTGCTGAATCAAACGCCGTCCGCTTTTTATAACTTGATGAATCTGGAAATGCAGGAGCGCAGCCGGCAGTTGCGCTTACGGTATGTCATCTTCGGCGGGGAAGCCTTGAAGCCGAAAATGCTAAAGGCATGGAAACAGAAATACCCGGATACGCGACTGATCAACATGTACGGCATCACCGAAACGACGGTGCACGTCACGTATAAAGAAATCGGGATGCAGGAGATCATCAGCGGGATCAGCAATATCGGCAAAGCGATCCCGACATTGTCCACGTACGTGATGGACGAGCATTTGAACATTCAACCGTTCGGCGTTCCGGGCGAGCTGTACGTGGGCGGCGACGGGGTGGCGCGGGGCTATTTAAACCGCGAAGAGCTGACGCAGCAGCGTTTTTTGCGCCATCCGCACAAGGAGCTCGAGCGGATTTACCGGTCGGGCGATTGGGTCCGGCTGCTGCCCGGCGGAGAGATGGAATATTTGGGCCGGATCGACCATCAGGTGAAAATCAGAGGCTACCGCATCGAGCTTGGGGAAATTGAAAACCGGCTGCTCAGCCATGCGCTTATCGAAGATGCCGTTGTGCTGGCGAAGGAGGACAACCAGCAGCAGCCTTATTTATGCGCTTATTTCGTAAGCCGCGCGGAAGTCGATAAAGTGGCGCTCCAAGCCTACTTAAAAGGAAGCTTGCCCGATTACATGATCCCCGCCTTCTTCATCCGGATGGATCGGTTTCCGCTGACGGGCAACGGGAAGGTGGACCGGAAAATGCTGCCGGAGCCGGACATTGGCAGCCTGCTCTCGTCCGGATATGAAGCTCCGCACAACGAGCTTCAAGCTACGTTGGCGGCGATCTGGGAAGCGGCGTTAGGCGTTCCGAGAGTTGGCATCGATGACAACTTCTTTGACCTGGGAGGGCATTCGTTAAAAGCGACTGCGGTAACGAGCGAGATTCACAAGGCGTTTCAGGTCAAAATTCCGCTCAAGGAGCTGTTTCAGCATCCGACGGTCCGCGAACTTGCCGGTTATATTGAGCGAAGCGGCGAGCACGGCTATGAGCCTATCGAGCCGTGCGGGGAGAAGGAAGCGTACGAAACGTCCTCTGCACAGAAACGGTTGTATGCTTTACAGCAGCGGGATCCCGGGAGCACTGCGTATAATATGCCAGGCATCTTCGAGCTGGGAGAAGAGGCCGACCAAGGCCGCATCGAACAGGCGCTTCAAGAGCTGGTGCGCCGGCATGGAGCGTTAAGAACCTCGTTCGAAACGGCGGATGGCGAGGTCGTTCAGAAAATCGCCCGCGACGTTTCGTTTCAATTCGAGGTTCGGCAGGGGAGCAAAGCCGATCTGGCAGGGATCGCAAGCGGCTTCATCCGGCCGTTCGAGCTGGACAAAGCTCCGCTGTTCCGCGCGGAATGGGTTAAGACCCCGGAGAACCGTTACTTGCTGGTCGATATGCACCATATCATTTCGGACGGTTTGTCCATCCGGACGTTCACCGACGAATTGGCTATGCTCTACGACGGGGCCGTATTGGAACCGCTGCGCATCCAGTATTCGGATTTTGCCGTCTGGCATAACCGTTACCTGCAATCGGAAGACGCGAAGAAGCAGGAGCAATACTGGATGAATCAATTCCGGGACGGCGTTCAGGCTCTGCAGCTGCCGTACGACTATGCCCGCCCCGCATTGCAGAGCTTCGAAGGAAATACGATCGGCTTCACGGTGAACGAACCTGCGACGAAACGGCTGCGCGAGCTCGCGAAGGAACGGGAATGCACGCTGCAGATGGTTCTGCTGTCCGCCTTCTACGTATTGTTGTCCAAGTACAGCGGACAGGACGATATCGTTGTGGGCGTACCGGTGGCCGGGCGGCCCCGTGCGGAGCTTCGATCCGTGATGGGGATGTTTGTGAATACGCTGGCGCTCAGGAGCCGCCCACGTGGAGACAAATCGTATCTTGCGTTTTTGAACGAAGTAAAGGAAAACTCGCTGAAAGCCTACGAGAATGAAAGCTATCCGCTGGAACGGCTGCTGGAAAAGCTGAATATCGTCAGGGATATCAGCCGAAATCCGCTGTTTGACGTCTTGTTTGACATGTATAGCGTGGAAGCCCCGGAAGGTGCGGGGACGACGTCGGTAGCGAACGGACTTGCGCTGGAGCTGAAAGGCATTCCCAGCCGCATTGCCAAATTCGATATCAGCTTACTTGTACTGGAAAAGAATGGAGCCTTGAAGCTGAGCTTCGAATACTGCACGAAGCTGTTTCAAGAGCAAACGATCGAAAGAATGGCTAAGCATTATATCGAAATCTTAAACGGCATATGCCGTCATGCCGAGCGGAGCATTTCGCAAATCGAGATGCTTGACCGGGAAGAGCTGCATACGCTCCTTCATCGTTTCAGCGGCACGCAAGCGAACGACCGGAAGGAAATGGTTCACGAATTGTTCGAGGAACAGGCGGCCAGAACGCCTGATCGGATCGCCGTCATCGCCGGAGAGCAGCGGCTCACTTACCGGGAATTGAATGCGGGAGCGAATCGGCTGGCGCACCGGCTGAAATCGCTCGGGGTCGGAGCGGATACGCTGGTCGGCGTCTGCTTGGGGCGCAGCCCGGAGCTGGTCACAAGCCTGCTGGCCGTGCTCAAAGCCGGCGGCGCCTATGTGCCTCTGGACCCGGCGCTGCCGAAGGAGCGGCTCGGCATGATGGCGGAGCGCGCCGGATTAAAGGCGCTGGTGACCAAGCGGGTATGGGCGGAAGGCTTGACGGCGCCAGACATGGCGCTGGTTTGTCTGGATGACGAAGCGGAGGGGCTGGACAACGAGCCGGAGCATAACCCGCACGGCGCGGCCGGCGCGCAGCATCGGATGTATGTGATCTATACGTCAGGGTCGACAGGAATGCCGAAAGGAGCGAGCGTCTATCGGTCCGGTTTCGCGAACCTGATCCAGTGGTATATCAGCGAGTTCGAAATGACGGAAGCGGATCGGGTGCTGCTCATCTCGTCGCCGAGCTTCGACCTTACGCAGAAGAACATTTTCGCTCCGCTCGTCACCGGAGGACGGCTGGTGCTGCTGCCGACGGGTCCTTACGATGCGCGCGAAGTGACGGCGCTGATCGAGCGGCACGGAATCACGCTCCTGAACGGGACGCCAAGCGCCTTTTATCCGCTGTTGGACGAAACGGCGTCCGCGGGCTACAGGCCGCTAAGTACGCTGCGGCACGTCTTCCTCGGCGGGGAGCCGATTGCGGCGGACAAGCTTGTGCTCTGGACGGCGTCGGACGCTTGCCGGGCCGAGGTGGTCAATACGTACGGTCCCACGGAGTGTACGGATGTCACGGTCTACAGCCGTCTGACGGACATGCCGTCTCTTGCAGGAAAGCCGGTGCCCATTGGCCGGCCCGTGGCAGGAACGCGCGTGTATATCCTGAACCGGGAGCTGGGCTTGGTGCCGATAGGCTTACCGGGCGAGCTGTGCATTGCCGGCGTGCAGGTTGGCGGCGGGTATATCGGCGACGCGGAGCTGACCGCGAGCAGCTTCGTGGCGAACCCGTATGCGGAGGAGCAGACGCCGGTATTGTACCGCACGGGAGATCTGGCACGATTTTTGCCCGACGGGACGATTGAATATTTGGGCCGGATCGACCATCAGGTCAAGCTGCGGGGCTACCGAATCGAGCCGGGCGAGATCGAAGCGGCGCTGCGGGAAATCGAAGGCGTGAAGGATGCATTCGTCATGGCCAGGGAAGATCAGCCGGGGAGCCCGTGGCTTGTGGCCTACGTGGTGCCGGAAAATGCAGCACTGGAAACGGCGGGCCTGTCTGCGCTATGGCGCAGCGCATTACGCCGCAGGCTGCCGGACTATATGGTGCCATCGGCCATCGTCGTCATGGAGGAGCTGCCGTTGTCGCCCAACGGCAAAATCGACCGCAAAGCGCTGCCCGCCCCGGATATCCGCGCACTGACCGCGAGCGAGTATGAGGCTCCGCACAACGATATCGAAGCGAAGCTGACCGAAATTTGCAGCGAGGTGCTGGGGGTCAGCCAGGTCGGAATCAACGCGAATTTCTTCGATCTCGGAGGGGATTCGATCAAGGCGATCCGCATTACCTCCAAATTGCAAAAGTACGGCTATACCTTGGAAATCAAAGATATTTTCGACGACGGAACGCTAAAAAGCATCGGCAGCAAAATCAAGAGCAGCGAAACCGGCATCGAGCAAGCCTCCGTTGAAGGTGAAGCGGCGTTGACTCCGATTCAACGGATGTTTTTCGAGCGGAAGCTGACGAATAAGCATCACTGGAACCAGGCGGCCATGATTTTCAGGAAGGAGCGCTTTCAAGAAGACATCGTCCGTCAGGTGTTCCGTCACATCGTGCGGCATCACGACGCATTAAGGATGGTTTACCGTCAAGAGGACGACGGCATCGTCCAGTATAACCGTGGGACGGAAGCGGATGCGGATGGGGCGCTGTTTGCGTTCAAGGTGTTTGATTATACCGGATGCGACGGCTATGAAGAAGAGATGAAGCTTCGCTGCAGCGAACTGCAAAGCGGGATGGATTTGGCGAAGGGGCCGCTGGTTCAGCTTGGCCTGTTCCGGACGGACGAAGGCGATCACCTGCTTATCGCGATTCATCATCTCGTGGTGGACGGGGTATCCTGGAGAATTTTGTTCGAAGACTTTGCATTGGGCTACCGGCAGGCGCTGAGCGGAGAGGCTGTCGAATTCCAAGCCAAAACGAACTCCTTCCGGGAGTGGGGCGCTTATTTGCAAAAGCAGCTTGAGAGCGATGAGCTTCAAGCGGAGCTTGCGTATTGGGATTCGATTGAAAAAGCCGATGTTAAGCCGCTTCCGGCAGATCGGGCGATCGGCGAGGAGTACAATAAAATCAAGTATGCGCAGGACATCGTCGTCGAATTCAGCATGGAAGAAACCGACGATTTGTTAAGAAATGTCAATATGGCCTACAACACGGACATCAACGATATTTTATTGACGGCCTTGGGGCTTGCAATACGGGAATGGACTTCGGAAGAACGCGTTCTTATCAATCTGGAGGGTCACGGCAGAGTCAAGCTGGCGGGCGATATCAACGTCAACAGGACCATAGGATGGTTTACGGCCCAGTATCCTTTGCTGCTGACGATGAAAGACGCGGCGCTATCCGATGCCGTCAAGCGGGTCAAGGAAACGCTCCGGCATGTGCCGAACAAGGGGATTGGCTACGGGATTTTCAAATACATGGACCGTAAGCGTGTATGGCCTTCGCGGGAACCGGAAATCAGCTTCAATTATTTGGGGCAGTTCGACGGCGAACTGAGCACCGATATGTTCGAATGGTCGCCTCTATCCTGCGGGGACAGCAAGAGCTTGGAAGGGGAGCGAATCAGCGAGATCGATATCAACGGAATGATTACCGGACAGCGGCTGGCCTTTACGATCTCCTACAATGCCAAGAAGTATCGCGAAAGCACGATGGCCGAAGTAGGGGCGAGCTTCAGGAAGCACCTGCTGGCGATTATCGACCATTGCAAAAGCCGGGAAACGGCCGAAACGACGCCTTCCGATTTTTCGGACCCTGCCTTGACTTTGGAAGAGCTGGAATACTTGAAGCAGAAATACGAAGCCGATAACCGTTTCCGCATTGCCGATATTTATCCGCTGACCCCGATGCAGGAGGGCATGCTGTTCCACGCGTTATTAGACCGTGAGTCCGCCGCTTACTTCGAGCAAAATACTTATATGGCCCATGGGCATCTCGACATGGAGCTGATGAGGCAAAGCTTCAACAAGCTGATTGAACGGTACGAACTTTTAAGGACAGTCATCGTTCACCGGCACTTAAATCGGCCCAGACAAGTCGTGCTGGCGGAGCGGCAGGCGAACGTGTATTTCGAAGACGTAATGCATCTGGACGAGGCGGCCCGGCAGGCCTACATCGAGCAGTTTGAACGGGCGGATCGGGCGAACTTGTTTGAATTAAGCGAGGACCTGTTGATCCGGCTGTCCGTCCTGAAGCTTGGCGACCGGCAATATAAAGTGATTTGGAGCTCGCACCATATTTTGGCCGACGGATGGAGCCTTTGGGTGCTCATGAAAGATTTCTTCGAGCTGTACGCCAAGCTGAAAAACAACGAGCCGCTGGACGCTCCGCTACCGAAACGGTATGCCGAGTACATTCACTGGCTGCAGCGCCAAAATCAATCGAAGGCCCGGGCGTATTGGGAGCGCCGTTTGGAGGAGTACGAGACGGTTGCGAAACTGCCGGAGTCCGCGAAAGCGGCCGCCGGAGAATACGTTCTGGGCCGGCTGGAGTTCCGGATCGACAAGACGCGAAGCGAGCGGCTCAGGAGGCTCGCCCAACGCACGCAGACGACGATCAATACCGTGATCCAGGCGGTATGGGGCATTCTGCTTCAGAAGGTTAACCATACTTCGGATGTCGTTTTCGGCGCTGTCGTATCCGGCCGGAATGCGGGGATCGGCGGAATTGACGAATTGGTCGGCTTATTGATCAATACGATCCCCGTGCGCGTCAGCAGCGGTCCGGACAGCCGGTTTATCGACTTGTTGAAGGAAACGCAGCGGCAATCGCTTGAATCCGCACAGTACGATTATTATCCGCTCGCGGACATTCAAGCGCTGACCGCCTTAAAGGATAAGCTCATTCATAACAAAATGACGTTCCAAAACTATTACGTGGACGAACAGTTCATCGGCTTCGATTTCGAGAAGCGATTGGGCTACAGCGTGCAGGATTTCGACGGATACGAGCAGACCAGCTTTGATTTTAACGTGAAGATCGTACCGAATGAAGAGTTGGAAGTTACATTTTCTTACAATGAGTTGCTATATGATCGGGAGAGCGTGACCGGCGTCAAGCATCACTTTGAGCATATGCTTGAAGCCGTCGCTGCGAACGAGCGCATTCCGGTCTCGCAGATCGAGATGATCACGGCGGAAGAGAAAAGCCGGATTCTGTACGACTTTAACGACACGAAGGCGGACTACATGCGGCAGGGCGATACAATGGTGGAGCTGTTCGAGGCCCAGGCGGAGAGAAGGCCGGACCATCCCGCGGTTGTGTGCGGAGACCGGCTGCTTACGTATCGGGAGCTGAACGAACAATCCAACCGGCTTGCCCGCGCGCTGCGGAGCCGGGGCGTGGGAGCGGATACTATTGTCGGGCTGCTGGCGGAGCCATCGCTGGAGATGGCGGTCGGTATTCTCGGCATTCTGAAATCGGGCGGCGCTTATCTGCCGATCGATCCGGGCCAGCCGCAGGAACGGATTGGGTATATGCTTGCCGATGCGGCCGTCCGGGTTCTTGTGACCGCCGGAGACGTCGGGCTGGAAAAAGTAGATTTCCACGGCGAAGCGGTCGATCTCTGCGACGACGTGTTGTCAGCGGGCGAAGGCGAAGGAGGCAATCCCGTCCCCGTCCATACGGGCGACAGCTTGGCCTATGTGATCTACACGTCGGGCACGACCGGCAAGGCGAAGGGGGTAATGATCACCCATTCGAGCCTGGCCAATTACTGCCGTGCGATGCTGGAGAAAGCTTCGGTTACGGATGAGGACGCAACGGCGCTGCTCTCCTCGTATGCGTTTGACCTGGGCTATACGTCGGTGTACACTGCCTTGGCCGGCGGCATCACGCTGCATCTGCTGCCGGAGGACACGTACAAGGAGCCGAACGCGCTTGTCCGGTATGTCGGGGAACACTGCACGTATTTGAAAATGACACCGTCGCTCTTCCAGCTTCTGCTGCAAGGAGAAGGCGTCGAGCGGATGATTGAAACGGGCCGCCTCCGGCTGATCATCCTCGGCGGGGAGACATTCAATGTCAAGGATATCGAACAGTTTTACCGGATGGACCGGCAGCGGCGGGTTCGCCTGATGAACCATTACGGACCGACGGAAAGCACGATCGGCTGCGTGACGGCGCCGATTCCCCGGGACGGGCTGGAGTCGTTCGCGGGCGTGATCGGCAAGCCGCTGTCCAATGTCCGGGTATATATCGTTGACCGGCAGGGTCATCTTGCGCCGGTCGGGGTGCCGGGCGAGCTGTGGGTCGCCGGTACGGGACTCGCGAGAGGCTACTTGAACCGGCCGGAATTAAGCGCGGAGAAGTTTATTGAGAATCCGTTCGAGCCCGGGGAGCGGCTATACCGGACCGGGGACCTGGCGAAGTGGCGTCCGGACGGACAGATCGAATTTATCGGCCGGACCGATAACCAGGTGAAGATCCGGGGCTTCCGGATCGAACCGGGGGAGATCGAGGCGAAGCTGCTTGGCCTTCCGGGTATCAAGGAAGCCGTCGTCATCGCCCGGGAGAACCGGCAGCACGAGAAGGTTCTGGCGGCGTATCTCGTCGGAGATGGCAGCGCCGAGCTGGCCGGCATCCGCAGCGCATTGAAGGAAAGCCTGCCGCATTACATGGTGCCGGCTCATTTTACGCTGCTGGAGCGGATGCCGCTGACGAGCAACGGCAAGATCGACCGGCGTGCGCTGCCCGAGCCGGATTTCGGCGGCGGGCCGGAGGGCGAGTACGAAGCGCCTGGAACCGAAGCGGAGGCAAAGCTGGCCGAAGTGTGGCGCGAGGTATTGGGCGTGGAGCGGGTCGGCATCCGCGACAACTTCTTCGATCTGGGCGGCCATTCGCTAAAAGCGACCGTGCTGGTCAGCAAAATCCATAAACGGCTGAACGTCGAGGTGCCGTTGAAGGAAGTGTTCCGCAGTCCGACGCTCGAAGCGATGGGCCGGTACATCGAGAACAGCGGGCAAACCCTCTACACCTCGATCGAACCGTGCGAACCGCAGCCGTTTTACGAAACGTCTTCCGCCCAAAAACGGATGTACCTGATCCAGCAGCTGGAGAAGGGTACCGTCTACAACATGCCGGCCATCTGCGAAGTTGAAGGAAATATCGATCCCGACCGCATCGAGGCGGCATTCCAAGCGCTGGTGAGAAGACACGAGTCGCTGCGCACCTCCTTCGAAAGCTTGGACGGCAGCATCGTTCAGCGAATCGAGCCGGAGCTTGTGTTTACGCTGGAGCGAAGAGCCGGGAGCGACGAAGATGCGGAAGCGGGGTTTGCGGCTTTTGTCCGCCCCTTCGACCTGGGGAAAGCCCCTTTGTTCCGGGCGGCGCTCGTTCCGAGGCGGGGCAAAACGTATTTATGGGTGGACATGCATCACATTATCAGCGACGGAGTGTCCATGCGGCTGCTGATGAGGCAGTTGATCGAGCTGTACAACGGCAAGCCGTTGGAGCCGCTCCGCATTCAATACAAGGATTTTGCGGTTTGGCAAAACAAGTTTTTGCAATCGGAGGCGATGAGGCGGCAGGAGGCTTACTGGGTGAACCGGTTCGAGGGTGAAATCCCGGTATTGAACTTGCCGTACGATGACGAACGGCCTGTCATGCAAAGCTTCGAAGGGAATGTCCTGAGCTTTGCTCTGGACGAAGCGTTGACGGAAGGGCTGCGCAAGCTGGCCCGGGAAACCGGCAGCACCTTGCATATGGTTCTGCTGTCTGCCTTCCATATTCTGCTGTCGAAGTACAGCGGACAGGACGATATCGTGATCGGAAGCCCGGTCGCCGGAAGACCCCACGCCGATCTGCAAAGCATCGTGGGGATGTTCGTCAACACGCTGGCGCTGCGGAATCGGGCTTCGGGAGAAAAGCGCTACAGCGAGTTTTTGAAGGAAGTCAAGGAAAACGCGCTCCACGCCTACGAGAATCAGAGCTACCAGTTCGAGGAGCTGCTGGATAAGGTGCGGGTGAAGCGGGATACGAGCCGCAATCCGCTGTTCGATGTGATGTTCAATATGAGCTATGCGGACGGAGAGCGGGTGGCCGCTTCGCCGGAGCTCACGCTGAAGCTTGTCCCTACCGGCAGCAGCATCTCCAAATTCGATCTGACGCTGCATGCGGTCGAGAGCGAGAAGACGATCCGGTATACGATCGAATACGGCACCAAGCTGTTCCGCGCGGAGACGATCGAACGGATCGGCCGGAATTACTCGCACATTTTAAACCGCTTGTGCCTTGATCCCGAAGCGGCGATTTCCGCGATCGAAGTCGTCACTGAGGACGAAAAACGGAAGCTGACGGTGGAATTCAACGCTACGCCAATGGAATATCCGCGGGAAAAGACGCTGCCGCAATTGTTTGAGGCGCAGGCCGAAGCGCAGCCGGACCGGATCGCAGCCGTGTTCGGAGACCGGTCCTTCACGTACCGGGAGCTGAACGCCAGGTCCAACCAGCTGGCCCGTGTGCTGCGGAGCCACGGGGTCGGGCCGGAGACGATCGTCGGCCTTATGGTCGGGCGGTCGCTGGAAATGCTCGTCGGTATTCTCGGCATCCTGAAGGCGGGCGGCGCTTACCTGCCGATCGATCCGACCCATCCGAAGGAGCGGATCGCTTACATGCTGGAAGATGCGAAGATCGGACTGTTGGCGACATCCCGCGAACTGGGCAGCGGTCTGGCGTTCAGCGGAACGGTGCTGGATATGACGGACGAGGCGCTGTACCGGGACGGCGAAACGGGCAATCCGAAGGCCGCGAATACATGCCGCGATTTGGCGTATGTGCTGTATACCTCCGGTTCCACGGGCAACCCGAAGGGCGTTATGGTAGAGCACCGGCAGGTGAACAATTTCATTCACGCCATTGTGAGCGAAACGGAGCTGCACCACTGCGCGAGCATCCTGTGCTTGACCACGATCTCCTTCGATATCTTCGGTCTGGAGACGCTGGTGCCGTTGACGCATGGTATGAAGGTCGTCATCGCTGACGAGGAAGAAGGCGGCGACGGGACGAAGCTGGCCGCCTTGATCGAGCGGCACGGGATCGGCGCGATGCAGAGCACGCCGTCGCGGCTCAAGATGCTGCTGGAGCATCCGGCGTTCGGGCGCGCCTTGGGCGGGCTGAGCAAGCTTCTGGTCGGAGGCGAGGAGCTGCCTGCGGCGCTGTGGCAGCGGCTGCGAAGCTTCGGGCAGCCAGAGGTGTACAACGTGTACGGCCCGACGGAAACGACGATCTGGTCTACGGCGAAGCGCATGCAGGGAGAAGCTGTCGGTCTGACCATCGGGAAGCCGATCGGCAACACGCAGATTTACATCGTGGACGCCCATCATCAGCTCGTTCCGATCGGCGTGCCGGGAGAATTGTGTATCGCGGGCGACGGCGTAGCCCGGGGGTACTTCAACCGGCCGGAGCTGACGACCGTGAAGTTCGTGGACAACCCGCACGCGCCCGGAACGCGGATGTACAAGACAGGCGATCTGGCCCGCTGGCTGCCGAACGGGGAAATCGAATTTTTGGGCCGGATCGACAATCAAGTCAAGATCCGGGGGTACCGCATCGAGCTGGGCGAGATCGAGAACCGGCTGATCCGCCACGAGTCGGTCAAGGAAGCGGTGGTGACGGCCCGGGCCGGCGAACAGCAGCAAAGCTATCTGTGCGCGTACGTCGTCGCTCGGGAAGGCGGCGAAATCGATAAAGCGAAGCTCAAGCAGCACTTGAAGGAGTGCCTGCCGGAGTACATGATCCCGTCCTATTTCGTCAGACTGGACAGCATTCCGCTGACGAGCAACGGCAAGGTCGACCGAAAAGCGCTGCCTGCGCCAGACCGGAGCGGACTGCTCGTCAGCGACTACGAAGCGCCGCAGAGCGGCATTCAGGAAGCGCTGGCGGACATCTGGCGCGGCGTGCTGGGCGTCGGGAAGATCGGTATCCACGACAACTTTTTCGACTTGGGCGGTCACTCGCTGAAGGCGACGATCGTGATAAGCGAGATCCACAAGCAGCTGCAGATCGAAGTACCGCTCCGCGAGCTGTTCCGGTATCCGACGATCCAAGAGCTTAGCGCTTATATCGAAGGCAGCGAGGCCCGGGCGTACGAGGCGATCGAGCCGTGCGGGGAGCAGGCTTGGTACGAGGCGTCGTCGGCCCAGAAACGGATGTACGCGGTGCAGCAGCTCGACAAGCGGAGCACGGCGTACAACATGCCCGGCGTGTTCGAGCTGGAGGGCGAAGCGGACGCGGCGCGGATCGAGACGGCGCTGAAGCGGCTCGTGCACAGACACGAGGCGCTGCGTACCTCGTTCCTGACGGTGGACGGGGACATTGTGCAGAGAATCGAGCGCGAGCCTGCGTTCACGATGGCGGTTAGACAAGGCGGGCAGACGGATATTCAGACGGTTGCCGCAGAGTTCGTGCGCGCGTTCGAGCTGGAGAGCGCGCCGCTGTTCCGGGCGGAGCTGGCCGAAAGCGCAGGGAAAACGTACCTGCTGATCGACATGCACCATATTGTTTCGGACGGCGTGTCGATGAGCATTTTGGTCAAGGAGTTTGTCCGGCTGTACAACGGGGAAAGCCTGGAGCCGCTGCGGATTCAGTACAAGGATTTTGCGGCCTGGCACAACAAACGGCTCCGCTCGGGTGAGCTGGAGCGGCAGGAAGCGTATTGGACGGGTCAATTCGAGGACGGGGCGCCACTGCTGACGCTCCCGTACGATTACGAAAGACCGGCGGTGCAGAGCTTCGAGGGCGGGAAGCTGCACTTCGCGCTCGGAGAGGAAGCGACGCTGGGGCTGCGGGCGATAGCCAGGGAGCATGAAGCGACGATGCCGATGGTGCTGCTGTCGGTCTTCACGATTCTGCTGTCGAAGTACAGCGGGCAGGAGGACATCGTCGTCGGTATGCCTGCCGCCGGACGGCCGTATGCGGACCTGCAGCCGATGGTGGGGATGTTCGCGAACACACTGGCGCTGCGGAACCGGCCGGAGGGCGGAAAGACGTACGGCGCATTCCTGCAGGAGGTCAAGGACGGCTTGCTCCGCGCCCACGATCATCAGAGCTACCCGCTGGAGGAATGGATCGGGAAGGCGAATATCCGAAGAGAGCCGGGAAGAAACCCGTTGTTCGATGTCATGTTCAACATGTCCGGCCTGGAAGAAACGGCGGCCATTGCCTTAGACGGGCTTACGCTAAAGCCAATCGGGATCGAGAGCCGAATTTCAAAGTTCGATCTGACGTTGCAAGCGGCGGAAACCGCGTCCGGGATCCGGCTAACGCTGGAATATGCTTCTGCGCTGTTCAAGCGGGAGACGATGGAACGGACTGCCGAGCATTTCCGGTTAATCGTGACGGAGATCGTACGAAATCCGGAAATAACGCTTAAGCATATCAGCTTGTTCAATCAAGCCGAGGAAGCCAAGCTATCGGCTATCGAGGACGAGCTCAACCAATTGCGAAACACCGCGTTTCAGTTTTAATCTTGCTGCCTTTTTCGAAGCGGCCTTACGATAAAATCTTTTTTCCGTTCGAGCCGGCCGGTGTGCCGGTCCGGTTCGGCCGGAAGATCGGATAGAGGGTGAAGGTGAATATGCTCAATCAGGGTGAGAAACTGTCATCGGGCGAAAAAATCGTGCAGTCCAGTGAATATTGGAAAAGTCTGGGACTTGGCGATGTAGATCGGGGCGCAGTGCCGCATGATTTTTTTAGCGAAGGCAAGTACGAGAAGCGAATCGCGACCTTCTCCGTCGACGGGGCGCTGCTTGCAAAGCTGGGCGCGCTGACCCATCACCACGACCTGCCCTTATTCGTCGTTTTTGCGGCGGGGCTGGTTGTTCAATTGTCCCGGTACAGCAATCAAGAGGCGTATATACTTGGCATTCCCGCTTATGTAGGCAGGCTGAAAGAGGATCATCCCATTAAAAATAAAATCCTTCCCTTGAAAACCGTCTTCTCCGGGGAAGGGACCGTCAAGCAGCTGCTGAAGGCCGTGCAGGAAAGCGTGCTGAAGGCATATGACAATCAGTATTGCGATGTAGAGCACGTCTTGAGAAGCGCGAATACATGCCGGAACGTGATGGAATTGACCTCGGTCAATATCGCCTTGAACACCTTGCATACGCCGGAGCATATCGAATGTTTAAGCCAGTCCGCCCACAATCGGCTCGCCATATGTCTGGACAAGCAGGGGACCCGTTCCTTGGACGTATCACTCGTTTATAATGCCAGGCTGTTCAAAGAAGAAGCGATGGAGCTTTTCGGAGCAAGATATCTCCGCATTGTCCGCGAGCTCGTTGCCGATCTGGAACGGTCCGTCCGTGACATTGAGATGATCGAGGAGGAAGAAAAGCGGCAAATCCTGCATACCTTTAACGATACGTTCGCCGACTATCCGCGCGAAGCGACCGTGAAAGAGCTGTTCGAGGCACAGGCGGACCAGACGCCCGACCGTCTCGCCGTCGTGTGCAGGACCCGGTCGTTAACCTACAAAGCATTGAACGAAAAGGCCAACCAGCTGGCGCGGCTGCTGAGCAGGAAGGGCGTACGGCCGGATACCCTTGTCGCGGTCATGACCCACGGCTCTTTAGAGCTGATCGTCGCCATGCTGGCGGTGTTGAAAGCGGGCGGAGCCTATGTGCCCATCGACGTCAGCTACCCTGACGAGCGGAAACAATACATGCTTCGCGATGCCGGCGTCGATATCGTTCTATCCACCCCGGAGCTGATGGGCGGGCTCGCCTTCGAGGGAACCTTCCTCGATCTGACGGACGATAGTCTCTTCGCCGGAGACGCCAGCAATCCGGAGACGGCCGCTTCCTCCCGAAATTTGGCCTATGTCATCTATACGTCCGGAAGCACGGGAAATCCGAAGGGGGTCATGATCGAGCACCGCTCCCTGATCAATTACATCAGCTTCTGCAGAGCGTACTATCAGCAAAACGGCATCGGCGATTTTCCTTTGTTCACCTCCATTTCGTTCGATTTAACGGTAACATCGATTTACGTTCCTCTCTTATCGGGCAAAAAAATAACGGTCTACGATACGAGCGACAAGCTTTCTTTTCTAGATATCGTGGAACAGCCGTTAGACATCATGAAGCTCACCCCGGCCCATTTAAGCGTCATTAACGGATTGCCGATCCACGATATCGCCATTTCGAAATTTATCGTCGGCGGGGAGGAATTGTCTTATCCGCTGACCGACAGCATTTACCGCAAGTTCCAAGGGAAAGTCGACCTTATTAACGAATACGGGCCTACCGAAGCGACCGTAGGCTGCATCGTGTACAAGTATGAACCGAAGGAGCAGTGGGAAAAGACGCTGCCGATCGGAAAGCCGATTCACAATACGAGAGTTTATATTCTCGATCAAGAACGCAGCCTGGCGCCGATAGGCGTCGTCGGCGAGCTGTGGATCGCCGGGGACGGGCTGGCCCGAGGCTACTGGAACCGGCCCGAGCTGACGGCGGAGAAGTTCGCGGAAGATCCGTTTCACGCCGGAGAACGAATGTACCGGACCGGAGATCTCGCAAGATGGCTGCCGGACGGCAATATCGAATTTTTCGGAAGAACGGACAATCAGGTGAAGATCCGGGGCTTCCGCATCGAGCTCGGAGAGATTGAGGCGCGGCTGCTCGGTCATCCCGAGGTGAGGGAAGCCGTCGTGCTCGCCAGAGAGAATGAACGGAACGAAAAATATTTGGCTGCTTATTTTGTGGGAACCGCCAAGGCGGATATTTCGGACATCAAAAGCTACTTGAAAGACAATTTGCCTGAATACATGGTGCCGCCGTACTTTACGCAGCTGAAGCAACTGCCGCTGACGGGCAACGGCAAGATCGACCGGAAGGCGCTGCCGGAACCCGGTATGGGCGGAAGAGCGGGCGTATACGAAGCGCCGAGGAATGAAGCGGAGGCGAGGCTTGCCGATGTGTGGGCAGAAGTGCTCGGCGTGGAGCGGGTCGGCATTCGCGACAACTTCTTCGACCTGGGCGGCGACTCCATCAAGGCGATCCGAATCGCTTCCAAGCTGCAGAGATACGGCTACCGGCTGGAAGTCCAAGAACTGTTCAACCACGGCACCATTCACGAGGTCAGCGGTAAAATCACTGCGAAAAAAAGCGGTATCCGGCAAGAGGCCGTCACGGGAGAGGCCGCGTTAACGCCGATTCAAGCGATGTTCTTCGAGCGCGGCATCACCGACCGGCACCATTGGAATCAATCCGTCATGCTGTACAGCAAGGACGGCTTTCGGGAAGACGTCGTGCGCGAGGTATTCAAGCACATCGTCATTCATCACGACGCCCTGAGGATGGTTTATCCAACTGGGAACGGCCGGATCAGACAAGTGAACCGGGCTGCCGACGGCCGGTTGTTCGATTTTATGGTGGCGGATTATCGTCAGGAGGCGGATGCGGAAGAGCTGATTCGCGAGCAAGGGTATCGGCTTCAAAGCAGCATCGATCTGGAGCATGGGCCGCTCGTCAAACTGGGCTTGTTCCGGACGAACGAAGGGGATCATCTGCTGATTGCCATCCACCATCTGGTTATCGATGGCGTATCGTGGAGGATTTTGTTGGAAGACTTCGTCTTGGGCTGCAAGCAGGCGCTGAACGGCGAGCGCATCGGTTTTCAGGAGAAAACCGACTCCTTTCAAGCGTGGGGGGCGTATTTGCGGAGATTGACGGAAAGCGAACGGCTGCAGGAAGAAGCGGCCTATTGGGAACGGATCGAACAGGCCGATGTGAAACCGCTGCCGGCCGACAGGCCGTGGAACGAAGCGGACGGCAAGCATAAGCCGGCGTCGCAGCGGAAGGTTCGAATCGAATTCAGCCGGGACGATACGGAAGATTTAGTAAAGCGAACGAACCGTGCCTACAATACGGACATCCAGACCGTCTTGCTGACGGCGCTGACGCTCGCCGTGCAGGAATGGACGGCCGAAGAACGGGTGCTCGTCAATCTGGAAGGACACGGCAGAGAAACGCCGGAAGGGGAGCTCGATATCAGCCGGACCGTCGGTTGGTTCACTACCCACTATCCGGTTCTCTTGGAAGCGGACCGGGGCAGCAGCCTCGCTTATTCGATCAAGCGGGTAAAAGAAACACTGAAGCAAATTCCGCATAAAGGAATCGGCTACGGCATCCTGAAGCACCTCGGCGAGCCGAAGCCGTGGAAGGCCCGGCCGCAAATCAGCTTCAATTATTTAGGGCAATTCGACGAGGAGCTTCGCAGCGGCATGTTCGAGCTGTCCAAGCTGTCCGGCGGTCCTTCCGTCAGCCCGAACGCCGAGCCTTTGTACGAGATCGATATCGTCGGTGACATTTCGGACGATCGGCTCGCCCTGACGATTGCCTATAACAGCGGCAGCCATCACGAAACGACCATAACGAATCTGGCCGATTCGTTTAAGCGCCATCTTCTGGCGGTCATCCGCCATTGCATGAGCCAACCTCATGGGGAGCGAACGCCTTCCGATTACATGGCGGGCGATCTGGAGCTGGAAGAGCTGGATGCGCTGAAAACGAAATATGAAAGCGGTATGCAGCTTCAAATCAATGAAATATACCCGCTCACGCCGATGCAGGAGGGCATGCTGTTCCATTCGCTGATGGATGGGGAATCCAGCGCCTATTTTGAACAAAGAGCGTTTACGGTCGAAGGCTTGCCCGACATCGCGCTGTTTGAAGAAAGCTTCCGGCGGCTCGTTCAGCGGTACGATATTTTAAAAGCGGCCGTCGTTCATGAAAGCTTGAGGACGCCGAAGCAAATCATACTCGAAGGTCGGCAGGCAAGGTTCCGTTATAAGGATTTGAGCGCATGGCCGGAAGGGAAGTGTGCGGATTATGTCGCGGCCTTTGAAACTGCAGATCGTACCGCAGGATTCCGTCTTAGCGAAGATCCCTTGATCCGTTTGACCGTATTCCGGCTGAGCGGAACGCGGTGCCGGATCGTCTGGAGCTGGCACCATATTTTAATGGACGGCTGGTGCGGCGGCATTGTCATGAACGATTTCTTCACGATTTACTACTCTCTCCTGGATCAGCAAGAGCCGGCATTGGAAGCGCCGGTACCTTACTCGCGGTATATCGAGTGGCTGCAGCGGCAGTCCAAAAGCAAGGCGGCCCGGTACTGGGAACGGTATGTGGAAGGCTACGAGACGGTAGCGCAAATTCCCGGCAACGCTGCACCGGAAGGTAAAGCCTACAAAAAGGGCCAGCTCGTATTTACGCTAAACCAGGCATGGACGGAAGCATTGACAACGATCGGCAAAAAGGCGCAGGTGACGATGAATACCGTCATCCAAGCCGTTTGGGGTGTACTGCTGCAAAAATACGTTCATGCGGAGGATGTCGTGTTCGGGACCGTCGTCTCGGGACGGAACGCCGATGTGGACCGGCTCGACGAGATGGTCGGGCTGTTCATCAACACAATCCCCGTGCGGGTGAGAACCGATAAGAGCACCCGGTTTGTCGATTTGCTGCAGCGAATGCAGCAGGAGGCGCTGGAATCCGGAAAATACGATTATTTTCCGCTCGCGGACATTCAAGCGCTGTCGAAGGTCAAGCGGAAGCTGGTCAATCATATTGTGACCTTCCAAAATTATTATGTCGACGATGCAATGATCCGCTGGAATACGAATCCGGAGTTGAAAGTGACGGATGCGACGCTCTACGAGCAAAACAACTATGACCTTGACGTGACGATCGTTCCCGGCGACGAGCTGAGAATTCTGCTTGCGTACAACGAGCATGTATACGATGCGGAGTGCGCTGCCGGCGTGCAGCGCCATTTGGAGCAGGTCATCGGGACGGTCGTCGCGAATGCAGAAATTCCGGTGTCGCAGATCGAGATGATTACGCCGGAAGAGAAGCGCCGGATTTTGTACGATTTTAACGTCACGTTGGCGGACGTTCCGCGGGTGAAGACGATCCATCGCTTGTTTGAGGAACAGGCGGAGCGCACGCCGGACCACGCGGCCGTGGTGTACCGGGCTGAACGGCTCACGTACCGCGAGCTGAACGAACAGGCCAACCGGCTCGCCCGTACCTTGCGGGCCGAAGGCGTGCGCCCTGACGGCTTGGTTGGCATTATGGCGGAGCGCTCGCTGGAGATGGTTGTCGGGATTCTCGGGATATTGAAAGCGGGCGGCGCGTACGTCCCGATTGATCCGGATTACCCCGGGGAGCGCATCCGATATATGCTGGACGATTCGGGAGCGCAGCTCCTTGTGCTGAGTCATCGCCGCTTGCAGGAACGGACGGGTTATGCGGGTAACATCGTGGCGTTGGACGACGCTGAGGCTTACGATGCGGATGGAGCGAACCTGGAGCCTGCGGCGGAGCCGAATCATTTGGCGTACGTGATTTATACGTCGGGCACAACGGGAAAGCCCAAGGGCGTCATGGTCGAGCATCGGCAGGTGGCTGCCCTGTCCGAGGCGTGGAGGCGGGAGTACCGCCTGGAGGAGCGCGTTCGGCTGCTGCAATGGGCAAGCTTTTCGTTCGACGTGTTTACCGGCGATCTGGTGCGGGCGCTGCTGAACGGCGGGGAGCTCATCCTGTGCCCGGGCGACGCCAGGCTGGATCCTGCGGCCATTTACGGGCTAATGCGGGAGCATCGGGTTACCATTTTCGAATCCACCCCGGCCCTCGTCCTTCCTCTGATGAACGACGCGTTTGAGCACGGGTGGGATATGAGCTTTATGCGGACGCTGATCGTCGGCTCGGATCAATGGCCTGCAGGTGAGTTCCGCCAATTGAACGACCGCTTCGGCGCAGACATGAGAATTATTAACAGCTACGGAGTGACGGAGGCGTGCATCGATGCCAGTTATTTTGAGCAAACGGAGGGGCAAGCGCCGCGCGAATACCGGAGCTTGCCGATCGGCAAGCCGCTGCCGGGCGTCAAGCTGTACATTTTAAGCGGGACGATGGCGGTTCAGCCGATTGGCGTGACCGGCGAGCTGTATATCGGCGGGCGCGGGGTGGCGAGAGGCTATCTTCGCCGTCCGGAGCTGACCGCGGAGAAGTTCGTAGACAACCCGTTCGCGCCGGGCGAGCGGATGTACCGGACAGGAGACTTGGCCCGCTGGCTGCCGGACGGAACCGTTGAATTTTTGGGCCGGATCGACGATCAGGTCAAGGTGCGCGGCTTCCGAATCGAGCCGGGAGAAATCGAGGCGAAGCTGCTCGGCCATCCGGCCGTCAAGGAAGCGGTCGTTCTGGCGAAGGAAATCCGGGAGCGGGAGACCGTTTTGGCGGCGTATCTCGTCGGACCGGACAAAGCCGCGCTAACCGAAATCAGGAGCCGCTTGAGGGAGAGTCTGCCGCACTACATGGTGCCTTCGTATTTCACGCTGCTGGAGCGGATGCCGCTAACGGGCAACGGCAAGGTGGACCGCCGTGCGCTGCCGGAGCCGGATCTCGAGGGAGGGGCGGGCGAATACGAGGCGCCGGGAACCGAGGCGGAGGCGAGGCTGGCCGAGGTGTGGCGCGAAGTGCTCGGCGTAAGCCGGGTGGGCGTCGGCGACAACTTCTTCGAGCTTGGCGGAGATTCGATCAAAGCGATCCGCATCGTCTCCAAGCTGCAAAAGCATGGATACCGCCTGGAGATCAAGGAGCTGTTTCAAGGCGGCAGCGTAAGGGAAATAAGCCGTAGAATAACGCAAAATGAAAACCGCATCGAGCAAGCGGCGGTTACCGGAGAAGTCGGGCTTACGCCGATCCAAACGATGTTTTTCGAGCAAGGCTTTACCGACCCGCATCATTGGAACCAGGCGGTCATGCTGTACAGCCGTCAAGGATTTCAGGAGGGTATCGTCCGCCAAGTGTTTGAACGCATCGTGATCCACCACGATGCGCTGAGGATGGTTTACCGCAAACAAAACAACCGGATCGTCCAGGTGAACCGGGCTGCCGAAGGGGCGCTGTTCGATTTGACCGTAATCGATTATCGTCCAGGACCTGACGATCCGGACACGATTCAGGAGCAGTGCGCCCTGATTCAAAGCAGCATCGATCTGGAGAAGGGTCCGCTGGTGAAATTGGGATTGTTTAAAGCGGCTGACGGGGACCACCTATTGATAGCCATCCATCATTTGGTTGTCGATGGGGTGTCTTGGCGAATTTTGCTGGAGGACTTCGCCTTGGGCTGCCAACAGGCGTTGAACGGAGATCCGATCGTGTTCCAGAGCAAAACGAATTCCTTCCAAGAGTGGGCCGCTTATTTGCGGAAGCAAGCGGCAAGCGAACGGCTGCAGCGGGAGTTTGCGTATTGGGACCGTCTCGACAAAGCCGAACTCCCCGTCTTGCCTGCGGACCGGAAGGACGCGGAGGACAGCTGCAAGCTTAAACATGTTCAAAGCGTGAGCGCGACGTTCAGCAAGGAAGAAACGGAGCATTTGCTGAAGGACACGAATCGAGCCTACCGTACCGAAATCAACGACATCCTGCTAACGGCGCTGGGACTCGCCATCGGGGAATGGACGGCCGGGGAGCAGGTGCTTGTGAATCTGGAGGGCCATGGCAGGGAGAAGCTGGAGGGGGATATCGATATTACCCGGACCGTAGGCTGGTTCACGACGTATTATCCGGTCCTTCTCCCGGTGCGGAAAGACCGTCCGCTTTCTTATTCGATCAAGAGTGTCAAAGAAACCTTGAGGCAGGTTCCTCATAAAGGAATCGGCTACGGCATTTTGAAATATTTAGGAGAAGCGCGGATTTGGAATAAGGTGAGGCCCCGGATCAATTTCAACTACTTGGGGCAGTTCGACGAGGCGTTCGTCAACAGCATTTTTGAAATGTCCCCTTTATCCGCCGGCCCTTCGGTCAGTCCGGAAGGGGAGCAGGAGTTTGACATCGATATAAGCGGAATCATCACAAACCGGCGCCTCGAAATCACGATCCGGTATAACAGCGGCAAATATAACGAAAGCACGATGGAAGCCGTCGCGGCGTTGTACAAACGCAGCCTGCTGGCCATTGTGGAGCATTGTCGAAGCCGGCCTTCCGTCGAGCCGACACCTTCGGACTATTCGGCAGGCGATTTGGACCTCGAAGAGCTGGAAGCGTTGAAAGCGAGCTATGAACAAGAGCGGAAATTCAAAATAAAAGATATTTACCCGCTCACCCCGATGCAGGAAGGCATGCTGTTCCACTCCTTGCTGGATCAGGACTCCGGCGCTTATTTTGAACAAACGTCGTTTGTAAGCGAAGGCGAGCTGGATATCGCGCTGTTCGAAGCGAGCTTCCGTCGGCTCTTCGAGCGATACGACATTTTAAGAACGGTTATCGTTCACGAGAATTTGAAATCGCCCAAGCAAATGATACTCGAAGGCCGGGCGACGGACTTCCATTACGAGGACCTCAGCGGGTTGGGAGAGGAGCAACGGGCTTGGCGTATCGCAGCCTTTGAAGCGGACGACCGGAAGCGGGGCTTCACGCTTAGCGAGGACAGCTTAATCCGCTTGTCCGTACTCAAGCTTGGCCGGGAACGCTACAAAGTCATTTGGAGCTCGCACCATATTTTAATGGACGGCTGGTGCAGCGGCATCGTGATCCGGGATTTCTTCGCGATTTACGGCTCGCTGCGGAACGGACGGAAAATCGCTTTGCAGGAACCGGCGCGTTATCGGGACTATATCCGGTGGTTGCAGCAGCAGCCTAAAAACAAAGCGCGGCACTATTGGCAGGACTACGTGGCCGGCTACGATACGGTCGCCCGGCTGCCCGGCAATTTTAAAGCTAAAGGCGGGGAGTTCAAGCGAGCAAAGCTGACGTTTACCGTGGAGAGGGCGATGACGGAGGCGCTTGCGGGCATCGGCAAAGAAGCGCAGGTGACGATGAATACGATCATCCAGGCCGTATGGGGGATTTTGCTCCAAAAGTATGTCAATGCGGAAGACGTCGTTTTCGGCTCCGTCGTTTCCGGCCGGAACGCCGATGTGGAAGGCATCGAAGAGATGGTCGGACTGTTTATCAATACGATCCCCATACGGGTGAGAAGCGATCGGAACACCCGATTTATCGATCTGTTAAAAGACATGCAGAACGATTCGCTCGAATCGGCTCCGTACGATTACTACCCGCTGGCGGACATTCAGTCCATGTCGGAAGTGAGGCAGCAATTAGTCAATCATATCGTGATTTTTCAAAACTATTATGTGGAAGATCGGGTTCAAGGCTCGCATGAGCCCGAGCTGGGCTTTACGTTGAACGAGGTCACCGTGCATGAGCAGACGAATTATGATTTGGATGTGATGGTGTTCCCGGGCGACGAGCTGAAGATCATGTTTTCTTACAATGAACAGACGTACGATCGGCAAAGCGCGACGAAGGTCATGCGCCATTTTCAGCAAATTATTGGAGCCGTTGCCGGGAACTGCGAAGTGAAGGTTTCGCAGATCGATATGACGACCGAGGACGAAAAGCGGCTGCTGCTGGATGCGTTCAATGCGACGAAAATGGAATATCCGCAGGAGAGGACGCTCCAGCAATTGTTCGAGGCGCAGGCGGAAGAGCGGCCGGATCGGGTCGCCGTTGCGTTCGGGGACCGGTCCTTCACGTATCGGGAGCTGAATGAAAAGTCCAATCAATTGGCCCGTGTGCTGCGCGGCCAAGGGGTCGGGGCGGATACGATTGTCGGACTCATGGTCGACCGCTCTTTGGAGATGATCGTCGGGCTTCTTGGCATTTTGAAGGCCGGGGGCGCCTACCTGCCGATCGATCCGAAGCATCCGAAGGAACGGATCGAGTACATGCTGGAGGATGCGAAGCTTGGGATACTGGCGACATCCGCCAAGCTGGCCGATACGGTAGCGTTTCGCAGGACCGTTATCGACATCACCGACGAGGAGCTTTACAGCGGCGAATCCGGCAATTTGGAGCTCGTAAATACGTACGGCGATTTGGCATATGTCATCTATACGTCCGGTTCGACGGGCAACCCGAAAGGCGTCATGGTCGAGCATCGGCAGGTCAACAATTTCATTCATGCGATGGCGAAGGAAACGGAGCTGACCTCGTGCGGGAGCTTGCTGTGCATCACGACGATTTCCTTCGACATCTTCGGTCTGGAAACGCTGCTTCCGTTGACGCGCGGGATGAAGGTCGTCGTGGCGAGCGAAGAAGAAGGCACCGACGGCGCGCTGCTGGCGGCGTTGATCGAGCGGCACGGAATCGAAGCGATGCAGAGCACGCCGTCGCGCCTGAAGCTGCTGCTGGAGCATGCGGCGTTCCGGCATGCTCTGGGCAAGCTGGACACGGTGCTCGTCGGGGGCGAGGAGCTGCCTGCTGCGCTGGGGAACCAGCTCCAAGGCTATGAGGGGCTGAACCTGTACAACGTGTACGGCCCGACGGAAACGACGATCTGGTCCGCCGCGAAGCGCATGCGGGGCGAATCGGCCGGGGGGACCATCGGGAAGCCGATCGGCAATACGCAAGTTTATATCGTGGACGCCTATCATCAGCTCGTTCCCATCGGCGTGCCGGGACAATTATGTATCGCAGGCGACGGCGTTGCGAGGGGGTATTTCCATCGGCCGGAGCTGACGGCCGAGAAATTCGTGGAGAACCCGTTCGCCGCCGGAACGCGGATGTACACAACCGGCGATTTAGCCCGCTGGCTGCCGCAGGGCGAGATCGAATTTTTGGGCCGGATGGACAATCAGGTGAAAATCAGAGGCTACCGCATCGAGCTGGGGGAGATCGAAGCCCGATTGACCGAGTGCGAATCGGTCAAGGAAGCGGTCGTCGTCGCCAGAGAGGACGAGCGGAAGCAAAGCTATTTGTGCGCTTACGTTGTCGGCCACGAAGGGGCCGACATCGATAAAGCGAAGCTAAGGCAGCGCTTGAAAGAAACCCTGCCGGAGTACATGCTTCCTTCTTATCTCGTCCAGCTGGAGCGCATCCCGCTCACGAGCAACGGGAAGGTAAACCGGAAGGCGCTGCCTGTACCGGACGAAAGCGGGCTGGTCGTCAGCGGCTATTATGAGGCGCCGCGAAACGGCATCGAAGAGACGCTGGCGAGCATATGGAGCGGCGTGCTGGGTGTCGGCAAAATTGGCATTCACGACAATTTCTTCGACTTGGGCGGCCATTCGCTCAAAGCGACGATCGTGATGGGCGAAATCCATAAGCGGCTTCAGGTCGACGTGCCGCTGCGGGAGCTGTTCCGGAGGCCGACGATTCAAGAGCTGGCCGGTTATATCGCAGGCAGCGCCGTACAGGCGTATGAGGCCATCCAGCCGTGCGGAGAGCAAGCGTGGTACGAAGCGTCCTCGGCGCAAAAACGGATGTACGCGGTGCAGCAGCTGGACCGGCAGAGCACGGCCTACAACATGCCCGGCGTATTCGAGCTGGAAGGGGCGCCGGATGCGGAGCGGATCGAGTCGGCGCTGAAGCGGCTTGTGCAACGGCACGAGGCGCTGCGTACCTCCTTCGCTGCGGTGGACGGGGATATCGTGCAGAGGATCGATTCCGATGCGGCATTCGCGATGACCTTCAGACGGAGAAGCCGGACGGATATTCATACGATCGCCGCCGAATTTGTGCGTCCGTTCGAGTTGGAGCGCGCGCCGCTCTTCCGGGCGGAGCTGGCCGAGAGCGAAGGGAAGACGTATTTGTTGATCGACATGCACCATATCGTCTCGGACGGCGTGTCCATCAGCATTCTGTTCAAGGAATTTGTCCGGCTCTACAATGGCGAAGCGCTGGAGCCGCTGCGGATTCAGTACAAAGATTTTGCCGCATGGCAAAACAAGCAGCTGCGGGAAGGCGCCATGGAAAAGCTGGAGGCGTATTGGGTAAGCCAGTTCGAGGATGGCGTGCCGGTGCTGACGCTGCCATACGATTACGAAAGACCGGCCATGCAAAGCTTCGAGGGAGAGGCGCTGCACTTCGCGCTCGGGGAGGAAGCGACCGTTCGGCTTCGGTCGATGGCGAAGGAGCAGGAAGCGACGATGCCGATGGTGCTGTTGTCGGCCTTTACGATACTGCTGTCCAAGTACAGCGGGCAGGAGGACATTGTGGTCGGACTGCCGATCGCCGGGCGGCCGCACGCCGATCTGCAATCGATGGTGGGCATGTTTGTGAACACGCTGGCCTTGCGGAACCGGCCGCAGAGCGGGAAGACGTACAGCGCGTTTTTGCAAGAAGTCAAACAAAACTCGCTTCGCGCCTATGACCATCAGAGCTATCCGCTGGAGCAACTGATCGAAAAGGTGAATGTCCGGCGGGATAAGAGCCGCAATCCGTTATTCGATGCCATCTTTCATATGAACAATATTGACTATGGCACCGGTTCGGAAATGGATGGTCTGCTTTTCAAGCCCGTTCCGTTGGACAGCGGCTTAACCCGGGCGGATGTAACGTTATCCGGTTACGAAACCCACAATAATATCGAGCTGAATTTTACCTACTCCACACAGCTGTTCAAGCGGCAAACGATCGAGCGGGCGATTGTCGATTTGATGTATATCATCGGCAGGATATGTACCGATCCTCTTCAAACGATTCATGAGCTTTGCCGTTTAAGCGAAGAGGAGGAAGCCTATATTTTACAAGAAAAAGCGGAGGTCCACAGCTTGAGGAGCGCCGAGTTTGATTTTTAAGACGATTGAGGGGACGGAGGTTTGACATGGAAAACAACGGCCTTATCTATGACGATGCAGCAGGCTCCGGTACGTACTGGACAAGCTTAGCTTTGGACGAAATCGATAGAACCGGCATACGCTACGATGGTTTCCTCAGCCATGCCTATCAACGCGAAAGCCTGGCTGTTTCCTTGGAGGAAGGGCTGGCTCACCAATTAAACTCCGTTACGAAAAACAATGACCTGCTGCTGTATGTGGTTTTCTTGGCGGCCTTGGATATTGCGCTGTACAAGTACACGGGCCATGATGAACGAATCATTGGCGTTCCGGCGTACGCTTCGGGCAAAGGCAAGCAGCAAACGTTTGGCCCGAAGGTGCTGCCCTTGAAAACGAGCCTGCGCGGGGAGCTGACCGTGAAGCAACTGCTCAAAGAGACGCAGCGGCGCCTGCTGGACGCTTACGAGAACCAGTATGCCGATGTGGAACATATCCTGCGGCAGGCTCATGTATGCGAAACGGTCATGGATCTGACCCCCGTCAGTCTGACGATGAATCGTCTGCATGTCCGCGACGATATCGACTACATTTGCAGCTCCGGCAAAAATGAACTCGCTTTATGCATCCATAAGGACGAAGACGGCTCCATCGAAGCCGACTTCGTCTATAACGCCGGCTTATTTGAGGCCGGGACGATCCGGCTGTTTGCGGCCAAATATGTTGAAATCGCCCGCCAAATGATAACCGCTCCGGATCAAAGCATCGCTCGGATTCGGCTTGTTCATGAAGAAGAAACGAATCGAATCCTTGTCGATTTTAATCCTGCGGAGGTGGAATACAGCGAACAAAAGAACACGCTGCCGGAGCTGTTCGAATCACAGGCCGAGACAACGCCGGATCGTATAGCTTTACGGTTTGGAGACCGGCAGCTCACGTACCGGGAGTTAAACGAACAATCCAATGCTTTGGCAAGGGTGCTGCGGGCTAACGGGGTTAAACCGGAAGCGATCGTCGGCGTGCTGCTGGAACGGTCGGCGGAGCTGGCCGTCGGGCTGCTTGGCATTTTGAAAGCCGGCGGCGCTTATGTGCCGATCGATCCGAAGCATCCGAAGGAGCGGATTGAGTTCATCCTCCAGGAGACGGGAGCGCAGCTGCTGCTATCGACCCGCAGCCTGGCGGGCGGCATTTCCTTCGGCGGAACGCTGCTGGATGCCGCTGACCCGAGTCTGTTTGCAGGAGATGGGGGCAAGCTGGACGTTGTCGCAAACCCCCATCATTTGGCCTACGTTGTCTATACTTCGGGGACGACAGGAACTCCCAAAGGCGTGATGGTCGAGCACCGCACGCTGAGCATGACGATGCTCTGGGAGCGGCAGGAGTATGGCTTTACAGCCGACGATGTCACGCTGGTTACGACGAACTACGCTTTTGACGGGTTTGTCACCGCCTTGTTCACCCCTTTGATTTCCGGAAGCAGCGTCATTTTGACGAGCGACGAGGAATCGGCGAATCCGTATCGGATCGCCGAATATCTGAAGCGTGGCGCAGTGACCTATTATACGAGCGTGCCGGCGATCTATTTGACGATATTGGAATACTTGCGTGCGGAAGATACCAAGCACCTTAAGGCTGTCACGCTGGTCGGCGAAGAGCTGCCGGTCAAAGCGGTCGAGGTTACGCGGCAGCTCAATCCGGATATTGAAATCATCAACCGGTACGGGCCTTCCGAAAACACCGTAGACACCACGATTCTGAGACAAGTTCAGCCGGGCGGCAGCGGCGGCATCCCGATCGGGAAGCCGATCCCGAATACGAAAGTATTTATCGTCGATAAGCATCACGACCTCGTTCCGATCGGCGTGCCCGGCGAACTGTGCATCGGCGGGGACCGGTTGGCCCGGGGGTATTGGAAGCAGCCGGAGCTGACGCGCGAGAAGTTTATCGACAGTCCTTTTGAGCCCGGGAAAAAAATGTACAAAACAGGCGATTGGGCGAAATGGCTGCCGGACGGGAACATTCAGTTTCTGGGAAGAATCGATAATCAAGTGAAGGTCAGAGGGATTCGCGTCGAGCTTCGGGAGATCGAGAACCGGCTGCTGGCCCACCCGGATGTGCGGGAGGCTGTTGTGCTGGTCCGGAAGAACGAACAGCAGGAGAATGATTTAACCGCTTATTTTACAGGAAATCCGGGTGTGTCTGCGTCTGCCGTCAAAGCCTGGTTAAAAAAGAGCTTGCCCGATTCTATGGTGCCCGCGCACGTGATCCGGCTCGACCGCATGCCGCTGACGCCCAATGGAAAAATAAACCGGAGAGCTTTGCCGGAGCCGGATCTGCGCGGATCGCGGGGGGAGGAATATGCAGCTCCAAGAAATGAAATCGAGGCGCTGCTTGCGGACGTCTGGAGCGATGTCTTAAGAGTCGAACGGATCGGGATCGATGAGGATTTTTTCGATCTCGGAGGGCATTCCTTAAAAGGGACGATTCTGATCGGCAAACTCCACAAGGAGATGAACGTCAAGCTGGCGCTCAAGGATTTGTTTCTGCATCCGACGATCCGGGAACTGAGCGGCTATATCGAGGCGGGCCGGGATTTCGGACACGAAAGCGCGTACGAAACGATCGAGCCGTGCGAAGCGCAGGAATGGTGCGAAACCTCCTCCGCCCAGAAACGCATGTTTATGGTCCAGCAGATCGAAAAAGGCACTGCCTACAATATGCCGGCGGTCTGCGAAGTAGAAGGCGACTTCGATGCGGAACGCATCGAAGCGATCTTCCGGGCGTTGGTTTCGAGGCATGAGTCGCTGCGCACCTCCTTCGAAAACCGGCAGGGCGTCATCATGCAAAGCATTCATGACGGTCTCGAGTTTCGGATGGGCATACGGGAAGAGAACGACCGGGACATCGACACGCTGATCCGGGACTTCATCCGGCCCTTCGACTTGGGGCGGGCGCCGCTGTTCCGGGCGGAGCTTGTTCACAGCCGCGGGCGGACGTATCTTATGGTCGATATGCATCATATCGTCAGCGACGGCGTATCCGTCCGGCTGCTGATGCGTGAATTTGAGAAGCTGTACAACGGCGGGGAGCCGGAGCCGCTTCGCATCCAGTACAAAGATTTTGCCGCTTGGCAAAACAAGCTCCTGCAGTCGGAAAGCATGAGCCGGCAAGAGGCGTATTGGCTTGAGCAATTCAAGGACGAGATTCCTGTGCTCGAGCTGCCGTATGATTTTGCGCGCCCCGCCATGCAGAGCTTCGAGGGGAGCTGCGTAAGCTTCTCCCTGAATGAAGCGGAAGCGGAACAAGTGCGGAGCATCGCCCGGGAGACGGGGAGCACGACGCAGATGGTGCTGCTGTCAGCCTTTTATATTTTGCTGGCCAAGTACAGCGGACAGGAAGATATCGTGATCGGAAGCCCGACGGCCGGCCGGCCGCATCCCGATTTGCAAGGCATCATGGGAATGTTCGTCAATACGCTTGCGCTGCGGAATCAAGTGACGGGAGAAAAACAGTATTTACAATTTTTGGAGGAAGTCAAGCGAAACGCGCTTGAAGCCTATGAGAACGAAAGCTATCCGTTCGAAGCGCTGCTCGATAAGGTGCAGGTGATGCGGGATACGAGCCGCAACCCGTTGTTTGACGTCGTGTTCAATATGAATCATGCGGACGATGAAGCCGAAGCGGCGATCCGCGGCCTCCGGTTAACTCCAATCCCGCGGGAGAGCGGTCTGTCCAAGTTCGATTTGACGCTGAATGCGGACGAAAACGGGCGGACGATCGAATGCAGCATCGAATACAGCACCAAATTGTTTCAAGCGGAGACGATTAGCAGGATGGGACGGCATTACAAGCACATCGTCGCGCAACTAGGCAAGGACC
>NZ_BILX01000041.1 GCF_004000785.1 Paenibacillus ehimensis NBRC 15659 | reverse complement strand
GGCGAGCCGGGGTCGCGGGAGACGCCCTTGTAATAAATCGGCTTGCCGATATCGCCGCGTGCGATTCTTTTCTTCGCCTCAGCGTAAGCGGGGTCAAACCTTCTCATGAACCCGACCTGGCAGACGACCTTCGTTTCTTCGAGGACGCGGAGGACGTCCGAGGCTTCCTGCAGATCGACCGTCAGAGGCTTCTCCACAAAAATATGCTTGCCGTTGCGTGCAGCCTGCGAGATCATGTCGGCATGCGTACTTGTCGGAGACGCGATAACGACCGCATCGATCGAGTCGTCCTCGAACACTTCATTCAAGTTCCCCGTGTACCGGTCTACGCCGAGCTCTCCGGCCACCTTGGCCGCATGAGCCGTTTGCGGATCGGCCACGCATACGAGCTTGGCTCCCTTCACCTTCGAGGCTACATTTTCCGCGTGCCAGTAGCCCAATCTTCCAAGCCCCAGCACCGCGCAGCGAATCGGTTTTTCCATTGTGTTCTCTCCTTGTACGGGTTTCGGTGATTTCGAAATGATGCCGCCGTCTATTTCTTGAAGGAGCGCTGGCGCAGCACGTCCACATAAACCGCCGCTACGATAACCAAACCGATGATCGCCATCTGAAAGTCGGCGGAGACGTTAAGCAGATTCAAGCCGTTGCGGAGCACCGCGATAATCGTGGCGCCGATCAGCGTGCCCCAGACCGTGCCGACGCCGCCGAAGAAGCTTGCGCCGCCAATGATGACCGCAGCGATCGCATCCAATTCGTAGCCCATTCCGGCCAGCGGAAACGCCGAGTTGACGCGCCCGACCATAACCAGTCCGGCCAAACCGGCCATCAAGCCGCTCAAGGTGTAGACGATGACGAGAATTTTATTCACGTTAATCCCGGACAGACGGGCCGTTTCCTTGTTCCCGCCGATCGCGTAGATGTAGCGCCCTGTCGAAGTGCGGTTCAAGAAAATATCGAAGAGAATATAAACGACGATGACCAGAATAAAACTGAACGGCACGGGACCGATGAACTCGCTGCCTGCGAATTGGATCGGCGCGGCGAAGCCGGCAATCGGGGCCGCTCCGGTAATAATCAAGGCGATCCCGCGGGCGATGTTCATTGTGCCCAGCGTGGAGATGAACGGATGCGGCAGCTTCAGCTTCGTCAGCATGATGCCGTTCGTCCAGCCGAGCAGCGCGCCGACACCGAGACAAACGACAATGCCGAGATATGGGTTAAGCCCCATATTGACGGAAACGATCCCCATGATCATGATGGACAGCGCCAATATCGAGCCGACGGACAAGTCGATCCCCGCCGTCAAAATCGGCAGCAGCATCCCGATCGCCAGCAGCGCGTTAATCGAGGATTGGCGGGCGATGTTCATCACGTTGTCCACGGTCAAGAAATTATCGCTTAGGATGGTCAATACCGTACATAAAATAATCAAGCCGATCAATGCGCCGAATTTGCTTATAAAACCGTTGGACTTGACTTTCCTTGCTTCGCTTTTTTCAACGATGACAGCAGACATCTTAATTCCCCCTTGTCGCGGACTTCATGATTTTTTCCTGATCCGCCTGTTCCCTGAGCATGTCGTCGACGATCTGCCCTTCGTTCATGACCAGAATGCGGTCGCAAATGCCCAGTATCTCGGGCAGCTCCGACGATATAATGATCACCACCGCACCGTCCTGCACCAATGAATTGATCAGCCGGTACACCTCAACCTTCGCGCCGACGTCAATCCCTCTTGTCGGTTCGTCGAAGATGAATACTTTAGCGTTCGTACAAAGCCATTTGGCGATGACAACCTTCTGCTGATTGCCGCCGCTGAGCTTGCGCGCCTGTGCGGCAATATCTCCGGGGCGCACCTGCAGCTCCTTCAAATAATCGTTAGCAAGCGCTTTCATCTTGTCTTTGTGCAAAAACTTGTTTTTCTTCAACTTCTTCAGGCTGGCGACGGTGATATTGAATTCGAGCGTCTGGTCGAGGATCAAGCCTTCGCCCTTGCGGTCCTCGGTAATAAAAGCAAGTCCCGCTTTGATCGCGTCCTCCGGGCACTTGATCTTGACCTCTTTCCCGAACACGTACACCTTGCCCTGATCGATCGGATCGACCCCGAAGATGCCCCGGGCCAGCTCCGTTCTCCCGGCGCCGACAAGTCCGGAGATCCCCAGGATTTGTCCTTGATACGCCGTGAAGCTGACCTCCTTGCTCGAATTCTTCAGCCGCAGCCCTTCGACTCTCAGGCCTTCTTCTCCGAGCTGGAAGTTCATTTTCGGATATTTCTCGTCCAGGCTCCGGCCGACCATCAATTGGATCATCTTCTCGGTGTCCGTCTCCGCCATGCTCAGCGTTTCGATTTTACGGCCGTCCCGCAAGATCGAGATCCGGTCGCCGATCCGCTTGTTTTCTTCCAGCTTGTGCGAAATGTAAACGATCGCAATTCCTTGCTTGCGCAGCTCCATCACCGTCGTCAGCAGCTGCTCGATTTCCGATTCGCTCAAGCTGGAGGACGGCTCGTCCATGATGATCAGCTTCGCATTGATGGTTAACGCTTTCGCAATTTCGACCAACTGCTGCTGCCCGATTCCGAGCGAGGAAACCTTGGCGTCCGGGGAAATATCCTGCCCGAGCTGCTTCAAATATTCCTTGGCCTTGAGCCGCATTGTCTTGCGATCCAGCAGCGAATATTTGCCGTTCTTCTTCAGCTCCCGGCCCAAAAAGATGTTCTCGTATACCGTCAGCTCGGGAATAAGGTTAAGCTCCTGATAGATCGTGGCGATCCCGAGATTCATGGCGTCGACCGGGCCGTTGATTTCCACCTTGTTCGACTCCCAGAGGATGTCGCCGGAATCTTTCGTATACGCGCCGGTCATAATCTTGATCAGCGTCGATTTGCCGGCTCCGTTCTCTCCCAGCAGGACATGCACCTCGCCCGGCCGGATGTCCAGATGAATCTCCTTCAGCACCTGGTTACCCGAGAAGCTTTTGCTGATTCCCCTCAGTTCCAATAAAGCATCGCGTTCTCCCATGTCGTAACCCCTTTCAAAAAGCAAAGCCTTTCTCCGTGTGTACCGCCAGGATGAAAGTAAGCGCTTAATCAAAATCTAAAAAAAATAATCCGTTTCCCCCCGTATAAGCCGCTTTACCATGACCTTGATAACGTTCCATTTTCCACGACTTTCCTTTATTTATCGGCATTGTCATTTGGAAGAGCTATCCCAATCGAGATAAATAAAGCGCTTTCCTTAATGCGATTATATCTAGGGTTTTGAGAAATTGCAATACGCTTCTGTGATTTTCTTTACACGTTTTTTTATTTGCCGACCGTCTCCCATTTTTTCGTGATGACGGACTTTTCCACGGCGGCCAGCACCTCTTGATTGGCCACTCCATCGTCAAAATTGGGCTGCGGGCTGTCCCCCCGGGCAATGCCGTTCATCAGCTCCGAAACCAGATTAATAAACGTATGCTCGTAGCCGATGATATGGCCGGACGGCCAGTAATTCCCGGCAAACGGGTGCTGCGCCTCCGTGCAAAGAATCGTGCGAAAGCCCTGCAATCCCGGCTCGTCGTCCACGAAATACACTTGAAGGTGATTCATATTTTCCATATCCCAGCGCACGGAGCCCTTTTCCCCATTGATCTCAAAACGGTTGCCGACCCGGTTGCCGCCGGCAAAGCGCGTCGCCTCGAAAACGCCCGTCGCCCCGTTCTCGAAGGTGGCCAGAAACGAGCAGGCGTCATCCACCGTCACGTCGCCCATGGGGGCCCTATCCGGCTCCTCTGACATGGGCTGTCCCGGCAGCGGGCGCCGTTTCACAATCGTGTCCATCCTGCCGACAACCTCGCTGATGCCGCCGACCAGAAAACGGGCCAAATCGATAATATGCGAGCCGATATCCCCGAGCACGCCCGAGCCCGTCAGCTCCTTCTGAAGCCGCCATTCCATCGGGTAGCGCGGGTCGATCAGCCAGTCCTGCAAATAGGTGGCGCGAAGATGATAAATTCGGCCGAGCCGTCCCGATGCAATCAATTGCTTGGCGTACTGGACGGCCGGAGCGAAGCGGTAGTTGTGCGAAAGCATGTGCACGACGCCGCTTTTCTTCGCCGCGTCCCGCATCCGGTAAGCCTGCTCCAACGTCATGGCGAGCGGCTTTTCGCATAAAATATGCTTGCCCGCTTCCGCTGCGGCAATCGCAATCTCCGCATGCAGATGATTCGGAGCAACGATGTCGATTAAGTCGATATCGTCCCGCTCGATCAACCGCCGCCAGTCGGTCTCGCAGCTCAGCCACCCCAGCTTGGCGGCCGTCTGCTTCAGCTCCGCTTCGTTGCGTCCCGCGATCGCCTGCAGCACCGGCACAGCCTCCGGCTCGAAGTAGAACGGCACGTCGCGATAAGCGTGGCTGTGCACCTTGCCCATAAATTTGTAGCCGACCATGCCGACGCGAACTTGCTTTTTATTGCCGTGGTTCATGCCGAAGCTCCCTTCTATGAATCGGACGTGCGGCTTCGCTGCCGCCATGCTGCGGCAAGCGAAGCCGCCTCCCCTTAATAGCGGGCTGTCACCATTTTTTTGCGCGTGTAGAACTCGACCCCGTCCTTGCCGTTGGCGTGCAGATCCCCGTAGAACGACTTCTTGTAGCCGGAGAACGGGAAGAAGGCCATCGGCGCGGGCACCCCTACGTTAATGCCGAGCATGCCGGCGTCGATCGTTTCCCGGAACTGGCGCACGGCTTTGGCGCTGTCCGTGTACAAGCAGGCACCGTTGGCGAATTCGGACTGGTTGGCGATTTCAATCGCTTCGCTCAAGCTGTCCGCGCGCACGATCTGCAGCACGGGCGCAAAAATTTCATCGTTCCAGATCGTCATGCCCGGCTTCGCGTGATCGAAGATCGTCGGCCCGACGAAATAGCCTTCTCCCGAAGCCGCTTCGCATTCGCGTCCGTCAAGCAAGAGCGTCGCTCCTTCTTCGCTTCCTTTTTCGATATATCCAAGCGTTCTTTCTTTATGCGATTGGCGGATGACCGGGCCAAGGAAGTTGCCTTTTTCGATGCCGTTGCCGATCGTGAGCTGCTTGGCTGCCGCAACGAGACGCTCGGCCAGCGTATCGGCGGCATCGCCTACGGCCACGACAACGGAGCAAGCCATGCACCGTTCGCCCGCCGAGCCGAAAGCCGCATTAATAATTTCTTTGACGGCCAGGTCCATATCCGCATCCGGCAGCACGATGGAGTGGTTTTTGGCTCCGCCGAGCGCCTGCACCCGTTTGCCGTGAGCCGCTGCCGTTTTATATACGTATTCGGCCACCGGCTGCGAGCCTACGAAAGAAATCGCCGCTACATCCTGATGCTCCAGCAGGCCGTTGACGACATCGTGCGCCCCGTGGACGATGTTGAACACGCCGTCCGGCAGGCCCGCATCCTTCAGCAATTCCGCCAAGCGGCACGCCAGAATCGGAGTTCTTTCCGATGGCTTCAAGACGAAGGTATTGCCACAAGCGATGGCGAGCGGGAACATCCAGCAAGGCACCATCATCGGGAAGTTGAACGGCGTAATTCCGCCGACTACGCCGATCGGATAACGGTACATGTTCGATTCCAGACCGGTCGCGATATCCGGCAGCATGCTCCCCATCATCAAGGTCGGCACGCCCGCAGCGAATTCGACGCATTCGATGCCCCGCTGCACTTCGCCGTAAGCCTCGGCGTAGTTTTTGCCGTTCTCCAGCGTCACCAGCCGGGCCAGCTCATCCCAATGCTCCACGAGCAGCTGCTGGTATTTGAACATGATGCGCGCTCTTCTCGGCACCGGCACGCGGCTCCACTGCTTGAACGCTTCTTTCGCCGTCCGGACCGCTTGGTCGAGATCGTCCCGCGAAGACAGCGGCACTCTCGCCAGCACTTCGCCGGTAGCCGGATTCGTCACGATATCTTCTTTGCCCGAAGTGGCATCCACCCATTGCCCGCCAATGTAATTTTGCAGAAGCTTTTTGTTAGACATGCTCTATGTTCCCCTTTTCTTTGTGGTTGTGTGGATTAAACGCCGCTATTCGCCCGGTGCTCCTTGATCAAATTCTCGATCTGCTCCACCGTCGGCATCGCATCGGAGCAGCTGTGGCTGGACACGACGATGGAAGCCGACGCGCTGCCGAACTCCTGGCACTTCTCGACCGGCCAGCCCTGCAGCAGGCCGTAAATGAACGCGCCTGCGAACGAATCGCCCGCACCGAACGTTTTGATCACCTGCTTCGCCGGGAAAATGCCGCCCCGGCTGCTGCCCCCGTCCTTCGTGAAGACAATGGAGCCGTCCCCGCCATGCTTGACGACGACGATTTTCGCCTGACGCTCGAACCAGCGCTGCGCCGTCGCAAGATCGTCCTTGATTTCCGGTCCGGTTACGATTTCCATGACATCAAATTCTTCTCTGCCGGCAATAATGACATCGCACTGCTCGGCTACCAGATTGCAGTAAATGGCTGTCTCTTCCTTCGACTTCCACGTCCAGCGGCGGTAATCGACGTCGAAAATAATGACCACTTGATGCTTCCGCGCATATTCGATCGCTTGGAATACGGCTTCCCTGGACGGGCTTTGCGCCAGCGCCGTGCCGGAGATCAAAATCGCCTTCGCCCGCTTGATGAAATCCTCCTGCACCTCGCCCGGCTCCAGCTTCAGATCGGCCACGTTGTCACGGTACATCAGGATGCTGCAATCGGTCGGCGACTTGATTTCGGTAAACGCCAGTCCCGTCACCGCGCCGGTATGATCAGTCACCACATTGCGCGTATCGATGTTCAGCTTGTGCAGGTAGCTCTTGATGAAACGGCCGAATTGATCGTCCGATACTTTGCCGATAAAACCCGTGCGCGCGCCTAATTTGGCCAACGCAATCGTAATGTTGGCGGGCGATCCGCCTACATATTTCGTAAAGGTAAGCGTTTCCTCCATCGGCCGGTTAATCTCGTTGGCGTTCAGGTCAATGCACAGCCGGCCAAGCCCGATAAAATCCAGCTCCCGGTCCTGCCGGAACGTGATATGATTCATCTCTCGTCGCACCTCCGTCGTATGCGCTTGGATTTATTTTTGGGGATTCGTCATCAGCCATTCGTGCGCCGGATCGTTATAAAACCGCCAGGTGCGCACCGGACCCGCCATCACGTTCAAATAGTAGACATCGTACCCCGGAGGGGCGGACACGGGATGGAAGCCTTTAGGCACCAGCACGGCGTCCCCGTTTTTCACGATCATCGTTTCATCCAGCTCTCCGTCGAGCGTGTACACCCTTTGCACGGCAAAGCCTTCAGCCGGGTTGATTTTATGGTAATACGTTTCTTCAAGATACGATTCGCTCGGCAAATTGTCCTGATCATGCTTATGCGGCGGGTAGCTGGACCAATGCCCATTCGGGGTAAATACCTCGACCACAAGCAGGCTGTCCGCAGGCGACTGCTCCGGCAAAATGTTATGGATATGCCGCTCGATATTTCCGTAGCCTCTCGTCTCCACTCCGACCTGATCGGGAGCAATGAGTCTCGCCGGATGACTGCCGTAGCCCGGCGCCGCACATACGGCCAGCTCCAGCTCCGTCGTCGCCGTTACTTCGAAGAAATCGCCGTTCGGGACATACACGCTGTACGGAGGGATTTGCTCGAACACGCTCATGCGCTGCCCGATGTTGTTCAGCTTTAGCTCGGAGGTCGCCACATCCGCCTTGCCCGACAGCAGCACCAGGCACACCTCTTGGTCGCCCGTTTCCTTCTTCAAGCGCTGTCCCGGGTTCAGCCGGTACACTTCAAAGCCGACATAGGTCCAGCCCGCCGATGCCGGCGTAATCGCGAGTACGTTCCCTTGCTCGTCCGCCGTCTTGCGGCTCGGCACAATAAGATCCGCCATCTGAAAACATTCCCCTTCCCGTTATCCCGAAATGTTGGTCGTTAAATCGCTGACGATCGCAGCAATATATTCCTTCGACTTCCGCGCGTATTCCACCGGATTAGCCACGGACGGGTCCTGCTCCGCTTCGATGATCATCCAGCCGTCGTAACCGCGGGCGAACAACTCCCGGAAAATCGGAGCGAAATCGATGCATCCGTCCCCCGGAACCGTATAGACGCCCTGGATCACCGCCGACTGGAACGGAATCTTGTCCCGCCTTACCCGGTCGAGCACGTCCTGACGCACGTCCTTAAGATGCACATACGCGATCCGGTCGGCGTACCGCTGCAGCAGCGCAAGCGGGTCGGCGCCGCCGTAGTAAGCGTGGCCCGTATCGTAAAGCATATGAACCAGCTCGGGGTCGGTCGTGGCCATCAAGCGGTCGATTTCCTCCGGACGCTCGACATTCGTGCCGATGTGGTAGTGGTACACCAGCTTCATGCCATGCTCGCGGCAAATTTCCCCGGCTTGATGCAGGCCGTCCACCATATGATTCCATTCCTCGTCGGTAAAAGGAATCACGTCCCGGTCCCCGGGCGACCGTCTCGGGTCGCCGATAATCGATCCTCCGAGCTCGCACGTGACGACATGCTGGCTGCCCATTTTTTGCAGAAATTGCACATGCTTGCGGTAAGCCTCCAGCTCCGCCTCCCGATAGCCCGGGTCCGAAAAAAGCACGCCCTTCCACTGCGAGGTCATCCGAATGCCTTTCTCCGCCAAGGCTTCCCGCAGCACGTCCGGATCTTTCGGGAATTTGCGGCAGTTCTCCGTCGCAACGAAGCCGAGAGACGCGAAATCGGTCACCAGATCTTCGAATGTATAATGATCCCCTAATTCAAGCACATCTTCATTCACCCAGTTAATCGGGGAAATTCCCAGCTTCAAGCGATCGATGTTCATATGCAGGCCCCTTCTTAATAAAAATTAAATTTCCTTCGCGACTTCAAGCTTTTGCCGCATCGTATCGTAGGCTTGATGCACCTTCTCGCTCTCCGATACTTCCGCCACGCCGACGCGCCACCACGATTCGTAGCCGTCCGTATTCGTGCCCGGGAGCACCTTGATTTCGATCAAGGTAGAGACGGTTTGCTCCTTCGCGCTCTTCAAAGCTTCCTTCAGCTCGTCAATCGTGCGCACCGAGTAGGTCTTGACGCCGAGCGCCCGCGCATAGAGCGAGAAGTCGACCGGCATATAGTCGCCTGTCAGCCTGTTCGTGTCGGCGGAGCGGTAGCGGAATTCGTTGCCGAAGCCCTGGCTGCCGTGTCCGCGCTGGAGATTATGAATGCACTGATAGCCGTGGTTATCGAGAAGCAGCACGTTGATTTTTCGCCCTTCCTGGATACTGGTCAGCAGCTCGGAATGGAGCATCAGGAAGCTGCCGTCGCCGACGAACGCATACACCTCGCGACCGGGATCGGCCAGCTTCACGCCAAGCGCCCCCGATACTTCATAGCCCATGCAGGAAAAGCCGTATTCCATATGGTACGTATTCGGGCTGCTGCATCTCCACAGCCGGTGAAGGTCGCCGGGCAGGCTGCCCGCAGCGCATACGATCACGTCGCTTGGATGGAGCGACGCGTTGATCTCGCCGATGACCCTCGTCTGCGACAAACCGTCCGGCAGCTCCATGGCGTACAAGCGGTCGACCTCTTGGTCCCAGGCCAGCTTCTCCGCCTTCAGCTCCTCAGCCGGGTAGGAGCTTTCATATCCAGCCCGCCCTAAGGCTTCCTGCAAGGCGGTAAGCGCTTCCTTCGCATCAGCGACTGCCATGAGCGCGTTCAGCTTCATCGCGTCGAAGGAGCTGACGTTAATGTTCAGGAACGATACGTCCGGATGCTGGAATGCGCTCTTGGATGCGGTCGGGAAGTCGGCCAGACGCGTTCCCACGGAAATGATCAGATCGGCTTCCTTCGCCAGCCGGTTCGCGGCAAGCGACCCGGTTACCCCGATGGCGCCCATATACAGCGGGTGATTCCATGGCATCGCGCTTTTGCCGGCCTGCGTCTCCGTCACCGGAATTTGGAACGTTTCCGCGAAGGCGATCAGTTCCTTCACCGCGAGTGAGTAGTGAACGCCGCCTCCGGCGATGATCAGCGGTCTTTTCTTGCCGCGGATCGCTTGAACCGCCCGGTCCAACGCCCCCTGCGACAAGGTGCGCCGCTCGATGTAATGGACCCGCTTCGCGAAAAATTCCGCCGGGTAATCGTAAGCCTCGCACTGCACGTCCTGCGGAAGCGACAGCGTCACCGCGCCCGTATCGACGGGATCGGTCAGCACGCGCATCGCGTTCAGCGCCGCCGTGATCAGCTGCTCGGGCCGGGAAATACGGTCCCAATATTTGCTGACCGGCTTGAACGCGTCGTTAGCCGAGATCGTGTAGTCGGCCGGATCTTCGATTTGCTGCAGCACGGGGTCCGGCTGTCTGCAAGCGAAAATATCGCCGGGCAGGAACAGCACCGGAATGCGGTTCACCGTAGCGGTACCCGCTGCCGTCACCATATTCAACGCGCCCGGACCGATGGAAGAGGTGCACGCAAAGATTTCAAGCCGGTTGTTCTGCTTCGCGTAAGCCATCGCCGCATGCGCCATGCCCTGCTCGTTTTTGCCTTGGATGAACTGAAGTGAGCCTTTGTCCTGCTCCAGCGCCTCGCCAAGACCCGTGACGTTCCCGTGTCCGAAAATCCCCATGACGCCTTTGACGAATTTGCGTTCTTGCCCGTCAATCTGGATATACTGGTTATCCAAAAATTTCAGCAATGCCTGTGCCATCGTTAAACGAATCGTTTTCATACAGGTCCTCCCCTTTATGAGTATGCGCTTTCCCAATATTCATGAGTAAAGAGCGACATTTCACAAAAAAACGTTTTCATTTTACTGCGAATTCCTTCAAGTAACTCACTTTATTCGGTGGATTTGGAATTTTACGTCGTCATATAATGACCGTTTCGGCAATAAAACCGCTTACAATTCGACAAAAAGCTTCAAGTATTTCGCTTCAAATCAAGAATGTTCATGTTCTTTCCAGAGTAAGCGCTTTACCTTATGTGTGATTATTATAACTCAAGCCTTCCTTCGTTGGCAATAATCAATTTCAAATGTGTGACGAAAGTCCCTATAATTTGAACCTATGAACCGTTCCCTGCAGCTCTTCGGCCATGGTCGTCAATACCGAGGTATTCGCCGACAGCTCCTGCACCGAAGCCAATTGCTGTTCGGTCGCCGCCGACACATGCTGGGTCCCTGCGGCCATCGTCTCGGATAACGAGGCGATCGATTCCATCGACCGGACAATCTCGGCCGCCCCGGCAGACAACCGGCTGGCATCGACGGACACGGCTTGAACCTGCTGCGTCGCCTCGTCGACCAGCTGCTTGATCCCTTCGAATATGCGTCCCGCAGCGCCGGCCACCCGGATTCCGTCCGATACCTCATGCGACGCCGCAGCAACCGAGCCGACCACCTGCTCCGTCTCCGCTTGAATATTATGCACCAGCGCCGCGACTTGTTTGGCGGACTGCTCCGTCTGTTCGGCCAGCTTGCGGACTTCCGCAGCAACGACCGCAAAGCCCCGCCCATGCGCGCCCGCCCTTGCCGCTTCAACCGCCGCATTCAATGCCAGTAAATTCGTCTGGGTGGCGATATCCGATATCACTCTGTTCAACTGTCCGATTTCGGCGGAACGCCGGTTCATTTGTCCGATCACTTGGTCCAAATTGTTCATCGTCGTCTGGATCGAATCCATCTGGCGGATGACAATCCCGATCTCCTTGTCCCCCGCCGATGCCTTGTCCAATGCAAGCCCGGCTAACGAACCGGCCTGCCTGCCGTTATCGGCAATGCGCCGAATGCCCTCCAGCATGCCGCCGATCGACTGTCTGCTTCTCTCTACGGATTGCACCTGCTTCTCCGAGCCGTCCGCAAGCTGCTGCATAATTTCCGTAATATGCTCGGCGGCCGTCCCTGTTTGTTCCGAGCTCGACCGCAGCTCCCTTGAAATTCCTACGACCTGGCCCGAGCTATCGTCGATTTGCCGAACGAGCCGCCGCAAGCTTTCGGCCATCTGGTGAAAGGAATTAGCCAAATCCCCGATTTCGTCCTGCCGCCGGACACGCACATCCTTGACCCCGAGATTCCCCTCGGCGATCAAATCAGCCGCCTTGCTGAGGGCTACGAGCGGTCTGGACAAATATCTCGAAAAAGCAAAGCCAATGATGACAGCCACGGCTAAATTACCCAGACTCACCCATAAGGTGAACATCGTTATATTGTGGACGAGACTCCGGTTCGCTTCCATCTCAGCGGCCATCGCCCGGTCCTGCCGGTCGGACAAATCCTGCGCGAACTTCATCATGGCAGCCCCCAATGGAACAATGCCGGTTCTCGCTTCCTGGCGCGCAACTTCGGCATCTTTTCCGGCCAGCCCGAAGATCTGTTCCGCTTTCGTGCGGTATTGCCGGTTCAGCTCCATGATATAACCAAGCTTCTCTTCCTCGCCGGAATCCGCGAGCAGCGTTTTGGACTGCGTCAGCTGCTTCTCGATCAACTCATTCGCCTGGTTCAGTTCTGCGATGTAAGCAGGATCCTGCGTCAAAAGGTATGAATTCAGGCTGCCGTTCTGCACGGCCGTATGAAACTTGACCTGGCCCGCGATCGTTTTCAGCTCTCCCTGCTTTTCGATCAAATCGGCATACGACCGGTTCATTTGCTGCAGCGAGCTGTAAAACAAAGCGCTGGAAATGCCGGAAATGACCGCCAAAGCCAAGAAACCTCCTGCCAACTTTTTACCGATGCTCATTCTCACCCGGATGACCCCCATTTTGTCATTGTGCTGGAACTCCTTTTGTTGTAAGCGTTTACCGTTTTTTCGTTGCTTTTCTTCGGATGACTATATATAATTAAGCTTAACCAGATGGTTAAGCGCTTTATTAATTTTAAAATAACGGATTCACCCGCGATTTTCAATCCTTTTGTGCAAGCCATATTCCGAAGAATATTCCACTTGATGAAGGAGCGACCTTGGATGAAGACGAATGAACCCGCCCAATTTGAAATGTTCCGCGATCCGTTCAAAATGCTGATCGTTCTGCTGAACCTTATCGCCGAGAAGCAAGGCACGGAACTGGACTACGAGAAGGTGCCCACGTTTGAGAACGAGACGTTTTTGATCCGCCATGCGAACGACGGCGATATCTCCGACGAGCGTATCCCTAATTTTATTTACAAAAAGGATGGGACGGAAATTACTTGGTATCAGTATTTGGGCCGGGATATTTACTGCAATAAAGACTTGTCCCGCGAGGAGTATAATAAAATGTTCGTCGACTGTATGGCTTCGCTGTATCAGTTGAACGGGTAACCTTGCACTCCGGCGGTTGGCGCTCTGACATAACGTGCGTCAGCCTGTTTGGTTTGTCCGGATCGCTTTCTGAAAGCAAAAGTAACCCCGCCGGCGGCAGCAGCGGAGTTAGAAAATAAAACAGACATATCTCCATCAACTTGGGACGATTGGACGTTTTAACACAGGGGCACCTGCTAAGCTAACATGCTGCAAGGGGCAAGTTTTTCCGGTGCTTCCGAATTAAAAGCAGCGTGCACAACGATGGCACCGGAAACAACCGCAACCAAAGCAGCGGAAACAGCCGAAGCAGCCGAAGCAGCGGAAACAATTGAAGCAACCGAAGCAGCCGGGACCGAAACAGGCGAAGAAGCATAGACGAGCTTCAGACGCACCGGGCTGGCCTTGAAAATGAAGCGGCATCGTCCGGCCTGCTTTAAAATCGGAAACGTTCAATTTCTGAAGCTCATTTTTGAAATCGTCCATTGTTTAACCTCCGTTTTATAGACCTCATAGATCATACTTTAAATTTATGAATTGGAATCCGCTCTTGTTACGATTGGCAAGCTTCTTTTGTCAAAAAAAACATAAAGCCATCATTCCCGATGGAAAGATGGCTTTGGTGAAATTTTCGCAATTATGTCGCCGGGCAGCGAATCGTACATGCCGTAGACCGTTTTTCCTACTGCGGATTTAGACGCACATTAGCTTTCACCGGACTTCACGTCATGTCATGAAAAGTTCAGCAGCCACTCTTCCGCTTCCCCGGCACTGCCGAATACCCTGAAATCATTTCCTTTGTTGGCTTCGGTCAGCAGCTCTTTAAATCTCCCCTTCACAACCCGTTCGTTCGTTATAATAAGGGCTGCTTTCACACGATAGTTCATGAATTTTTGCAGCATCTCTCCTGCCAGACCCGTTCTAAGGTTGAAGAAATCGTCGGAAAGCGCCTCCGCGTGAAGCATTAATAGATTGGTGTCATTTTCAAAGCATGCCGCGATCAGATCCAATGCATCTTGTCCTGTGCGCAGCGTCGTTTCGGCAGAAGCGCATTCCACGTATTTTTTCGTACCTCTTTCAACGACTTGAACCTTCAATTGATTGACCTCCTTCTCCATCGGAATAAGCAGTTCATTGCGCAGCTTTTGAATCCATTCCCACTCGCGTTTATAGAAATCGATCACATTATCGTAGATCATATCCCACAAGTAGATTTCTCTGGCGGTTCTGCCGGGAGAAAACGGGCCTCTGAGCTTTTTTTCCTTCTGCAATAAGACCTGCGTTCGGACTTCCTCTTCATATTTTGTGAGCAGGGCGTTCAGTTCGTCTGTGTTTAGCTGGTCCGCCCAAGCAAGCTGAATCAGAAACGACTTTTTCAAGTCAGGAGGTTCGGGCGTGGAAACCACCCAATCCTTCAGCTCGGCCAGTCCCTCTTCCGTGATCGTATAAATCTTCTTCGAGGGCGAGCTTTCCTGATGCTGAACTTCGCAGGTCACGAAGCCTTCGTCCAGCAATTGCACCAGCGATTTGTAGATCTGATTGTTGTTGGCCGACCAGTACATGAAAGGGGAGTCCTGAATGATTTTTTTCAAATCGTAGCCCGTAACAGACTTCCAGCTTAAAATTCCCAGAATGGCGTGCGTAATGGACATGAGCAGCTACTCCTCGATCAGTATCATATGTTAATAGTAACATAGGTTATTTGATGTTTCAATATTCGGTGGAAGGAAACTTGCTCTCTGGCACGGCAAAACAAAAAAGCCCTTCATTTCGAGGGCTTCTGGAACAGTTCTATATTCGTTTGTTGTGTTGGACCAGCCGTTTCCTTAAAACAGTTCCCGTAAATAGTCTCTTCGGCTGTGCAGGATCCGATGGATGATCACTTCGTTATTTATGATTCTGTAGAAAACCAGGTATGGCGAAACAACAATAAAACGATACCCGCGCTGTATTAATGTATAGTCATCCTCTGACAATACGGATCCCATATGGGGAAAATCAGCAAGTCCTCCGATTTCACGGTTCAACTTTTCCAGCATCTTTTCGGCGTTCTGCCGGTTATCCTGGGTTATATACGAGAAAATTTCATCCAAATCATCTACCGCTGCCGGTGTATATCTCACTCTACTCTTTGGAGGCATTCACTTTCCTCCGCATGTTCGTCATGACTTGATCATGATCCAATAGTTCAGCACCTTCAGCAACTTGCTTCTCGGCTACCAGAAGCTTGGCTTGCAATTTGATTCTGGCTTCCATACGGCGAAAAGCATCATGGCTCATAACCACCAAATCGGCTTCTCCATTGCGTGTTAGCACAACTGGTTCATCAATCTCATGGCAAAACTTCGAAAACCCGTTGTAATCCTGACGAATGCTCGTAGACGGCTTTATATGCATCGTTTCACGCCCTTCCCCATACCATTAATCTGACTATATTATATCATTATTATTGTATCCAAGTCATCCCGTTTTAGTACGTAATGCGCTCTCAGAGTGATAACTTAACGGATAAGGATCCTAAGCATACTTTTAAAGAAGCGCTACGCATTGCTCATTCTCTTCGCAAGAAAAGATCTAAATACGAGTCAGGAGAATACTACGAACTTTTAGCAAGAACTCTTAATATTGATACATTACTACGTGTTCCTGCATTTTCCGTCTTTTATACAGAGCTAACTGAAACACTTAGACGAATTAGAATTATTTCATGAACATTTTAAGTTACAATGACTTTTATAAAATTCACCCCAACATTAAGAGGCCGCTAAAGCAGCAGCCTCCTATTTTTGTTCCAATAACTATTGAAAAGCCCTTCTTGCTCCTACCTAACTAATACAATCGCTTCGTGTAGCTCTCCTGCAGCATTTGATCCACTTCATCCACTGTAAGCTCCGCTTTGCCCTTGACATGGGCGGCGAGGATCTGCGCAGGGGACGGTCTGTCGCCCTCCGGCAGCCAGGAGTCCGGCTTCCACAGCCCGGACCGCTTGAACGCTTTGGCGCAGTGCATGTAGCACTCCTCCACCTCGACTCCAATGCCAAGTAGCGGCTCCTTACCGTTCACGGCGGTCAGCTTGAGCAGCTCCGGATCGCGGGTAACACAGGCTTTGCCGTTCACGCGGAACGTTTCTTCCAGGCCGGGGATGATAAAAATCAGACCGATGTGCGGATTGGCGATAATGTTATGAATGGAATCCATCCGGCGGTTGCCGGGACGCTCCGGGATGAACAAATGCCGGTCGTCGAGCACATGCACGAACCCGGGAGCATCCCCGCGCGGCGAGACGTCGCAATGTCCCTCGGCATCCGCTGTCGCGATGGCGACAAACGGCGCTTTGGCAATAAACGCTTTGCTGTGAGCGTCAAGCGCATGGATGACTTTGTCCGCCGCAAGCTTGCCTGGTACACCCAAGACCGGACGCAAAGCTTCGAGCTGGTCTTCCGTTGTTATCCGCTCCCGAAATACATGTTCCATACCGCTTCACCCTCGTTCCCAGAAATATAAGCTCATTGTAACATGTTCCGGCAAACGGGGGCGAATCCCTCGGCGATATTTAGCCGCTCATAAATCCGACCCGGGACGATTTTTGATCGGAATGCCACATCTGGGTGCGTCCTTTGCCAAGCTCCGCATTCATCTCGCTCACAAGCTGCTCCACATCGACGGTTTGCTCGTAATGCTTGCGCAGCGCAGCCGATACATACAGCTCGCCGAGCTGCGCGAAGGTGAATCCTTCCGTCGCTCTCGCCGCCACCGCGACCGCTTCGTCGTCGAGAAGCTCGTGCAGCCGCTTCAGCCGCAGGTAGCTGTGCCGCTGATCTTCGTCCGGCAGCTTGATTTCGTATGCCCGGTCGAACCGGCCGGCCCGGTTCATCAGCGCCGGGTCGATTTTCTCCGGATAGTTCGTCGTCCCGATCAGGAAAATGCCTTCCTTGGAGGTCGCCCCGTCGAGCGTGTTCAGAAAATACGACCGCGCCGACTCCGGCATGGAATCGATATCTTCGATCACGAGCACCATCGGGGCCATGCGGACAGCCGCAGCGAACACCTCCTGGATCGAATCGCTTGTCGTATATTCGGTAATTTGCCAATAGGCAACCGGCGCGTCCACGCTGCCCGCGATCGATTTGACCAAGGTCGTTTTGCCGTTGCCCGGTTTGCCGTACAGCAGAATGCCCCGTTTGTAGGGGATGCCGTACGTTTGGAAAAAGTGCCGATCCTGTGCGAAAAACTCGTCAATGGAACGATAAATTTCCGTTTTCACGCCTTCGTTCATCACCACTTCGTCACGGCTTACCCCGCGGGTCAAGGATTCGCGCTCGCGGTCCAGCCCGTCGCGGGTGTCCTTGAATACGGTCACCTGCTCCCTGTCGTACTGCCGCTGCCGGCGGGACATATCGGTCAGGAACTCGGCCAAGCCCGCGTCGGATTCGGCCCATATAAAATCCTCATTGAAAATGCCATGCTGCCGGAACATCGGGACCCGTGCCATGGCCACCCGAAAACGCGGGTAGACAAACACATTATTGCGCACCGACGGAAACATGCGCGGTCCTTCCCCCTCCAGCGCGTCTCCGAACGTGAAAGTTCGGGCCTCCACCGTATCGAAGACGGCGCAAAGCCGTTCGGGCTCGGGATTCGCCGCCTGTACGTCGCGCTCCAGCTGGTCCCAAAGATCCTGTCCGTAATCCTCTTGGATATATAGTTGAAAACGGGTCCGGTAATGACCCTCCAGCCGGGCCTGGATGGACTGAATGACGAAGGCGTAATCGCCATACTCGACGATCTCGATGCCCGGTATGCCGTCACCGGAAGCGGTAATGATCGGCTGCGGATGGTTTGCTTTTTCGTTTATTTTAATGATAGAACTCATCGTAAGTGTATTTCCCCGTTTCTTTTTTTGTTTCGATTTAAACACCCTTGATGCTTGCCAGCGGCTTGCATTTGGCGACGACGGACGCGAGTCCGGCTCCGACTACGCTCTCGATGATCTGATCGACGTCCTTGTACGCCTGCGGCGATTCGTCGATGATCGATTCCAGCATACGCTGGTTGACGACGATTTCGTCCGCCGTCCCGACGCGCAGCGACGATTCGAACTGATCGACGGTTACAAGCCGCTTCGTCGCGCTGCGCGAGCGAATCCGGCCGGCTCCGTGGCAGATGGAGTAATAGTTGCGTTCCCCGCCCGGCTGGCCGACCATCAAATACGACGAGGTGCCCATGGACCCGGGGATCAGTGCCGGATGGCCGGTCGCCAGATACGGCTCCGGATTGTCCGGATGCTGCGCCGGCAGCGCCCGCGTCGCCCCCTTGCGGTGCACGAACATAGGCGTGCCGCCATGCGTTTCTTCCCAGGCGTAATTGTGCATCAGATCGTACAGCGTCGTCATCTCGAACTTCGAGCCGCAGACGTCCCGGAACGCTTCCCGGATGGCGTATGCGATCAGGTGCCGGTTCGTCACGGCATAATTCAGCGCGGAATACATCAGATGGACGTAAGCCGCAGCCGCTTCGCTGTCCAGCGGGGCAAAGATCAGCCGCGGATCGGCCGTTCCCGTCCCTGTGCGGCGCATCCATTTGCCGATCTCGGAGCCGCCGTACTGGCTGACCGCGCCGCCCCAAGCCCGCGAGCCGGAGTGGATCATGACGATGATTTGACCGTCGCGCAGTCCCCATTTCTCGGCAATGGCGCGGTTGTCCTCGTGAATCTCAATCGCCTGAATTTCGGCAAAATGATTCCCGCTCCCCAACGTTCCCAGCTGCCGGTGGGACCGGTGCCAGTACATTTCGGGCAGGCGATCCAAGTGCGACTCGTCAAAAGCAAACTTGCTGTGCTCCACATGTGTGAGCGACGTCGCTTTTTTCGGCGTGTAGCCGTCCGGGATGTACTTTTTGGGGAGACCGTGCAGCCCTTTGCGCAGCACGTGCTCCAGCCGGATGTCCGAGAAATGCCCGCGGGCATGCTCTTCGGCAGGAAGCAGCTTCTCGATCGCCTTGACCAGCTTGCGCCGCAGCTTTACCTCCTGCAGATCGTCCCGATGCAGATTTGTCAGGTGAACGCGCATCCCGCAGCCGATATCGCTGCCGACAATCGACGGGGAGACGTAGCCGCTCGCGGCTTCCCACACCGCTGTCGTGCCGATGCACGTACCGACGCCCACGTGTACGTCCGGCGTATAGCTCATATAGAGGCGGTTCGGAATTTGCAGATTGTTGTTGGCCATGTCGAACACTTTGTAATCCAGCGCTTCGAACAGCTGGTCTCCGGCAAAGACGTGCAGATCGCCCGCCGGCAGCTGCACCTTGCGATAATATTTTTCGTTTGCTTGTTGATCGTTGTAAGTAAACATATATGATGACAAACTTCCTTCCTGATTCTCTTATTCCGCTAAAAATGAATGCAAAAAGACCGTAAGCCATAAGCCTACGGTCGTCGTATCACGCGTCAATGCGTACGATAGCATGGAGCAAGACGCATTTGTGCGTCCGCTGCGCCGCTCTTCTTCATGCCGCTGTATCGATGCAAACGAAGGACCCTGCCGGAAACGTCGTTTATGAAACGAACGTGCCGGGGGTTGCCCTCGCTTACGTCGGGCCCGTAGAGGCCGATGGAACGAATTCCGATATGCGATTGTCGCTCAAACGGTCGGACAACAAAACAACATGGCGGATCATGCGGATCGGCCTCCTTTCTCCATTCAAGATATGGTTATCATAAACGCGACAGGGAAAGTTTGTCAACCATAAAACAAAAACTATTTATTCGTTATATTTGTTTTTTCTATTGCACCGGTAAATGAGGCCGGAGTGTTTACGGTTACAGGAGAGAGCTTTGGCGGATGCTTGGGGTTGCTTGAGCTACTTTGGGGATGCTTGCTCCCGTCCCTGGCTTGCCAGCCTATGGTTAAAATAGCTTAAAAACCCACATTCCCCCATCGTCTCTGTAATAGAGGAACTCTGATGCGTTAAGAAGGTCGGGAGAGCTGGTAGCAGGAATATAGAGGAACACACGTTCGTTATCCGTGTCGAATTTTATCACCTTTGCCCAGTTTGGCAGACATAGCGCATCGCAGTTCCTTTATCCTGTCGGCTCCAACCAATACAGCCAAATAAGGCATCCACGGTTCGCTATCATGGCGAGCAATAGGAGAGATTGGTGCCGTGTGCTAACGCAGAAAAACGCGCTCCTGCAACGGATAGCCGTTACAAAAAGCGCGCCCTCGGCACGGACCGAATACGGGCAGCAGCTTACCCTCGTCCGATCATCTGTCGGATACGGGCAGCAGCTTACTCCCCTCCGATCATCCATCGGATGCGGGCAGCAGCTTACTCCCGTCCGATCATCTGTCGGATACGGGCAGCGCCTGGCTTGCCCTGCCGCCATGAATCCCGCTTTGCACGGGCCGCTGCATCAGATACGGATACAGCAGTATCAAGCCGCCTACATACAGCAGGCAGGCGAAGTACGCCGGAAGCAAATGAATAAAATCGGTGTAGCCGATTTGAAAATGCACGCTGAGGCCCGCCAGAAAGCCGGGCAAGCCGCCCAGCAGCAGCGTCCACCAGACCCAGCGCTGGCCTTGGCCGATGCCCCACAAAGCGATGATCAGCACGGCGAGGGCGTTCGAGAACAAAGCCCCGCCGAAGCCCGCCCGGTCGTGCGCGATCAGCGGGATCAAACGCTCGTTGATGTCCGCGAGCATCTCCGCCGAAGCGCATAAATAAGCAAGGTCCGTCGGCACGAAGACGAAGGTGATTCCGACGCCTGCGATCACGACGCCGCCGACGGCAAGCGCGAAGCCGAGCGTGACGAACAGAAGCTGGCCCCATTGGGCGCGCCGCCAGATCCGGTCGTTCGCCAGATTCGGCGGATCGTACGAAGGCCGGTCGGCCCGCGCCCGCATGGACAGGATGAACATCGGCAGCAGCACCGCCGCCGCCAGCGCATGCAGCGGGTCGAAATACCCGTACCCGAGGTACAGGAAAAAGCTGCTGAAGCCGACCAGGCCGGAGGTCATCAAGGCTGTTTTCGTCCAGTGCAGGCCTTTTCGGAGCCCGTGCCTGGCTAATTGGTAATACAAGATGCCGATCGAGATCATCGTTCCCGCCAGCGTCACCCGGTCATGCGACATAAAGCCGAGCAGCCAGCGGTTCGCCTGTCCGAGCATCGTCTGGTCCATGCCGAGATATAACACGTCGTAGGGCAGCATGACCGTGGTCGCCGCGATCATCCAGGCCAAAATGCCGCCGAGGATCATGCCGATGCCGAGCAGGCACATCCAGCCCCAATCCCGCCAAAAGGACGCTTCCGGCGGACTATCCGTCTCCCGCACCTTCTCGTAGATCAGCGCCTCGTTGATCCGCTTCGGCAGTCCCGGCCCGGAGTAGACGAGCCCGCTGTGAAGCTGCACGCAATCCGCTCCCGCTTCCACCGCCAACAGCGCGTCCAGAGGCTCGTGGATGCCCCCGGCCAAAACGATCGTCAGCTCCGGCCCGGCAAGCTGCCGAAGCTGCTTCACCCGTTCCACGCCCGGCGCAAGCGCCTCCCGCCCGATGACGAAGCCCTCGGGCGTCCGCACGGCATCGCCTATGACGATGCCCTCCCATGCCGCCGTGTCGATCCGGCTGAGCAGCGCTTGCAGCTGTTCCGCCGGATCGTCCGGCGCCACGTACAGCAGCAGCGGCTTCCCCGGCGCTGCCTCACGGGACGCCTGCCGGACCGCGTGCAGATACGCTGCCGTCGCTTCCGGCGGCCAGCCCGTATCGATGCTGTCGATGTAGAACGCGGCGGCCCACGGGGCGAGCCGCTCCATCATCTGCCGCAGCTCCGCCTGCGCCTGTTCCGGCGAAGCGCCGGGCATCGGCCGCAGCCGAAACATCAGCGGCAGCCGGTGTCCCTGCTTGCGCTGCATGCGCCCGGCGAGCTTTTCCAGCCCTTCGTTCGCGCCGACGTTCGGATAGAGCAGCGCTTCGCCGGATACCTCTCTCCGAATCGGGCGGTCGTCCGTCACCTCCCGGACCGTCACCGGGCCGATCTCGATAAAGCCGAACCCGAATTGAGCCAGCGCCCGATGCGCCGTGCCGTGAACATCCAGTCCGCCGCTAAGGCCGACGGGATATTTCAGGCGCAGCCCCCCGCAAGCTTCGCTTTCCAGAATCGGATGCGACTCCATATGCCCGAGCGTCTTGATGACCAGCGTCCCCCCGGGCAGTCTGCTAAGCAGGCCCATCGCTCCCAATGTGAAATCCCTCGCCGTCTCGGCGGGCAGTCCGAATAACAACGGGCGAAACAACGTCTGATACGACCAATCCGGCATCCTCTCACTCCCGTACTCCGTCATCCATATGCTGCCATTGTATCACGCGCCGGGGTTGTTTTGTACATAGCACATGTACGCCATCGTTAAAGTACTCGTATCGGCGGTCATTATCGGGATCATTACGGAAGTGGCGCGCAGATTTCCCGCTCAGGGCGGAATCATTGCGGCGTTGCCCATCGTTAGTCTTTTGAGCATCGTGTGGCTCCATATGCAGGGCGAACCGACGGATATGTTAAGCAAATTTGCTTTTGGCGTCGTATCCGGACTTCCTGCAGCCGTGGTCATGCTGGTGATCGTGGGCCTATCTTTACAGCATTCTCTTCATCTTGTCGGTTCGTTAGCATTGACTCTATACGCTCAGGACATGATCGTCAAACATTGGGCTTAACCGGGATCAGCCGCGCCCCTCTCCTGCCGACAAACGCTGCCGGAATTCGGTCGGCGTCTGCATGAATTTTTTGCGGAACACCTGCGTAAAATGCCGCATATCCTGGTAGCCGATCCGCTCGGCCACGTCGGCGAGCCTAAGCTGCGGGTCCTGCAGCAGCTCTTTGGCCCGTTCCATCCGCAGGTGGATGACGTATTCCTTGTATCCCTGTCCGGTCTTTTGCTTGAAGAGCTGGCTGAAATAGACCGGATTCAAGTACACGACGGACGCCACCTTCTCCAACGACAAATCGCTGTGAAAATGCATGCGGATATATTGCAGCGCCACCTCGACCGGGCTGTCTCCGCAGGGCTCGCGCTCGGCCGCAGCCTCCGGCGCCGCCGTCCGGGAGCGCAGCTGCCTCACCTGCTCCGGCACGGATTGGATATCCGTCACCAGCCCGCTGTGAACGATCTGGAACGGCACCTTCACATAGCGCTTCAAGTGGGCATGAAGCTCCTCGCGGAAGGCTTCCGCCGACGTATCCGCACGCAGCATCACGAGCCCGAGCAGATGATGGCTGTCGAGGCTGGCGGCGAATCCGCCGCCCCGCATCTCGATCAGCTCGGAAAGCACGTTGTCGACGATAAAATGCTCCAGATGCGCTTTTCCCGGACTGCCCAGCGCGACCAAGACCAGATGAAATTCGGGGTAGCTCCGTTCGAGAGCCGACATGTCGAAGCGGCCGATATCAAGCCCTGCCGCCCAACGCTGGAATACCGCCTCGCGCAAATATTTCAAATTTTGCTTCAAAAGCCGGCTTTCCGCCGATACGGCATGCTCTTGACGCAGCTCTTCCCGCAGCGTATGAATCAGCTCGATCAGCCGCTCCTTGCCGATCGGCTTCAGCAGGTAATCGCGGGCTCCGAGCCGGACCGCTTCCTGCGCATAAGCAAATTCCGAGTGCGCGGAGATGACGACCCATTTCACCTGCGGATGCCTGCGCCGGGTAAGCCGCATCAATTCCAGTCCGGTCATTCCGGGCATCAAAATATCCGTCAGCACGACATCGATCCCGCAGGAGCCAAGCGTCTCCACCGCTTCCTCCGGCGTAGCGGCCAAATGCACCTCCGCGTCCGGAAACGCGCCCCGGACCGTACGCTTGACTCCTTCCCGGATCACCTTTTCGTCATCCACAATGAGCAGTTTCATGCTTCGGTTCTCCCTTCCCCGGGCAGCGGCATCGAAATCGTCACCTTCGTTCCGCCCCCCGGCGAGCTATCGATGCGCAGCCCGTACGCTTCTCCGAACATAAGCCCCAGCCGGCGGTGCACGTTCTGCAAGCCGATCCCGCCCCGCCGCACCTCGCCGGCCTCAAGCACCGCAGTCCTACTACCGTCCTCTCCCGTCGTCACGGCATTCGCTCCAAGCGTATGCCGCAGCCGGTCGAGCACATGCGGCTCCATACCGCTTCCGTTATCCTCCACATACAGGCAGAGCCGACGGTCGTCCGCCTTCGCGTAGACGCGCAGCACGCCGGGCCGGTCCAACCGCTCAAGCCCGTGCTTGACCGCATTCTCGATCACCGGCTGCAGCGTCATCTTGGGCAGGCGGATGTGCTCCCACCCGGGATCGACGTCCATTTCGACGGAAACCCTTCCTTCGAGCCGCGTTTCGATGATCGTCAGATAGTCCCGGATCTGCTCCAGCTCGTCGCGCAGCCGAACCTCGGAGGAGCCTTCCCAATGACTGCTGTAGCGGAACATATGTGAAAGCGATAACACGACTTTGCCGAGCCGTTCGTTGCCTTTTTCGTCAAGCATCCAATAAATCATATCGAGCGTGTTATACAGAAAATGCGGGTTCACCTGCGATTGCAGCGCCAGCAGCTGCGCGTTTTTTTCGCTGATGGACACCGCTTTGACCCGTTCGATCAATTCGTCCATCCGGTTGACCATCTGGTTGAAGGACGCAACCAGAATATTGATCTCTTCGTACGATTTGACGTGCAGCAGGCCGCGGAAATTGCCGCGCTCCACCTGCCTCATCTCCTGAATGAGCCGCTTGAGCGGAGACGAAATCGTCCGCGACACGAACGTCGCCAGCGCCGTCGAGACGACGACGAGAACGGAGATGACCAGCAGCAAAAAGCGCTTCATCTGGTCCTGCTCCACGTTCAGATCGGCGTCCGGCGTCGAGCTGACGACCTGCCAATCCGCCATGGACGGCTTGGAGGCAACGATCAGACGCCCCGCCTGCGGATCGACGCGGACCTCGCCTTCGCCGAGCGCATCGCTCCAATGGTCCGCGGCGGAAAGCTCCTTCGGCGTCCCTGCGGATACGGCCATCACCTGCTTCGCTTTCGAAAGGATGTAGACCTCGCTGCGCGGGCTCAGGCTCAGGTTCGCAAGCCCCGACAAAATCGGCTTCGGGTCCGTCTCGATGAGCACGATGCCGATCGGCCGGTGCTCGTGCAAATCGTAGAGCGGCCGCCCGAAGGCGAACACCGGCCTCTTCTCCGCCTGATCGATGATCGAATGCTCTTTGACGCCGAGCCAGACCATTTCGCCGGACGATTCGCGTATGCTCCGGTACCATGAGGATTCCGCGAAGCCGGGGTCGATGACGCTCATCGAGTTGCCGTAGCTGTAGACCGCGCCTGAGTTTGACATTACATGAATGCCGATCGTATCCTCCCGGGAATAATAAATCGCCCCGATCAGATTCGTAATCGTCCGTTCGTTGATCATGCGCAGCGCGGAATCCTGTGTCGGCGGCGCCTGCAGCAGCCGCTGCAAATCCGGGTTGCCGTTCAGCGACTTGGTCAGGCTGTCATATCCTTTGAGCAGCAGGTCGAACAAGTCCATCGTTTGCGAAAAGTTTTTTTGCGCGATCTCCCCGATCTTCTGGTGCAGCTGGTCCGTTGTCCGCTTGTAGTACAGCGCGCTGACGATAAGCAGCAGCCCGAGCATGCAAAACAGGAACAGCAGAAACAGACGGGTATGAATGGAATGAAGACCTCGCTTCAACCGGAAACTCCCCTTTCCGTATCTTTCCTGTTCCTATCATATCACGCAGGCTTGGAGGGCGAATATGGGGGGTGATCTTACGCTTCTTACCCCTTCACCGCTCCGGCCACCATGCCCTTCGTAATCCGTTCCGACAATGCAAAATAGATGAGGATGACCGGCAGCGCCCCCAGTACGAGCAGCGCCCCGATTGCGCCGTAATTGACCGAATATTGGCCGATGAAGCTGTTGACGCCGAACGGCAGCGTTTTGAGCTTCTCCGACGAAATGAACGTCGCCGCCAAAATATACTCGTTCCAGATCGAGATAAAGGTCAGGATGCACACCGTCATGATCGGCGGAACCGAGACCGGCATAATGATGCTGCGGAACGTCCGGTATACACTGGCCCCGTCCATGATCGCGGATTCTTCGATTTCGTACGGGATCGATTTCATGAACCCGCTCAACACGAACACCGCAATCGGAGTCGAGAACGTAATGTAGGGCAGGATCAAAGCCAAATGCGTATTGAGAATGCCGATGTTTTTGAAAATGATCATAAGCGGCAGCAGCGTGGCCTGAAGCGGAATCATGATGCCGATCAGAAACACCGTCATGACCAGCGTGCCGTAGCGCCAGCGAAACCGAGTGATCGCATAAGCAACCATCGAGCTTAGAACGATGACCAGCGCCACCGTCACCGAGGTGACCAGCAGGCTGTTGAACAGATATTGCAGATAATGCCCCGCCTCGTAGGCGTCCTTGTAGTTCTGCCACCGCAGCTCGCGGGGAAAGGAAAAGAAGCTGCCGTCCAATATTTCTTCGTTCGTTTTGAACGAATACAGCACCAGCCAGACGAGCGGATACAGCTGCGTGACGAACAGGACGGACAGGAACGGCAGCACCGCCGCCTTTTTCCATTTGAACGTCTTGCTCCGCAGGCGTACGGAAGTCTGCTGCACCGCTGCATTCGGGGATGAATTCATCGACATCGGAACGTCCCTCCTGTCCTTAAGATAGCTTGTGCTCGATCCGCCGGAATACCGCATTCAGCAGCAGCGTAGCGGCCAGACATTCGACGACCAAAAATACCGCCATCGCGCTGCCGTAGCCGTAACGCATCGACAGGAACGACATGTTGTACATATGGGTGGACGTCACGTCCGTCGCATGGGCCGGACCGCCTCCGGTCATGACCATGATCATGTCGAACGCTTGCAGCGAGCCGATGATGGCGAGCACCAGCGAGATTTTAAAAATCGGGACGACCATCGGGAACGTAATGTAGCGGTCCGCCGTAAAGCCCTCTGCCCCGTCGATCCGCGCCGCCTCGTAGATTTCCGACGGAATGTTCTGGATGCCCGTGAACTGGATCAGCACATGGTAGCCGAGATACTGCCACAGCGCGACGAAATACAGCGCGATCATCGCCGTATTCGGATCGGTCAGCCACGGCTTCGTCCACGAATCCAAGCCGACCATCATCAGCAGTTGGTTCAGCATGCCTCCGAGCGAAGCGGGGTTATAAATGGTTTTCCATAATTGGCCTACGACGACAACGGATAAAATGACCGGCAGAAAGTAGCTGGAGACGAGAAAATTAGGCTTGCGCACATAACGGCTGATCAAGATGGCGACGAACAGCGCGACCGGAATCTCGGCCATGGAAAATAAAGCGAACATCAGCGTCCGCCCCACGGACGGCCAAAACACCGCATCCCGCGTAAACAGCTCCTTGAAATTGTCCAGCCCGATAAACCGCGCTTCGCCGATGCCGTTCCAATCCAGCATGGCGCTGTAGAACGACACAAGGATCGGCACGAACACCAGACCGATATAGAGCAGCAGGCAGGGAAGAACGAAGACGGCGATCGTCCGCCGGGAAACCTTCATGGCATGCACGGCTCAAGGGCACCTCCTTTGGTAAAATGTGACTAGCAGTGTAAAGCATGAGATGATCAAAGCGAAACCTATTGGTTTCGTTTTCTTGCCCGGCAAGGGAACGCGCGCCTCTTCGGCGCGCGCTGCGGCAACACTGTTGAAGCCCGCTTCGCAACAGCAACCCTCGCACAGTCGGTCTTTCGTTACTTGTTGTTCGTTTCGAAGGCGGTCTGATGCTCCTTGCCGACATCCTTCGGATCTTTTTTCTGCACGAACAAATTCTGGATGCTGGTCAGATGCGCCTGCGCCGTTCCCGGATTCATCGTGTTGTCGAAGGCGAGATCGCCGCCCTGTACGTTTTTGAACAGCTCAAGGATATCCATGGCAAGCTGCGAGTAGCCGGCCGCTTTGAAGTCGCCCTCTACCTTCTGCGCAATCCCGACAGCGTTCTTCATCTCGAAGGAAACCTTCGGGAAGTTGACCATAAAGTAGTTCAGGAATTCCTTCGTCTCCTTCAAATGCTTGCTCGTCGCCGATACGGCGAAGGCGCTGCCGGGAGCGATCATGTACTGGTCGGGGTTGCCCTTGCCGCCTACGGTCGGGAACTTGAAGACGCCGATTTTGCCTTTGACCGACGAATCGTCGATCGCGCCGGTGGCCCAGGTTCCCATGAAATACATCGCGCTTTTGCCCGTCTTGAACAGGTTCTCCCCCGCATTGTAGTCGAAGGAGGTCGCCCCTTCCTGGAACGCGCCAGCCTGCACCAGGTCTTGAAACTTGCTTGCCGCATCGGTAAATGCGGAGTCGCCGAACGTTTTCTTCTTGTCCAGCACGTCTTTCAGGAAGCCGGGACCGTTGTTGGTGCGAAGCAGCATGTTCATAAACAGGAACGACCCGGTCCAGCTGTCCTTTTCCCCGATGGCGATCGGCGTAATGCCTTTGGCCTTCAGCTTCTTGACCACTTCGATCATCTCTTCGAACGTCTTCGGCACTTCGACGCCCGCTTGGCTGAACAGCTCTTTGTTATAGAAGACGACTCCGATATTGTTGCCGTCCGGAAGCGCATACACGTTATTGTTGAACGAATAGTAGTCGAGGATGCCTTTTTGGAACGTGTCCTTCAGTCCGTTCTGGTCGAGCATATCGTTCAGCGGCGCGAGCAGGCCCGCATCGACGAACGGCTTCATCTGGGCGGCGGGGTTCACAATCGTAATGTCCGGCACTTCTTTGGCTGCGGCTTGCGTTTTGAGCTTGAGCTTTTGCTGGTCCGTGTTCAAGGAATCGAGCTCGATCTTAATATTCGGGTGCGCTGCCGTGTAATCCGCGACGATCTTCTTCATGATTTTATGGTTCGGCGCGGTCGGGTCCGGATAAATGTTCTGGAAGGTGATCGTCACCGCGCCCGGCTTGTCCTTCTCCTTCGCCGCCTCTCCGCTTGACCCCGTGCCGCCGCTGCCCGCCGCCGGTTTATTCGCGTCCGTTCCGCATGCGGCAAGACTTACGGCCAGCGTTCCGGCCAAGGCGACCTGCGCCCACTTCATCGCTTTTACCATCGTTCGTTTCCCCCTCTGGTTTAATAAGCTCATTATGGCGGATACGTTCCGTTCGAACAATGCATGAACTTCAGGAATGAGGTTTGATTTTTTCAGGTGGTTAGGTGGCGGGACGGAAGGTGCGAGCCGGACATCGGTAATAAGATGAACCAAGGTTAATCAATTGCAATTTTCATGGAAAAACAGTGTAAAAATATTGAAAAAAATTCAGGGTCCCGTAGGATAAGATGACCTTATAAGCTGTATCACTTGAGCAAAGAGAGGAGGTGGGAATAAGCCCGATAAGCAGGTTCATGCTCTAATGCGGATTGTTTGTAATCAATATGCTTGATTCATGTGCTTTCCCAAAAGCTTTAACACCTACACTAAACATGCAAAGGAGTACTTCATATGCCAACTGATATTTATAATGTGATGAGCTATAACGGTTCGGGCAGCACCCAAAGAACGTCCGGCAGCATTGCCGCCGGTACGAATACCCTGACCGTTACGAATGTGATTGATTTTAAAGTGAATCAGGGCATCGCCATTTATGGAGCCGGTCCGGGCGGCAGCGTATTGCTGGAAGCGGTAAAATCAATTAACACCACAACGAAAGTCATTACCCTGTACGGCAATGCAAATACGACTGTAACCAACGCGATCGTCGAGCATGACGATCAAACGGCTGTCGAACTAGCGGCTGCGGCGGCAAGGAATGCAGGTGGAGGCGTCGTTTATTTCCCGAAAGGAACCTACCTTACCCATTCCATCAACTTCGGCGTCTACGATAACGTAACGTTTCGGGGGTCGTCTGCCCACGCCTCGATCCTGCAAAGCCATATAGGCACCACGATGCTGAGAATTCGCGGCTCCAATATTGTCATTGAAAATCTAACGTTACAAAGCACAAGGGATGTGGCGGACGACCCGGATACGAAGGATACAGACGAGAGTACGAATATACTGCTATCCTTCGAAGGAAATAATTCCAATATCAAGATCCGCAATAATATTTTTACCGGAAAAACGAATACGACGACCGGCTTGCCTGCCGCAACAGGAATCGAAATCAATTCGAAATTAAATTCCAATATTGAAATCGCCGGCAATGTTTTTGATAACTTGGGATACGGTTTTCTGGTCAATGACCAGGCCAACGATCTGCATGACGTACTTATCACGAATAATAAATTTACCAATATTTCAGGAGACGCTATTGAACTGAATCATCCCATTCAGATTCCCGGATATGACCGCAAACCCGAAGATGCAGGCTATAATTACGTCATTTCGAACAACATCATTACCGCTAATTTAGGCAAGGGGACAACCGCCGGATTTGGGATTGGCATTGCCGGCGCTACCAGGGTCTGCATCATGGGCAACCAGATTTCCAACTTTAGAAGACAAGGAATTCATCTCGAAGATTACTGCAGGTACATTACGATCACAGGCAATGTCGTTACGGGAACCAATGCGGCTCCCGACCCTGCTGACGCCATTCATTCGGGAATTTATTCGATCGACAGCGATTATGTAACGATTTCGAATAATGAAGTGACATCCTGCTCCAATTACGGAATCCATCTCGATTATAGCGATGGCACGCAAACGCAAAGCAGCGTTATTTCAAACAACATTGTAAAAGGATGCAAAAACGGCGGGATCAGCTACGGGGCAAATGTTCAAAGCGATGTCATCATTTCAAACAATATTGTCGAAAACAATACGGGTTCCGGCATCGTACTGCTTGGCGATGGAAGAAATGTCAAGGTCGTAGACAATATTTGCAGGCTCAACTCGGAGTACGGACTGAAATTGGCACATGCCAGATTTGGCTTGGACATCAGGGGCAATTCCTTCTACGATAATACGGCCGGGGATATAAACCACGGAGGCTTTCTGCATGCGGTTCCGGTAAAAAGCGCGATCAATGTTTTCGAGTCTGCTGTCTCTGCGACCATGGATCCTGCGACAACGAAAAGAATTGTAAATAAAGTAAATGGCATGTACTTGGGCATCTGCGCAGAAGGGCTGCTCTTTATTACGGCACGGGAAATGGGCTCGGTAAGCAATATGGATAACAGGATGTACAAATTGAGCTGGAACGGGACTTCGCTTGCTGTAACCGAATTAAAAAGCAAACAAGTTGGAAACTTAATAATTCAAACTCCGACAGTAAATAATTCGTATCTGCAAATCAATGCCGTTAGCGGAAGTTCGAGCGGTAAAATCATTTGGTTCGAAATGCAATTTGAAGGCATGATTATGCATATGTGATTTTTTAGTCCAGCGCATTTGGCCGGTCTGTGAAAATTAGCGGAGCCGCAAGGGGAGTATCGAGCCGAAATCCGAGTGAACGAAAATTTTTCGACACGGATGCAGCCCCCTTGTGCTTCCGCTATTTGCCGACAGACGTTCAAAATGCTCCGACTATCCTATCGGAGTTCCTTTATTTTTCCGGCCGGATTTCCTTCTCTTTCAAGGCGTCTCCGACCGAGAAGAGATCCTGTTTCAGAAGCTCTCTTTTATTCTCGTCGCGAAATACGGCGGACGGATGGTAGGTGGGCATGATGCGAATCCCGTCCTTTTCCTGCCACACGCCGCGAATATCCGTTATTTTCGCTTTTCGATCCAAAACGGCCTGCAAGGCGATGCTTCCCAGACAAACGATGACCGCCGGGCGGATCAGTTCAATTTGCCGGAGCAAAACCGGCATCGCCTCTTTCACCTCCGAGATCCGCGGCGTCCGATTGCCGGGAGGTCTTACTTTGATGACGTTCGTCACGTAAGCCTCCTCCCTGAGAAGGTCCGCCTCCTGCAAATATTTATCCAGCAGTCTTCCCGAATTGCCGACGAACGGCCGGCCGGTCTCGGCTTCTTTTTCCCCGGGGGCCTCCCCGATGAGCAGCAAGCGGGCATGCTCCGGTCCTTCGCCGAACACAAGCCGCTCTCCGGGTTCCGGTAAAAAGACACGCTGACAGAAGGCTTGCAATGCTTCCAGATGGCTGATCGCATGCAAATCCTGAGGGATGGTCGTCGCAACCGTCATGTGGGAACCGCCTCCTGCTCCAGCATCTCCCGCAGCATCCGCCCGTTGATGACCGCCTGCGCCCGGTAATGGTTGTTCATGCTGATGAACGTCTTTTCCGTTTTTTCGGCAAGCTTGCGAATATTCGGAACCCAATTCTCCAATTCGTTCTCGCTGTACAAATAATCATACCGTTCGTACGCCTCTTTGTGATGCCACCATTTCTTATAATTCCGGCCGTGAAACCGGACATACCCGATCGGGCCCGTCGCCCGGATGATCGGCGGAACGAGCGTCTTAAACTGCGGCTCGTCCACGCAGACGTAACCCAATTGCTCTTCTTCCAGCAGGTCGAATATCCGTTCGTCGATCCATTCTTCGTGACGAAATTCCACAACGACCGGAATGTCGCCCATTTGTTCCTTGAATTCCTTCAAATAATCCCGGTTTTCATCCCGGTTCCGGAAGCTGGTTGGAAACTGGGCCAGCACGCATCCCAGTTTGCCCGCTTCGATTAACGGCTTCAACGATTCCTTAAAATCGCGGAAGTGCTGCTCGTTATCTTCCCTTTTGTGCGTCATCCCCCGGTAGGCTTTGATGACAAACTGAAAGCCCTCCGGCGTTTTTTCCCGCATATGATACAGCATAAACCGGTTGGGCATCGCGTAAAACGACGAGTTTACCTCGGTAAACGCAAATTCCCGGGCGTAGAAGGACAGCATTTCTTTTTTGTCCAAATCCTCCGGATAAAAGACCCCTCGCCAATCCTCATAGCTGTAGCCGGCCGTTCCGATCAAGAGCATAGTCATCCTCCAAGCGCTTTGATTTTATCCGCAACGACGTGCACGCGCTCGTTCTGCAGCCGAACGATGCCTTCCAGTAATATGCCCCGGGGATTCAATTCGTATAAGAAAGATTTGTATGTTTTGGGATACACTACGACTTCGATCATATCGGTATGATCCTGTACGACGAGCGTAAGCACGTATTGTCCGTCATGGGTCGGATACCGTCTGCTTTGAATGATTGTTCCGCATAGGCGGACACGGGTATAATCGGCGGCATCAAGTAACGCTTGGATCGGCACGATGTTGTAACGCTGCGCAAACTGTTTCCATTTGCCGGAAGAACACGGCTCCAGCGAAAATCCGAGCAGCGCCTTTTCCAGCTTTCGTTTTTCCGGTTCGGTAAAATCGGGTATCGCTGCTGCGGATAGCGGATCATCACCGACTGCGGTCGGCAAGCCGTTCAAGTAGGCCATCATCTCCCGCCGGCAGCCCATCCGATCGCAGGCGCCCGAAGCGACCCAGGCTTCGAGCACCGGCTTTTTAACCCGGCCTGCTTTCATCCGTTCAACCCATTCGTGAAAAGACCGGAATTCGCCGTCGCCGCAGCGGGAGCGCAGCAAAGCGATCACCGATTCCGGTCCGGAGCCTTGGATCGCATCCATACCTGCGCGTATCCCTTCGTCTTCAGCCTGATAACCGAACCCGCTCCGGTTAACATCCGGGCCCAGCAGGGAAAGCCCCATGTTCAAGATCTCCCTAACGTATACTTTTTTGTCGTAGTACCCTCCCTCCGCGCTTAATAAGGAGGCCATATACTCTTTCGGGAAATGCGACTTTAAGTAAACGGTCCAGTAGGCGAGATAGGCGTAGGAAACGCTATGGGCTTTATTAAAGCTGTACCCGGCAAACCGGGCCAAAAAATCGAATACGGCCAGCGCCTCCTTCTCCGTCACGCCCCGCTTGGCCGCTCCCTCCAGAAACCGCCGTTGGTGAGTGGACAGCGCTTCGACGGATTTGGCGGAAAGCGCGCGCCGGAGCGAGTCGGCTTCGCCCAGAGAGCACCCTGTCACCGCTTGTGCTATCGCCATCACCTGCTCCTGATACAGGATCAGGCCGTAAGTCGGCGAAAGAACCGGCTCCATTTCCGGCCGTACAACCTGGAAGGTCTCTTCGCCCCGGTGCCGGCGCAAATACGTTTCCACGATTCCCTCGTTCCATGCCCCAGGCCGATACAGCGCAAGCAAGTCCGCTAAATGGCTGATGCTCTGCGGCCGCATTCTGCGCAGCAGTTGGCGGATGCCCATGCTTTCCAGTTGAAAGCAGCCCAGCGTATTCCCGCCGCCGATGGTGCGGAACGTTTCCGGATCGTCCGGAGGAATCGCGCTCACCGCAAGCTGCTTGCCTGTCCGTTCGCGAATCGAGGCAAGCGTATCGTGAATGATCGTCAGATTGCGCAAGCCGAGAAGATCGATTTTCAATAAGCCTATCGATTTGATGTCTTCCTTGGTAAAGGGCGTCATCGTTTCCCCGTTCGGCCTTGGCTGCAGAGGAATCGTCCGGGCCAAATGCTCATCCCCGAGTATGATCCCCGAAGGGTGAGCGGAGTGCTGATGAGGCAGCCCTTCCAGCCGTTCGGCGAGCTGGAACAGCGACTTGAACGGCTCTTTATCGATCGGCAGCTTTTGCAGCTCCGGCAAAGTCTCCAGGCAGTGGCGGATGCCGCCTTTTCCGGAAAAAGAGGGGAGCAGCTTGGTCAGTACATCGACTTGTTTTTTCGGCAGGCCCAAATAAGTCCCGGCTTTCCGGACTGCCCCTCGCGTCCCGTACGTGTTCAGCACACCGATATGCGCGATCCGGTCCGCTCCGTACTTGACTTTGACGTACTGCAGCAGCTCATGGCGTCTTCTTTGACAAACGTCGATATCGATATCCGGTAAATCGGCGCGGTCCGGGCTCAAAAAACGTTCAAAGGATAGGCCGTGCAGCAGCGGATTCACCTCGGTTATGCCGAGCAGATAGGCCACAAGGCTTCCGGCGGCCGAACCCCTTCCGGGTCCGACGGGAATGCTCCGGTTTCGCGCATACCGCACGATATCCCATACGATCAGGAAGTAGTCGGAAAGCCCTCGTTTCGTAATGACCTCAAGCTCCCGGTTCATTCGAGCTGTCGCATTCTCCGGTGCCGAGCCGCCGAGAGCGGAATCGAACGAACCGAATCGATCCCGCATCCCTTCCAGGCATAAATCGCGCAATGCGTCATCCGCGCTGCGCGGCGGATTGGCGGAGTCTGCTTTGGCTGTTTCGGATCGATTACCCGAAGGGGCGGCTGCGCTCCGCATCTGCGAAACGGGGAAGCGCGGAAGCCTGTACGCTTCCGGTTCCATTTGAAACCGGCATCGCTGCGCGATTCGGACCGTATTGGCCAAAGCGTCCGGGAGATGGCGGAATTTCGTCTTCATTTCTATGGGAGAGGGGAGATAAAACGGCCCGGTCTTGGGCGGCGAAACCGTCTTGGGCTGCTGCGTTCCATGCCGGATCCTATGAAGCAAAGGGGCGTCTTCGGGAGCGAGGTAATGCACATCGTGGGTAGCCACTAGCGGAAGCTTTAATTCGCGGGAAAGTTGAACGGTTCGTTCGAGCCATACATCGTCATCTTCGAATCCGTGGTGCTGCACCTCGAGAAAAAAATGCGCCTTCCCGAACCATTTGACATATTGAAGCGCTTGCCGTTCGGCCAGATCCAGCCGCCCGCTTGCGATCAGACGATGAATGCTTCCAGTTCTGCCGCCGCTCAGCGCGATGATATCCCCTTGGGAGGCAGGGGGAAGGAACGAAGCGCCGTTCAACAGCTCGACGATCTGCTCGCAGCCCCGAGAGGTAGCGGCCAATAAAATGAGCGTGTCTCCCGCATCGCCGACCTCCATCTCGCACCCGATAATCGGCTGGATGCCGTATTTCCCTGCCAGCTTGCGGAAGGGAATCATCCCGTTGACGACGCCCTTATCGGTTATCGCCAGCGCCTCCATGCCCCATGATTCGGCGGTTTGCAGCAATTCTTCCAAGCGGCATGCCGCTTCCTTCAAACTATATTCCGTATGCACGTGCAGATGTACAAAGCCTGTCCCCAACTTGTTCATGACAGCACTCCTCCGAACGGGAACGTTTGTTTCTATCATATCGGGAGGATCAATCGTTGTCCATTGGAGGTTATTTCCGGTTCCGTATAGAAACCACCTTTTCAATAAAAAAGCGGCCGGGCAGAGTTTCTCTCTGCTCGACCGCTTGAATGCAGCCATTCACTTCTTCGCTTCCTTCCCCGCCCTCGCGGCGAGCTCCTGTAAATTCCGTCCCTGCAGCGCGCCTTCGATCAGCTCGGGAAGCATGTCCGGCGTGCAGCCGAAGCAGGGGATGCCGAGCTGCGCAAGCGATTTGGCGACTTGCTCGTCGTACGACGGAACGCCGCTGTCCGATAGGGCCAGCAAGCAAAGCGCCTGCACGCCCGCCTGCCGCATTTCCCCCATCCGGCGGATCAACGCAGACCGGTTCCCGCCCTCATACAAGTCGGAGATCAAGATAAACAGCGTCTTCTTTGGTTCGGTGATAAACTGCTCGCAGTAGGCGACCGACTTGTTAATGTCCGTCCCGCCTCCGAGCTGAATCCCGAACAGCATATCGACGGGATCGTCCGCGCACTGCTCCGTCAAATCGACGACCTCCGTATCGAACACGACGACACGGGTGTCGAGCGCGGGCAAGCTGGCGAAGATCGAGCCGACCACGGAGGCGTAGATAACGGAATCGGCCATCGATCCACTCTGGTCGATATCCAAAATGACCGTCCATTCTTTGCTTCGGCGCGCACGGTCGAAGAAATAGAACCGTTCCGGGATGAGCCGCTTCGTTTCCGTATCGTAGTGCTTCAGATTCGCGCGGATGGTCTTTTTCCAATCCATCCCGGATAAGGACGGAAGCGGCGAATGCTTCCTGCGGTTTAAAGCCCCGGTGACGGCCTGGCGAATATCGTGCTCAAGCTTCTTGGCGATTTCCTCCACCACGGCTTTCACGAGCTGGCGGGCCGTATCCTTCGTCTTCTCGGGAATTTTGCCGCGCAGCGCCATGAGCGTCGCGACCATGCGGATATCCGGCTTCACCTGCGCCAGCGTTTCCGGTTCGAACAGCAGCTGCGTCAGCCCTTTGCGCTCGATGGCATCGGCTTGAATAACCGAGACGATGTCCGAAGGGAAAAAGGTACGGATATCCGCGAGCCATTTCGCCACCTTGGGCGAAGAGGGACCCCGCCCCGCAGAACGCGCCCCCGTGGAGGCATCGGCTTCCAGCCCTGTGCCTCCCGTACCGTCGTAGATGGCCGCCAGCGCTTCGTCCAAAATTTTTGTCTCCTCGTCCAGCAGGCCGTCTCCTTGCGAGTACGCTGCGAGCTTTTCTTCGGACGCCTCTCCCAGAATCAGTCTCCATCGTTGCAACGCTTTATTTTGATCCGTCATCGTCTACAAATCTCCGAAATCAAAATCGTTAAGTTCATCCAGCTTCCCTCTTTCGTCTTCGCTTAGCGGCTCTTGCAGCTGCTCTGCGGCCCCCTGCCCGTCGAGTCCCCACAGCACGCCCAGCGTCTCGGCAATCGACGCTTTCTCCCTGGGCTCGAACGAGCCGAACGCCCTGCGCAAAAAGACCAGCGAACGCAGGAACGCTTCGTCCTCCAGCGATGCGATATACTCGTCAAGCTGCTGCCACAGCCCCGAGCGCGAGAGCAGCGCATACCGGTTGCGCATCGATACGCCTTCGAACCAGCCCGCGCCCAGCTCCGCCGGAATTCCCGGCGACAGCCGCCGCGATACCTCCTGCGAGCATTGGTCGTGAGAGATCAAATTCCGCTCCAGCAGTATCGCAAAAGCAAATCCGGACAGCTTCGCATTCCGGTCGTCCCGGGAAGCGAGCGCCCACAGCTCGGCAAGCCACCGCTCGTCGTCCACCTCGTCCAGGTGCTCCTGCGAGATGCGGTGCATCTCGTTCATGCCGGTGACCATGGCGCCTGCCGCCTCGTCGCTGCACACGGCCGCGTCCACGAGGAGCAGCGTCCCTCGCAAAAACAGCTGCTGCAGCAGCGGCACGAACGACGAGGTATCCACCTTGCGAATGTCCCCGTAGCGGATCAATACCGACAATTCGTTGGCCGCGGCGGCGATCTGCGCGAAGTCTCCGGCATCGACGGCCAGCCGCTGCAGCGTCAGCCTTGCTTCTTCCATCGCCTCGGGAAGTCCGCATTGGCAGGCCAAGCGGATGATCCGGGAAGCTTCCGACAGATCCGCGCACCCTTCGAGCCGCTCATGCAGCACAAACGCTGCCGCAAGCTCCACCGTTTCCCCTTTGAGCGTCGATTCCACCGCTTGAATCTCCGCCTCGGGGGTCCACTGGAGCACCCAGTGCTCCGCCCAAGTTGCCGCGTCCTGCCGAACCTGCTGCTTCCGTGCAAAATCGATACCGAGCAGCGCAAGCCGATGCAGAAAGACGGACCGGTGCAGATCGAGAAACGCCGCTTCTTCGCTTTTGACCCGCCGGTTTTCCCGCAAATCGAGCTCCAAGTCGGCAGCGACGGCGGATTTATACTTCTCCAGCTTCAGACGTTTCAGGTGCCGGTTCAGATCGTCTTGAATCGGCGTCTGGCTGACCCCTTCGGGCAGCACGCCGATCGCCGTGCCGATATCCGCGCGGGCCAGCGCCTCGGCCACCGAAGCCAAGTCCCCGAACCCGAGACAGACGACGGCCGCGTCCCGCAAATCCCTCCAAGTCGGCATGCTCCCGCCGCGCAGCGAGGCCAGCGATTCGGCCAGCCGTACCCCTTCGATGACCGATGCGGTGGAACGGTGCGTTCCGCTCTCCCTCAAGGACGAGGCCACTTGCGACAAGTACAGCGACGGCAGCCTCGATGCATCCTGCCGGTTCAAGCACTCCCACAGCCGCTCGAAATAAGCCGGGGCCTGATTGCCCGCGCCGTAGCCGGATTGGACGGATAGCTTGTAGTACGAATAAGGCATCAGCGTCAGCTTGGTGGATGAGCGGGGCAGCTTGCGAAGCTCGTCGTCCGACATCGCTGGCAGCGCCAAGTCCATCGCCGAGACGTGATGCGCCCCGGTCACGACCACGATGCGGTCCGACGGTCCGGTCGCATCCAGCACCTGCTGAATCTGCCGCCGCATGTAAGCTTCGCGCACTGCGTTGTAGGACGCTTCCCGCGGGTCATGCGCCCGCTCTTCCTGCTTCAGCAGCTGGCGCATTTCGGCGGAGAACCGTTCGATGGCGTGGCGGTACGCTTCCTTGCTCGGACTATGCTCGAAATGCCGCTCCCAGTAGCTGTCGTAATCCGGTTCCCCGGCCAGCTCGGCAACCCGCCCGTACAGCTCGTTCTGCCGCCGGTAAAAGGCTCTGCGTTCCGCCAGCGCATCCTGTCGGCCCGTTTGACCGCCCTCGCCATCAAAATGAACCGCTTGCTCATCCTCCCGGTCCGTTTCCTCCGGATCCGCGCCGGCGCGTCTTGCCGCGTGCAGCGTCACCGCCGCATCGGAAGGAAGATCGATGAACTCGGCGCGGGCCCCGTTTTCCGCCGCCCATAGAAACGCCTGATACTCGGGTGAATACGAAGCCAAAGGGAATACCAGCGTACGGACCGGAAGCTGATCGGTATAAGCAAGGATCGCGATCGGCGGCACGACGCCGCGGGAAGCGATCTGCCCGATCAAGTCCCCCGCATCCGAAGGCCCTTCCACCAGCACGACCTGCGGCCGGATTTCGTCCAGAAAGGCCCGCAGATGAAAGGCGCCCGCAGGCGACAAATGGCGGATGCCAAATACATGGACTCTCCCGCCGCTGCTGCTCAATCGTTCATCTCCCGGCACGCGTTGTACAGACTCCGCCATTCCGATCCCCGCTTTTTCATCACATTTTCCAAATATTCTTTCCAGGCAATACGGTCCTTCTCCTCATCCTTCACAATCGCGCCTTGCAGAGCGGCCGCCAAATCCTCCTCTTGAATCCGGCCGCTTCCGAAGCTGGCGGCGAGCGCCATGCTGTTGGTCAAGAGCGAGATCGCTTCCGCCGTCGAGATGACGCCGCTCGGCGATTTCAGCTTCTCCTTGCTGTCCAACGTAACCCCGGCGCGCAGCTCCCGGAAAATCGTAACGATCTTGCGCACCGCCTCTTCCTCCGGCAGCGCCGCCTGCAGCTCGTAGTTGGCGGCAATTTCGCCGACGCGTTTGCGCACGATCTCGACTTCCGTCTCCAGACCGGCCGGCGACGGCAGCACCAGGATGTTGAACCGGCGCTTAAGCGCGGCGGACATTTCGTTCACGCCCCGGTCCCGCGTATTCGCCGTTGCGATGATCGAGAAGCCTCTGGCCGCCGACACCTCGCGTCCCAGCTCGGGGATGGAGATCGTTTTTTCCGACAAGATGGAAATCAGCGCATCCTGCACCTCGGAGGCGCAGCGGGAAATTTCCTCGAAACGGGCGATTCCTCCGCCTTCCATTGCCCGGTAAATCGGGCTCTTGATCAACGCTTCGTCCGACGGACCGTGAGCCAGCAGCATCGCATAGTTCCACGAATACCGGACATGCTCCTCGCTCGTTCCGGCCGTTCCTTGAATCACCTTGGACGAGTCGCCGTGAATCGCCGCTGTCAAGTTCTCGGACAGCCACGATTTCGCCGTTCCCGGCTCCCCGATCAGCAGCAGCGCCCGGTCCGTCAGCAGCGTCGCGACGGCAATTTCCACCAGCCGTGTGTTGCCGATATATTTGGGCGTGATGTTTACGCCTCCTGCCTGTCCCCCGGTAATAAACGTCAGCACGGACCGGGGAGATAGCTGCCAGCCCGCCGGCCTCGGGTCTTGATCCGCTTCCTTCAACGCTTCCAGTTCCTTCGCATACAGCCGTTCCGCCGGCAGCCTCAATACATTTTGCTTTTGATCCATTCGATCCATCCCGCTCCTTTGCCCATTTCCGCTTCGTCCTTCGTTTTCGTTTTAAGCCGCTCCGCCACTTCAAGAACCTCCTGCTTCGCTCTCTCGTAGGAGAGCAGGGCCGCGAACTTCTCCAGCCTTTCGGCATAGCTGCCGGGAAGCAGCGACATCAACACCAATTGGTCCCGGTCCATGAAATAAAAACGCTTGCCTTCCGAGCCTTCCAGCGCCTGCATCAGCAGCTCAGGGGTTTCCCGATGCCCGATCTTGAACAAGGCGAAGAACAGCGAGATCGTTCTCGGCTTCATCAGCTGCGGTGCCACCGCCAGCTTTTTCAGCAGATAATCGACGACCTTCCGGTCCGGCCCCTCGACAAACCGGCACACCAGCTCTTCTTCGTCGATATCCACGAACAAGTGCACCCAGCGGGGGTCCCACGCAATCGGAGATAGGTCCTCCGCCTCGAGATACAAGGTAAGGGCCTGCTGCTCGGTCAAATCGTACAGTGTACGCAGCAGCTCTTTGGCTTGCGCCTGCCGTTTGTTGCGAAGCAGATCGGCAAACCGGTCGTAAACCTCCTCCGGGGACAGGCAGCGAAGCGCCGCTTGAAAGCTGTACGCAATGTGCCTTCCGCCCCACTGCCGGTACAGCGACTCGACAAACCGGTAGCCTTCCGGCCGCTGCATATCGAGCAGAAGCTCTGCCGCATATTCCTGCACAGCCGCCGTTTCTTTGACCATAAAAGCGGGCGAGGAGAGCAGCTTTTCCAAAAAGACGCGGACCGCCTCATCGTTCTTTCCTTTCAGGCATTGCACCACCGCGAACAGTTGCTCCACGGCTTCCGTCTTTACGGCGCTTCCGTCAAACGCATTCAGCCATGCTTCCGCTTGGTCCAGTATTCGCTGGATCAGCGTCGGATGGGAGTAAGCTTGGATCGGCTCCACCGCCAGCTCGCGGTCCTTGCCGACCAGCGCTTCGAACAAGCGGTCGGCCGCCCGCCCGGTCCCCAGCCGGGATAAGGCCGACAAGGCGGCCCGCCGTATTTCTTTTCTCCGCTCATACGACTTCTCCAGCACGACGTCCTCCAGCTCGGGGTAGTCCCCGAGAATGTCCACGGCCGCGATGCGGACTTCGGCCGCGCCTTCGCCGGCCGCTTGCAGGATCAGCTCGGCATTCACCGGACCCTGCAAATGGTGGATCAAATACAGCTTGCGGGCGTCCCCTTTGCCGCCCTGAAGGTTCAACTGCCGGTGTAGTATCGGTACGACCGCCGGCCCGATCGACGGAATGACGTCGTCGTACATAAACTCGGCAATCTCCGCATAGGCGTCTTCCAACGCAGCGACGGCAGGCACATGCGTCCGGAAATCTTGAAACAGCGAATCTTCGTACCCCTGACGGATCACTTCCAAGCGGCCGGGCCCGCGTTCCGTCAATGCGTCGATGAGAGACTTCATCTTCCGGTACGGGACCGCTGTCACCCCACGGGTTTCTGTCACCTGAACCTCCTCCAGCGTCCCTTGCGCCTCCGTCCGTCCTTGGGTATACAGAATGGAGTGGAGCAGGGTGCCAAGCTCCAGCAGCTTGGCGGAGGCTTGCTCGGGCCTCGCTTCCGTTACGAGCTGTACGGCATCGGCCAGCCGGTTGAACACCGGCGCGTTCTCTCCGAGCTTGCGCAGCTGAGGCAGCAGCCGGGTTAGCCGCAGGTCGCCTACGGCGACGGAACTGCCGGCGATAAACAACCGGCGCACTTCTTGATGCAGATCGGTAAGTACCTGTAAGCTCATGGGTTTTCTCCTTGTTTTAGTAAATAAACCGGACGATTTCGGTTGATGTCACGAGAGCAAGCGGCTGAGCCAGCAGCCTTCCATCGGCAAAATCGTGCTGGAACATGACCAGCATGGCCTGATCCCGCGTATCGCCTTGCTTAAGCAGCGGCAGCAGCTGCGTGCTCGGCTGGCCCAACGCCGGAATATCGGCGAGAACGATCCGTTTGCCCTGCTCATCCTCCAGCACGTAGTCATTCCCGATCCGCCCGAGTCCTGCGTAGTGAAGCAGCATGACCGGATGTTTATCGGACAGCGGGTTTTTCAATTGATTTTTGACCGTCTTGACCGCCTCGACATACGAACGCCGGGCATGACCCCGGATTGTCCCATAATCCTCCTGCTTCAAATCGCGGACCGTCATGTCCTCCCAGCGCGCCCGCGGATTCAAGTCTCCGGGATAGACGAACAGCTCCTTCGCGGCAACGACCGAGAAGAACGAATCCTCTTCCTTCAAATGCTTCGCCGCCCGGAACGGCCGGTAGCTGCGGACCGCGAAAATGTCGCCGCTCTGCAGCTCCATCCAAAAGCCCTCATCGACGTATTCGCCTCTTGCCTCATCCGTATACGAACGGAACGTGAGTTGCGCCAATTCCGCCTGAGGCCGGGATAATCCGTGCTCGCGCAGCTCGGCGAGCTGCCAGGCATGCCCGAGCCGTTCCTCCAAGCTGCTGTCCGTATCCGGCGGAAGCTCGGGATTTTGTTGTCTTTCCGTTAAATAATCCTTGCTTTTCTTAACCAGAGATTGCAATACGGTTAAGCGGTCCATCGCTTCCGTATAGCTCCGTTCCCGGTCCTCCGACGTACGAAGCGCGAAAAGCAATTCGCGAAACGCCGCCTGAACGCCGGGAATATAGTAGTTTCCGAGCTGCTTCGCTTGGTCTTCCATCATCTTTGCCGTTTTTGCATCGAGTCCTGCCAGCCCGTTCTGCACGATCTGGTGAACCAGCTTTTCCAATAATCCGATGCCTTCGAGCTGGGCAGCCCGTTTTTTAGCCAGTGCCGATTTGTTCGGCTTTCGCTTGACGGTCGTCTCTTCGCCCGCAGCCGCCGCTTCCTTCTTCTTCTCTTCCCTTTTCTCCGCTTTGTCCCGCTTGTCCGCGATATCTTGGGGAATCGCTTCAATCACGAATTCTTTACCGAGAACGTAGGCGTACATCAAGCCTAAAATATGCTTGCACGGAAATTGCCGGCTCGGGCAGCTGCAGCGAAACACGGGGCTGTCCGGCTTGACGAAATCGACGGAGCACCGGTACGGCTCCTTGCCGCTTCCCTTGCACTCCCCGAAAATGAGCGTTTCGTCCTCCGACCGGCACAGCTTGGGGAAGCTGTTTTTCTTGACGAGATCCCTGCCGTTCTTGATCGCAGCGGCATTTAACGCCACGGAATCCACATAAGCTTCTGTCATCGTAGCTATCATCGCATGCTCCTTGGTAAAAATAAGGTGATCTTAGCCTTTTTCCACATCCAGGAGCCATTTTCCTTTTTTTAAAATGTTAAAAAAATAACATTCCTTCTCCAGTGGCGTTGCCCTGAAGGCAAAAAAAGACCAAGCCCGCTCCAATCGGACTTGGTCTATCATCAATTGCTATATAAAAGAGATGGCTTTGAGCAGCCGGTAAAGCATGGTCGCCGCCTCGGCCCGCGAGGCTGAATCGGACGGACGGAAGCGGCCTCGATCGTCGCCTTCGATAATCCCCGCTAGTACCGCCTGACGCACCGCGTCGCCGGCCCATCCGGAAATGTTGGCGGAATCTTGGAACGTTTCGCCGGAGTTCCGGGTGTCTGCAGGCTTGGCCCCAACGTATTTGATCGCGCGTGCCGTCATGGCCGCCAGCTCTTCCCGGGTGACGGTTTGGTTCGGACGGAGGGTGCCGTCTTCGTACCCGTCGATCAGCTTCGCTTTATGCGCTGCGCCAACTGCCGACGCGAACCAATCGCCTTCTTGAACATCGCCGAATGGCGCCTTCTCTTGCGAAACGTTGAGCCCCAGCGCGCGAACGAGCAAGGCAGCCCATTCCGCCCGGGTCACGCGGCCTTCCGGTTCGTATGCATCGGCCTCCCGCCCTTGCACGATCAGCTTGGAGGCCAGCGATTCGATTGTCGCTTTCGCCCAATGTCCCTGCAAATCGCCGAACGAAGCGGAGCGATCGAGCACCGTGTATATGCTGAAGCCTTGTCGTTTCAGCTTGGCTGCGGGCTTGCCGTCCCGGGTTTCAAACACGGTCGGGACAAACCGGTATTCACGGGCTTCCGGGTCCCACCACACGCCGGTGGCGTTCGCCGCATTCGCTTGTTCATTTAACGGCAGCGTACGGACGATGTAGCTGGTGAAGACATTTTGCTTCACTTCGTTGCCCTTGCTATCCGTGATGCGAACGTAGAAATCGAGCGGTGCCGTCAGCTCTCTTCCTCCCGTACGGCGGATCGCCTCGCTGAGCTGGCCGCGCTCTTGGGCATCGGGCGTTCGGATTCCAACGTTAATGGCGATATCGCCTGCCGGCAGACCGAGCAGCTTCGCCAGCGTCTGCGGGTCGATCTGCGCCAGCGGCAGCTCGATCAGCCCGCCGGCCGTCTGGAACAAGATCGACAGCTCCGGATTCATCGCCAGCAGCTTCGCAATCGTAGCCGAAGGCAGCTCCACATAAGCGGAGGAAGCGGAAGACGTAATCCGGACAAGGCCGGTGCGGATGTCGTCCTGCGAGACTTTAATGGTTTCTTTTGAACCGTTATCCAGTCCGATATTCACCGTAATCCCCTCAGGGGCCGGCGTTGGAAGCGGACCTGTCCCGGTGGACGGAGATGGAGACGAGTCGCTGTCGCTGTCGCCGCCGCCACTGTCGTCGCTCCAAGAGCTTACGCGTACGACAGCCGTCGCCGAGCGTCCGCCATACGTAGCTGTAAGGAACGCCGTCCCTGGCTGCAGCGCAGTCACGACGCCTTCCGCGTCGATCCGGGCGATCCCCGCGGTTTCGAACGCGTAGGCGGCCAATCGGCCGATCGGCGCCGTGCTTCGATCCGTGAAATCCGCTACCAGCATGGTTGGAACGGATTGACCCGTTTTCAGCTCGTACGTATCCGGCGTAAACCGGATACCGGTTAGGTCTAGGTCGACGACAATCGTCGTCTGGACCGTATCCTCGCCGTACGTTGCGCTCGCAACGGTGGTTCCCGCCTGTTTGCCCGTGACGACTCCGTGCAAGTCGATTTCCGCGATAGCGGTGTCCTTGACGGAGTACAACACTCCGTTCGTCAGGACGATCCTTCCGCCGCCGTACGTTGCGCTAACGACCGTACTGACCTGTTCTCCGACCTTCAGGCTATAGGAAGGCCGTTCGAAGGCGAGGCCGGTGATGCTTTTATTTACGAGGACGGACGTTTCAGCCTTAGTGCCGCCATACGTAGCCGCCAGCACGGTGCTTCCGCTCTTTACACCGATGAGTTGACCGGATTCGTTGACCAAGGCCACAGACGTATCCTTGATCGTATATACCACTCCAGTCGTTAATCTGACAACCTGACTATCCGAGTAAGTCGCCTTCAAAACGGTGTCCCGGGTTTCCCCGGTCTTCACCGCATACTCCGATTCCTCAAAAGCGATTCCCACTAAAACCGGAGGATTGATTTTCAGCGTCAGAACCTTGATTACGGCTATGCCGTTGCCGTCCTTCACTTGAATCGTCACCGGATACACACCGGCTTCCTTCGGTGTCCCGTCTATCGTTCCCCTGGAAGCATCCAGTGTAAGGCCATCGGGCAGACGGCCCTCTTCGACGCTCCAGCGGTAGGTGCCGCTTCCGCCCGTCGCGCTTAAGGTTCCGCCGGCATAAGGCAAGCCTACGGTGCCTTCCGGCAGAGGAGCCGCTGTGAAGATCAACTCTGGATTCACTTGGATGCTAAGGTTCTTAACGACCGTTTCCCCATTGCTGTCCTTCACCTGAACCTGAAACTCGTAAGCTCCTGCCGCCGTCGGCTTCCCTTGAATGGATGCTTTCTTCGGATCGAGCGGGTCGACGGTAAACGTCAGTCCCGCTGGCAGCGTACCGCCGACTGTCCACATATAAGTTCCCCTGCCGCCGGCTGCGGAAAACTCTTGGTTGGCGTAAGCAACGCCGACCGTTCCTTCGGGCAGCTCCGGCGTTTGGACCGTTAATGCCGCATGGACCCGCATTGAGAGGGTCTTTATCGCCTTCACCCCATAGCCGTCTGCAACCTGGATCGCGAAGCTATACGTGCCTTCCGTCGCCGGTGTCCCGCTTATAGCGGCAGTCGCCGGGTCGAACGTCAGGCCTGCCGGAAGCGAGCCGCTTGCGACCGACCACGTGTACGTCCCGTTCCCGCCGCTTGCGCTGAGCGTCTGCTGCGGGTAGGCGGTGCCCACGGTGCCTTCCGGCAGAACCGGCGCATGAATGACAAGCTGCGGATGAATCTGAAGCGTCAGCGCTCTTGACGCCGTCAGCGAGTTGCCGTCCGTCACAAGAACCACGAAAGAGAATGTCCCTTCGCTCGCGGGCGTGCCGCTCAAGGTCCCGTCCGCCGCAAGCGTCAGTCCGCCTGGCACCGTACCGGCGGCAATACTCCAAGCGTAGACGCCATTGCCGCCCGATGCCGCAAGCGAGGCCGTATAAGCCGCTCCGACAGCTCCATGCGGTACGCTGGTTGTGGACACCTCAAGCATCGGGTTCACCTGAATCGTAAGCTCCTTCGTCGCCGTTACGCCGTTGCCGTCGGTAAGCTGTACGGTAAAGCTATGGCTGTTCGCCATCGTAGGTGTGCCGCTGAGCTTCGCCGTGGCGGCATCGAACGTTACACCCGCGGGCAGAGCGCCGCCGGTCACGGCCCACACATAGGCCCCGTCGCCGCCTGTCGCCGTCAGCGTTTGCGAATAGGCGACGCCAACCGTTCCTTGCGGCAAGCTCGAAGTGGCGATTTGCGGCTTCGGATGAATAGCAGTCACATCGCTGGCCGAATTATTGCCCGTATGGATCTCGCCGCCGCCGGAAACGACTGCCGAGTTCGTGAGAGCCGCAGGTGCAGCTTGATCTACCGATACCGTCACGGTGAGCGGAGGATAGGCGTTCCCCCCTGCCAGCGCATCGGATCGGGTACAGCTTAACGTCCCGGAATCGCAGCTCCAGCCGTTGCCGCCAAGGCCCTTCAACGTGAGCCCGGCCGGCAGGGTGTCCGTTACGGTTACAGCAGAGCCGTCCGTTGTACCTTGTCCGCTATTTGTCACCGTTATCGTATATACGGCCGAGGCCTGCCCCTGCGTAAAGCTGCCCGTATGGGACTTCGCAATCGTCAAGTCGGCCACGGGAATGATCGTCGTCGGATCGCTTGCCGTATTATTGGCGTTATTGACGTCGCCGCCGCCTGAGACGTTAACCGTATTCGTAAGCAGCGCAGCCGCATTGGCCGCAACGTCCACCGTCAAAGTGATCGGCGGATAGCTGTCCCCGGAAGCAAGCGCGTCCGACCTGCTGCATGTGGCCGTTCCCGCATCGCAAGTCCAGCCGGAGCCCGCTACCCCCGTCGCGGTCATCCCCGCAGGCAGCGTATCCGCCACCGTCACCGTACCGCTTGTCAGGCCGGTACCGGCATTGCGGACGGTGATCGTATACGAAGCTCCCGTTTGCCCTTGCTTAAAGTTCCCAACATGCGATTTCGCAAGGGTCAAATCGGGTAATTGAATGATGCTTGTCGGATCGCTGACCGTGTTATTCGACGCATTCGCATCTCCGCCGCCTGCAACTTCGGCCACGTTCGTTACGCTTGCGGGCGCATTCGCCGCCACGTTTACCTTCAGCGTAATGTCCGGATAACTCGCTCCTGCCGCCAACGCGTCGGTACGCGTGCAGACGAGCGTTCCCGCATCGCAAGTCCATCCCGTTCCTTCCAGCTCGGCGGCCGTTAATTCAGCGGGCAGCATGTCCTTGACCGTCACCGTACCGCTTGTGCTGCCGCCTCCGAGGTTTTTAACCTTCATGGTATAAACCGCTCCGGTCTGCCCCTGTGTGAAGTCGCCGGTGTGCGTCTTGGTAATGGACAGGTCCGGCGGGCCCGTAACCGTCAGCTTGAACGAAGTGCTTAAACTGCGGGACATTCCCGAAACCGAGCTGTCGGCGGTTACTTGAATCTCGGCTGCTCCGCCTGCCGCAGGCGTAACGGTCAACGTGCGGGATGTCCCGCTGCCTGTTACGACGACGTTTCCGTTCGGAACCACCGTTTGGTCCGAGGAGCTGGCCGCCAGCCCGGAGAGCTTCGTTTCGTCCCACGGAAGGGTTACGGCATAGGTGCCGTTCACGCTGATCGAAGCATCCGGCATTCCCTCATAAGCGCCGATATCGACTGCGGCGTTCGTTTTCCGCGGGAAGCCGCGCTGGTCGAACGTCGTCGCCAAAACATTGCTTCCTTTGCCGAGCGCAGGGCTGTTTCCCTTCAAAGCATTCGTTTCGCCCAAGCCCCCGTTGGCGCTTAACGGAAGCACACCCGGGTCGGCCACGTCCACCTGGTTTCCATTCACTGCCTGCAAAAGTCCGTTGCCGCCCAGTCCGATCAGGTTGTAGCTGCTCGTTGCGTCGATTCCCGCTATTACGTTTTGACCGGTCCTTGCTTCAAGATCGCTGGCAGCGCTCCCTGCCTTGCTGTTCCCGGCGGCAAGCGTGTTCGACAGTTTCGGATTGCCGTTCAGCACATACAGCCCGCCGCCCCCCTGATCGGCTTGATTGTCGAACAGGGTGACGTGCGTCAGCGTAGTATTTCCAACCGAATTATACAGGCCGCCGCCCTTCCCTTTGGCCGTATTTCCGCTGATCGTCGTATTCGTGATTAGAGCCGGTGCGCCGAGGTAAAGCCCCCCGCCGCCTGCCTGAGGATCAATCGTTCCGTTGGCTTGGTTGCGGGAGATCGTTGTGCCCTCAATCCGGATCTGCCCCGCTGCCGAAGCGGGAAAAACAGTCATCCCGCCTCCCAGACCGTTCGAAGCGATATTTCCATCGATAACGGAGCTGAATACGTCGATGTTCATGTCGCCCTCAAAATGCACCCCGCCTCCCCGTTCCACAGCGGTGTTGCCTTGAACGGCCGTGTTTCGAAGAACCGCTTTGCCTCCCTGCAGTCCGGCGATATTCAAGCCGCCACCCCAATGGCCAGCGGCTGATACGGAATTTCCGGTGACGACGCAGTTCTCGATCGTTACCGTGCCTTGGCTGCCTGTGTAACCGAGAATTCCTCCGCCGCCGAACTCCTCGCTGGCGGCAAGCTGCCCACCGCTGACCGTCAGCGCCTTCAACGAGATGCTATAGCCGGTATCCGAATCCGGATTCAGATTGAATACCCGTTTGCCTGTCCCGGCCGTCTGCTTGATCACCGTGCCCGCTGGATTCCCGTTCGGGTCTCCTCCCGCTCCGATGATCGCCACGTTGCTGCGAACTGCCAATTCTCCCGAGTTCAGCACGTAAGTCCCGGCCGGGATTTGGATCGTATTTGATCCGCCCGAGCCGTTGCTTTGATTCACCGCCGCCCGCAGCGAGCATTGGCCCGCTACCGAGCAGTTTCCCGGTATATCGGCTGCCGTGTCCACGGTTATCGTAGCTGCGAAAGCCGAGGAAGCTGCAAACATGGACAAAAGCAACAATAAAACCGCCGCACCGCCAAAAACGGCAAGCGTCCGTACGAAGCCAGCGGTTTGCCTCGCTTCGGCATGATCAACCATGGCGTTTATTCTCATTCATACCCTTCCTTCGTCTCGCCGATTCTCCCTTTTAACGGCCAAATAACGTACCGGATGCCGGCGTATTAGCTGTCTCTAGGAGGAAAAATACCATTAAGGCAAATAATAAAATGAATGGCAAGATAGGGCTGCATATTGTTATGAGGCTGGGACCCCCCCGCCGATTGGACCGCTCCCGGATGCATCGGAACGGAATTGGTAAAGCCACCGTAAGCTGCTCCCCCGACACGCCCCGGGGTTTTCGCCCACAACATCCCTTCTACCGTAGTTCCGGAACCCGCAGCGGCGGTGTTGACTAAATGCGTATGCGCGGGAAGCTGCGATGTCAATAGCGTTACCGTCCGGCTGCCTCCCGACTGTCCGATATTCCGCGGCGTTAACCCCGGCCCGTTCCCCCAATGCATCGGAGCCGCTCCCTGCAAATTGGGCAGGGCAAACGTCGTTTTCCCGTCTCCCCCATACTGCGTGCCGAGGATCGAAAACAACGGCGTATTTTGCGAAATCGGGATAAGCTGTCCGTTGCAGAAAGCCCAGCCTTTAGGAGCAAAATTGCCCGCAAACATCGTAATCTCCCCTAAAAAACTATCCATAGGCCTGCTCCTTCCTCCTAATCCCTGGTTGGGTAACTGCCATCGATCGCAATGCAAAAATTCAAGACCGTATAGGGCTGCATGTTCGTGTGAGCTTGATTTTGCCCCACATTCCCCACAGCGCCCGCACTTAGCTGTTTGTCGGCTTGCGTATGATAGGAGCTTACAGCTGTTTTAGCCCAGACGTTATTTACGGGGCTTTTGGACGAGGCGGTGTCATTGCTCCCCCACGCCTGATGGGTATGTGCGGGTATTTCGTTTACGATCAGCGTATGCGCTTCCTCGCCCCCGGCTTGTCCTAAGGTGACGCCGTTCCCCGGATGAACCGGCACCCGTCCGCGCAAATCCGGGAGCGCAAAAGTAGTCACTCCGTTCCCGCCGTAGGTCGTGCCGAGCAACGAATACAAAGCCTGATTCTGATTGATCGGCAAAATGGCTCCATTGCATAGAGCCCATCCGCGCGGAGCAAAGTGAAAAGCAAATAATTTAATTTGTCCGAGATAAGGTTCTGACACCCCGACTCCTCCTTATGCATTCCTTCTGAACTAGCTCTGGGAAGGGTAAGCCCCATGCAAGGCAATGATGAACGAAACGGTCGTGAAAGGCATCACATTGTCATGCGGTTGCCCTCCCCCGGAGGGCGTTAAGGCGTTGGGGTTCATCGTTCCGCCCGGCGTCCCGCCGCCGAACTGCGTTAGCGTAGAGTTCGCCCAGTATCCGCCTGCCGGCGAATTCGATGTCCCCTGCTGCGACTGAGCCATCACGCCATGCGTATGCGCGGGCATCTGATTCGCGATTAGCGTTACGGATTCGACGCCGTCCTTTTGTCCCAAGGAATAAGTGCTGCTTGTTGCAGGATTTTGTCCCATATGAATCGGCACCCGTCCTCGCAAGTCCGGCAAGGCGAAGTTCGTTTGTCCGTCCCCGCCGTAGGTCGTGCCAATCACCATAAAGAGAGTGTCATACTCTGCAATGGACAACAGTCGTCCGTCGCACAACGCCCAACCTAAAGGCGCAAAGTTTCCGGCAAACATCCGGATTTCGCCCATATATGGCTCTGCCATCCATAATCAACTCCTTTTTCGATTGATATAGCGAATGCTATTCCGCCGCTAACGGGCGGCTAAATACAACTTCGTACAAGAAACCATCGGGATTTTTGCCTACGGGCACCGTAAACAGGTGGAGTTCGCCCAACTGTGGATGTCTGAACAAGTAGATTTGCTGTGGGAGAAACGGTTCAAGGGGGCCTGAGAATAGTAATGAGAACCGCTCGTAATCCGGGGTGGAGCCTGTATCCTTGGCTTCGATCAAGCTCAATTCGGCGTCGCTTTCATCCAGCGCCACTTTAAAGCTGGTGTGCAGCACACTACGAAAGGAAGAAAAACAATCCGGTCGCAAAATATCACCTACATCTAGAATTGAGTATTGGCCTGCCAGATCATCTCGCAATACAAACCGTTTTCTTGCTGTGTACGGAACCCGAGCCGCTCGTATAAACGCCGGGCCGGGTTATGAGCCTGTACGCTCAGACAAAGCGGCTTGCCGGCTTTTTGCGCTTCCTGTTGAAGCGATTGCAGCAGCGAGGTGCCGATCCCCTGCCGTTGATATATAGGAAGCAGGGCCAAATCGACCAGCACGATCCGGTCTTCCAGACGGGCCGTCATCCTTCGGCCGACCCGTTGCTGCCCGTGCCAAACGAGCTCCCACCCGGCCTCCGGATACTGCGCGGCGTATGTCTTTTGCTGAAACTGGTACTGCATCCGGAGAAAGTGGTCGATCTGCCCGGGTCCCCAGCCCCACGTCCCGACTTCCTCCATCCGGCTGCTTGCGTACACTTCATAAAGAAAGGACTCGTCCTCCGCCTGAGCGCGGGAAAACCGTAACACCGCCTGCACCTGCCTTCGGGCCTGATTGCCGCCAAAAAAATCATCCGCTGCGTCTGCCGCCGTATTCCGCAAACCCGCATTTTATGCTATCTTAAACTTTAGGTATAAATTACTAGATTGTTCAATTAAATTATACATAGTTTCCTACCATTCGGCTACAACGAATTGATGCCCTAATAGAGGAGATCGCTGATGAAAAACAAAACGCTTTCCCGACGAACGTTTCTGGCTTACCTTGGCACCGGGGCCGTTACGATTGCCGCCGCATCGACAGGCTTGGGCGCTTTTACCGGCAGCGCCGCCGCAAGCGATAGCTTGTTCGACCGGAAAACCGGCAAAGTAACCGACGCTTTCACACCGATCGAACCGGGAGCGGGCGACGAGCTCGTCCTCCCCAAAGGCTTCAGGCACGACGTTCTGGTCAGCTTCGGAGATCCGATTAACGGCAAGGGCGATACGTTCGGCTACAACAACGAGTTTACCCGCTTCTTTCCGTTTGACGACAAGCAGGTGAACGGACTTCTCTGGGTCAATCATGCCTCCGTTCATCCGCTGCTGGCCTTGAATCAGCGGCAGCAGGGCCCGCTCGGCGCGGACCAGGTCAAGTCGCTGTTGTACGGTCAGGGAGCCTCCGTTGTCGAAGCGTACCGCGATCGGGAAGGCAAATGGAAAATCAACCCGGATTCCGCATACGCGCGGCGGATTACCGGCTATGACCGTGTCGAGCTGGCCGGCCCGGCCCGGGGAACGCGCGCCGTGAAGGGAGCCGGGTTGGTACAAGGCACCTTCGGGAACGGCGCAGGCAGCGTCACGCCATGGGGCACCGTGCTTTCTTGCGAAGGAGATTTCGAGAGCACCTGCGGGAGCGCCGGACTTGAGCTTTCGCACTACGGCTGGGTGGTCGAAGCCGATCCGTTCGACGGCAGCTTCAAGGTGCGAAAGCATACCGCCCTCGGCCGGTTCCATCATGGCCAGCTGGCCGTGACGCTAAGCAAGGACGGCCGCGTGGTCGTCTATATGGGGGACACGACCCCGGATTCGTGTCTTTACAAATTTGTCAGCGCCGGGAAGCTCCAGGCCGCGTCGGGAAAAGCGAACGCCGACCTGCTGACCGAAGGCACGCTTTACGCCGCCGACCTCGTCGACGGACGGTGGGTTCCGCTGACGATCGAAGCCGTCAAGAACGCGTTGAACCGCGACGACTTCCAAGTGCCGTTCGGCGTCAATCAAATTAAGGAAGTGCTCGTTGAGCGGTATAAGGAGCAAGCCGACGTGCTCGTCTATGCTCAGGACGCCGCCTTGATCTTGGGAGCGACGCCGACCGACAGGCCGGCCGGATTGGCTGTCCATGCCAAAAGCGGCGCCTTGATCGCCGCCTTCCCGAATAATATACGCCACGGAAATATCCACGGACATCTGGCGCAGCTTGCCGAGCAGGACGGAGACGCAGGCGCCGCGGCGTTCGACTATGAGGTCGTATCGAACGGCGGGCGAGGCAGCGGCTACAGCTCGCCGGGAACGCTGCTCTTCGACGACCGGAGCAACCTGTGGGTCGCCTCCGATATTCCGGCGGACAAGCTGAATCAAGGCGCGTACGCCCCGTTCCGCAACAACGGACTGTACGTGGTCCGCACAGCCGGTCAGGATAGTGCGGCGGCGCAGCTTTTCGCTTCCGCGCCTGTCGAAGCGGCCTTTACGGGCCCTTGCTTCACGGCGGACGAGCGGACCTTGTTCCTGTCCGTCTCGCATCCCGGTCAAGCAACGGTGCCAACCGGCAAACCGACGAGCCTGTGGCCTCACCGTTCCGGGGATTCCGGCCCGCGCCCGTCCGTCGTCGCTATCAGCGGTTTCGCTTAAAACGTAAGACAAGCCTCCTCTGCGGAGGCTTTTTTCCTCGTAAAAAGCATCGAATTTACGGCTAAATGCCGTCGAATCGTGTCGAAGCCTTGGAATTTTTCCTTTCAAAGGCTATAATGTCATCAGAGTGAAATTGGCAGAAGAAATGGAAGTGGAATGAACTTGCGAAAAATTGGAAGAAACGAGCCGTGTCCCTGCGGCAGCGGCAAGAAGTACAAGCACTGCTGCCTACTGACCGGTGAAGCGCCTCAACTCCAAGCGGCAGCGCCGAATACGGACTCGCCGTCCCTCAGCCGGCCTTCAGCGGATCAAGGTCCGTCTCTCAATGCGGAAACCGTGCAAACCCTCATTGAGGTGCTGGACTGGCCTCAAGAAATATATCAATCGGTCGCCGGGCAATTAGCCGGACAGATGGCAGGAACCTTCGATTGGCAGCGCATTACGGAAGCGGTCGCCTTGTGGCACGCCTACGCGTCCCACGAACGCCCGCAAATCCGCAAAGCGGACGTGATGCTCGCCGCTATGGAATACGCCATCGCCTCCATGCACGGCGTTGCCGAAGTGACGCAATCTGCGCTTTCGGCGAAATATAACGTTTCCTCCGGTTCGATCGCCCAGCGGGCGCAAAAAATTACGGAGTTCGCCGAGCAGATGAAAAACGGCAAATAAAACGTAACTTACGCCACACACACCAAAAACCGTTCTCCCGACTCATCGGGGAAACGGTTTTTTTGTCGTTTCGACGAAGAAAAGATCGTCTGCCGCCGCGAGAGACCTAATACCACTGTAGGATTTACAACATCAATCATCCATTTTAGTATTTATACGAAATGTATATAATTTGTTTTTATGTAAATTTATACATCCCCTTTGTCCATCAAAGTAGCGGGAGGTGATCCGTTTTTCTTCTATCCCGGCCGTAGCCGGAACTCAAAAACTTGGAAAGGAAGTCGTGAGTGATGCGAAAATTATTAACGCTTGTCGTTGGCCTGGCCTTGATTGCGAGCGCAAATTTTGCGGCGGCCGCCGATCCGGCCCCGGTTTCAGTTCCGGCTGCCGCAGCCGGAGGAG
>NZ_BILX01000040.1 GCF_004000785.1 Paenibacillus ehimensis NBRC 15659 | reverse complement strand
TTCGGCAAAACTCAGCCTACGCTTTCGAAGAAAGTTTTGCCTTCGGCAAAACTCAGCCTACGCTTTCGAAGAAAGTTTTGCCTTCGGCAAAACTCTTAGGAGGTTCAACATGAGCTTGACAACTTGCACGATTCATGTCACCCAGCGTCAGGAGCGGGTCGTCTACCTCTCCGGCGAATTGGCGCGGGCGCTTAAAGTATCCAAAACACGAAACATACATCTGCACCTCGGCGGCAAAAGCGTATACGCAAGTTTGAAGCTGCTGAAAAAGAGCGGCAACCATCTGTATGTGCCGTCATTCCTTTACACGCAGCTTCGCATTCCCCGGGCCGGCACCAGCATGATCACGTGCAGCAACGGCAAAGATATCCGCATCGGCCCGCTAATCGGGATCTTGACCAGCATTACGGGAGGGAACAGCACGCCGTTCGGCAATCGGACGGAGTTTATCCGGCAATTTATGCGCGCCGGCTCCGACAAAGCATTCTACTACGGCTTTTCCCCCCAAAGCGTCAATTGGTCTCAAGCAACCGTCACCGCCATTCTCCCGCGCGGTGAAGGCGGCTGGGTACGCAAGACGATGCCGCTGCCCGATGTCGTCTACAACCGGCTGCCCAGCCGGAAAGCGGAGCGGCTCGAGTCGATGAACGCTTTCAAACAGCGGTTTATTCGCAGAGGGATTCCGCTGTTCAACTGGACTTTTTTCGACAAATGGGATGTCTACAATTTGCTGGAAGGCACCGAAGCTTCCCGTTACGTTCCCGAGTCCCGGATCAACCCCACCTCTTCGCAAATTAAGGAAATGCTGGAGAAACACAAATTCATCTATTTGAAACCGACCGGCGGCAGCCTCGGCATCGGCATTTTCCGCCTGACGTACAATCCGAAACGCGGCTACTATGTCCGCTTCCGGCGCGGAGGGCGCAACGTGCTTCTGCGGTTCAGCCGCTTCGATGCCCTCATGGCGCTGCTCAACCGGCAGAGCGGAAGGCTGAACAACTACGTTGCCCAGCAGGGGATTCGTTTGATCGAACTCGACAGCTGTCCCATCGATTTCCGCTTCCATATGACCAAGAACAACGCCAACCAATGGGTCGTTGCCGCCATCGGGGCCAAGAAAGCGGGCAAAGGCAGCGTCACGACCCATGTGCGCACCGGCGGACAGCTCATGACCCCCGAACAGGTGCTCCGTCAAATTTTCGGCAGCCGGGCGGATGCGGTGCTGGCAAGTGCCAAGGAAACCGCCGTCAAGCTGGCGGAGGACATCGAGCGGAATTACCGTCATACCTTAGGCGAGCTCGGCTTCGATATCGGGATCGACCAAAGCGAACGCCTCTGGATGTTCGAGGCGAATTCCAAGCCGGGGCGGTCCATTTTCAAGCATCCGGCGCTGAAGGAACAAGGAAGAGCCTCGCTGCAAAACATCTATGACTACTGCCTCTACTTGAGCCGATTTCGGTCAAGGAGGGATTCCTGAGTGGAGACCAACACCAACGCATCGTCCAAGCGCGAAAATCCGACGCTGGCCATTCTTACTCACTCGGATGAAACGCGAATTTTTCGCGGGAATCAAGAAAATTTTATCGACCTGATACGCACCGGGGCTGAGCACGGCGTTCTCGTCTACGTGATGACGACGACCGATTTCAAGCTGTCCGGACGCAAAGCCGTCGGCTACACCTACAACGCCGCCGACAAAACGTGGAAAAAAGGGGTGTTTCCCGCCCCCCACGTCATTTATAACCGGATTCCTTACCGCAAATTCGAGCTGCTCCCCGAGGTGCAGCAGGTGATTCAAGCCTGCATGCGGCAGAGAGGGATCCGTTTTTTCAACCCGTCCTTCTTTAATAAATGGACCTTGTTCGAATGGCTCAATCACGCCAAAAAGACGCAGAACTACATTCCCGCCACGAAGCGCCTCTCCTCCGGCGAGGAGCTCGACAAGCTGCTGGCCGAGTATCCGTTTCTGTACCTCAAACCGATTCGCGGCAAAGCCGGCAAGGGTATCATGAAAGTAAGCCGAAGCCTTCTCGATACGAAGTCCAAAATATTCGAGCTGAGCATTCAGGAAAAAACGAGAAGCCATATCTCCCGTTACCCGAACGTCTCCCGGCTATGGTCGGAAGTACAGGAACTGATCGGAGGTAAGGACTACATCATCCAACAAGGAATTCCCCTCTCCAGCTATAAGCAGCGTCCGTTCGATCTGCGGGTGCTCGTGCAAAAGAACGGCAAGGGCCTGTGGAGCGTCGCGGGGATCGGCGCCAGACTGGCCGGAAAGCTCAGCATCACGACCCACGTTCCACGGGGCGGCTCCATTGACGATCCCGCCAAGCTGCTTACCTACTCCTTCGGCGGGCCCGGCAGCAGACGCATCATCGCCCGCGCCAAAAAAGCGGCGCTCACCATCGCGAAACAGATCGAAAAGTCCAGCGGTCATATGTTAGGCGAGATGTCCATGGACCTCGGCGTCGATCAAGAAGGGCATATTTGGTTTTTCGAGGCAAACTCCAAGCCGATGAAATTCGACGAGCCGCCGATCCGCAAAAAATCGCTCGAAAATCTGATCCTGTACTCCATCTATTTGGCCAAGCGCAAACCGAAACGCCCTCTCAAAAAAACGGCGCCCTTTCCCCTTCTGGCTCAAACCAACGCCGAGCGCGATAAATAAGAAAGATAGGCAGGTGAGCTCCATCTTGAGTACAAAACTTGGCGTGCTGGCGATGTATATGCCGGGACGGAAGCTGGAAGAGCTTTCGTTTTACCGCAAGCTGAGCATTTTCGGACAAAAGCTCGGGGTGGATGTGTTCATATTCACCCCGGACGATGTGGATGACAACCGAATGCGGATCCACGCGCTCTCGTATAACAAAGCAACCCGCTCATGGACCCGCAGGTGGGTCGGCTTTCCGCCGATCGTCTATGACCGTTGCCGCTATCACGGGGCGGACAATTATCGCAAGATCACGCGCTTCCGGCAAAAATATACCAAGCTCCGCTACCTGAGCCGGCCGCTGGCCAACAAATGGATTGTTTACCGCCTGCTTTCGGAAAATGAAAATATCGCTCCGCACCTGCCTTCCACCGTTCATTACAGAAGCCGGAAGCAGCTCGAGCAGTTCCTGAAGAAGCACCCGGTCGTGTACATGAAACCGAAAAGCGGCACGGGGGGGCGCGGGATCGTCCGCTTGCAGCGGCTGCGGGGAAGCCGTAGTTATCTCATGCAGGGAAGGGATGCGGAGCGCCGCATTTTGCCTGCGACCAAGGTGACCGCAGCGCAAATTCCGGTGCGGCTTGCCGGCTGGGGGCTGCAGAGCAAATATATCGTGCAGCAGGGCATTCCGCTTGAGCTGAAGGATGGCCGGGTGCACGACTTCCGGATGCTGGTGCAAAAAGACGGCCAAGGGAAGTGGCAGGTAACCGGATGCGCCGGGCGTATCGGCCCCCCTTTTTCCGTCACTTCCAATCTGCACGGCGGCGGGAAGGCGATATCGATGGAAACGCTGCTCAAAAGCCGCTTCGGGACGGAAGAGAGAGTAAAAACCATCAAGGAAACGGCATATACCCTCGGGCTTCGTGTCGCACAGCATCTCGAAACCAAGTTCGGCACGTATTGCGAAGCCGGCATCGATCTGGCGGTCGATCCGTCGGGGCATGTTTGGCTGCTGGAGGTCAATCCGAAGCCTTCGCGCGACGTATTCCGATTAACCGGAGATCTGCAGACATACCGCAAGGCGATTCGCCGGCCTATCGAATTCGCTCTCCATCTGCTCCAACAAAAAGCGGCTCCTAAAGCCGGTACCAGACATTTGGACCTTGTTCCGCAGCCCCGGCAAAGCGAATCTCAACGAGACCGGTCTGATTGATGCAGCGGTCTTTTCTTTTTGGCGGATCCCGGTTTTTGTCCATAAAAAAACACCGATGCGTCATCGATGTTTTTGTGCTCCGCCGGCAAATCCGGGTCCGAAACTTCAAATAATAAGTTTTCCGCTCCTTTACGCTTCGAGCAATGCCGGAAGGTCGCGGAAATCCGCGATGCAGACGTCGGCTTGATCCAGCTCTCCCTCTTTGCGGAACCCCGCATAATCGCAGCCGACCACGAACAGCCCGTTCGCATGTCCCGCCTCGACATCCGATGAACGGTCGCCGACCATCCAGGCGTGTTCGATGCCGTACTTGTCCAGAAGCTGCCGCACGAGATCCACCTTGGAGCGGGTCGCATATTCCCCTGCGCTGTACAAGCCTCCGGGTTCAAACAGCGGCTCAAGCCCTTGATGGCGGATGACGCCTTTGACATAAGCCTCCAGGCCGTTGCTGGCAATGAACAGCCGCACGCCTCTCCGGCGCAGCTCCCTCAGCGTGTCGGCAACGCCTTCATACAGCTTGCCTTCGCCGCGCGCCATCGCCTCCACTTGCAGCTTCAGCAATAGCTCGTCCGCCCGGCGGTGAACCGTCACATCGGCATCCGGCATCACCAGCTGCCATATATGCTCCAGCAGCATGCCAAGTCCGCTCAATATGTATTTCTCATCCGGCGTTTCCCCTTGAAACAGCCCTTCCGCACGAAGCTGTTCGAATGTGGCGTGGTAAGCCGGCAGGAGCAGCGTTTCCGTCTGAAACAGCGTCCCGTCCAAATCGAAGATCATCGCTTCCGGTGTTCTTTTGTTCGTCGACATTCCCTTCTCCTCCTGACATCCGCATAAGCATATCACGTCTTATAGAACCACGATTGTCACAGATTGTCAAACGGAGGAATCACTCGCTTTCATGAAACGATGCAGGGTGACTCAGTGGAAATTCTATGCTTGCGGTCATTGTAACAACATAAAAGGTGCCAAATATGATGATAACTTAAAAGCAGACTGCTTGATGAACTGTATCGCTTTCAAGATATTTTGAAAAAGTACTATGAATTGGAAGGCCCCGAAGATCACGATTCCAAAAAGGAGCTTATTAGACAGATTGAATTGCACCTAAGACCATCATCCCATTTACGGCATTCAAGCGTTGGATCATTCGGGATAATCCGGACTTATTCGAAGAATTCGGGCATTTAATCGAAAAATTACAACAGGGCACGCCAAGATAGGCTGCCCTGTTCGCTTAAAACACCTTTTTCGCTCCCTGCTCCCCCTTCAAAATCTCCACCGCTTCGCGGAAGCGAAGCGAATGAATAACTTCGCGCTCTCGCAAAAACTTCAGACCGTCCTGCAGATCCGGATCGTCCGTCATGTCGATCAGCCATTGGTAGGTGGCGCGCGCTTTTTCCTCCGCGGCGATGTCTTCGTACAGGTCGGCAATCGGATCGCCTTTTGCTTGAATGTAGGCAGCCGTCCAAGGCACACCCGCAGCGTTGTGGTAAAACAGCGCCTTATCGTGATTCACGTAATGCTCGTCTAGCCCCGCGGCCTTCAACTGTTCCGTCGTGGCGTCTTTCGTCAGCTTATAGACCATGGTGGCGATCATTTCCAGATGGGCTAACTCCTCCGTCCCGATGTCCGTTAAAAGCCCGATCACTTTATCCGGTATCGTATACCGCTGATTCAAATACCGCAGCGCCGCCGCCAGCTCGCCGTCCGCACCGCCGTACTGCTCGATCAGCAGCTTTGCCATGTGCGGGTCGCACTTGCTGACCCTGACCGGGTACTGCAGCTTTTTCTCATAAATCCACATCGCTCAAGTCTCCTCTCCTGGTTCCGCTTTGAATCAGACCTGCCACGGCCACGGCGGTTCCCACCATTGCCACGGATAGCCCGAAAAGCTGCGACCAAACTGCATAAGCGGACCGAATTCGGACTCGTACCGTTGGGCCAAAAGCTGGCGCTGCTGGGCATGCTGGTTAAACTGCTCCAACGCCTGGGCGTCATTGGGGTGCGTATCCAGATAGAGCGTCAGCTCCACCAGCACGAAATCGATCGCTTGCAGTTCCTCCAACAGCGTGTAGTAGTGGGGGGGCAGCGGTTGTTTCATGCCGTTCACCTCCTGTCCTTTCAGTAATATTTGGCTTCGTAAGGACTATACAGCGCAGGCCAGAGCGTACCGCACCGGAGCGCTTGAAGCGGGGGATATTGGGGAAGCTGCGGCGGTTGAAACTGAATATACAGATTTGGCGGAATAACAAAGGTCTTAACCGTAATCGGCGGACAAGGGTCGAAGGGGCTGACATACGGATACCATTCTTTCTCAAGATCCATGGCCGGAAATGCCTCCTTTAGCAATCTACCAATATTTATACATTGCCGCTCGTCCATTATGCGTATAAAATGACAACAACTTCATCTGCCCCCTGCAGAAGGAAAAAGGAGCTGAAGTGTTTTGTCAAAGAAAACGTTTTCAAAAAGATGGCTGCTGACGGTCACCGCTTCTTGCCTGATCGCAGTCCCCTCCGTCCTCCCGGATTCGACTTACTCGGCTGCCGCGCAAACCCCGACCGTCCTGTCCCAAGGCATATCCGGAACGGCGGTAACGGAATTGCAGCACAATCTTCGATCGCTTGGCTATTTCACCTACCCGAATGCTACAGGCTATTACGGCCAGTATACGGTGCAGGCCGTCCGGGCCTTCCAGCAAGCCTACAGTCTGCCGATGACCGGGGCCGCTGACGGAACGACGCGGACCGCGCTGTCCCGTGCACTTGTGAAGAAATCCATCCTCGCAGATGCAAAACGATACATAGGCACGCCCTACGCGTGGGGCGGAAGCACGCCTGCCGGCTTCGATTGCTCCGGTTTTATCTATTACTTGCTGTCGAAGCAAGGAGTCCCCATGCCCCGGACCAGCTCGTCCGTCATGGCCGGTATGGGCTTTGCGGTTGACCGGGATCGTCTGATGCCCGGCGACTGGGTATTGTTCGGCTTGAACGAGCCCGGCGTCGTCTCCCATGTCGGCATTTATATGGGCAACGGCGAGTTCATCTCCGCCACCCGCTCCGCCGGCATCGCCATACAAAAGCTGGACAGCAGCTACTGGGGCCCCAAATACCTCGGCGCCCGCCGCTACTATTGATCGCAGCGACTCCTTTTTCGCTACAAAAAAACCGTCCGCGGCCCTCGTCCCAAGCAGGCGTGCATGATGCGCTCCCTGCCTTCGAACGAATGGCCGTGACGGTTTTTCTTTTTAGTGAATGTCCTTTTTCTTAAAGCGTCCGCCCTTCACGTCGTGAATATTGCCGACAGCCAGAAACGCGGCTTGATCGAGCTCCTCGACGATCGACTTCAGCTTTGCTTCTTCCAAGCGGTTGATGACGCAGAAGATGACCAGCTTATTGCCGCCGGTAAATCCGCCTTCGCCTTGCAAATACGTGACCCCGCGGCCCAAACGGTGCATGATGGCGTCTCCGAGCTCGCGGCTGTTCTCGCTGATGATCCAGACGGATTTGGATTCGTCAAAGCCTTCGATCGTAATGTCGATCAGCTTGAAGGCTATGTAATAAGCGATAAGCGAATACATCGCGTGATCCCATCCGAACACGAAGCCCGCGCTGCTCAGGATGAACAGGTTAAAAAACATCACCACTTCGCCGACCGAGAACGGCGTTTTCTTGCTGAACAGAATCGCCATAATTTCCGTGCCGTCGAGCGAGCCGCCCGAACGGATGACCATGCCGACGCCGATGCCGAGAATAATGCCCCCGAACACGGCTGCAAGCAGCGGATCGGTCGTCAGCGGAGGCACCGGATGGAGCAGCCATGTGCCGACAGACATCAGAGAAACCGCAAATAAGGTAGATAACGCGAACGTTTTACCGATTTGCTTGTACCCGATAAACAAAAACGGAAGGTTGAATAATAAGAGAAATACGCCGATCGGAATACCCGACAAATGCGAGGTAATAATCGAGATGCCCACGATTCCCCCGTCAATGATATTGTTGGGCACCAAAAAGTTTTCCAAGCCGACCGAGACAAGCGCCGCCCCCAATAAAATAAAGACGGCGCGTTTTACCAGTTTGGGCAACGTTAATTTGGAATGCTGCTTGGCATTCTTGAGACCTGCCTGCATTGCTTCTCCCCCTTTGATCTATGACCGTATGAACGACAAAATTTTATGGTTATAGTTACTGTTCCAGCTTGATATTGATTTTAAGCAGACCGACCCGGCGAAGCGCCTGGTACACGATGATGAGCACGGGCCCCAGAATGAGACCGATCACTCCGGCCAGCTGGAAGCCAACATACATGCTGACCAATGCCGCCAAAGCATTGATCCCGACGGCGTCGCCGATAATTTTCGGTTCGATCAGGCGCCGGAACACCATGATGACGAGCAGCAGGACGATCAGTCCGATGCCGAGCCGCATATCTCCCGCGAGCATGCTGTACCCCGCCCACGGAACGAGCACGGCGCTCGTCCCAAGCACCGGCAAAATATCCACCAGCACGATCAGAAGCGCTACGGCAAGCGGATATTCGACATTCAGAACAAGCAAGCCGACCAAGGTCACCATATACGTTAGCAGGCTGATCAGCAACTGCGCGAACAGGAAGCCGATAATAGCCCGGCGCAGATCGCTCAGCACCGCAGCCACCTTCGGTCTCGACTGGGTCTCGAACAGGTTCAGAAACGACTGATGCAGCTTCGGCAGACTGAACGAAATCAAGTAAAGACCGATCACGAACACGACGAAAAACACGAACAAATTCGGAATCGTTTTGGCCACGTCGAGAAAATAGCTGGAGATGGCGGCTACGATGCTTTTCAAGTTTTCCGTAAGCATCCCGGCTCCCGTTTCCACGTAGCGCTGCACCTGCTCGGCAACGTCGTACGGCAGCAGCTTATAGAACAATCGGGTCCTTGCCGACGAATCTTCAATAAACAGCTTGGCGTCGCTCAAATACACGGAAGCGTTCTTCCAGAATTGAATGAGCTCCGTGACGATTTTGAAGCCGATCAGATAAACGAAACCAAGCACCGAGCCGGTAAAAAGAGTACAGACTACGGCGGAAACCGGCACGCGACCGCCGCGGAATATTCGTGTCAGCAGCAGAACGATCGGTTCGAGCAACAGGGCAATCAACATGGCAAGCAAAAATGGGAAGCCGATGGTGAACATTCCGTACAAAAGCACGGCGCCAAGCACGCAAAAAACGATCGTTTTAAGCGACATCGAACGGGTACCCCCCTATTCGTCAGGATGGTTTTGACCGGCTAGCGGACCCGAAACGGGCTGTTTTTCAACAGGCTGAATTTTCACACGCAAAATACGCAATCGCTCGACCTCCGTAATTTCGAACAAGAAGCCGTTCTGCTCCAGCCGTCTGCCTTTGGAGACGGAGCCTTCCAGCTGCTTGAACAGCCAGCCTCCGATCGAATCCACCTCATCGTCCTCGATCCCGAGGGCAAGCCGGTCGTCAAGATCCTCCAGAAGCACGCGTCCGTCAACGGAGTAGGCATCGCCGATCTTCTCCACTTCGGGCCGCTCCGTCTCGTCGAATTCGTCGTGAATCTCGCCGACGATTTCCTCCAGAATGTCTTCGGTCGTAATCAATCCCGCCGTTCCGCCGTATTCGTCGATCACGACGGCGAGCTGGGAACGTTTCTTCTGCATAAGCCGCAGCACGTGGCTGATTTCCATCGATTCGGGCACCATGAGCACCGGACGCAAGAACTCTTTGATATCGTGCTTCTTGTCCGGATCGCAAGTGAGCAAGTCCGACATATGGACAAATCCGATGATCTCATCCTTATCGTCCGTGGCCACCGGATAGCGCGTATGCTTCGTTTCATAGACGATTTTTAAGTTTTCCTCAAAACTGAGCTCGGTAAACAAACAATCCATATCGGTCCGGGGCAGCATAATTTCCCTCGCGACCCGATCGGAGAACTCAAATATATTATCGAATAGCGCCAGTTCGTCCTTGTCGATATGACCGCTGCGGGCGCTCTGGTTCATCAAAATCCGAATTTCTTCTTCCGTATGGGCTTCTTGCTCGGTAGCAGGCTGAATCCCAACCAGCTTCAAGAGCTTGTTCGCGGCGCCGTTCAGCAGCCAGATCGCCGGATAAAAGATTTTGTAAAACAGCATTAAAGGAGCCGACAGCCATAGAGAGGTTGCTTCCGATTTCTGAATAGCCATGGATTTGGGCGCAAGCTCGCCGAGCACGATATGCATGAAGGTGATCACGGCGAATCCGATCGCAAACGACAAGGCATTGGCATACCAAGCTCCCCCGAGTCCGAATGCTGCCAGAGCCGGCTCAACGATCAGATGCGAGACGGCCGGTTCTCCTACCCATCCGAGCCCCAGCGACGCCAGCGTAATGCCGAGCTGCGTGGAAGAAAGGTAAGCGTCCAGCTTTTTGGTTACGGCAAGCGCATACCTGGCTTTCGGGTTTCCCTCGCTCTCCAGCTGCTGCAGGCGCGTAGCCCGGACCTTCACCAATGCAAACTCCGCTGCAACAAAAAAACCGTTCAGCAGCACCAAAAACACGACCAGTAAAAGATTAAGCGAAATTAATCCGAAATCGAACCCTGTACTGTGACTTTCCAAGAAGGATCAGTCTCCTTTGCAAAAGTAAAATGGGATAATGGCCGAATTACACAAGCGCTTTCCGCTGGCCGAAATCGACGTCTTTATAATACGTATCGACGACCAGAAGATTCGGTCCGCAGCAGTTTGCAGCCGGACAATGGCAGCTCACGGTCTTGCTCAGGCGATGATCTTTCCAGCGCGCGAATACTTGATCGAGCCGGTCCGCATGAATGTTCCCGAGCGCCGGCACGTCCGCAAAGTCGGTGACGAAAACGTCGCCCGTGAACAGGTTCACGTTGAGGCGGTTGCGGCCGTCGGGATCGTTGCGCACGGTCACGTTCGGCTCGCGGCGAAGGCGGGTAACCAGCTCCCTGTCCTCCTCCAGCGGGCTGCAAGCATAGAAAGGCAGCGTGCCGAACAGCATCCACAAATCGCGATCGCGGTCGTCGAGCAGCCGATGAATCGCAGCCCGCGTCTGATCCAGCGTCAACACCGGTAAATTGGAAGCGAAAGCGCTTGGATACATCGGATGCACCTCATGGCGGCGGCATCCCATCTCCCGAATCAACTGATGGATACCGCTCAGCTTCCCGTGGGTCCGGTAATTGATCATCGATTCCGCCGAAACGAACATCCCGCCGCTCGCGAGCGCTTTCGCATTCTCAACCATCCGTTCATATAATTTAGCCGCCGTCGTGGCGGATACTCTTCGGTCTGTCCGTACGAACCCGACTTCGTAGAAATCGTCGGCGTTCAAATAGTTGAACGAAATATGCATGACGTCGAGATAAGGCGCCATCGCTTCGTACCGCGAAAGGTCCAGCGTCACGTTGGAATTTATCTGCGAACGAACTCCGCGCTCCCTGGCGTAGCGAAGCAGGGGGACAATATATTCGCGCACCGTCTGCTCGTGATAGCTCGGCTCCCCGCCGGTGATGCTGATCGTCTCCAAGTCCTCGACTTCGTCCAGCCGTTTCAAAATGACATTCAGCGGGATGCGCGGTCCTTCCGATACCAAGAGCGATTCGCCGACGGCGCAATGCTCGCAGCGCATGTTGCATAAATTCGTCACCGTCAGCTCGACGCTCGTCAATCGGTGTTCGCTATGCGATTGCAGCGAGCGCAGCGGGTCCCACGGATCGTATTCGGGCGTTATCTGGGGCAATACAGGCAAGTCGTTGACGATTAAGCGATCGGACATGTTGTTTTTTCACACCTGACTTCTTTAAAAAGTAAAATCTAACAATAATATATTACCCATTGTATCGTAATACGATTGAAAAGAAAACCGACGTCCTATCGCGCCGCACCTTACTCCAGCTGTTCGGAAAGGTCGATGCCGCGCGGCTTTCCCCATTTTCTTGCCCAATTTCCCATTTCCACAAGTATGGTTTGAAAGTCTTTGCCTTTCTCCGTTAAGGAATATTCGACGGTTACCGGTACCGTAGGAAACACTTGACGACGAATAATCTCATGCTCCTCCAGATGACGCAAAATATCGGTCAGCGATTTGGTGCTGATATGGTCCAGATTCCGGCGCAATTGATTGAACCGCTGCGGACCTTTAAACAGTTGACGGAGGACCAGGAACGACCATTTTCCTCCGAAAATGTGCAGCACCTCCTCTACGGAAGCCATGCATTCCTCTTCGTTTGAAATTGGGTCCATTCGATCACCTCCTTACGAAAGAGAAGTTAGTTTATATTTTAACATTATACTAGAAAAACAGCTATGCTTCAAAACTCCAAATGCTTACAATGAAACAAGCCCCCCAAACCGCCGCCAATGCCAAAAAAGACAGCTTCCGGGAAGCTGCCTCTGCACGACTCTAAGCTATATAGGTTTATGATTGACGCCGGTAATCATGACCGACAGCATTTTGGACAAATCGATTTCGGGCATATCCTTCAGCTCCTGTCCCTCCGCATCCAGCAGCAGACGCACGACCGGACGCTGCGGCACGTTCGCATTCAAATCGACGACCACTCCCGTTTCACCCGTATTCAGAGTAACGGTGATGCCGATCGGATAGATCGCGATTTTATCGCGGAACAGCTCGATCTGCCTGGTTTCGTACAAGGTGCCCGATCCGGCAAACAAAATTTCCATCGCTTGATGCGGAAGCATGGCGCTGCGGTACACGCGGTGGGTCGTCATGGCGTCGTAAGAATCGACCAGGCCGATCCACCGCGCATATTCGTGTATTTCCGAGCCCCTGAGTCCGCGGGGGTACCCGCTGCCATCCAGCCTTTCGTGATGCTGAAAGGCACAGTGCGCGGCAAGCAGCGGAATGTTGGGCTCGTCCTTCAGAAATTGAAAGCCAAATATGGTATGTTGCTTAATCCGTTCATATTCGCTGTCCGACAGCTTTCCTTTTTTGCGCAGCAGCTCCAGCGGGATTTGGGTTTTGCCCACATCGTGAAGCAGCGCCCCAAGGCCGAGCGTCATCAGTTCTTCCCGGTCGTAGCCATGCGCCATGCCGAGCATCGTTGCATAAATGCACACATTGAGCGAATGGTGGAACAAATATTCGTCCATTAGGCTAATATTGGTCAGCATGATCATGGCATCCTTGTGCTGGCTCAGGTCGTCCAAAATCATGCTCATCATCCCGCGAAACGCCTTGCCGACCTGCAGCTGCCCCACCAATTTGCGCTTGACCTGATCCTCCATCATTTTGCGGAAGGAGGTTCGGATCTCGGTAATGGCATGGGTCCGGGTCTCCTCGCTAAGGACATCATGGATAATCAAATCCCGGGTCCGGGGATCGTCGATATAGACAAAATCCACACCATGCTCGCCCAGGCGGGTAATAAGCGCCTGCGTCAATTCCACCCGCTCGCCAAGCAGCGTCAACCCGTCCGAGTTGTATATTTTTTTCCCAAGGCGCATGCCGGGTCTGACCATGCTTAGCGGAAGCAAACGCATCAACGAACCACGTCTTCTTTCTAAAGAAAAATTTAGAAAATATCGATATGATTAAGCGTATCGAATTCGAAACAAAAGAGCAATATGTTTTTTCACGTTTTGACTAAATTTATATGAACTTCGGACGAGAAAAGCCGGAAACAAGAGGAAGCCCCCCATTTCCGGCGAACAAGCTACCGCAGCACGAAGAGCCAGAACAAAGCGGCTGCGACAAAGCGGTAATACGCAAAGTACGACATGCTGAATTTTTGTACGAATTTGATGAACGTCACGACCGCGAGCAGCGCTACGACGAACGAAACGATAAAGCCGATGGCAAAAAATCCGAGATCTCCGGAAGAGAACGCATCGAGGTTTTTTATCAGCTCGTATCCGGTAGCCACGACCATGACAGGGATGGCGATAATAAACGTAAAGTCGGCGGCGGCCCCGCGGCTCGCGCCGGCCAGCATCCCCCCGGCAATTGTCGATCCCGAGCGGGAGAAGCCCGGCCAGATTGAAATAATCTGCCAGAGCCCGATGAAGAACGCCTGCTTGTACGTCAGCTCGTCGACATCGTGCGCCGTGACCTTCGGCTGGAATTTTTCCCCGATGATGAGCAGCACACCGCCAAGGATCAGGCCTATAAGCACGGTGGCCGGCGAGAAGAGGTAGGCTTTGATAAAATCTTTCGTCAAATACGCGATCGCCAGCGTCGGTACGATCGCCAGCATAATGTGCAGCAAGTTCATTCCTTTGCCCGCTTTGGGCTTTTCCTTGCTGAGGCCGAACAGCCGCAAAATCCGCTTCCAGTAGACGACGACCCCGGCCAGGATGGCGCCGAGCTGGATGACGATCTCGAACGTTTTGATCAATTCATCCGTATCGGGGATCCCCAGCAGCGTGCTTGTCAAAATCATGTGGCCCGTCGACGAAACGGGCAAAAACTCCGTCAAGCCCTCCACGATGCCGATAATAACCGCTACCCACCAATCGTGCATGCGCTCCTCCTACTCTCTCCCTCGAATTGATCCGGTTCGTATCATGAATCGTTTTTTATATTCTAGCTTGTTTGCTGCGGTTTGTACACAACGAAGCGCATCCTTAAGTATTGTGCGGCGATTCTCCGACCGTTCGCCACCGTCGGGAGAAGCTGTGATGAAGCGACGCTTCGTCGCGAAGCTCCCGTAGCAAGACGTCGCGCAAAAATTCCGGCAGGAAGAACTGAGGCTCCGTCCCTTCTCCGAGGCTGGTGAAGCCGATCCGAAACGTAAACATGTCGATGGTCCCGACCAAATACTCCCGCTCCGCCTCCAGCGGCTTCCCGCCGACGTCCACGGCGCGAATCTTCGCATAATCCGCCCCTTCCGGGTCGTATTGTACGGTGAGTCCGTCGACGCACAGCGTTCCGAGCACTTTGCCGCGAAAGCCGTAACCGTACAGCGGTTTGTCCATGAACTCGGGAAGCAGCGATTCCTCCAGCGCGCGAAGCAGCTGCGTCCCGGTCAGCCTCATCCGGCACGGGTTGATCGGCGACGGGCACAATTGAAGCAGCATACCGGCCGATACCGGGCCTTGCGGCAGCCCGCCGAGCAGCTGTCCGGCATTGACCAGACCGATCTCGGCTCCCATCCACCGGCGCAATCCCCCGGCCAGCAAATTCCCGAGCGGCGACTCGCCATACCAGTCGAACGGCAGCTCGACTGGCAGGCGGGCGACCTCGCGGTCCAATTCGGATGCGGCACGAGAGCCATATTCCCTGATCAGGCTGCGGATCTCCTCATCCTCCGGCTCGATTGCCACCGCTTGCACGGAAGCCTCCGCATGCGCCACCCTCTGTTCGGCGGGGTCCCATTCCAGATCGACGACTCCGACGTATTGTCCGAATTTGCCCGTGGCGCAGACGAGCGTCCCTCCGACGCGCAGCGGTTCTTCGAGCAAGTGATGCGTATGCCCGCCCAAAATCAGATCGATGCCCGGCACTTCGGCCGCCATGCGCTCGTCGTTGCGCAGCCCGAGATGGGACATGACGATGAGCACGTCCACCTGGGGACGAAGCTGGCGGACAAGGGGCGGAACGACGTCGAACGGCTCCCGCACGTCCCACCCGAGCAGGTTGTAAAACTCGGGAAAGCAGGCGGTGACTCCGATCAGCCCAATACGTAAGCCCGCTTTCCGGACGATATGATACGGCACCGCCCACGGCGGCAGCTCTCCCGTAGCCGATGCAGGCAGGTTGCAGATGACGGTGGTGAAGCTCGCCTGTCGGCCATACAGCTCCGAAAGAACGTCCTGCGTGTAGGACAATCCCTCGTTGTTGCCGAGCGTGACGGCTTCATATCCGGATGCATTCAGGACCGCGATGTTCGTCCGGCCGTCCGTTCCTTCGGTTTCCGGGCGCATCCGGTCGATATGATCCCCGATATCGAGCGTAAGCGTCCGCTCTTCTCCGGCTTCCGCGCGAAGCCTCCGCAGGACGGAGGCGATGCGGGGCATTTGTTCAAAGTGGCTGTGAATATCGTTCGTATGAAGGACGCGCAGCCTCATTCGTTCGTTCACAAAGGCACCTTCCTTCAAGTAGCGAGTAGATGAATGGAGCCGCGTGCACTCAAGAACGGGGCTTAAGCAGCTGCTCCGGCGATATCGTATTTTTGAATCCGTACGTCGACGATTTTACCGCTGCCTCCTCATCGTAGAGAATCCGCATTCGCACGACGCTCTTCACATTAAGGCATTCGCTGCTTCCGCCCGGAACGTACAAACGGATCGGATACCCTTTGGTCAAAGGGCTGCCGTCCTCCTGCTCGAAAAGAACCAAGGCTTCCTTCAATTCGCCCCAAGGAATGCCCGCTTGAAATTCGTCCGCCCCTTCGACCTCCAGACGGGTCGGTGGCCTTCCCGGCTCCGCCTGCTGCGCTTGAAGCCAAGCCTCGTACCATGCCGGCCAATCAAACGCGTTTCCCGTGACGCCGCTTACCCGCTCCTGCACCGGAAACCTCCGCGGAGCGATGGCCGCCAGCTCGCTTACGGTATACCTGACGCGGCCGACGTGCTCATCTACGATTTCTATAGTCATGCTACGCCTCCATCTCCCTTGAAACATCACCAACCATTATATCATTTTTCGCTAAAAATATGGTATGCTGAAACTGAAAAGAACAGCCCGCAAAGTCGGCGAATCACGACCTTGGCAGCGGTCCGAGCGACAATCTGCCGCACAGAGGGCCCGTTCGCCGGACTTCGAAAGGCCGCATGAACAAAGGAGTAGAGCAACCATGAAGCTGAAGCTGCTGCTTTTCGCCGGATTGGCCGAGCATTTCGGCTCTCCGGTACTGGAGCTGGACATAGAACAGGACGGGCTGACGCCGCAGGAGCTCAAAGCGCTGCTGGCGGCCCGCTACCCCGCGGCATCCGACGTGCTTAAGCAAGCGTTCGTCGCGGTAAATCAACAATATGCGGACGACGCGGTCCGCATCACCGGGCAGGACGAAGTCGCGCTCATCCCGCCTGTTTCCGGCGGCGAGCCGGAGCCCTACGCCATCACGCGCGATCCGATCCTTACCGATGAGGTGACGGCCAAAGTGCTGCACCCCGACCATGGCGCGACGCTGGCTTTTGTCGGCACCACCCGGGAGTTTACCCATGGCAAAAGGACCACAATGCTGGAATACGAAGCCTACGAGCCGATGGCGCTGAAAACGATGCGTCAAATCGGCGACGAGCTGTCCTCGCGCTGGCCCGGTACGCGGCTCGCGATTACGCACCGGCTCGGCACGGTGCCGGTAGGCGAGACAAGCGTCGTCATTGCGGTATCCTCGCCGCACCGCGACGCCGCCTATGAGGCGAGCCGGTATGCCATCGAGCGGCTGAAGCAAATCGTGCCGATCTGGAAGAAGGAAATTTGGGAGGACGGCTCGGAGTGGAAAGGCCATCAGCAAGGCCCCTGGAATCCGGCAGCCGGTCTTCCGCGGGAAGGAGAACCGAAGAATGAACGTGACTGACAGCATGACGGAGCAGGAAAACGTACAAGTCGCGGACCGGGAACGGTATTCGCGGCAGATGTTGTTCTCCCCCATCGGCGAAGCCGGACAAGCCAAGCTGCTGCAGGCCCGCGTCGCCATCGTAGGCATGGGCGCGCTCGGAACGGTGCTTGCCAATCATATGGTGCGCGCCGGTATCGGCTTCGTTCGCCTGATCGACCGCGACTTCGTCGAGCGGAGCAATCTGCAGCGGCAGATGCTTTACGACGAAGCGGATGCGGCCGGCTCCGCGCCCAAAGCGGAAGCGGCCGCGGCCCGGCTTGGCGCGGCGAATTCCGGCGTTGTCATCGAGCCGGTCGTGGCCGACTTGAACTTCGCCAATGCCGAGCAACTGCTGGCCGACGTCCAGCTTATCCTCGACGGCACGGATAATTTTACGGTGCGCTTTTTAATTAACGACGTCAGCGTCAAGCACGGCATTCCGTGGATTTACGGCGGCGCCGTAAGCTCCCGCGGCGTCTCGCACACCGTCATTCCCGGCGAAACGCCTTGTCTGCGATGCTTGTTCGACCAACCGCCGGCGCGGGGCACGACGGAGACATGCGATACGGCAGGCGTGATCGGATCGATCATTCATACGGTCGCCTCCCACCAAGCGGCCGAGGCGCTCAAGCTGCTTGTGGGGGCCCGTCAGCACCTGAACCGCAAAATGGTCCATTGGGACCTCTGGTACAACCAATACGCCGCGATCGACGTGTCGAAAGCGCGCAAAGCGGATTGTCCTTGCTGCGCGGCACGGCAATTCGAATATTTGGATGCTTCGCTGGAGGAAGATACGATCCAGACGCTGTGCGGCCGGAATTCTGTCCAAATCCAGCCCGTTGCACCTGCCGCGCTCTCTTTGGAGGAATGGGCAGAACGGCTTAAGCCGCTTGGACGAGTCGAGAAAAATCCGTTTCTCCTGAAGCTTCATTTGGACGAAGCGTTGACCTTGGTGCTTTTCCCGGACGGACGGATGATCGTACAGGGCACCGAGGACCCTACCCTGGCCAAAAGCTTGTACAGCCGCTATATCGGAATGTAATTCGTTACAAATTACATTAATTATTAATTAATTTTTACCTTTTATTCGACAAAATTCGAGTGTCTCGGGTTCATTTTCCTGTTATCATGAGACGAAAGGGACAACTTTTTATTCCGGTAAAGATCCCGTGACCCCAGGACAGAGGTGAACCCGTTGTGCTCATATCGATCCATCAAGTCAAGGTAGGCGATCGGCTCGGCTCGGATACGTTTAACGGGTACGGACTGCTGGTCCTATCCGCACATACCGAACTGTCTGTCGATGACATTGAGAAGCTGAAGCTGCACCATATCGATGAAGTGGACATCGCTTTTCGTACGGATGATCCCGGGCCCGACACAGCAAGAGACGAATCTCCTTCCGCGCAGACGGAACACACTGCCTCAGCTGCCGCCGTAGCAGCCTATCATGAAGCAGTAGACGGCGTGAAAAGCATATTTGAGCAAGCGATTCAACAAGGCATCGTGCAGAAGGATCAAATTGATATCGGTTTCAATCCGCTTGTCCAGCAAGTTCATCAGGAGAAGGACGTCGTTTCGCTCCTGCTCGTGTTAAACAGCACGGACGATTATACATATCAACACAGCGTGCAAGTAGGCATGATCTCCTACTATATCGCCAAGTGGCTCGGGCAATCGGAGCCGGAAGCTGTACTCGCCGGCAAAGCGGGTTATTTGCACGATATTGGCAAAGGCCTCATCGATCCGGCCATTCTTCAGAAGCCCGGAAAATTGACGGCGGAAGAATATGAACGCGTGAAAAAGCATTCGATCTACGGATACGAGCTGCTGCAGCGCTCGGGTCTGCCCGCAGAAATATGCTTGACTGCTTTACAGCACCATGAACGGCTCGACGGGTCCGGTTACCCGTATGGTCTGCGCGGAGATGAAATTCATCCGCTGGCCAAGATCGTCGCTGTTGCGGACATTTACAGCGCGATGATTTCCAGCCGGGTATACCAGAAAAAACGCGATCTGCTGTTCGTCCTGCGCGAGCTTCACCGGTGCAGCTTCGGACAAATTGATCCTCATATTACGCAATTGTTTATCCAGCATATGGTCCCGAATTTTATCGGCAAAAAAATTCAGCTTGCTTCCGGTGAAATGGGCACGATCGTACTCACCCATCCGACCGATGTTTTCCGGCCGCTCGTTAATTTTGACGGCACGTTCATCGATTTGTCGGAACGGACCGATTTGGAAGTCGAACACATTTTCGCGGATTAATATGCGTTGGCCTTAAATACGAAGAACAGCCCAGACGGATTGAACCGGCCGGGCTGTTTCTTATGAAGAGGATACCCGCTTGGCAGCCAAAAACGTCTGCTTCCAATACGCATTGTTGATATGGGTAATCTGTACGCCGTCTTTCGGCTCCGGAGCAGAATGAATCATTCTCTGGTTCCCTAAATAAATGCCGACATGGCCGACCGTCTTCTGGCTTCGAAACTTACCGGGGACGTAAAAGAACAATAAATCCCCCTTCCGCAATTGCTTTCGGTCAACTGCGGTGCCTTGCTTGGCTTGGGCCCGGGCCGTCCGGTTCAGCGTGATACCGGATTTGGCAAACACATACTGCGTAAACGTGGAGCAATCGAACTTGCCCGAGGTCGAATAAGGCGCAGCGCCGAATGCATAGTTCACGCCGACGTACCGCTGCGCCCGCGTCAATAAAACGTTCATATCGACCTGCCTCAGAGCGGGAACCGCAATGTCGTCGTTCCCGGAAAAACCGTTCAGCTCTTTCATGGCCTCCACGGCACCAGAAGCCTCCAGCAGCGGGTCGGGCTCCAGTCTCATCGCCGAAGCCCCTTCCGTGCCTTGGACCGGGTCCTGCGGATCGTCGCCGAAGTCAAGCTCCGCTCCCGTACTCGCCTCCAGCGGGCCGTCGATCGCCCCGCTAACCGCCCAATCGGTCGCTTGGACGACCGCCGCCTGCTCCTTGATTTCAAATGAAAAATCTTTCTGAAATACCGGGTTTAACGCCGAAACTGGAATATGGATCTGAGCATTAAAAAGAATAGGCGCTTCCTTAAGTGCCACCGTCTCATCGTCTCTCAACGCTGACGGCTGGCCCGGCTTCAGTTCGTATGACGCATCATGCTCCCCCAACTGAAATACGCCCCTGGCTTGATCCCAATTGGACCGGAAGCCGACAATTTTGGCAAAATCCGACCCGACCACATAAGCGGTCCCCCCTATGGTCACGGTGGGAATCGTCATTTCCACCCGGCTCTGGGGCAGCATACGAATAAACCCGCCGTTCAGGCCGATCGCTGTCGTTTTTCCGTTCAATTCTTCGCTTTTTAACCGGTTTGCGGCTTGTCCGTGGTTGCTCGGAATCCCCTGTTGATTGGAAAGCCGCTGTTCCTTCGATAATTGAGGCCCGCAGCCTGCCGCCAGCAAGCATACCACCAACGAGGCCGCCACCGGACGCCGCCATGATCCGATCATCGCACCATGCTCCTCTCATTCGTGAATTCGCCGGAATTCGGTCCCTTTATAGGATGAAGCAGGAGTCAGCGGGCTATGCACCCGGTTTGCTGGAAACAAATAATCGCAATCCCCTCGCATAATTGCGGGAAGATTGCGATCCAGAGTCCAAAAAGACGCCGTGTCATAAGAACGTGAAAACCTCCAAAACCACTTTGCTCCCAAGGTGGCGATGGAGGCTTTTCATCCTTAGTCTAATGTAACGATTCCTTTGAGTTTTTCAGTAAGCTTCTTGTCGCCCGGGCCACGATTCGTTTCGTCTCCTTCGTATCCGAAGCTTCCAGCCACGCATTGCAAATCCGGCGCACCCAGTCCGGATTTGTTTTACCGGCATCGTTCAGCCAATTTCCTACCGAATCTTGCACATATTTCACCGGGTCGGACTTCACCTCCTCCAAAAGCGAAAGGGCCAGCTCGGGCTGTTTTTTCAATTCGGCAAGATGCTTCGCCCACACGCCTTGCGGGCGGAGCGATTCGACGGCAAACCTGCGAATATTCGGATCCTCATCGCGCACCCACTCGCGCAAAATATCGAGGGATTCCGATAATTGTTTGGAAATCGATTCCCGCATAGCCATCCAGGCAATCTCGCGCACGCCAAAATGGGAATCCGCAGCAAACGGACGAATGCCGGTGAATTTTTGCCTGATCGTTAACCGTTCGTCCAATCCGATCATATAACCCGCCCAACAGCGCACGCTATCCGAACGATGAGAAGCTAAAGCATGGAAGATTCGGGAGCCTTCCTTTTCCGGCATACGCTCCAACAGACTAAGCCACTTTCTCGCAATGGCCGGGAGCATACCCATGATCTTCTTTGGGTTCAGCCGTTCCAAACCGGATAAGATTACATCCGATTCTTTATGCAAATCGAGCTCGCAGATCAGATGCTGCAGCAGCTTGAGATGATCGATAGCCAGCCATTCCGTAAGATTTACGGTCTGTATTTCCCCTTTCTGCAGCAGTTGGATCACAGCTTCCGGGATATCGACGGCCTTTTGCGCTCCCTTCCGCTGTAAAATCGCGCCGGATACGGGAACTGTCTTTTCCTGTTCCATTGCTGCCCCCCGCTACGTCAAGATGGAATTAAGCATCCGTATGATTTCGGCAGGCTCCATGCGCTTTTTGTAATCCGCATCCACCTGAGCCGCACGGATGATTCGTTCTTTATCCATAATGAAAGTAGCAGACACAGGGAGCTCCCAGGAGTGGTCGCCGTTAAAGGCATCCAGGGAAATACCCAGCGACCTGTAAATGTCTTGCAAATGATCGGGCATTTTAAATTTCAAATTGTATTGTTCCGCTGTTTGATTATATGTATCGCTTAAGAGAGGAAAACTCAACCGATGCTTTTCGTTGAGAAGGTTGGACTGATCGGAAGTTTGGGGACTGACCGCTATGAGCTGAGCGCCGGCCGCTCGAATGTCGCTCCATATTCTCTCATAGGCCGCCAACTGCAAGTTGCAAAAGGGGCACCATCCGCCGCGATAAAAGGTAAGCACAACGGGACCCTTAGCCGTTTCCTCAGACAACGTGATTTTGCTCCCTGTATGAGCCGTCAAAGTAAAGTCAGGTGCTTTGGTTCCAAGCTCCAATCCCGTACCTACACCGGATTCCCGAAGCTCGCGGATCGACGTTTCGAACGCATCCAACGCTTCTTGAGGGAGTATCCGCTTCATTTGTGCCGTCGCCGCTTCCAATTCAGGCAGCAACCTTTGAATCGACGTCTTTTCCATAAGAATCAACTCTCCATTTCGTATAGTTTTTAGCCTCTATACGATACTTCTTTTTCTTAAGGGAAAGATGTAATCCAGCTTACAACTGCGGCCGGAACCTTAAATGACGTTCCTCTCCAAAAGCTTGTGCCGGTGAATGTAGATCGTTTTGAATCCGGTTTTAATCACTTGTTCTTTCACAAGGTCCTGAAGGGCTGCCGTAACGGCCTCTCGGGTTGCGCCGACAAAATTGGCAATTTCTTGATGGGAAAGAGGAATGTCGATTTTGTAAAATTCGCAATCCTCCGTACCGCCAAACTGGTCGGAAAGCTTCATAAGAACAAATAAAATTTTGTCATGCAGCTTTGCAAGGGCCAGGCTCTGAGCCAGATGGCTCATATCGATCATTCGTTCGCTCAATACTTTCATTAAACTCATCATAAACCGGGGATGATGAATTAAAAAACTTTCGAATCTTTCCTTATTCATCAAGCAAATGTGACATTCTTCCACCGCTTCTATGTACAGCTCTCTTGTGCCAAATGAAATTCCGGCCACTTCGCCGAACACGTTGCCTTCGCTGAGGATATCAAGAGTGAACTGCTTGCCTTCGGCATTAAGCTTATACAGGCGGACCTTCCCTTTCTTCACAAAGTAAAGCCCCTCGGTGAAAGTGTCCGGCGTTTGGATAAACTGATTTTTCGCAACCGTAGTTATCGAAGTTAACTGATCCATTTCAATTAAATCTTCCATCGACAGCGAATTCAGCAGATTGAATTGTGACAGGTATTGAAGTTTGTCCATGTCTCTCCCTCATTCTTATAAAAAAATACGTATCCGGGCAACTTTACACCAAAGTGTAAACGTCGCCGCAGATACGTATTTCGTATTTCATGCTTAGCCGGAAAGGAAAACTTAGCCGATCGAGCCTTCCATTTCGAATTTGATGAGACGGTTCATTTCGACCGCGTATTCCATCGGCAGTTCTTTCGTGAACGGCTCGATGAAGCCCATAACGATCATTTGCGTCGCTTCCGCTTCCGTCAATCCGCGGCTCATCAGGTAGAACAGCTGATCCTCGGATACTTTCGAGACGGTCGCTTCGTGCTCCAGCGTAATGTTGTCGTTCATGATTTCATTGTATGGAATCGTATCGGACGTCGATTCGTTATCCATGATGAGCGTATCGCACTTGATGTTCGCTTTGGAGCCTTCCGAGTTGCGTCCGAACGAAGCCAAGCCGCGGTACGTCACTTTCCCGCCGTGCTTGCTGATCGATTTGGAGACGATCGTGGAGGTCGTATCCGGTGCCAAGTGCGTCATTTTCGCACCGGCATCCTGATGCTGGCCTTTGCCCGCAACGGCGATGGAAAGCACCATGCCTTTTGCGCCGCGGCCTTTCAGCACAACCGCAGGATATTTCATCGTCAGCTTGGAGCCGATGTTGCCGTCAACCCACTCCATGGTCGCATTTTCTTCCGCAACCGCACGTTTCGTAACCAGATTATAAATGTTCGGCGCCCAGTTCTGAATCGTGGTGTAGCGGACACGGGAGTCTTTAAGGCAGATGATCTCAACAACGGCGCTGTGCAGCGAGTTCGTGCTGTAGACCGGAGCCGTACAACCTTCGACGTAATGCACGAAGCTGCCTTCGTCGGCGATGATGAGCGTGCGCTCGAACTGCCCCATGTTTTCCGAGTTGATCCGGAAGTAAGCTTGCAGCGGAATTTCCACCTTCACGCCCTTCGGCACGTAGATGAAGCTGCCGCCGGACCATACCGCGCTGTTCAGTGCGGCGAATTTATTGTCGCTCGGCGGAATGATCGTCCCGAAATACTTTTTGAAAATTTCCGGGTGTTCTTTAAGCGCCGTGTCCGTATCCATAAACAGCACGCCTTGCTCTTCCAGATCCTTCTGCATGCTGTGGTAGACGACCTCGGACTCGTACTGGGCGGATACGCCCGCCAGGAACTTCTGCTCCGCCTCCGGGATCCCGAGCTTGTCGAACGTTTCCTTGATTTCCGTCGGCACTTCTTCCCACGTTTTCCCCTGTTTTTCGGAAGGCTTCACGTAGTATTGAATATCGTCGAAATCCAGATCGTCCATGTTACCGCCCCAACGCGGCATCGGCATTTTCAAAAACTGCTCCAAAGACTTCAAGCGGAACTCCAGCATCCATTCCGGTTCGCCCTTCATTCTGGAAATCTCGGTGACGATTTCGCGGGTCAGGCCTTTTCCGCTCTGAAACACGGCTTTGTGCTCGTCGCGAAACCCATATTTATATTCTTCCAATTCCGGCATTTTCTTAGCCATGGGTGCCATACCTCCTTATTTGTTGGTGTTTACTTGGTCGATTCCTTTGCGCAGCGCGTTCCAAGCCAGTGTCGCACACTTGATCCGGGCCGGGAATTTGTTCACGCCGGATAAAGCTTCCAAATCTTCGTATTCGAATTCGACAGGTTCGCCCTTCATCAGGCCGGAAAACTTCTCGGCCATTTCCAGCGCCTCTTCCAACGTCTTGCCTTTTACGGCCTCCGTCATCATCGAAGCGGATGAAAGGCTGATCGAACAGCCTTCCCCTACGAATTTGGCCGCTTTGACCTTACCGTCCTCGACCTGCATTTGAAGCTGGATTTTATCGCCACAGGTCGGGTTGTTCAGATCGATAGTGACGGACTGATTCTCGAAAGTGCCCCGGTTGCGGGGATTTTTGTAATGATCCATAATGACTCTGCGGTATAAATCATCCAATTGCATAGCCGAAGTACTCCTTTGTTTTAATAAGGGAAGCGACCAACCGGTCTACATCGGCTTCGGTATTGTACAGATAGAAGCTCGCACGGGCAGTTGCCGTGACATTCAGCCAGCGCATCAGCGGCTGGCAGCAGTGGTGGCCGGCACGGACGGCGATCCCGTCGGCGTCGAGCACGGTGGCCACGTCATGCGGATGCACGTCGTCCAGGTTGAACGTGATCAGCCCCGCACGATTTTGCTGCGGACCGTAGACCGTTAAGCCATCGATTTGCAGCATCCGTTCCATCGCGTAAGCCGTCAGCTGCTTCTCATGCTGCTCTATGGCATCCAAGCCGATGCTTTCGAGGAAATCGATTGCCGCTCCCAGCCCGACGGCGCCGGCGATAATCGGCGTGCCGCCTTCGAATTTCCAAGGCAGGTCTTTCCATGTGGAATCGTACAATCCGACATGGTCGATCATCTCGCCGCCGAATTCGATCGGCTCCATTTCCATCAGCAGCTCTTTCCTGCCGTAAAGCGCGCCGATTCCGGTAGGAGCGCACATCTTATGACCGGATAACGCATAAAAATCGCAGCCCAGCGCCTGCACGTCCACTTTGAGGTGCGGCGTGCTTTGTGCGCCGTCCACCATCACTTTGGCGCCGTGGCGATGGGCGATTTCCGCGATTTCCTTCACCGGGTTGACAACGCCGAGCACGTTGGACACGTAAACGACGGATACCATTTTGGTGCGCTCGGTAATTGTTTTTTCCACATCCGCCAGACGGATCGTACCGTCCGGCTGGAGTGGAATATATTTCAAGACAGCGCCGGTCGCTTTCGCGACCTGCTGCCATGGAATGAGATTGCTGTGGTGCTCCATCGGCGTAATGACGATTTCGTCCCCTTCGCCGCATACGGCCCGCGCGTAGCTCGAGGCGACCAGGTTGATCGCCGTCGTCGTCCCGCGGGTAAAAATAATTTCTTCCGTGGACGATGCGTTGATAAAGCGGCGCACCTTCTCGCGCGCGCCCTCATAAGCGTCCGTCGCGCGGGAGCCGAGCGTATGGACGCCGCGGTGCACGTTCGCATTATCCAGCTCGTAATAACGTTTGACGGCTTCGATCACCGACACCGGCTTTTGCGATGTGGCTGCCGAGTCCAGGTAAACGAGCGGGTGTCCGTTCACATCCTGGTGAAGAATGGGAAATTGACTGCGTATGTCCGCCGTATTCATTGTCCCAGCTTCCTTTCCACAAGAAGCTGCAGCTGTGACGCGATCTGCTCCAGTGGAATTTGAGACACCACCGGTGCCAGGAAGCCGTAAATGATTAACCGTTCGGCTTCTTCCCGCGTAACGCCGCGCGACATCATATAGTATACCTGTTCTTGATTCACTTGACCCACGCTGGCTGCATGGCCCGCCGTAACGTCGTCCTCGTCGATCAGCAGAATCGGGTTGGCGTCGCCCCGCGCTTTCGGGCTGAGCATCAGCACTTTTTCCGTTTGCTCGCCGTTCGCTTTGGTCGCGCCTTTCTCGATTTTGGTAATCCCGTTGATGATAGCCGTCGCCCCGTCTCGCATAACAGCACGGGTAATCATCTGGCTGTCGGAGCTTTTGCCGAAGTGAACCGCCCGGGTGGACACGTTCAGCTTCTGCTCGCCGGTGCCGACGCAGATGACCTTCGCATCGGAGGTGGAGCCGTTGCCTTTCAAAATCGACGTCGTATCCGACATCGCATTGCCGAAATGCATCTCGCCGACGATCCACTCGATGCTTCCGTCGTTCTCCACGAGCGCGCGGCGGTACGTCAGGTCGGTGACCGATTCGTCCAAGTTATGCACCGAAGCGAAGGTTACCTTGGCTCCCGGCTTGACGACAACTTCCACAACGCCGTTTTGTACCAGGCCGTTCAAGCTGCCTTCGGAAACGAAGTTGTCGACGTAGGTCACCGATGCATGCTGCTCGGCAACGATCAGCACGTGCGGCGAAAAGCTCGCTTCGGCGTCGTCCGTCACGAACAGCGCTTGTACCGGCACCTCCACCTGCACGTTTTTCGGTACGTACAGGAACACGCCGCCGCTCCAAAGCGCCGCATGCAGCGCCGTCAGACGGTTCTCGTCCTTGCCTACGACAGACATAAAATATTTTTGAACCAGCTCGCCGTGGCTTTTCAGCGCTTCTTCAAGGCTCGTGAACACGACGCCCTGCTGCTTCAACGTCTCGGAGACGCTGCTGTACACAACGCCCGAGTTTTTCTGAACGATCAGATTTTCGGGATGTCCTTGTCCGTCGTTCTGGAGCAGGCTCTTCGCCGAGGCCGGCAGCTCTTCGAGCGATGCCAGCTTCGCGCCCGCTTTATAGGTTCCGAAGGAAGCGAGGTTCCAACGGTCGATTCTTGTTTTCTCCAATGTCGGCAATTCGAGCGTTCCGGCAAGCTCCAGCGCTTGCCCGCGCAGAGTCGTCATCCACTCCGGCTCTTGTCTCGCTTTGGACAGCTCTACCAAGCTTGCGCGATCGATCGGAAGAACGGTTTGTGTACTCATGGTTAATCCTCCTGTTCCCTTTCGATAGCTTAGTATTTCGGAGCCGTCGTATTCATCGGAATCTTGAATTCCTCTTCGTCCTGGCCTACCCGCTCGTCCACGATCCCAAGCTCTTCTTTGACCCAATCATACCCTTCGTTCTCCAGACGCTGAGCCAGCTCCGGTCCGCCGGATTTCACGATGCGCCCTTGCATCATCACGTGAACGTAGTCCGGCGTGATGTAGTTAAGCAGGCGTTGGTAGTGGGTGATGATCAGGAAGCCGCGGTCTTCGGAACGCATCGCGTTCACGCCCGTCGCCACGATGCGCAGCGCGTCGATATCGAGGCCCGAGTCGATCTCGTCAAGAATAACGATGCTCGGATCCAGCATCATCATTTGCAGAATTTCGTTGCGCTTCTTCTCGCCGCCGGAGAAGCCTTCGTTCAAATAGCGGTGCATGAACTCGGGATTGATCTCCAGCTCCTTCATTTTCGCTTCCATCTGGCGGATGAATTTGATCAGCGAAATTTCGCTGCCTTCCTCGCGGCGGGCATTGATCGCGCTGCGCAGGAAGTCCGCATTCGTCACGCCGGTAATTTCACTCGGGTACTGCATAGCAAGAAACAGGCCGGCACGCGCTCTTTCGTCCGTCGCCATCTCAAGCACGTCCTCGCCGTTCAGCGTCACGCTGCCTTCCGTCACTTCGTATTTCGGGTGGCCCATGAGGGTGGACGCCAGCGTACTTTTGCCCGTTCCGTTCGGTCCCATGATCGCATGCACTTCGCCGCCCTTAATCGTCAAGCTAAGGCCTTTCAAAATCTCTTTGCCCTCGACAGTCGCTTTCAAACCGTCTATAGTAAAATGCGGTACGTTTGCCATAGTTTCGTGCCTCCGAGTTTTAATTATTATTTAATGATAATCATTACAAACTGATTATCAGTGATTCTCAATAATAATATTATATCTCAATATGCAAAATCAAGAAAGTCCCGTCCGCGGATTTCCCGGAACTATTTTTGAGCAAGCGCCTCCCGAATCCGGTTGGCCTCCGTCGCAAAAGCTTCGTCCGTCAGCACCGGCCGGCGCGGAGCCCCATGCAGCGATTCGGGAAGCCCCATCCACGATTTGCACCCGTTATATTCGTTCAGCACCGGAATGCGCACAGGCTCGTCCAGTGCGTAGACTCTAAGCAGCATGACATGCAGCGGCTTCGTCCGCTTCCACTTCAGCCTCTCTTCGGCAAGCCGGTCCGTCCAGATGTGAAACGGCTTCAGCCTGTCAAGCCGTTCCTCGGTCTCGATCAGGATATCCTCGGCAAGCTCGGCGTAGCATCCGATTTCCGCTTGCCCGCCGCTCCATTCGGGGGCCCGCTCGTCCACCCGTTCCGCGAACTCCGGCTTGATCAGCTCTTTGCGCTGATGCTCGTAGGTCGGATACAAATAGAAGCTGTCAGACTGCACTTGAAAATCCCGGGTTTCCTCGCGGATGCCGCCTTTGCGCATAATCAGGATCTGCTTCCCCTGCTTCAAAGCCTCGACGGCCACGGCCCATTCCTTCAGTCCGACCGCCTGTCCTTGCGGTATCATCTTTTTGCGTTTTCCTCCCTTGTAAGTTTTGCCCATTCGTTTACGTTATTATAGATTTCCAGCCAAAACATTGCAATTCCGAAAGAGCATAAAAACGTTCGCAAAAATCGATGCTAAAAACGCTGCATCATTCAATCCGCTGCGAGGAGAGTGAGAGTAATGCGCGAAGGTCTGATTCCAACCGTTCTCGGTACGGCGGTCGCAGCATCCGGCGCGGCTATGCGAAACAAATTCCCGATGGCGGCCGCGGCGGTCGTCGGCTTCGGGCTCGCACATGTCGTGTTGGGAGCCATTGACTTGGTGGAGCATCGCAGAAGAACGCAGTAGCCCGGGCTTTTTGCTCCGCAAACAAAAAGGGAAGGCGTCCATGCCTCCCCTTTTTCCTATGCAATCGTTCGCCGATCAATTTCCGTTCTGTACAAAATAATTGGAAGCTGAGATTCGTTGGTACTGCTCGTGACTCGCTTTTAAAGGATTCGCATGCAGGGCTACGGACGGATTTGCCGGCGAGGACCACCCAAGCACGCACAGAATGGCGAAGCACGCCGCGACCAACAGCAGTTTTCCGAGAAGTTTCTCCATTATTAAAAACCTCCAGCTCCGCGTATTTACCTTTATTTTATCCCCCAGCGTTAAGGGCATATTATCGGGGTATGAACATTTTGTAAAAGACACGGCCGGACCCGGATCAATACGCGCCCGGAAAACGCATTTCCTCTATTCCAACGCAACCCAAATTGATTTATACTAGAGAGAATGGCAGTTTTCATATGGAAAAAGGAGGAATTCACCCCATGTCCGCATATCATCCGCTGACGGAATCGGAAGCCATCGCATATGCAAGAAGATTACCCGACCTGTTTCAACCCGATTCCGAGCTCACGAGCCGGGAAATCGGGGACGGCAACTTGAATCTGGTGTTCCATATTTCGGAGCCTTCCACCGGGAAAAGCATCATTCTTAAGCAAGCGCTCCCGTATGCCAAAGTCGTAGGCGAATCGTGGCCCCTGACCTTGGACCGCGCCCGGATCGAGAGCGAAGCGCTGATGATTCAGGAATCGCTGTGCCCCGACCTTGTCCCGCACGTGTACGCCTATGAGCCGGACTTGGCGCTTACGGTCATGCAGGATTTGAGCGACCATACGATCATGCGCAAAGGTTTGATCGAGCGTAACCAATACCCGCTGTTCGCCGGGCATATCGGAACGTTTTTGGCCCGTACTCTTTTTTACACGTCCGATCTCGGCATGAACCAGCAGGAGAAAAAAGAACGGGTCAAACGGTTCATCAACCCGGAGCTGTGCAAAATTACCGAGGACCTGATTTTTGACGATCCGTACACCGATTCGCCGAACAATAACGTTCCGCCGGCCATTCGCGACGCCGTTGCCGCCATCTGGCAGGATACCGGGCTTCATCTGGAAGTGGCGATTCTTCGCGAGAAGTTTCTGACCCACGCCCAAGCGCTGCTGCACGGCGATCTGCACACCGGCAGCATCTTCATCAAGCCGGATTCGACCAAGGTCATCGATCCGGAGTTCGCCTACTACGGCCCGATGGGCTTCGATATCGGCGCGGTATTTGCCAACCTGCTGCTGAACTTCGCCGCGCAGGAAGGCTGGGGCGAGGACGAGGCTTCGCGCCAGGATTTCCGCAGCTACTTGACCGGCACGGTCCGCGACGTATGGGAAACGTTCGACCGCGAGTTCCGGGAGCTGTGGAACCAGCATGGCACCGACCGGATCGCGCGGACGCCGGGCTATCAGGACTGGTACATGCAAGAGGTGCTGCGGGATACGTTCGGCTTCACCGGCAGCAAGATGGTACGCCGCGTGCACGGACTGGCGCAGGTGGCCGATATCAATCAAATTCAAGACGAAGCGGCCAAAGAGCGCGCCCAACGGCTGGCGCTCGCGATCGGTACCGCGCTCATCAAATTTAACCGGCAGGCGACCTCCATCGCGCAGATGATCGAAATCGCCGAGAAGGCCGTGAAATAGATAAAGGAGTGTGCTTGCACCGTGACTACGGAACAAACCAAACAAGCGGACTGGCTGCAATCGGTCCGTTGGAATTCGCTGGAGGACCGTTTGGATCTGCTCGACCAGCGGCTTCTGCCGGACGAAATCGTCTATTTGGAGCTGACCACCTCCGAGCAAGTATGGGATGCGATTAAGCAGCTTGCCGTCCGCGGCGCGCCGGCCATCGGCATCGCCGCGGCGTTCGGGGTTTACCTCGGCGTGCGCAGCTTCTCCGGGAGCCGCGAGGCGCTGCTGGCGGAAGTGAACCGCCAATGCGATTATCTCGCGACGTCGCGACCGACGGCGGTCAATTTGTTCTGGGCGCTGGACCGGATGCGGGCGCGGGCCGAGGGGCTGCTGGGCGCAGCCGCACCGGAGGAAACGACGGTCGAGAGCGCGCGGCAGGCGCTGCTGGACGAGGCGCGGGCCATCCAAACCGAGGACGAGGAAACGTGCCGCTTGATCGGCGAGCACGCGCTGTCTTTGTTCGAGGACGGCATGGGCGTCCTCACGCACTGCAATGCGGGCGGTCTCGCGACCGCAAGGTACGGGACGGCGCTGGCGCCGATGTACCTGGCGCTGGAAAAAGGCATCACGCTTAAGGTGTTTGCGGACGAAACCCGGCCGGTGCTGCAGGGAGCGCGCTTGACGGCTTTCGAGCTGCAGCAGGCGGGCGTCGACGTGACGCTGATCTGCGACAACATGGCCGGCGCCGTCATGGCGAAGGGCTGGGTGCAGGCAGTCATCGTCGGTACCGACCGCGTAGCCGCCAACGGCGACGTGGCCAACAAGATCGGCACCTACAGCGTCGCCGTGCTGGCCAAGGCCCACGGCATTCCGTTCTACGTCGCGTGCCCGATGTCGACGATTGACCTGAACACGCCGACCGGAGCCGACATTCCGATCGAGGAACGGCACGAGGACGAAATTACGCAAGGGTTCGGCAAACGAACCGCGCCGCAGGGCGTGAAGGTGTTCAATCCGGCGTTCGACGTGACGCCGAACGAGTACGTGACGGCCATCATTACGGAAAAGGGCATCGTCCGGGCTCCGTACGGGGACAATTTGCGGAAGCTGTTTACGAAATAGCCCCGGGCCTTTGGGAGAGACAGAAAAAGCTGCCGAGAAAGTTTCGGCAGCTTTTAGTGTTCAATCAAAAAACTCTTTCTCAACAAGCTCGGTGTCGAGATCGTCTCGGCAGTTTTTTGTGCTATTTGATTTAAAGCGACACCGCGTTACAGCATTAAGATTCGCGTTCCCGCCCTCTACCGCTCCCGATCCGTTTTACCGACCGGCCTAGCCCTTGATGCCCGTCAACGTGACGCCTTCAATAATGTACCTTTGACCGAGCATATAGACGATCAGCACGGGAATAACGGCGATGGCGGACCCGGCCATCATCAGCGTCCAATCGGTAATATACATCCCGCGGAATAAATTCAGCAGCAGCGGTACGGTAAACCGATCCGGGCTGTTCAGGAATATAAGCGGCCCGAAGAAGCTGTTCCACATTCCGAGAAAGGCGAAGATGGCCAATGCGGCAAGCGCCGGTCGGATAAGCGGAAGGATGATGCGGGAATAATTGGTCCACCGGTTCGCCCCGTCCATAATGGAGGCTTCCTCCAGCTCGTCGGGAATGCTTTTGATGAATTGTCTGAGCAGAAAGACGCCGAACGCATCCAGCAGCGAAGCCGGAACGATCAGGGCAAGATGGGTATCGAGCCACCCGAATTCTTTCATCATCAAATAAAGCGGGATGATCGTCACTTGATGCGGCACCATCATCGTCGCCAAAAACAAGATGAACAGAGGCTCGCGAAGCGGAAAACGGATTTTGGCAAAAGCATAGGCCGCCATCGAGCACGTGATCAATTTCATCGTTACGGAAACCAAGGCGATGTAAAAGCTGTTTGCATACGCCCGCCCGAAAGGCAGCGCCTCCCAGGAGCGCTTGTAGTTGCTCCACTCCCATGGATCCGGAATCCATTTGGGCGGAATGAGGAACACCTGCGAGAACGGTTTCAACGAACTGAGCACCATCCATAAAAACGGGCCGATCATGACGGCGGCTCCCGCAATCAGGAGAGCGTGAAGCAGCACCCTGCCAATCAAGCTCGTACCCGTCCTGTCCGCCTTGAGCGCAGAAACCCTCGCACTGCTTATTGCCGTTTTACCTCCAGCATTTATGTCCAAGCCGTTCCCTCCCTTCTTGCCGTCATTACCCGCCATAATGCACCCATCGTTTGGACACGTACATTTGGAACAAGGTCAATGTCAATATGATGACAAACAGCATCACGGCCGCTGCCGCACTTTTGCCGAATGTAAACTCGACGAAAGCGAGCTGGTAGATGTGATAGACGATCGTGTAGCTTGCTTTGGCCGGTCCCCCGCCCGTCATCACGAAAGATTGGTCGAACACCTGAAACGAGCCGATCATCGACATAATCGTCGCAAAGAACGTCGTAGGCGACAGCAGCGGAAGCGTAATATGCCAAAATTGCCTTAATTTACTTGCCCCGTCGATCTGCGCAGCCTCGTAATAAGTGGAGGAAATCCCCTGCAGGCCGGCCAGAAACAGCACCATATTGCCTCCCAGCCCCCACCATATGCTGAGCATGGCAATCGAAGGAATAACCAGCTTCCGGTTCGTGAGCCAATCGGGCCCCTGAATCTCGAACCACTGCTTCAAATAAACGTTAATGATGCCGAATTCGGAATTGAGCAGCCACAGCCATACGATGGAAACCGCGATGGAGCTTGTCACGACGGGCATGTAATAAAACAACCGGTATAGGGTCTTGCCGCGTACCTTGTTCAAAGCGACCGCAATCAGAATCGCCAGCAGGATGCCCAAGGGTACGACCAGAATCGTGTACCACGCCGAATTCGCCAGCGCCAGCTTGAAATCCGGATGGTTCAGCTGTCCTGCGAAATTATCCAATCCGATAAATCGCTTCTCGCCAAAGCCGTCCCATTTCATCATGCTCAAGACGAAGGCGGAAACGAGCGGAATAAAGGCAAAGACGAGAAGGCCGAGCATCTGGGGCAAAATAAAAGCAACCCCCCAAATGCCCTCGGTTAACCGCTTGTTCATATTCGATCAGCCCTTCCCATGATCACTTGCCGGCCTTGAAGTCGGCAATCTTTTGATTCGCCTTCACACCGAGCGCCTTCATCGTTTCCTCCAGCTTGCCGTCCTTCAGCCACAGCGCTTCCATCTCGTCCTTGATCACTTGGCTTAGTCCCGGCACACCCGCTTCGGCGGGGGTAAGCGCATAACCTACGCTGCGTGCGTCAAGGAAATATTTCGCGTGCTCCGGCAGGTTGCCTTCCATGACGACCTCGTCGGCGCCCTCGACAGACGGTACGGCGTTGCCTCCTCCTTGCAGGCGGTAAATCTGCCCTTCCTTGGAGACGAACTCGCTGATGAATTGGTACGCTTCCTTGGCGTATTTCGTATTTTTGTTCATCACCATATAAGCGGTCGCAACGCCTGCCGGTTCGATTTTTTTCCCGGTGTTGGTAGGGAAAGGAACGATATCGAACTCCAAATCTTTATTTTGCTTGAAGATTGGAAGATACCAACGGCCTGCGGAGACGAAGCCGACCTGATTGGACATGAACATCGCATCCCCGCCTTGTCCTTTGGGAAGCGTTCCGGCAAACGTGATGTTTTTCGCCTGAACGTTGTCATACAAATATTTGAACGCCTCGAACGCTTTCGGGTCTTTGTCCGCCACGAATTCGCCCTTCTCGTTATACATCGTCCCTCCGTTGCTGCTCACAAAGCTGTAATAGCGTCCCCAATCGTTATCGAGCACGAATCCATGCTTTCCGTTGGCGCGAAGCTTTTCCAGCATCGCTTTGAATGAATTCCAATTCCATTGACCTTTTTCATACAAGTCCGCAGGCATCTCGGCGATTCCCGCATCCTTCAGCAGCTTTTTGTTGTACCACAGTATAAACGGATTACAGTCGACGGGAACGCCGTATATTTTATCGTTCCTTTTGGCTGCGCCCCATAAGCCTTGGAAGAAATCGCTCTCCTTGATTTTGCTGTCCGCGCCTTGGTTCATGTACGGAGTCAATTCAGCGATCGTCTGATTCTCGATCAGCTTGACGATCGTGCCGTCTCCGGCATAAAACACGTCGGGAGCGGTTCCTCCGCTGAGCTGCGTCAATATTTTTTGCTCGTAGTCACTTGGAACTGGAATTAACTCAAATTCGACATTCGGATGCTTGGCGTTAAACTCTTTGGTAAATTCCTGAAACCGTCCGAGCTCGCCGGGATTGCCCCAGGTCGACCATTTCAGCTTGATTTTTTCGCCCGGCTTAGGCTCGGCGCTGCTCCCGTCGCCCGGCGAAGCTCCGCTGCTGCAAGCCGCCAAAAGAAGCGGCATGCATGAAATGACGCCCGCGAGCAAGGCAAGTGAAAACTGTTGAACCCTCGTTTTCATATCGTTCATCCTTTCCGCATGTTTATGTACACGCTTTCATTATAGGCAGCAGCATGTATGAACGATACCGCTTTTATTCCGAAAAGGTGTTGTCTATTCCGAAGTTTCCTCCCCTCCGCTCCCTGAATTCGGCCGGCGACATTTTCATCGTTTTCTTGAATACCTTGCTGAAATATTTGACATCGTTGAACCCCGACATTTCCGCAACCTCGTACACCTTCAATGCCGTCGTTTGCAAGAGCACGCTGGATCGTTTCAAACGAAGATGGATCAAATAATCGATAAAGTTTTGCCCGGTCACCCGCTTGAACATTTCGCTGAAATAATTTTTGCTGACCGCAACATGGTCGGCTACATCCTGAAGACTGATCGCTTTCGTAAAATTGCTTTTCATGTAGTCGATCGCTTTCTCAATAATTCTGCGGTGAAATCCGTATTCTTCCTCCATTTCGTCCTCGGACATCCACACCGTTTCAAAAGCGGACCATAGGAAGGCGCGCATTTCTTCCACCGATTCCATCATCCGCACCGCTTCCGTCTGCTCGATCGGCACGAGCCCGTAGCCCTTGCTCAGATGAAATAAGGAAAGAAGCTCCTGCGCTTCCCGCATCACTTCCGCAGGGGTGCGGTACTCGCAGGTCCAATAACGAAGAATTCGCTCCACATAAAGGGCCGCCTTGTCCCTGAAGCCTTCGCGCATCGTTTCCTTCAACGCGTTCCTGCATCCTTCCGCATCCTCGGGAAGCGGTTTTCTAAGCGGAGCGCCGGAGTAAAAGCTCACGCTCCCCGGACCGAAGTAGAAGCGCAGTCTGGCCGTTTCCTCTCCCTCACGGTATGCCCTTTTCAGTAAACCGCACCCTTGGGCTCTGCTGCTGATTCCCATCGTAAAGCCGTAGCCTTTCTGCTTCAGAACAGTCTGAAACGATTCGATCGACTGCCGGAACGCTTCTTGGTCTCCCTGATCCGGAACGGCCAATACGAGCTTGTCCGCACAGACGCGAAATGCGACGCCCTGCCCTCGATGCTCATAATAGCTTGCTTGCACTTCATCGAGCATAATTTCAATAAATACGCCACCCTCTTCCGCGCGAAGCTTCGCTGCTCCGTCCAACAGGCAGACGACAACACGGTATCTCTCCTCAAGCCAGCCGAGCTCCGTACGCAAGTCGGAAGGGAGCTCCTCGCCGCCCAGCAGCTTGACCAGCGCCTTTTCCGTTTCGATTCGTTTCCCGCTCAGCTCCTGACGAAGATAAAGCTCCTCTTTTTTGCGTTCCAGCGAAATTTGTTCTTTTAATTTGTCCAACACGCTTTTGAGATCGGCCGTTTCCAGCGTCGGCTTCAACAAATAATCGGATGCGCCCAGCCGGATGCCTTGTCTGACATATTCAAAATCGTTATGGCAGCTGAGAAGCACGACCTTGATCAAAGGATTCTTCTCCCGGGCCGCACGCATCAGCTCCAGCCCGTCCATCACGGGCATGGCAATATCGGTAATGAGAATGTCGACTTCGTTGCGTTCGATCCATAGCATCGCCCTTTTTCCGTTAGACGCTTCGCCCACTAGCCGCAATCCGTTGGATTCCCAGTCAAACGTCGTTCTGAGTCCGATCCGCGCTATAGGCTCGTCATCAACCAGCAGCACTCTGAACATGCGAATCTCCCCTTCGAATTGGTATATGAATACGAACGAATGTTCCTTTCCCAACCTCGCTTTGGACCCGCAGTCCGTATCCGGCTCCGAAATACAGCTGCAGCGTCTGGTGGACGTGAAACAGTCCGATTCTCGTCATTCCATTCATCCTCGTGCTGCTTGTTCCGCTTAACAAATGAGGCAGCTTTGTCTCTTCGATTCCGATACCGTCATCTTGAATGACAATAACCGCATCGTCCCCTTCCCGGTTAACCGTCACCCGGATCATCCCCTCCTCTTCCTTCGGCGCAATGCCGTGAAAAATTGCATTCTCGACGATCGGCTGAAGCAGCATTCTCGGGATCGATATCTCGCTCAGCTCCGGAGGGCAATGAATCTCGAGCATGATTTTGTTGTCGTAACGGTATTGCTGAATGATCATATACTTGCGCAGCAAGTCGAAGTCTTCTCCCAGCTTGACGAACGAGCCGTTGCGTTCCAGGCTGGCCTCCAGCAGCGGCACCAGCGTCGATATCGCGTCGGCGACATCGTCCGTCCGCTGAAGCCGGGCCATCCAGCGGATGGAATTCAGCGTATTATACAGAAAATGCGGATTGATCTGATAGCGCATGGCGCGTATTTCGGCTTTCTTCTTCTCGTTCTCTTCTTCGGCGATCCGTTCGACGAGAACGCCGATTTGCCGGATCATCTTGTTGAAGCTGCGGCTGAGCTGCCCGATTTCATTTCTTCCGGTCAGTTTGGAGCGAACCGTCAGATCGCCCGCTTCCCCCTGCTTCATCAGCTTGCTTAAATAGACGAGAGGCCGTCCTATCTTGTAAGCGACATAGTATCCCATCACGACTGCAACCAGTACGGAAGCCAAGGCGATCCAGACCGTCAGCTCGCGGATGGCGATGGAATCGGCGATCAGCTCCCGGATGGGAATAATGCCGGCGACCCTCCAGCCGTTGTCCAAAGTGCCCGGAATGACCAGCGTCTCCGTTCCGTTCATCTCCATGACGCCCGTCCGGTTTGGCAGCTCTAAATTGGATATTTCACCATAATTCTCTTTTTGGGGATGATAAACAAACTGATTGTTCGGGTCCGTGACATACGTAAAGCCGGTTTGGCCGAATTGAATGCCGTCCAACGCCTCCATCAGCACACTCCCTCTTACTTCGATGAACAGGACGCCGAACGTTTTGCCGGAATCGACATCCTTGACCGCCCGCCCCAGGCCGAAAACCGGTATCCCCATATCCGTTCCTTTCAAATACGATCTGTCATTCAGTCCGAACCATACCGCAGTCCCGTTAGCCTCGATAGTCTTCCGGTACCATTCCGTTTCCCACGGATCGATGACGCCTTGAAAGCCTGAGCTCGCAATGGAATTTTGCTTGTTCACGTCCAAAATAAAAATATCCATGATCTCCGGGGAATTCGTAATGAGGGAGATGACGAGGTCCTTTGCGTCGTTGTTCAGCTTCGCATTTTCATACGGGGTAGCCGCATTTTTTCCTTGCAAGGCGTCTTGAATCAGCTTGCTGCCGATCAGCCTCATCGACGTATTGTCAAGTCCCTTGACAATAAAATTCAATTTATCGCTCACTTGCCTGATGGTCAACGAAGCAACATTGCTGACTTGCTCTTCGATCATTTTGGTTGACTTTTCATACGATAAATACCCTCCAATCAGCACCGGCACGATGATGCTGACGAAAAACAATACAAACAGCCGGACGGCAATCGAATGTAAGCGCTTGTAGAGCAGGCCGAGAACATTGGTCCAAACGGAGCTTTTGCCGTTCTTCATAAAACCCCCTCCATTTCACATCATAAAATCAGTATTCGGTGCAGCGGGATGATTTCCTGCTCTCCGCTAAAACAATGCGACACCGCGTTAATGCGGTTATTCGGCATTGACATGGGTTTAGCTGCAAATAAAAAAGAAACCCGGGCCCCATGGCATAGGTTTCTTCGGGGCAACTTTTCCCAAGCTACGGTTGTTTCCGCTTATGGGGCAAGCGGATTGGACGAATCCGGCTCCTTCATGTAAACAGGATGAATCATCTTCAATAGGAAGAGGACATCGGCCCGGTCGAACTTGCCGTCCCCGGTCACGTCCGTTTGAGCGCGGATCGCTTTCGCAGCCGATTCCAGATCGGTGACGACCGGCAAAGGAGGTCTCACCCGGTCGATCAAGATGGTGTATAATGCCGTATTTCCGTTCTCAGCCGTCACTTGCAGCCCAACTGGAAGCCTTTGTCCCAAAATGAGCGATTTTACATGCAGCATGCCGCCGCTCCATTCAACGTTGGCTTGCTGATTTTTGAGCGCGAGCTGTGCCTTCGGATCGTCCGGAACGATCTGCAAGCTTACGGCATCCGTTTCGGGACCTACGGTCAACAGATACGTGTCAGCCGCGACCAGTACAAGCGGAGCCGAATTGTAGGTCACGGAACGAAGAGCCGTATTGCCGGATGGCACCGCAGGGCCGGATTGCCGGGTGACCTCCACGTTGAAGCTGCTTGTCAAGCGCCCCCCGATTTTCGCGACAACGGGGAAGGATCTCGTCTGATTCTCGACCAGCCCGGATACCGTAATCGTCCGTCCGTAAACGTCGTAGGTGACCCCCGTCACCGTGCCTGGGACATAAAACGTCGCATTCGGGTCGTACAACGTTACGCCAAGCTGCACCTGAGTCACGCTCCCCGGCACGCTAAGCGAGTACGTCCGGGTTTCCGGTTTGTAGGACAAAGGAGTGCTGTTGTACGAAATACTCATCTCGTGCAAGGTGATTTCATACGGCTGCCCGTCCGTACCCGAGCCACCCGTTAGCACGACTCCTTCCTTTAGAGCGATCACCGGCAGCGCCGAACGCGTGCCATTGTCCTCCTGATCCCGGTCATCGAACCATACTTCACCTTCGGCGCTGACAACCAACGGATACGCTTTGTTCGCTTGAGAATGGATCAGCGGATTGATCAGCCAGTGATCGGACAGCTGCTTGGGATCTACAATTCTTGATAGTCTGGCAAACTGGTCTTTGGTCAGCAGTCCGACGTTGGCGTTAACGGTAAACGAACCCTTTTCCACAAGTTGATAGTCCACAAAGTCATAAGTCTTGATATCGAACGGCGATGCGGCAATCCATCGCTTCGTTTCGCCCAGGCTATCATAAAAATCCCGGTTCAAATACTTGGCTACGGAGCCTTCCGCGGCCGGATCGAAGCGATAGCCCGGATTGTCGGCAGTAAATATATTGCTTTTATTGGCATTGTCCCAATATAGGCTGGCGACCTGTGTCCCCGGCTTCAAAACCATGCTCCGGCTCGAAGGATCGATCATCATCCAGTGCTTTCCGGCGTAGGAAACGGTATCGCCAACGGACAACCGCGTTAGAGAATCGCCCGCGGCAGGCTGCCTCACAACCGTAATTTCATAAGGAACCGCGGCACCGGTAAACGAATCGGCCACCTCGAACGTTATCCTGCTTTGTCCCACGGGCAGCTGCCCAATCGAAAGCCGGTTTCCGGAATAAACCGCAGCTACACCTGAAGGGGCCGCGGAAACTTTCTCTACGGTCATTCCGGAATGGCTCAGCACCATATCGAGGGTCACAGCGTTCATTTCGCGCGGAAGCCGAAGGCTGTAGGCCCCCATGCCTGCTTTTTGGACGGGAATCCCGTTCGTTGCGGTCAACGACTTGACTGGAGACAAATCGATTTCGAGCGGGACCGCGCTGTATACCGGAGCAGCCGTCTTCCCTGTTCCGAGCTGGCCGCGGCGGTTATCCCCCAGGCCGTACAGCTTATTTTCGCTTGAGAGGATATAGGTGGCTTTCGCTCCGCCGACAATACCGTCGACCTGCTCTCCGAAGTATATGCTCAAACCTTGCCTTGCTTCCGTGCCGGAACCCCCAGTCCCCGGCAGCGGAACCGCAACCGGATTGGCAACGCTGGCACGGTCGGGACGGCCGGCCTGCCCGAAATCGTTAAGTCCTGTCACGTACAGCGTGCGCGGAGCCGTGTCTCCGTCCCCGCGAATGAGCAGCGTATGATCGCCGCCGGCCGCCGCGCCCCCCGCGTCTCCGATCGGATGGCCGCTCTCCGTCGTCATGCGGCTGGCGTAGCTTCGATGGCCTATGGTCGGGCCGATCCCCAGCTGCCCGTGCTCGTTGCTGCCCCAAGCGTAGACGCTCTGTCCTTCGCCCTTGGCAACCGAATGCTCATTCCCCGCCGAAATGCTGTAAACGTTCGTCAGCATGTCGCCCAACGTTTCCGACCGGACGACCTCCACCGGCAAGAGCTTGTCGGTCGTCGTGTTGTCGCCGAGCTGTCCTTTGTTGTTGCGGCCCCAGGCCAGCACGGTATGATCCGTCGACCGGGCCAAGCTATGGTAAGCGCCTAAAGCGATCTCTTTCATCGCCGTGAGCTCCCCTGTGCCTTCCGGATTTTTCACAAAAACCGGAAATCCGCTTGCCTCCCGATCCCCGTTCCCCAATTGCCCGTATGTATTGTCGCCCCAAGCCGCTACTTTTCCGTCGCCGAACAGCAAGGCAGCGTGATCGTACCCGGCGGCCAGAGCCGCTACCGGTTCCGCGTCCAACTCATAGCCCGCGCCAAGCATGACATTGCCGGGAACGGTTCTTCCGTTCGTCGTCCCGTCGCCAAGCTGGTGCTTGTTGTTGCTTCCCCAGGACTTCACTCGCTTGATCCCTTCTTCCATTGTCAGCACCAGCGTAAATGCGCTCTTGGCGCCTTCCGTCGGGTTGCCGCCGGCAGCGGCCGCCGAGGCGTCCATGATCCCCGGTACCTGCCTCGGATACGGCTGATCCGCTCCCCCGGTATCGTAGCCGAGCTGCCCGAAATCGTTCGCCCCCCACGTCCATACGGTTCCGTCCTCCCGTACCGCAACGGTATGCGAATAAGAGGAAGATACGGAAACGAACATCGTATTCGACCCGTCCTGACCGTACGCCGGGCTTCGTCCCGGAAGCGGCAGCAGCAGACTGAGGCAGACGGTTATTGCGATTATCCAAAGCATTCCTTTTCGCCGGAAGTCGACCCGGTCGACAACATCCACTTGTGCTTCACTCCTTCTGCATAAAACAAAGATTTCACTATGAATCTATAAACTTTATTTTACCTTATTTTACTGTCGCTGTGGCGAATATTGCCATAATTTTAGAAACCGGTTCCGCTGTCCGCACGTATTCGAAAAGCCTTAAGAAACGGCCGGTTTTAGGCCGAAAACAGTTGCCAAAACTAGTGATATTGGCTATGATGAAGAAGAAAATATTTTTCATCGTTTTGATCCTTATGAAGAAAATGATTTACAAAATCTTTGCAAAACAGGTGATCTGATGTCCGGTATTCTGCAAGCCTTACGGGAACAACAGCACCACATGAATCCGAAGGAGCAAATTCTCGCGCAATTTATTTTGGAGCATGCCCACGAGGCCGTTCATTTGAGCATTACGGAGCTGGCCGGACGCTCGGGAACGAGCATTGCGACGGTGTCCCGCTTTTGCCGCAGCCTGCTGTTCAAGGGCTACGGGGATTTCCGCATGAAGCTGGCTGCCGAGCTCGTCCAGCCTGTTCCGGCGAAGCCTTCCTACCAGGACATTGTCGCGGGCAACACGCTTCACAGCATCGCCCAGGCGATCGAAACGAACCACCTGCGCTCGATCTCGGATACGACGCGGCAGCTCGACCTCACGGAGGTCCAGCGGGCGGTGGATGCGCTGCACGACGCCCGGCGCATCGATCTGTACGGGATGGCGACCTCGGGAATGGTCGCGTACGATTGCCAGCAAAAGCTGGTGCGCATCGGCAAAATGGCGCAGCATTGGTCGGATTCCCACATGCAAATTACGTCGGCAACGAGTCTCGGCGAGGGCGATGTGGCGTTCGCTTTCTCGTATTCCGGCGAAACCCCCGAAACGCTCGACGCCCTCCTGTGCGCCAAGGAGCGGGGAGCCACGACGATTTCGCTGACCAAGTTCGGGGCCAACCGGATTTCGCAGCTTGCGGATATCCGGCTGTACGCCTCCTCGCTCGAGGAAGGAATGCGCCGCGGCGATATGGCTTCGCGGATCGCTCAGCTGCACGTGGTGGACATCTTGTTTACCGCGCTGCTCAGCCTGCACTTTGACGATTATGTTCCGCTTCTGGAGCAGTCGTTTCAAGAAGTGAAAAAATACCGCAAAGAAAAAGGGAGATGAGCCATGAACATTTTAACTTTCCGCACGCAAGAAGAATTGAACAAAGCCGGCGCCGGCATCATTACCGGTCTGCTGCAAACGAATCCGAGAGCCGTGCTCGGGCTTGCGACAGGCAGCACGCCGATCGGCATTTACCGGGAACTGGTCGAGACGCACCGGCAAGGGCTGGTCAGCTTCGCCAAAGCGACGGCGTTCAATCTTGACGAATATGTCGGACTCGAGCCGGGGCATCCGGCCAGCTACTACACGTTCATGCAGGAGCACCTGCTCGGTCTCGTCGACATTCCCCCGCAGCAATGCCATATTCCAAGCGGAATCGCGCCGGATCTGCAGGCGGAATGCGCCCGCTACGACAGCCTGCTGGAGCAGTACGGGCAGATCGACCTGCAGCTGCTCGGTCTCGGCCATAACGGGCACATCGGCTTCAACGAGCCGGACGCTACGCTTGAAGGAGGCACGCATCTCGTGGAGCTGAAAGAATCGACCCGCTCTGCGAATGCGCGGTTTTTCGACAAGCCGGAGCAGGTGCCGACGCACGCGCTGACGATGGGTGTCGGAACGATTTTGAAAGCGAAAATGATTCTGCTCGTCGTCCGCGGCGCGGATAAAGCGGAAATCGTACAGCGGGCGCTGCAAGGCCCGATCACGACGGATTGCCCGGCCTCGCTGCTGCAGACGCACCCGCACGTCGTCGTATTGTTGGATTCCGAAGCAGGAGGTTTGCTAAAATGAGTCGCGCAGCATGGGATACGTTAATCGTTAACGCCAAAGTCGTCACACCCGATGCGGTGATTGCGGCCGGGTACGCCGCAGTCAAGGACGGTAAAATTGAAGCGCTCGGCCCGATGGCCGAGCTGAACGAAACGCTGGCCGAAACGGCCGGCACGAAAATCGACGCCCGCGGAAGCTGGCTGCTGCCCGGATTCATCGATGTGCATGTGCACGGCGGGTACGGCAGCGACTTCATGGACGCCACGATCGAATCGCTTGAGAATATTACCCGGTTTCACTCCAGCCACGGGACGACCACGATGCTGGCGACCACGGTAACCGGCTCCCCCGAAGCGATCGGCCAGGTGCTGGAAAGCGTCAAAGCGTACCGGGAAAAAGGGATGCCGTACGCGCAGTTGGCCGGCGTGCATCTGGAAGGACCGTTTATCAGTCCGAAATGGCCTGGCGCGCAAAATCCGAACTTTATCGTCACGCCGAAGCTCGAATGGGTGAAGGAATGGACCAGCCGCTATCCGGGCCTGATTCGCCTCGTTACGCTTGCTCCGGAGACCGAAGGAGCTCTGCCGGTGATTGCCTTCCTCGCCGGACAAGGCATCGTCGTCGCCTGCGGCCATACGGATTCGACCTATGCGCAAATCGGCGAAGCGGTCAAGCATGGGCTGAGCCATGCCGTGCATACGTTTAACGCCATGAAAGGGCTGCACCACCGCGAGCCTGGCGTCGTCGGCGCCGTGCTGACCGAGGACAAGATCTGCGCCGAGGTCATCGCCGACGGACACCACGTCCATCCGGCCTGCATCCGGCTGCTGACCCAAACGAAGCGCAGCGACAATCTGCTGCTCATCACCGACGCCATGTCCGCCGCGGGTCTCGGGGACGGCGATTTTGAACTCGGCGGGCTTGCCGTCGTCGTGAAGGACGGCGTCGCAAGGCTCCGCGACGGCGACAGCCTCGCAGGCAGCACACTGACGATGATGGGCGCTTTCCGCTATGTGGTGGGCACGGTCGGAGTCAGCGTCGAGGAAGCCAGCCGGCTGGCCAGCTGGAACCCGGCGAAGCAGCTCGGGCTGCTCGGGGAAACCGGCAGTATCGAGACCGGCAAGCAGGCGGATCTGCTGCTCGTCACGCCGGAGCTTGACCTCGAACGCGTCTGGGTGCGAGGAAGAGAATTGCCTAACTAATCGCGCGACAAAAAAAACCGGCTGCTTCCGTTTTCTCAAGCGGAACAGCCGGATTGTTTTTTTTTCGGAAATCTCGCTTATTGCGCCATAAACTGCTGCGTCACGATGTAGAAGCGGAGCTTGTTCAAGTCTTTGGCCGAGATGCTGTGAATTTCGGCGCCATAGCGGATCGTTTTTTCTTGAATATGGGCATACCGGACCACGACCTTCGGATGAATCGTTTCTTCGTCGCACATGATCATCGTATCGTACACATGGTTCATTTTGACGGAGAAATCGTTAATTTCAAACCCGAACCCGAGGCGGCTGATCCGGCAAAAACGAACCGCCATTGTCCGGAAATCGTCGATCAGCGTGCCGTACGTGTTCAGCCTGAAGCTGGGAAACGCCAAGTTTTCGTCGCGGTACATATCGTCCAGTACGGCGTCGGGTCTCGCTTCTATATTGAAAATTTCCGAATCCGCCGGCACTAAAATCAGCTTGGATTTGGAAACCTGCAGCACGCGCATTTGCACTCTCTTCTGAAAATCAAAGCAGATAACGGATTCCCCGCCCGTAAAGGAAGACGGCTCCGTGCAGGAAACCTCCATTAAATCCGAGCCTTCATAGGACACTTGCCCCTGGTAAACTTTCCCCTGATGAAGCAGCTGCATGTCTTTCATACCAATCACCTCCGCTTGATATCTCTACTATAGCTCCGAATAATTATGAAAGTTTCAGCTAAATATTAGGAGATTATTAGATTTGATGTCGATTGATGTCGTTTTATGTACTATTTAAACATATATTAGGAAATGCGGAGAGAATCGTTAGCTGAGCTGATCATGGGGGATTCAAAGGGTTACGGTGTGCCAAAAAGCCCCCCGGCTGGCGGAGGGCTCGATTCTTGCTGCTATTAATGCTCCATATGATCTTCCGGCTGGGCGGCTTTGACGGTCAGACCGCCGTCGACCATCAGCAGATGGCCGTTAACCTGCATCGCTTCCTCGGAAGCCAGGAATACGACCGCATCCCCGATCTGGCGGGCGGTGCCCAGACGCTTCATCGGATTCGCTTCGATTTCTTTGGCCCGGATGGCTTCGTCGGCCAAATAGTCCGTGCACATGTCGGTATCGACCGTGCTCGGGCCGACCGCATTGACGTTGATGTTGTACTTGCCCAGCTCGATGGCCATCCCTTTCGTCAGCATATTCGCCGCCGCTTTGGACGACTGGTAATGCGGAATGACCGGACTCGTGACGACAAGGCTGGCGGTCGACAAGACGTTAACGATTTTGCCGTAGCGCTTTTCGATCATCGACTTCGCCGCAAGCTGCGAACAGAGGAAAATGGACTTCACGTTCGTATTGTACGTCCGGTCCCACGTCTCCTCCGTACATTTCAAGAACGGCTCGAACGGCGCGATTCCGGCGTTGTTGACGAGAATATCCACATCGCCCAGCTGCTCCCGCACCTGCCGGAACATCTCTTCCACCTGCTGCTTGCTGCCCACGTCCGCTTGAACGACCATCGCTTTGACTCCGTGCGCTTCCGCCTGCTTTTTCACGTTCTCCGCCAATGGGCGCGAACGCTCGGAAGTGAAGTTAATGGCGACATGCGCGCCTTCCTCCGCCAAGCGAATGGCAATGGCTTCCCCAATGCCCCGGCTGGCCCCGGTGACGAGCGCAACCCGCCCTGCCAATCTTCCCATAAATCGTTGCCTCCTTCGTTGTTTCGTCAGCTTATAAGCTCGGTCCGATCCGGTTGATGCTAAATTCGGTATGGCCCAAAATTTCCGCCTTCGTCAGCTTGCCGTTCGCAACCGCTTGAATTTCTTCCCAGACGATCTGCCCCGCCGCCTCCAGGCTGAGCGTGCCTTCCAGCATATCGCTGACATCGACGTCCATGTTGTCCGACATTCTCTCGAACATCCGTTTGTTACCGGTAATTTTGATGACCGGAACGACGGCCGAGCCGGTAGGCGTTCCCCGTCCTGTCGTAAAGCAGACGAGATGCGCACCGCCCGCCGCCATCCCGGAGACGCATTCGATGTCGTTGCCCGGCGAATCCATAAAATAGAGCCCGTGCTTCGGAATGTCCTCTGCGTACTCGATGACGCCTTTGATGGGAGCGGTGCCGCACTTGCTGATGCAGCCGAGCGATTTTTCTTCGATCGTCGTCAGTCCCCCGGCAATATTGCCCGGGCTCGGGTTACCGCCCCGCATGTCGGCGCCCATCCGCTCGACTTCCTTCTCGAAGCGGTCGACGATATGATACAGCTTCTCCGAGATGTCAGGCGCGGCGCAGCGCGAAGCGAGCACATGCTCCGCCCCGATAATTTCCGTCGTTTCCCCGATCACGACGCCGCCGCCCTGCTGAATGAGCGAATCGGCAGCCGCACCGAGCGCCGGATTGGAAGCGAGCCCCGAGGTGGCATCCGAGCCGCCGCATTTGACCCCGATGATCAGATCGCTGAAGGGCACCGGCTCGGGCTTCATTTCATCAAGCTGGGCGCGCATTTTCCGCGCAATTTCCACCCCGTGCTGGATCGCTTTGACGGAACCGCCGACCGATTGAATGTCGAATACTTCGACCGGCTTGCCCGTCGTACGGATCGCGTCGGCCAGCGCATGCGGGTCGACGACTTCGCAGCCGAGGCTGATGATGATGACGCCGCCGACGTTCGGATTGCGGCCGGTTCCCGCCAGCACGTCGAAGGTGCGATCTTTGTCCGCGCCGATCTGGCTGCAGCCGTGCTGGTGGGGAATCGCTACCGTATCCGGAACCATTTGGTTGATCCGGGTGCACACTTGGTTGGCGCAAATGACGGTCGGGATAATAAGCAAATGATTGCGGATGCCCACGTCGCCGTTCGGTCTTCTATAGCCCATCATGTGATTCATGAGTATTCGTTCTCCCTTCGCTTCTCACGCTTTCGCCTGGTCTCCGCGACCGCGGATACCTTCGACGTTATGCACGTGAACATGCTGCCCTGCAAGGATCGGGGCCGTCGTCCGTCCGATCACTTCGCCGTACTTGCGGATATCCGTCCCGGCCGGGATGTCTTGAATCGCAATTTTATGTCCGAACGGGACGTCGTTCAGCAGCGTCACTTCCCGGACTTGCTCCTGGACCCGGTACGTGATCCGCTGTCCCTGCTTCAACTCTTTGATCGCCGTCGCCACATGGTCGCGCGGGTCCATCACGAGCGCATCCGCGCCTGCAATAATCGGTCCTGCCATCCGTCGTTCCTCCTTTTGTCCGCTGCCGTTACGCTTGCTCGTTAACCATACGGTTCGTCAGCGAGCCCAGCTTCTCGATCTCGATCGTCACGATGTCACCGTCTTTCAGGTAAACCTGCTTATCTTCGGGATATCCGAGCACGACACCCTCCGGGGTTCCGGTCAAAATCACGTCGCCAGGAACAAGCGTCATATGCTGCGAAATGTAGCTGACGATTTCGTCGCAGTGGAAGATCATGTCCGATGTATTGGAGTTCTGGCGCACCTCGCCGTTCACGATGCAGCGGATGGAAAGGTTGTTCGGATCGCCGACTTCATCGGCCGTTACCAGATAAGGCCCAAGCGGGCTGAAGCCGTCGCACGACTTGCCGAGCAGCCATTGCTGGGTGCGCATCTGCAGGTCGCGGGCGGACAAATCGTTCACGTTGCAGTAGCCGAACACGTGATCCAGCGCCGATTCTTTGGATACATACTTGGCTTTCTTGCCGATCACGATGACCAGCTCCGCCTCGTAATCCACCTTGCTCGTCACGCTGACCGGCAGCGGCACGTCCTGTCCGTGCCCCGTCAACGTATTGTTGAATTTGTTGAACAGGATCGGGTACTGCGGAATCGGCGCGTTCGTTTCTTCCGCATGCTTGCGGTAGTTCAGCCCGACGCAGATGATTTTGTTCGGATGCGGAACGCACGGGCCGTAAGTGAGCCCCGCTTCGTCCAGCACATACGCCTCGCTGCCGGCTGCCGCCAGCGCTTGGTCCACGTAAGCTTGCAGCGCCGTAACGGCGAAAGGTCCGCCTTCGATCGCTTCATGCACCGTCTGCGGCACTTCTGCGTTGCCGGCAGGGACCGCTGCAAGCGCTTTGGCGATATGTACGACGCCGCGATCGGTCTTGACGCCGAGCCGCTCCTGTCCCTCTTCGATAAAAGTAAGCAATTTCATATCCGAATATGCCTCCTTGGCTGAATATAGGCTTGGCTTGATTATGCGTTTTTGCCGAAGACGACGCCCCCGTCGATATAAAGCGGGGAGCCCATCATAAATTTGGATTCGTCCGATGCGAGGAACAAGGCCGCTTGCGCCACATCGTCCGGGCGTCCCAGATCGCCGCTCAGCTGGCGTTTTTTAAGTGATTCGTAAGCCTCCTCCGGATTGTCGTAGGAGTTCCGCAAATAATTTTCCACGAACGGCGTCAGGATCGTGCCCGGCAGCAGTGCGTTCACGCGGATGTTATAAGGCGCGTAATCGACCTGCATCGATTTGGTCAGCGCCAGCACGGCTCCTTTGGTTGCAGAATACGATGCTCTGCGCGCGAGGCCGATTTCGGCGATGCAGGAAGACATGTTAATGATCGAGCCTTCCTTACGCTGCATCATATGCGGCAGGACGTACTTGCAGGGCAGAAACGTGCCGCGGATATTGACCGTCATGACGCGGTCCCACGCCTCGGGCTCCACTTCGTGGATCGCCCCCACGCCGCTGATGCCGGCATTGTTAAACAGCACGTCGATCCGGCCGTACTTGGCAATGACGATGTCCACCAGCGCTTGAACGGACTCGGGGTTCGTCACGTCGGCTTGCACGAACAGCGCGTTCCCGCCGGCCCGGCGTATTTCCTCGGCCGTTTCCTGACCCTTATCCTCCGCCAAATCGTTGACGACGACCGTCGCGCCTTCGCGGGCGAACAGCTGCGCCGTGCTTTTCCCGATGCCCGAGCCGGACCCGGTAATGAGCGTTACCTTATTGTGCAATCTCACGGGGTTCACATCCTTCGGTTAAGTGGTGGTTTGATACTGCGACAGCCTTTCGGCGAGCGCGCATATTTCGTTCCGGGCCAGGTCCCGCTTCGCCTCCCATTCGTGCTGGAACATGGAGCAGCTGATCGCTGCGACGACCTTTCCGTTGCCGGAACGAACCGGAGCGGCCACACAGCAGAACCCCATGACCGCTTCCTGCAAATCATAGGCGTAGCCGTTCGTCCGCACGTCCTCGAGTTGGCGAATCAGGTCGGAACGCTTCTGCAGCGTGTGCGGCGTCAGACTCGGATCGAGCGTTTCCGAAGCATACAGCGTCCCGAAGTCGGGCTCGTCGACCCATGCCAGCATCGCCTTGCCCAGCGCCGTTGCGTGAGCGGGAAATTTGATCCCGGGCTCCGACGATAGGCGCACCGGGGAAGGCATCTCTTCCTTTGCCAAATAAAGCACCTCGTTCCGTTCCAGCTTCGCCAGCTGAATCGTCTCTTTGAGGACATGCTTGGTGACGGAGGCTTCCTTGCGGAACCGGTCGATCAAGCTGAATTGCTTGAAAAAAGCGTTTCCAATGTAGCCCAGCTTGGACCCGAGCGAATACGTCGCATCATCCTCCCGTACAACCCAATCCAGCGCTTCCATCGTGGCAAGCAGGGAAAACATCGAGCTTTTGTTGATCCCGAGCCGCTTCGACAGGTCGATCAGCTTCAGGCCGGAAGGCTGCTCCGAGATCGCTTGAAGCACAAGGTCGGATTTTTCGAGGGCAGGTACCCAATATTTCTTGTCCATGCTTCCTCCAAATACAGTTGGTTTTGTATAATAAACCACAGTTTTATATAATTGACTCTTTCATAGTACCACCGCGCTTTCCAAGGTGTCAATCGGAATTTAGCCCTTCGGGCAGCGGGGTGAAAGCGTTTATACCGTTTTTTTCTCTTGTGCCGCTACCGGTCCGGCTATATAATGTCACCTGAAAATAAAATCGTTGTCGTAGAAACATTACTGGAGTGTGAGGAAATGATTCGCCGTTTTTTCAGCTATTATGCGCCATATAAGAAGCTGTTCGTGCTCGACTTCTCCTGCGCCGTGCTGGCGGCGCTGCTGGAGCTCTGCTTTCCGCTGGCGGTCAAGCTGATCGTCGACAAGCTGCTGCCCGGCAAGGATTGGGGGCTGATCGTCGCGGCGTGCGCCGGTCTTCTGGCGCTGTATTTTGTCAGCACGGGATTGCAATATATCGTGACCTATTGGGGCCACCGGCTCGGCATCAACATCGAATTCGACATGCGCCGGCAGCTGTTCGGCCATATCCAGAAGCTGTCGTTCCGCTTCTTCGACAACAACAAAACGGGCCATCTCATGTCGCGCATGACGAACGATCTGTTCGAAATCGGCGAAATGGCCCACCACGGCCCGGAGGACGTGTTTATCGCGATCATGACGCTCTGTGGCGCGTTCACGATGATGCTGTTCATCAACTGGAAGCTGGCCTGCCTCACCTTCCTGATCGTCCCGCTGCTCATTTGGCTCGTGGTCGTTTGCAATATGAAGCTCGTCAAGGCATCCAAACGGATGTTTTCGGATATCGCCGACGTGAACGCGCAGGTGGAGGACAGCGTAACCGGCATCCGCGTCGTACAGACGTTCACGAACGAGGAGCACGAGATGGACAAATTCATGGTGAGCAATAGCAACTTCCGGGAGGCGAAGCTCCGCTCGTATAAAATCATCGCGGTCAGCTCGTCCGGCATGTACCTGCTGATGCGGCTGATCTCGCTGTTCGTGCTGATCTGCGGCGCGTGGTTCGTCGTTCAAGGAGAGCTGTCTTACGGGGATTTTGTCGGCTTTTTGCTGCTGATCAACATTTTCTTCAAGCCGATCGAGAAGATCAACGCGTTCCTGGAAAGCTATCCGAAAGGGATCGCCGGATTCAAACGATTTATCGAAATTATGGATACGGAGCCGGACGTCGCCGATGCCCCGGATGCCGTGAAGGTTGACCGGGTACGCGGAGATATCCGCTTCGAGAAGGTGACGTTCGGATACGAGGATCACGCCAAGGTGCTGAAAAATATCGACCTTTCGATTCAGGCCGGGGAAACCGTCGCCTTCGTCGGACCGTCCGGCGCGGGCAAAACGACGCTGTGCAGCCTGCTGCCCCGCTTCTACGAAATCGAATCCGGCAGCATCGCCATCGACGGCTTGGACATCCGGAAGATGAAGCTTTCGTCGCTCCGGCAGCATATCGGCATCGTGCAGCAGGACGTGTTTCTATTCTCCGGCACGCTGCGCGACAATATCGCTTACGGCAAGCTGAACGCGACGGATGCGGAAATCTGGGACGCCGCCCGCCGGGCGAAGCTGGAGGACTTCATCCTCTCGCTGCCGCTCGGCCTGCAGACGCCCGTCGGCGAACGCGGCGTGAAGCTGTCCGGCGGTCAAAAGCAGCGGCTCGCCATCGCGCGGATGTTCCTGAAAAATCCCCCGATCCTGATTCTCGACGAAGCGACTTCGGCGCTCGACACCGAGACGGAAGCGGCCATCCAGCAATCGCTCGCCGAGTTGTCCGTCGGCCGCACGACGCTTGTCATCGCCCACCGGCTCGCCACGATCCGCAGCGCCGACCGCATTGTCGTCGTTACCGAGGAAGGAGTTTCCGAGCAGGGACGCCATGACGAGCTCGTAGCTTCAGGGGGCGTGTACAGCCGGCTGCATCAAGCGCAGTTCGGATCGTAGACTGTGAACGAAAAAGAACCGTCCACGCCAAAGCGAGGACGGTTGAGCTTGTTGAGCTTTGCAACACCGATGGGGTATATCCCTCCAGCCGCTGCCCTCCCCCGGAAAGTGAAGTAACACTTGGAAGCTTATTCCGATTACTTTCCGGGGACCCCCTATCTACCCGTGAATTGGATTAGAATTCTCGGAATTTCCACAGGTTTCAAAGGCGGACGTAAACTCTTACGGGAATAACTTCACTAAGTCAACAGTATGACGCTTAATGGGAGCTTGACGCAGACGGACGTTCCGTCTTTTCCCCGCTCGTGACGCTGCCGTTGTACATGTTTCCGGCCGGGTAACGCGTATTGCCGGAGGCGCTGGCGGTCGTACCGCTGGCCGCGTTCACGACATAGGCGGTCGTGTTGTCCAAATAGACCGTATTGTTCGTGAACGAGGCGTTTTGTCCCCAGCCGGCCGCCCGCTGATGAACCTGAAACGCATCCTTGATGCTGCTGTTGCCGTTGCGGTAGCCGGTATTGTTGCGGATCACGTCGTTATTCCCTTTCACATCGATGAAGCTGTCCGCAGCGTTGGCGCCGCTCATCCCGGTTCCGTCGAACGTGTTGTTCTCGACAAGCGTCCCGGCAGAGCCTTCCTTAATGTCGATATGCTCGGCAGCAACATTCGGCCCCAGGGTGTTGTTCGCAATCGTGTTATAGTTCGTCGCCGCGTTAAAGGTGCCCCACTTTCCTTTGTCGGACCCGACGTATATCGCCTCTCCGTACTGAGGGTTTACGGTGCCGATATCGTGAACATACGAGTTGCGGATCGTATTATAGGAGCTGCCGTCCCGGTAATGCACGCCCTCTTCCCCGATCTGGTACACCTCGGCCCCGTCAATCAGCGTGTAATTCGCATGATCGAGCATGATTCCTTTCTTGGCGTTTGTCACTTTCAGATCCTTGATTACCCAATGGTCGCCTGTCACGTGCAGCGCATAGCCGCTCCCCGTACCGCCGCCGTTCAGCTCGGCTTTGTTGGAAGCGCTGGCGCTTTGCAGCGTAATCTTGCCGGTTGAGGAGCCGTTGGCGGCAGCTACGAAGTTGCCGTTGAACGTCACGCCCGCCGCTAAAGTAATAACGTCTCCCGGCGACGCATTAGCGAGGGCATTTTTCAAGCAAGCAGCCGTACTGCAGGTGACGGAGGCGGCCATCGACGAAGCGGGAAACGAGAGCAGCACCGAGCCAAGCGTCAAAACGGTCGATATGCAGGAAAGACGGGAACGCCAACTTTTTTTCATCACATCATGCCTCCTGATCTGTTATTTTGACAACGGTTACAACATTGACATTATCAAACATCCTTGGTTTATGCTTGTAGAATCCATAGAATGGCTTGGAATTTTTCCGGAATTCATCCAGCGGATACAAAAAATCTCCGGGTCTTGAGGAAATTTTACGAAATTTGGATGTGTTATTGCAAAGAGTAATGAAGTTTTTTAGAAAAGTTGTCCTTTTTCTATGGCCCTTATCCGTTATACGGTTTGGAAACACAAATATCAGACAAGACGGTCGTCGATCCGTCTTTGGAAAAGGGTGGACAAGCATTGAAGAGAATTCGTAAAGGTTTAACGGCAGGGTTGGCTCTGGCTGTGCTGCTGACGGGCTGTACTTCCGGCGGGGCCGGAGACAAGCCTTCCAAAACGCTCAAGGAGCTTGGTAAAGACGAGAAAGCCAGCATTAAAGTCGTCTACTGGGACAAAAATTATTTCTTCCAAAAGTACGGCAACTTGTTCTCGGCGAAATTTCCGAACATTGACGTGCAGGTCGTTTCCATGCAGGGAATGTTCCGCAACCCCAACAAGGATATGAACAAGGAATTCCAAAAGCTCATCGACGACGAAAAGCCGGATGTGCTTATGTTCCAATCGTCCGATCTGTTTGAGAGATGGGCGAATGACGGGAAGCTGTACCAGCTTGACGATGTCATTCGACAGGATAAGTTTGACGTGGAGAACATTTTGCCAAGCGTCATCGAGCAGATTAAAGCGAAAGGCAACGGCAATATCTACGGCTTGGCCCCGTTCTTTTACAGTCAGGCTCTATTCTATAACAAAGACTTGTTCGAAAAATACGGCGTGCCGCTGCCGAAAAATAAAATGAGCTGGGACGAGGTGCTGGACCTCGCCAAGCGGTTCCCTAAGGACGGACAAGGAGACAACCGGATTTACGGATTTGCCTCTTCCGGGGCATTCCTCGACAAAAAGCGCATCAGCTTAGACTTGATGAGCAGCATCGGGTGGACCAGCGGCTTATCGTACGTCGACGCCGGTAAAGGAACGGTTACGCTTCAATCGGAAGGCTGGAAAAATGCACTTGTAACTGCGATGGAAGCTTTGAAATCAGGCGCGGTGTATACCGGCACTGACAACAAACCCGCTCCGAATAAAACGGTGCTTATGGACGATGGCCGGAGCCTGTTCGCCGCCGGAAAAGTCGCGATGACGCTGGACGGCTCCTACGCCATGCCAAACCTTCAAAACGCCAGGAACCTTCCGGAAGACCCGCCTGTGAATTGGGATATCGTCACCGTACCGGTCAATCCCAAAAATCCGGACGTGTCCAACGCCGTATCGCTTTCGGACCTTTTCGCCGTTAACGTCGATTCTTCCAATCCAAGAGCCGCCTGGGAGCTCGTCAAGTTTATTAACAGCGACGAGATGGCCAAATTGCAGGCCAAATCCGAAGACGGCTCGCTGCTCTCGCGAACGGCCTACGTGAAGGAACGGAACGGCCGCAGTTTGGAGCCTTTCTATATGCTGAATAGCAATGAAGACATGCTGATGAAAGGCATGGACACCATACCGTTCGGGTTTAATCAACCCTTCAATGAAATGGCCGGTACGGAACTCCTGGCAGTTATCGAGGGCACAAAATCGGTGGACGAAGCGCTCAAAACCATGCAGGAAAAAGGGCAAGAAATTTATATCAAGGCCAAGCGGGAACAGGATGCCAACAATGCGAAGGAAAACTGAGAAGTGAAGCCTGCCGAACCGGCAGTAACAGAAGGCATCCCAAGGCGGTGGGGTCACGGACATTCCTGGACTCCGCCGCCCTTTTTTACAGAGGTTAAGGTTGAATAGGCTGCTTGCCGGAAATGAGATAAATCCACTTTCCGTCGGGATTGCTTCCCCTACCGAGGTACCGCTCCAAAGGCCCGGGGCGAGCTTATGCTCCGCAACGAAGGCAAGTGCCGCGGCGGACGACCCTATCAGGAAATATCGTTTCAGCGAAATAACCCCCTTGGGAGTGCGCCTCTAAACGATATTGACGCTGTGCTCTGCCATATGTTCATGCTGCCAAGCAGGAGACCGTTTTTTAGCTAAAATTGACGGAGCGGATGGAGATTTGACAATCGAAGCGCCGGCGGACGCCCATCACGAATCGGTCGAACGGCTGCGTGCCGAGCAGATGGAGGCGCGTGGGAGCTGGAAGCCTATTTCCGGCGGGTGATCGAGCTTCGACGGAGCGATCCGCAGGACGACCTCATTTCCCAGATCGTTTATGCCGAGGTGAACGGGGAAAAATTGACCCTTAATCAAATCGTGGAGTTTTGCATCCTGCTGCTCATTGCCGGGAACGAGACGACAACGAATTTGCTCGGCAATTTCGTACGGCTGCTTACCGAACGCAACGAGCTGCAGCCTGCGATTTGCGGAAACGCCGAACGTTTAAATACGATGATCGAAGAAACGCCGCGGTTTTATTCCCCTGTTCAAGCGGTCCTGAGGTTTGTGAAGCAGGATACCGAGTTTCAGGGCTGCCACTTGAAAAAGGACGATGTCCTGGTTCTCTGGCTGGCTTCGGCCAATCATCCATCTGGCGTAAGGCGCCTCACTTGCCCCGATTCCGAACTCTTTCTTTTTCGGACGCCAAGCGCTACCGATCGAATTCGACCCCGAGAACGGATTGTAAAAAAATTATAAAGAAAATTTTAGAAAAAAAATGAATTCTTTTCTGCCTTTCATCCGTCTATTAGAGTGGGATGAAGAAATAATTGGAAAAGACGGCGCGGCAAGGTAATATGCTGTCTTTCGGAAAAGGTGGAGAAAAAGCAATGAAACGAAGTCGTATTGGGCTCACGGCCGGATTGGCTGTAGCTGTGCTGATTGCGGGATGTAATTCCGGGGGAGGAGACAAACCGTCCAAGACGCTTAAGGAGCTCGGCAAAGACGAGAAAGCAAGCATCAAGGTCGTATTCTGGGACAAAGGTTACTTCTTCCAGCAGTACGGCAACTTGTTCTCGGCAAAATTTCCGAATATTGACGTGCAAGTCGTTTCCACGCAAGGCATCTACGGCAGCGGCAAGGATCCGAACGAGGAATTCCAGAAGCTTATTGACGAAGAAAAACCGGATGTGCTTTTGTTCGATTCGCCGGATCTGTTCGAGAAGTGGGCCAACGACGGCAAGCTGTACCAGCTCGACGACGTCATTCGTCAGGACAAGTTCGATATCGAAAATATTTTGCCGAGCGTCGTGGAGCAAATCAAAGCGAAAGGCAACGGCAATATTTACGGGTTGACCCCTTCCTTCTACGGTCAGGCGCTATTTTATAATAAGGATTTATTCGAGAAGCACGGCGTCCCGCTGCCGAAAAACAAGATGACCTGGAACGAAGTGCTGGACCTCGCCAAGCGGTTCCCGAAGGACGGACAAGGGGACAACCGGATCTATGGCTTTGCCCAGAACGCATCGTTTGCTTTCTCCGATAAGAAGCAAGTTGCTTATCAAATGATGAACGCTATCGGAGGGACCAGCGGATTATCCTTCGTCGACCCGGACAAAGGAGCGGTCACAATCCAATCGGACGGCTGGAAAGAAGCGCTTCTTACGACAGTGGAAGCTTTAAAATCGGGGGCGGTGTTTGCCGGCAGCGACGAAAAATTCGATCCGAATAAGCCGATGACGATGGAAGACCATATGAAGAAAGATTTGTTCGCCACCGGAAGACTTGCTATGACGGTTGAAGGTTCTTATATGATTAACAGCCTTCAACGCGCCAAGGAAACGATGAAAGACGTAACGCCTGTCAACTGGGATATCGTTACCGTACCGGTCGATCCGAAAAACCCGGAAGTTTCGAACTCCGTCTCCCTTTCCGGGCTGTTCGCCGTCAATGCCAACTCGTCCAATCCGAGAGCGGCTTGGGAGCTCGTCAAGTATATCAACAGCGAGGAAATGGCCAGATTGCTATCCAAGTCCGAAGACGGGGCGATGCTTTCCCGAACGGCCTATGCCAAAGAACGCGAGGGCCGCAGTATGGAGCCGTTCTATATGCTGAAAATGAGTGAGAACAGCCTTTACAAAAACTACAACAAAATCCCGATGGGATTTTATCAACCGTTCAACGAGCTGGCCGGAAACGAAATCCAGTCCGTCATCGAAGGCAAGAAATCGGTGGACGACGCGCTCAAGACGATGCAGGAAAAAGGGCAGGAAGCTTATATTAAAGCCAAGCAGGAGCAGGATGCCAAGAATGCGAAGGAAGGCAA
>NZ_BILX01000039.1 GCF_004000785.1 Paenibacillus ehimensis NBRC 15659 | reverse complement strand
CCTTCAACAAAAGCTGTGTCGCTATGCTTCTCAGCCTTTGTTTCTTGTTGTCACCTCGTTTAGCGGCGACTTTTATAATATATCATATTCACCTATCGGAAAGCAAGCTTTTTTTTATTTCTTTTTGTTTCCAGAGGTGAAGCTGCTTGCTTGCAAAAGGAGAACGAGTAATAAAGTATCATAAGAACACACCGAAAGTCAAGCGATTTTTTGATTTGTTTTTAATGGTACATCCGGTTCCTTGCGTATTTCGAAATTTCTTTTGGCGAGGCTAAGCGGGCGTACATGCGGAAAATGACTTTGTACCGCGATTCGATTGCCGTTTTGATGTCCGCATCGATTCTCTTGTCATTCAAGTCGAAAAGCATTTCATCCAGCTCCTTGCGCAGGACGTAGTCCAGTTCTCTGCATTCCCGTTCGTTAAACAAAAAGCCAAGCATGCCGATGTAAGCCCCTTTCCAAAATGAAGTGCGTCAATGCAAAAAAAGATATGCAGCGTTAGCGCATCGAATCTAAACCCAAGAACGGGCGGCGCTTGTCTGCATACCTCTTTACATCGCCAAAACCGTCTTGTGTTTTACTGTTATGCACAGTTTTTGGCATTTTTATGAGTTGACGTTTCATTTATTTTTATCCGCGGGCTAACCATAAGGTTAACGTGCTTTCGATTAACGCGGCGATGAACAGAACCGCTACGAGCATCACACTGACGGGTAGCAGCGCTTTGATAAACAGAAGAAACTGTTCTCTCGTCTTGACGGAACGGGTCGGGCTAAGTGCGGAAAGCAGCATCTTCAGAACCATTATACCCAGTCGCAGCCCGAAGGCGCAGGCCACGATAATTGCCGGAATCTCCAGGATACCGTGGGGAAGAATCGTTTTGACTACATACAACCAGGATTGCTTTTGAGCTGACACCATACATACATAGCCTAGCAGCAAGCCGTTGGCAAGAAGAAAAAACAGCGGGAATACCCCGAAAAACAATCCCAAGGCAATAATCAATAACGATTTGGAAGCATTATTCCAAAAGATGAGCCAAAATAAAGACCATTGCTGATTCGGCTTGCTTGCAATAGAATCGGAGATTTGTTTTAACGCTTCGAGCTGCCCGTTGATGAACGCATGAAATTGGCTTGAATACAGAGCGCCCATCACAATACCCGCGACAAATACTAAGGTGGATGCAATAAAGTAATGTTTCATCAGCTTCATTTGCGCAAAGGCATTTTTCCAATTCAAGAGAGTCCCTCCTTTTAAGCATAAGATAAGGGTACGAGCATACACATCTACTAATACAAGCCTTTCCGGACGAGATAGGCAAAGGAGGCCTAACCAGTGAATTACTTTTATGTCATGAACGGCAAAAAGCTTAAACAAGCGCTAATTATTACCGTTGCTGTCCTGTTCGCCATCGGCATCATTTATTCGGAAAGGGAAAATGTTTCTGTGTTCTCCCAATACGAACCCGCCGCGGTCTACAGCATTCCCACGGAAAGAAAGCTTATCGCCCTTACCTTCGATATCAGCTGGGGGGATACGCGTACCGAGCCGATCCTTCAAATCCTGGAAAACAAGGGCATCCGAAACGCAACGTTCTTCTTATCTTCCCCCTGGACCAAAAGCCATCCCGAAATCGTGAGCAAAATCGTCAAAGGCGGATGGGAAATCGGCAGTCACGGACATAAGCACGTGAATTACAGCAGCTTAAACGATGAAGAAATTCGCGCCCAAATCAAGACGGCGCACCAAATCATTCAGGAAGTAACCGGCACAAGTCCGAACCTGCTGCGGCTTCCTAACGGCGATTTTGACAAGCGCGTGCTGCGGATCGCTAACGAGCTCCGCTATACGGTTATTCAATGGGATACGGATTCGCAGGATTGGATGAATAAGGGAGTCGACACGATCATCAACCGCGTCGTATCTAAAGCGCATCCCGGCGATATCGTTTTATTTCACGCCAGTGATTCCGTCAAGCAAACGCACGAAGCGCTCCCCGTTATTATCGACAAATTACGCGAAAAAGGTTATGAGTTCGTGACGGTCAGCCAATTGATGAAGCAAACGAAGGTCAGCAATCAACCGCCTGTCGAAGATCAGACCATGAAGCCTGTACATTAAGCCCCCGCTTCTTATACGAAAAAACAGCAAGAGCCGTTACATCGGCTCTTTATTTGTGTTCAGCACTCTGCTGAGAATCAAAATTTGCCAAGCATTGCACAAGTACAGCGGAACCATCATAAAGATTGTAGAAGCCGCGTTGTCGAGCCGCAGGGAAGGAATGGCCTCGATCGCCGTGACCGCGATCATAAAAAACAATGTCGGAATGACGGCGCTCCGATTCGTCATTTTTACTTTCCACCAAGCTACGCCGATCGACACAATAATTAGCGATAGCGGAAGAATCATATATACTCCCCAGCTCATCTGCTGCCCGCTGCTAACATAGCGCAAGTAGATCAGATCGAACAACACAATCACAATAATGATCACTTGGACGATATCCCAAGCCCATTTTCGAATAATGCCCCCCACGATATACCGGACAATCAAATAAGCGAAAAAGCCCATCTGGCTCAACACACTGATGGTGGCACCGCCAAGGATCATCGTGATCATGCTAAAGCCGATTTGTTTTCCGCCGAGCTCAACCTGTTGATCCGTCAATTGTAGTACAAGCCCGGCAATAACGGCCGTCACCGCACCGATCAGCAGCGTGGTCCAAAATAAATAAAACCATTTTCTCAACGTCACGACCGCTATACCCCCAATAAGTCATTTCAACAGTTAATTGTACCAACCTTCACAATAAAAAGCTAACAACAATTGTGTTAATCCCCGGGGACGCAACAAATACTAACGGCAAAACAATGAAAGGAGCCCGAACTGATGATAGCGCGATGGATTCGTTTTTTAAACGCCGTCCTAATCGTCGGCTTCTTAACCGCCTGCGGTTCCGATACGCAAGCCTCATCTGCCGGTGGCGGGAATACTTACAAAGACACCAAGTCGATGGTCCTCGATATTTTGAAGACCGAAGACGGCCGGAAAGCTATCCAACAGGCTACCATACGCGAGAACAGCAAGCTCCAAATATTATCCGCCGGCGATACGCAGCAACTGCAGCTCGCAGTAAAGGATGTGCTTGCCGATACGGAAAACAACCAGTTTCTGCAAAAAATGATTAGCGACCCGAAATTTGCCGGTGATTTCGCGAAAGCCATTCAAAAAGATACCAAGCAGCTGCAAAAAGATCTTTTAAAGGACCCGGAATATCAAAAAGCAATGATGGATGCGATGAAAAGCCCGGATTTTGAGATGATGCTGCTGGATACAATGAAAGGAAACGCCTACCGCACTCAAACGAAAGCTGTCATACAGGAATCCCTCCAAAGTCCCATTTTCCGCTTGGAAATGATGGAGTTGATGAAGAAGGTGCTGCAGGAAGAGTCGATGCCTAAGCAGCAAGGACAACAAGGTAAAGGCGGCGAAGGGAAAGGCCAGCAAAAACAGGGTGGTGGCCAAGGCAATCAGCAAGGTGGAGGATCTAAGCAAGGCGGTGGCGGTGGAGGAGGATAACATTACATTTAAGTAAGAAAAAAGGATCGGCCGCGTCAGGCTGATCCTTTTTCCTCTAGCTGTTGAATCACTTGCTCCGCCATATCGCGGTAAATGAGCCCCGTTTCGGTGTCGGCTTTGTAAACCGACGGAGAATAATCCGGCTCGGCCACATGGTTGTCCGGGACGCCCAGTGGAATTTGCGCAAGCAGCTTCGTATGCAGTTCCTCAGCCAGCTTGCCGCCGCCTCCCCGGCCGAAAACATATTCTTTATTGCCGCATTTGCCACAGGCATAATACGACATATTTTCAACGACGCCGATGATTTCATGCTCCGTATGAATGGCCATCGCTCCGGCCCGGGCTGCGACAAAAGCGGCTGTAGCATGAGGCGTGGTAACGATAATTTCTTTGCTATGAGGAATCATCTGATGAACGTCGAGGGCTACATCTCCCGTTCCCGGGGGCAGGTCCAGCAAAATATAGTCCAGCTCCCCCCACTCGACTTCGTTAAAGAAGTTGCGGAGCATTTTGCCCAACATCGGGCCGCGCCAAATGACCGGCGTATTTTCTTCGACAAAAAAGCCCATGGAAATCACTTTCACGCCGAACCGCTCAACCGGAATGATGCGGTTGTTCACGAGCTGCGGCCTTTCCTCGATTCCCATCATATCAGGAACGCTGAATCCGTAAATGTCGGCATCAACCAAGCCGACTTTCTTCCCTAATCGCGCTAATGCTACAGCCAAGTTGACCGTGACCGTCGATTTCCCGACACCGCCCTTTCCACTCGCAATAGCAATGAAGCGGACGCCCGATTGCGGGTCAAGCACGTTGACGGAAGGGACGGAAGGCTGTTCCGCGTTTTCACGAGCAGAAGCCGATTCTTGGGCCTTACGCGCGGCTTCGTTGCGCTCGAATTCGGACAGCAGCCGAAAGCGCAGGTGAACGTCCGCGGCGCCCGCTTGTTTGAACGCCTCGATAACCTGATCCTGCAGCTGCTGCTTGTACGATTCGCTAGCACTGGACAGCAGTACGGTAGCCGAAACATGTTGCTCTTTGATCATGATATCGCGAATAAAATTCAAATCGGCCAAGCTTAGGCCGAATTCCAGGTCCTTCAGCGGGCTTACAGAAGCCAGCAATTGTTCTTTGGTTATCACGATGTCACCTCGGCGATCCAATGTTAAGTTCCTGCGGTATATTATACCACAAATTCATCAAGAGCCCACTTTTTCACCCGAGTAATACCGGAGAATGCCTTGATAAATGGAAGTGGCTATCTTTTTCTGATAAGCCGGGTCCCGGAGAAGCTGCGCCTCACCCGGATTGGATAAAAAGCCGACTTCCACGAGAGCGCTCGGAATCGTCATCGCTTTAAGCAAATAGATCTCTTTGTCGGCCTGCTTCGCAACCCGATCCGTATTTTTCAAATTCCTTTTAATCTCCTCCTGAATCAATGTTGCTAATGTCGCATTGTCCGCATGATTCGGATAAAAAAACGTCTGCGCACCCGACCAGCGGGGAGACGGGATGCTGTTCAGATGAATGCTTACGAATAAATTGGACTTTTGCTTGATAACAAACTCCGCCCGTTTCAGCAAATCTTCGGTTTTGCGTTTACTGTACCCTTTCGTTTCCGGAGAAGCCAGGTCCCGGTCGTCCTCCCGAGTCATGACCACCAATGCTCCCGACTGCTGCAAATAATCCCGAAGGTGCAAAGCAATGGCCAAATTTACATCCTTCTCCTCCAGCCCGTCCTTGCTTCGAGCGCCTCCGTCCGGCCCGCCGTGCCCGGCATCCAAGGCGATAATTTTACCGGACAGCGGCATCGTCCAATACGTCCATGTTTTGGTGGATGGGAGCTCGTAGGTGAACATGAACAGCATGAGCGCCACCAACAAGGCTGACATGACGATTTTGATCCCGCTATGCATGGTCAGCCAAACGACGACCCTCTTTCTTTTTCCGAACATGAAAAAATCCACCTCACATCCCCTAGACTCTCTTTCATCTTATGGGACGAGGTGGACAAATATACCTGATGCTTACACCTGATATTCAGGGTTTTTCATACCTTGAATCAACACTTCCGCTACTTCCGGCCGCGTGAACTGAGGTGGCGGGCATTGGCCGTCACGCAGCAGTGCGCGAACTTTTGTTCCGGAGAGATGAAGATGATCTTCTTTGCCGTGCGGACACGTCTTGCTGGAGGCCATGTTGCCGCATTTGGTGCAAAAGAAGCTGTGCTCAAAGAACAACGGCGTGATGCCAAGCTCTTCGGCCGTGAAATTGCTGAAGATTTCCTGCGCCTCATATGTTCCGTAATAGTCGCCTACGCCCGCATGATCACGCCCTACAATAAAATGCGTGCAACCGTAGTTTTTCCGGACCATCGCATGGAAAATCGCTTCGCGTGGCCCGGCATAGCGCATCGCTGCGGGGAATACGCCCAAAAATACGCGATCCTTCGGATAGTAATTTTCCAGCAGGACCAAGTAGCTGCGCATCCGGACATCCGCCGAGATGTCATCAGACTTGGTTTCGCCCACCAGCGGGTTCAAAAAAAGGCCATCGACGATTTCCATCGCGCTTTTTTGAATATATTCATGCGCCCGGTGAACCGGATTCCGGGTTTGAAAGCCGACTACGCTCTTCCAGCCCTTTTCGGAAAAAAGCCGTCGCGTTACGGCCGGATCGTAGTAAAACTCCTCGAATTTATCCGGCTTCGGGCGGTTTAATACCTGGATCGGCCCGCCAACATAGGTAGACGGCCTGGAGAAAAGCTTCTGTACGCCGGGATGCGCTTCGTCATCGGTTTTAAACACGTTCAGCGCCTCTTTGCGCTGGTCAACATGATATATGCTTTGGACTTCAATAATGCCATAGATGACGCCGTCTTGCGCCCCTACAAGAGCTACGTCCTGCCCGACAGCGAGGTCACGGGCGATTTGCGGCTCGACGGCTAACGTAATCGGGATGCTCCAGACCGTTCCGTCTTCCAAACGCATACGTTCCACGACCGAATGATAATCCTGTTCACCCAAAAAGCCTGTAAGCGGCGAAAAAGCGCCGACACCGATCAAATCAAGATCGGAGATCGTCCATGCATCGATTTTAAGCGAATATAACGTTGCGGCGCGCTCAAGCAGGCTTGTTCTTTTCTCGCCCTCAATCACCCGATGAATAAGCGTCCCGCCGTGCGGTCGAATGGTTTCTCCCATCGCTATTGCTCCTCCTATTAACCTCTCTGCTTATTTATGAAGCCCGCATTCCGTCTTTTCGAAACCGGCCCAACGGCCCGCTCTCGGGTCCTCACCCGCCGCTACCGGACGAGTACAATGCTCGCAGCCGATGCTTGGGTAGTTCCGGTCATGAAGCGGGTTGTAAATAATGTTGTTGCTTCGAATATAATTCCATACGTCTTCAGATGTCCAGCTGGCGAGCGGATTGAATTTGACAAGACCGAACTTCACATCGTATTCGACCTTCTTGGCATTGGCGCGTGTCGGCGCTTGGTCGCGGCGAATTCCCGTGATCCAGGCATCATAATTTTTGAGGATATCCGTTAACGGATCGACTTTGCGGATGTTGCAGCACTGGTTGGGAGCAGTCTTCCACAGTTCTTCGCCAAACTGCTGCGCCTGCTCCTCCAGCGTAAGCTTCGGAAGCACTTGTACGAATTCGAGTCCATAGTGCTGCTGCAGACGGTCGCGGGTTTCATAGGTTTCCTGAAAATGCACATTCGTATCCAGATAAAAGATATCGGTTTTGGGGCTGACCTTCTGGAGCATATCGACCAATACGACGTCCTCTGCTCCGAAACTACAGGCTAACGTGATATTCGGGAACCTTTCTACCGCCCAGGATAAAAGTGCCTCCGGGCTTTGCGATTCAAAATCCTCTGCGGCTTGGCGGATTAACTCCTCTTTTTCAAATAAATTCATACTATTTCGCACCTCCGACAATTTAATTCCGAGTATAAGTATGTGTTTTATTGTATTTTAGTTTAATTATAAACGATGGACCCTTTTTGTCAATTTAAAATTTTCTCTAGGCTTCTGCCTTATTTTATTGCTTGCGGGCTTGTTCGGTGAAAATAAAAAAACCTTTCCGAAGTGAATTCGGAAAGGTTCGTTTGCGTCGATCTTAACGTTTGGAGAATTGAGGAGCGCGACGAGCAGCTTTCAAGCCGTACTTTTTACGCTCTTTCATCCGCGGGTCACGAGTCAGGAAGCCCGCTTTTTTCAGGGCGCCGCGGAATTCCGGATCTGCTTTCAGCAGAGCGCGGGAAATTCCGTGACGGATCGCGCCGGCTTGTCCGGAGATCCCGCCGCCATGAGCCAAAACCAATACATCGTACTTGGACAATGTTTCAGTCAGGTTAAGCGGTTGTTTTACGATCAATTTCAGCGTTTCCAGACCAAAGTAGTCGTCCAGTTCGCGTTTATTAATAATGATACGGCCTTCGCCCGGTACCAAACGTACACGTGCTACCGAATGCTTACGACGACCGGTGCCATAATATTGTACTTGTGCCACAAGACAGTCCTCCCTTTATTAACCGCGAAGTTCCCAAACTTCAGGTTGTTGTGCTTGATGCGGATGTTCCGAACCTGCATACACTTTAAGCTTCGTTTTCAGGCGGTTGCCCAAACGGTTTTTCGGAAGCATACCGTGAATCGCCAGTTCCAACATACGCTCAGGCTTGTTATTCAGCATATCTTGAGCCGAAGTCACTTTCAGACCGCCCGGATGCAGGGAGTGACGATAGTACATTTTGTTTTGCAGTTTTTTACCTGTCAAAACGATTTTCTCGGCATTGATGACAACAACGAAATCGCCAGTGTCTACATGCGGAGTAAATTGAGGCTTATGCTTGCCGCGCAGAATGCTTGCCGCTTCGCTGGCCAGACGTCCGAGCGTCTTGTCGGTAGCATCGATGATGTACCATTTGCGTTCAACTTCATTTGGCTTCGCCATATATGTGGTACGCATGTTAATGTTCCTCCTAAATCTATCTTCATCACAGGTCATTCATTTATCATGGTTATAGGTTAAAACAAGTTGGTTGGCCGTTTCATTGACCCGGGGCCGTGGGGTAGCCAGTCATCAGAAACACCATCTGTTATTTTACTACATTGGCATGCAGTAATCAAGCATTTGGCGCATCTTTTCCGTAAAAAACTTCCCACAGCATAAGCCCGTGCGCCATCGCCGTCGGTCCAGCCAAAGCCCTATCTTTCGCCGCCAATACGCCGCGAATACTGGACGGGCTCCGCTTCCCTTCACCGACCTCAATCAAGGTACCTACAATGATCCGCACCATATTATATAAGAAACCGCTGCCGGTCAAATAAATGTGGATCGCGTACGACTGCAAGTGCGGCTCAATAGGTTCGCACTCCAAGCGAGCTTCGAAAATCGTGCGAACATGACTTTCCGCCGACGATCGGCTCGAACAAAACGATGTGAAGTCATGCTCGCCGACAAAGCTGCTCAACGCGTCCTGCATGGCCGTGATATCAAGAGGAGTCGGATGGTGAAACTCCGTATGCTGCTTAAACAGGTCCGGATATTTCCCGCAGCGCATCGTATAGCGGTACGTCTTGCGCTTGGCGGACCTTCGGGCATGAAAATCTTCCGGCACCACCCTAGCATCCCATACCACAATATCATCCGGCAGCCGCGAGTTGATCGCCATGCACCAGCGTTCAATCGGGATTTGTGAAACGGTATGAAAATTAAAAACCTGTCCCCGCGCATGAACCCCCGCATCCGTGCGACCCGAAGCCGTCACTTTGATCTCCTCGGAGGTGAGCTGACGCAAAGCTTGCTCCAACTGCTGCTGAACCGTAGTCTTCTGAGGCTGTGTCTGGAAGCCATGATAAGCCGTTCCGTCATAGGATACCGTCATGCAGATGTTTCTCACGGCAGTCCTCCGCGCTTGGAAAAACGAATTTTCGATCCTACAAAAAAAAGGGTTTCATCAGAATCGTAAGATCCCGTCCACCCTTTCCCATCCTTTTTCTCTTAAGCCCGGTCTACAAGCTCCAAGTAAACCATTGGAGCAGCATCGCCGCGACGAGGTCCAAGCTTCAAAATGCGGGTATAGCCGCCTTGACGCTCAGCGTAGCGAGGAGCCAGATCGGAGAAAAGCTTTTGAATCGCATCTTGGTTTTCGTTTGCCGCTTCGCGACGAACGAAGGAAGCCACTTGCCGACGTGCATGCAAGTCTCCACGTTTTGCCAAGGTGATTAATTTTTCTGCGATGGAACGAAGTTCTTTGGCTTTCGCTTCCGTCGTTTGAATGCGCTCATGTATGAACAAGTCGGTTACCAGATCACGAAACAAAGCTTTACGTGCGCTGGAGTCACGACCCAACTTTTGGTATGCCATGTGAGCAACCTCCTTCTGCTTGATTGGTCAGAGGTGCGCGACTTAAGACTAATCTTCCATTCTCAGGCCAAGACCAAGCTCTTCGAGCTTCTCTTGAACTTCCTCCAGAGATTTGCGACCCAAGTTGCGAACCTTCATCATGTCTTCTTCCGTCTTCGTAATCAATTCCTGCACTGTATTGATGCCGGCGCGCTTCAGGCAGTTGTAGGAGCGGACAGAGAGATCGAGTTCTTCGATAGTCATCTCCAGAACTTTCTCCTTCTTGTCCTCTTCCTTCTCCACCATAATCTCGGCGTCCTTGGCTTCGTCGGTCAAACCGACAAACAGCATCAGATGCTCCGTCAAAATTTTGGCGCCCAAGCTCACGGCTTCTTCCGGGCGGATGCTTCCGTCCGTCCAAACTTCAAGGGTCAACTTATCGTAGTTGGTAACTTGACCGACGCGAGTGTTTTCTACGCTGTAATTGACACGAGTAATCGGAGTGTAGATCGAATCGATCGGAATCACGCCGATCGGCTGATCCTCTTTTTTGTTCTTATCTGCCGATACGTATCCCCGGCCGCGGTTCGCATGAATTCTCATATGCAGCCTTGCATCGGAGGACAGCGTAGCAATGTGCAAATCCGGGTTTAAGATCTCCACATCGCTATCGCCGCGAATATCGCCAGCCACAACAGCCCCTTCGCCTTCGGCATCGATCTCAAGCACTTTCTCCTCGTCGGAGTGAATCTTGAGCGACAGTCCTTTCAGGTTCAGGATAATCTCCGTAACATCTTCCATGACGCCAGGAACCGTGGAGAACTCATGCAGCACGCCATCGATTTGCACGGATGTCACAGCGGCGCCCGGCAAAGACGAAAGCAAAATTCTGCGAAGCGAGTTCCCAAGAGTCGTTCCGTAGCCTCGTTCCAATGGCTCTACGACAAACTTGCCGTAGGTGCCGTCTTCGCTCAATGATACGGTTTCTATTTTCGGCTTTTCGATTTCGATCATGGTTACACCCTCCTTCAAACGTCGTTTCCCTTTGGATAACTTAGGACGTATAAACGCGCAGTATGCCTATCCAAATAGTATTCACAACTTTTGGAAAAATATACCGCTTGACTTAGCAATCCTAATTAGACACGACGACGTTTCGGAGGACGGCAACCGTTATGAGGAATCGGTGTTACGTCTTTAATCAGGTTTACTTCCAAACCTGCAGCTTGCAGCGAACGAATCGCAGCTTCGCGACCTGCACCCGGTCCTTTAACCATAACCTCAACTGCTCTCATGCCATGCTCCATTGCAGCTTTTGCCGCAGATTCGGCAGCCATTTGCGCAGCAAACGGAGTGCTTTTACGCGAGCCTTTGAACCCGAGGTTACCGGCGCTTGCCCAGGAGATTGCATTCCCGTGCGGGTCGGTGATGGTTACGATAGTGTTGTTGAACGTAGAGCGGATATGAGCCACTCCGGAGTCGATATTTTTCCGATCACGACGTTTGGTACGAACGACTTTTTTAGGTTTAGCCATTTAAAGGTTACCCCCCTTTACTATTTTTTCTTATTAGCTACCGTACGACGAGGACCTTTGCGCGTACGAGCGTTTGTTTTGGTACGTTGACCGCGAACAGGCAGGCCGCGGCGGTGACGAACGCCACGATAGCAGCCGATTTCGATCAGGCGCTTAATGTTCAGTGCGATTTCACGACGCAGGTCGCCTTCCACTTTCAGCGTTTTGTCGATGACGTCGCGGATTTTGCTTACTTCGTCTTCCGTCAAATCGCGGACGCGAGTGTCCGGATTGATACCGGTTTGAGCGACGATTTTCTGAGCAGTCGTGTTACCGATCCCGAAAATGTAGGTCAGCGCGATGACTACTCGTTTGTCACGAGGCAAGTCTACACCAGCAATACGTGCCATTTAACACAGCACCTCCTTAACCTTGTTTTTGTTTATGTTTCGGATTTTCGCAGATTACCATAACGTTCCCTTTGCGGCGAATGACTTTGCATTTTTCGCAAATCGGCTTGACCGACGGTCTAACCTTCATGGTGTTAACCTCCTAAGAGTTTTCGTAAAGAAAACTTACTTCGTAAGCGTTGCTAAGTTTTGCGGAGCAAAACTGTCTTCGTAAGGATAAGCTGAGTTTTCGTAAGAAAACTTACTTCGTAAGCGTTGCTAAGTTTAGCGGAGCAAAACTGTCTTCGTACATTTATTTAAAACGATAGGTTATACGGCCTCTGGTCAAATCATAGGGCGAGAGCTCGACCGTCACTTTATCGCCGGGCAGGATCCGGATAAAGTGCATTCTGATTTTCCCGGATACGTGAGCAAGTATCTTATGACCGTTCTCCAGTTCAACCTTAAACATTGCATTCGGAAGAGGTTCAATCACTGTACCTTCAACTTCAATCACATCTTCTTTGGCCACAGTCATTCTCCTTTCTCTTGCGCTTTCGCTGATTCGTGGTCCGCATACTTTGTCAATGCAAACCGCAGCTTTCCATTGGTGACTCGACCGGTAGTCATAATACTATCAGCCACTTCGCTGCTGATCGCCGGCAGAAGCTCAAGATGAATCACGTTTTTCTTTTTGGGTGCGTCTGATTTCCGTTTTCCGCCGTCTGCAATCCACACGTACCGTTGGTCTACGACGCCGATTATGACGGCGTACGATCCGGATTCCCGTCCCCGATTCACCCTTACGATTTGTCCGATCTGGGGCATGTTCGATGTTGCCATCGTGCTTTACTTACCGGGCAGCGTAAAAATCTCGTAGCCGTCCGGCGTAATCGCTATGGTATGCTCAAAATGCGCGCACAGTGTGCCATCCACCGTCACAACCGTCCAATTGTCTTCAAGGGTCTTCACATAACGTTCGCCCACGTTGACCATCGGCTCGATTGCAAGTACCATACCGGGCTTCAGCCGCGGACCGCGCCCTGGAATGCCGTAGTTCGGAATCTGCGGCTCCTCATGGAGCTTTGTTCCGATGCCATGTCCTACGTACTCCCGAACAACCGAAAAACCTTCATCTTCAATCACTTTTTGAATGGCGTGGGATATCGTGTACAGTCTGGCGTCCGGCTTGGCTTCGGCAAGTCCTGCATAAAGCGACCTTTCGGTTACTTCGAGCAGCTTGCGGGCCGTCTCGGAAATCTCGCCAACACCGTAAGTCCATGCGGAATCTCCATGATATCCTTTGTACTCTGCACCGATGTCGATACTGATGATGTCACCGTTTTTAAGCTTTCGTTGACTGGGTATGCCGTGAACCAGTTCGTCGTTGACCGAAGCGCAAATACTGCCAGGAAAACCATTGTAGCCTTTAAAAGACGGAATTGCGCCCTGACTGCGAATAAAATCTTCTGCGATCTGATCGAGCTGTTTCGTTGTAATATCGGGCTGAATGGCTTGCCGCAGCACCCGATGCGTTTCGGCGACAATCCGACCCGCCTCTCGCATCAATTCCAATTCAGCAGCTGACTTACAGATGATCATTACGCAAGCCCCCGCAATTGTGAACTGATTTGTGCAGTAACCGTATTAATCTCTTGCTCACCGTTAACCTCACGCAATATTCCCTTGTTACGATAATACTCCAGAAGCGGAGCGGTTTTATTGGTATACTCGTCCAAACGAGTCCCTACTTTTTCTTCGGTGTCATCCGAACGTTGATACAACTCACCAGAACATTTGTCGCAAACATGCTCACGTGCAGGAGGGTTAAACAAGACATGATACGTAGCTCCGCAGGATTTACAGATCCGGCGACCTGTCAAACGTGCAAGCAGCAAATCCCGATCCACTTTCAGATTGATCACGTGCTCGATGGTTTTACCCAGCGAAGCCGCAATCTCATCCAAGGCTTCGGCTTGGGAGATGGTTCTTGGAAAACCGTCCAGCAAAAAGCCTTTGCTGCAGTCCGGCTGCTGAAGGCGTTCGCGAACGATCCCGATCGTAATTTCATCCGGTACGAGCAAACCTTGATCCACATACTTCTTCGCTTCTAGCCCGAGCGGCGTTTCCTGCTTCATCGCCAGCCGAAAGGCGTCTCCCGTAGAAATATGCGGAATTTGAAACTCATCAACGATTCGTTCCGCCTGAGTACCTTTTCCTGCACCCGGGGGCCCCATAAAGATGACGTTCATCAGACTTCCTCCCCACTGGCATCTATCGATACTAACAGCACAATAGGTGCCGATAGCCTAAAGCTCACTATCAGTACCTATTTGCTATTTATTAATGAAGCCTTTGTAGTGGCGTTTGATCAGTTGGCTCTCGATTTGTTTCATCGTCTCAAGTCCTACACCGATAACGATCAGCAAAGACGTACCGCCAATGGTAACGGAGTTCGGCAGCCCGGCCACAGAACCGATAATCATTGGAAGGATCGAGATGGCAGCCAGGAAAAGCGCACCGGACAATGTGATTCGGGTCATGACTCGCGTCAAGTAAACCGAGGTGGTTTTGCCGGGACGGATGCCTGGGATATATCCGCCATTTTTCTTCATCTGATCCGCCATTTGCACAGGATTCATCTGTACAAACGTGTAGAAATACGTGAAGCCGATGATCAACAAAACGTACAACACCATACCGAGCGGATGCGTGTAGTTCAAGTTGGTGATAATCCATTCCGCCACAGCGTTACCTCTCCAGAAGCTTGCAATCGTCGGAGGAAACACTAGCAGCGAAAGCGCGAAGATGACCGGAATGACGCCAGCCGCATTTACTTTAAGCGGAATGTGCGTCGACTGCCCTCCGAACATTTTGCGGCCTACCACCCGTTTTGCATACTGCACCGGAATTTTACGAACGCCCTGCTGGACGAAAATCACACCGGCGATCAAGGCAATGACCACGACGGCAATAATGACGACCTTCAAGATGTTAAGGAAGAGCGCGCCGCCTGCATCTGCAAATTGCGTTTGGTATATTTGTCCGATGCCAGTCGGGATTGCCGCAACAATCCCTGCGAAGATGATAATGGAAATACCATTTCCAATGCCATTTTCGGTGATTTGTTCCCCTAACCACATCAGAAAAGCAGTCCCAGCCGTAAGCACGATCGCGATCAACGCATACGTCGTAAAGTTCGGATTGATCACAAGACCGGCATATAGACGGTTAAATCCGATCGCCAGACCAAAAGCTTGAATAATTCCCAGCACAATGGTCCCGTAACGAGTGATTTGACTTAACTTCTTTCTGCCGACTTCTCCTTCTTTAGCCCATTGCGTGAATGTCGGAATGACATCCATGGAAAGAAGCTGCACGATGATGGATGCCGTGATATACGGCATAATCCCCATCGCGAAGATGGAGAATTGGAACAACGCGCCGCCGGAGAATGTATTCAGCAAGCCGAATACACCACCTGCGTTAGCTTGGTCTTGAAGCTTGAGAATGTCTGTGTTGATGTTAGGTACCGGAATAAAAGCACCAATTCTGTAGACGATCAGCACCAGAAGGGTGAACAGGATCCGTTTCCTCAGATCGTCTACTTTCATAATATTGGATATGGTACGAAACATTAAATCACCTCGGTTTTACCGCCGGCAGCCTGGATTTTCTCTACCGCAGATTGGGAGAACTTGCTAGCCTTAACGTTCAGCTGAACCGTGATTTCACCGTTACCCAAAATTTTGATGCCGTCTTTAGGGTTTTTCACGATGCCGGATTCCAAAAGAACTTCAGGAGTTACTTCCGTACCTGCTGCAAACTTGTTCAAATCCTCTACGTTGATAACCGCATATTCCGTACGGAATCTGTTGTTAAATCCACGTTTTGGCAAGCGACGATAAAGCGGGTTCTGACCGCCTTCGAAGCCCGGACGGACACCGCCGCCGGAACGGGCGTTTTGACCTTTGTGACCGCGAGTAGCTGTTTTACCCATTCCACTACCGATACCACGACCTACACGCTTGCGCGTATCGCGGGAACCTGGAGCGGAAGAAAGCTCATGCAATTTCATCGTTTGCACCTCCTCTAGCTATATGTTAAAACCTTAAGCTTCGATTTCTTTAACTTCGACCAAGTGACTTACTTGGTTAACCATGCCGCGGATCGCAGCATTGTCTTGTTGAGTAACGGATTGATGCAATTTGCGAAGTCCGAGAGCCGTAACCGTACGACGCTGAGTTTCAGGACGACCGATCAGGCTGCGCTTGAGGGTAATTTGCAGTTGCTTAGCCATGGTATCCCTCCTAACCTAAGAGTTCTTCTACGGTTTTACCGCGAAGCTTAGCAACCTCTTCCGCACGCTTCAGGCGCTGTAAGCCTTCCAGAGTAGCGTTAACCATGTTGATGGAGTTCGAAGACCCGAGGGACTTCGTCAGAATGTCGCCTACGCCTGCCAGTTCAAGAACCGCACGAACCGGGCCGCCGGCGATAACTCCGGTACCTTTCGAAGCAGGCTTAAGCAATACGCGTCCTGCGCCGAAATGTCCGATCACCATGTGAGGAATAGTCGTTCCGACGATAGGAACGTGAATCAGGTTTTTCTTCGCGTCTTCGATGCCTTTGCGAATCGCATCAGGTACCTCGGAAGCTTTACCGATTCCCGCGCCTACCCAACCTTTGCCGTCGCCCACAACCACGAGTGCGCTAAAGCTGAAACGGCGACCGCCCTTTACGACTTTAGCTACGCGGTTAATATGAACGACTTTTTCAGTCAGTTCTAATGTATTGGGATCAATACGCAAGTCCTTTACCTCCTTATTGATGAATTGGATTAGAATTCAAGACCTGCTTCACGAGCAGCGTCTGCAAGTGCTTTAACACGTCCATGGTACAGGTAACCGCCGCGGTCGAAAACGACTTTCACGACACCTGCTTTTTTCGCACGCTCAGCGATCAGAGTTCCGACTTTCGAAGCCGCTTCAGCGTTACCGCCGTTGCCAAGGCCTTCTCTGAGCTCTTTGTCCTGCGTGGAAGCAGCTGCGATCGTTACGCCTTTAACGTCGTCGATCAGTTGTGCGTACATATGCTTAGAGGAACGGAAAATGTTCAGACGAGGACGTTCCGCCGTTCCTTGAATTTTCTTACGAACGCGAAGATGTCTTTTCAAACGCGCTTTGTTTTTGTCGCCTTTGGTAATCATTCGAGGTTCACTCCTTTCGAGTTGGATCATCCGAAGTTCGGATTATGCGATCAGCTTAAGCAGCCTTATTTCTTTTTACCGGCTTTACCTTCTTTGCGAAGGATACGCTCGCCTTCGTATTTGATACCTTTGCCTTTGTACGGCTCAGGCTCACGAACGGAACGAACTTTTGCTGCTGTAGCTCCAACCAACTCTTTGTCGATCCCTTTAACGATGATCTTGGTGTTGGAAGGAACTTCGAACTCGATGCCGTTCTCCGGCTCGATTTCGACCGGGTGGGAGTAACCGACGTTCAGAACCAGCTTGTTGCCGGATTTGTTCGCACGGTAACCTACGCCGACGAGATCAAGAGTTTTAACAAAACCATCAGTTACTCCGCTAACCATGTTTTGTACGACGCTGCGGGTCGTACCATGCAGAGAGCGGTGCAATTTATTGTCGGAAGGACGTTCTACGGTCAGAACATTGTCCTCAACGCTGATCTTCATATCTCTATGCAATTCACGGCTCAAAGTGCCTTTCGGACCTTTTACCGTAATGAGTGTATTGTCAATAGTCACGTTTACTCCGCTTGGGATCGTGATCGGTTTGCGACCAATACGGGACATGTTGTGCACCTCCGTTCATTCAAAATCTTGATTACCAAACGTAGCAGATTACCTCTCCGCCAGCTTTGGATTGACGAGCTTCTTTATCCGTCATCACGCCTTTGGACGTGGACAGAATTGCGATTCCCAAACCGCCAAGTACGCGAGGCACTTCTTGGCTTTTCGCGTAAACGCGAAGGCCCGGTTTGCTGATTCTTTTAAGTCCTGTAATAACGCGCTCATTGTTAGGGCCGTATTTCAGGAACAAGCGGATGATGCCTTGCTTGCTGTCTTCGATATATTCAGCGTCACGAATGAAGCCTTCCTTCTTGAGGATCTCAGCGATTTCTCTTTTGACCTTCGAAGCCGGAATTTCGACAGTTTCATGACGAACGACATTAGCGTTGCGGATGCGTGTAAGCATATCTGCAATTGGATCGGACATAACCATGTGTAGTGAACCTCCTTCCCGAGAGCTTAAAGTTTACCAGCTTGCTTTCTTCACGCCAGGAATCTGGCCTTTGTATGCCAATTCGCGGAAGCAAATTCTGCAAATTTTGAATTTCCGTAATACGGAATGCGGGCGACCGCAGCGTTCGCAGCGTGTGTAAGCCTGCACCTTGAATTTCGGAGGACGCTGCTGCTTAATCTTCATCGAAGTTTTTGCCACTTCAGTTTACACCTCCAAAGTCTCCATTAGGAAACTTGCTTCATAAGCATGTTATTTGGAAAACGGCATGCCCAATTGAGCCAACAATTCGCGGGACTCTTCGTCCGTTTTAGCCGTTGTGACGATAACGATATCCATACCGCGCACTTTATCCACTTTATCGTACTCAATCTCCGGGAAGATGAGTTGTTCTTTCAAACCGAGCGTGTAGTTGCCGCGGCCGTCAAAAGCCTTGGTCGATACACCGCGGAAGTCGCGTACGCGAGGAAGAGCAACATTGAACAATTTATCCAGGAAGTGATACATACGCTCGCCGCGAAGCGTAACTTTCACACCGATCGGCATATTTTCACGCAGCTTGAAGCCTGCGATCGATTTTTTCGCTCTGGTGATAACCGGCTTTTGTCCGGAGATCATCTGCAGATCGTTAACAGCGGTATCGAGCACTTTGGAGTTGGCAACTGCTTCGCCTACACCCATGTTGATAACCACTTTTTCAATTTTCGGAACCTGCATCACCGTGGTGTAGTTGAATTTCTGCATCAGGGCAGGCGTAATTTCGTTCAAAAAGCGATCTTTCATTCTTGCAGCCATGAATCCGTGTACCTCCTTTCTTACTTATACGATTAGTCGATAACTTCGCCGGATTTTTTCGCAACGCGAACTTTTTTGCCGTTATCCAGCACTTTGTAACCTACGCGAGTAGGTTGGCCGCTCTTCGGATCTACCAGCATCACGTTGGACACGTGGATCGGAGCTTCTTGCGTGATAATGCCGCCTTGCGGATTTTGTTGGGAAGGCTTGGAATGCTTCTTGATCATGTTCACGCCTTCGACCAACACACGGTTTTCACGAGGGAATGCTGCGATAACGCGGCCTTTCTTCCCTTTGTCTTTACCGGTGATAACAAAAACCGTATCGTCTTTTTTCACGTGCAATTTATTGTTATGAGACTCGAGTTTCTTCGGTTGTTTTGGCACTGTGTACACCTCCTACAAACTTTCCTATGAAAGCCGACTTCGTAAGCAGCTGCTTGTTTATTAGATAACTTCCGGAGCCAGAGAAACGATTTTCATGAAGTCTCTGTCGCGAAGTTCGCGGGCAACCGGTCCGAAGATACGTGTGCCGCGCGGGCTCTTATCTTCTTTTACAACTACGGCTGCGTTCTCGTCAAAGCTGATGTAGGATCCGTCCTTACGGCGAGCACCGCGTCTCGTACGCACGACTACTGCTTTAACAACGTCGCCCTTTTTGACAACGCCACCTGGTGTTGCTTCTTTCACGGAGCAGATGATCAGATCACCGATGTTAGCCGTACGACGACCCGTACCACCCAACACGCGGATACACATCAGTTGCTTCGCACCAGAGTTGTCAGCTACGTTCAAACGAGTAAAAGGTTGAATCATTGTGTATTCCCTCCTTCCGGAATTGATGCCCGAAGCTTATATTAAACGATAACCGCTTTTTCTACGACTTCGACCAGTCTCCAACGCTTGTCTTTGGAAAGCGGACGAGTTTCCATGATTTTAACAACATCGCCGATTTTCGCTTCGTTGTTTTCGTCATGAGCTTTGAATTTTTTCGTATATTTAATGCGTTTGTGGTACAAGTCGTGTTTTTTGTAGGTTTCTACAGCCACAACGATGGTTTTGTCCATTTTGTCGCTTACGACTTTACCCAGCTGCGTTTTACGCTCGTTGCGTTCAGCCATTCTGAGATCCTCCTCTCTCATTCATTAACTAGTGATTCCCAATTCTCTTTCACGCAAAACAGTCTTTGCCCGGGCAATCTCTTTGCGGACTTTTTGAATTTGTACGGGATTATCCAGTTGACCTGTAGCCAGTTGAAAACGGAGGTTAAAGAGCTGCTCTTTAAATCCGGCAATCTTTTGTTCGATCTCAGCAGTGGTTAAGTTGCGAAATTCACTAGCTTTCATTTGCTTCACCACCCACTTCTTCTCTTTTCACAAACTTCGTTTTGATCGGCAGCTTGTGAGAGGCGAGACGCATAGCTTCACGGGCGATTTCTTCGCTTACGCCGGCCAGTTCGAACAGAACTTTACCCGGCTTAACGACAGCAACCCATTTTTCTACGTTACCTTTACCGCTACCCATCCGAACTTCAAGCGGCTTTTGGGTGATCGGTTTGGAAGGGAAAATTTTGATCCAAACTTTACCGCCCCGCTTGATGTAACGAGTCATCGCAATACGGGCAGCTTCGATTTGACGGTTGGTTACCCAAGCCGGCTCCATCGCTTGCAAGCCGTATTCTCCGAAATGAACTTCCGTACCGCCTTTGGCGCGACCGCGCATGTTGCCACGGTGCTCTTTGCGGTGTTTCACACGTTTAGGAACTAACATGATTAGTTGCCTCCTTCCGTAGCAGCCTTTTTCTTAGCCGTTGGAAGAACTTCGCCACGATAGATCCATACTTTTACGCCGATCCGACCGTAAGTGGTGTGAGCTTCTGCCGTACCATAGTCGATGTCCGCACGCAATGTATGAAGAGGAACCGTACCCTCGCTGTAACCTTCCGTTCTGGCGATTTCCGCTCCGCCCAGACGACCGCTGACCGATGTCTTGATCCCTTTTGCACCGGCTCTCATCGTTCTTTGAATTGCTTGTTTCAATGCACGACGGAACGATACGCGACGCTCCAATTGTTGTGCAATGCTTTCTGCAACCAAGATCGCATCCAGTTCCGGTTGTTTTACTTCAGAGATGTTGATGTGTACTTTTTTGCCGTTCGTCAGCTTAGTCAGGTAGCCGCGGATAACTTCAACCTCGGAACCGCCTTTACCGATAACCATACCTGGCTTCGCCGTATGAATCGTCACGTTCACGCGATTAGCGGCACGCTCGATCTCAATGCGGGAAACGGCAGATTCTTTCAACTTTTGTTTCAAATATTCACGGATTTTTACGTCTTCCATCAGCAGATCGCCGAAATCTTTGCCGGCGTACCATTTGGATTCCCAATCACGGATAATGCCGATACGAAGTCCTACCGGGTTTACTTTTTGACCCACACGTTGTCCCTCCTTATTTCTCAGATACCACTAATGTAATGTGGCTGGTACGTTTATTGATGCGGCTCGCACGACCCATCGCACGAGGACGGAATCTTTTCAAAGTCGGGCCTTGGTCCACAAATACTTGCGAAACCACCAGACTATTAGGATCCATGGAGTAGTTATGCTCCGCATTGGCAATAGCCGAGTTGAGCAATTTCTCAACGATCGGGGAAGCCGCTTTCGGCGTGTGACGCAGAATCGCAATCGCTTCGCCCACTTGCTTACCGCGGATCAAGTCAACAACGAGTTGCGCTTTGCGCGGAGCAATTCGAACGTATCTTGCAATAGCTTTAGCTTGTTGCATGGATGTACCTCCTCTCATTCACAAACTGATCTGTAGGTTCCGAGCCTAGCGTTTACCCGTCTTCTTGTCGTCGTCGTGCCCTTTGTAAGTACGGGTTGGTGCAAACTCACCGAGTTTATGTCCGACCATATCTTCCGTTACGTATACCGGAACATGCTTTCTGCCGTCATACACACCGAACGTGTGACCGATGAATTGCGGGAAAATCGTCGAGCGGCGAGACCAAGTTTTGATCACTTGCTTCTTGCTGCTTGCGTTCATGTCTTCCACTTTCTTCAAAAGGTAGCCATCTACGAAAGGCCCTTTTTTCAAACTGCGACCCATGCTTCGTTCCTCCCTTCTTTAACCGAACCGAAAAAGTAATTACTTCGTGCGGCGACGTACAATATATTGATTGGAAGCTTTGTTTTTCTTCCGCGTTTTGTATCCGAGCGTCGGTTTGCCCCAAGGAGACATCGGGGATTTGCGGCCGATCGGGGAGCGACCTTCACCACCACCGTGCGGGTGATCGTTCGGGTTCATAACGGAACCGCGAACTTCCGGTCTTTGACCCAGCCAACGAGCACGGCCGGCTTTACCGATCTTCACGAGTTCGTAATCCTCGTTACCTACGGAACCGATGGTTGCGCGGCAAACTTTGAGGATTTTTCTCATTTCGCCGGAAGACAAGCGAACCGTTACATATTGCTCTTCTTTACCGAGCAATTGAGCTTCCGTACCAGCTGCGCGAACCAATTGTCCGCCTTTGCCAGGCTTCAGCTCGATGTTGTGGATAACCGTACCTACCGGAATGTTTTCCAAAGGAAGCGCGTTACCGATTTTGATGTCGGCATCCGGACCGGATACGATTTGATCGCCCACTTTCAAGCCTTTCGGAGCGATGATGTAGCGTTTCTCGCCATCCACGTAGTGGATCAATGCGATGTTAGCGGAACGGTTCGGGTCGTATTCGATTGTAGCAACGCGACCAGGTATTCCATCTTTGTTCCGTTTGAAATCGATGATGCGGTATTTACGTTTGTGTCCGCCGCCTTGGTGACGAACCGTAATTTTACCTTGGTTGTTCCGACCCGCTTTTTTGCTCAGAGGAGCCAAAAGCGATTTCTCCGGTGTGGATGTTGTGATTTCTTCAAAAGTAGAAACCGACATCGCACGTCTTGCAGGAGAGGTTGGTTTATATTTTTTAATTGGCACGTGGATTCCCTCCTTACTTCAAAAAATTAAACTTGCGAGTTTTCAAAGAACTCCAGTTCTTTGCTGTCTGCGCTTAAAGTAACGATCGCTTTTTTCCATTCGGACGTATATCCGGAATAGCGGCCATAACGCTTCGGCTTCGCCGGCATTCTGAGCGTATTCACGTTCGTTACTTTTACTTTGAAGATTTGCTCGATCGCTTGTTTGACTTCCGTTTTGTTCGAACGGATGTCCACTTCGAACACATATTTCTTTTCCGCCATCATTTCGCTGGAACGTTCGGTAATGACCGGGCGCTTAATAATATCGCGAGGGTTTTTCATTACGCAAACACCTCCTCTACCTTTTGCACCGCATCCTTCGTAATGATCAGCTTGTCGTAAACCATAACATCAAGCACGTTGATTCCTTCAGCAGCAACAAACTTCACGCCAGGAATGTTACGTGCGGACAATGCTACGTTCTCGTCATACGCAGCCGTCACAACCAAAGCTTTACGATCCACTTTGAGGTTATTCAAAATCGCTGCAAATTCTTTCGTTTTCGGCTGAGCCATTTGCAATTGGTCAAGCACGATAATTTCGCTCGCCTTCACCTTGGAAGACAACGCGGATTTGATCGCCAAACGACGAACTTTTTTAGGCAGTTTGTAGGCATAGCTGCGAGGTGTCGGACCAAAAACGGTACCGCCGCCTTTCCATTGCGGAGAGCGGATGCTACCTTGACGAGCACGGCCTGTGCCTTTTTGTTTCCACGGCTTACGGCCACCGCCGCGAACCTCGGAACGACCTTTCGTTTTATGCGTACCGGCACGAAGGGACGCACGCTGCATCAATACCGCTTCATTCAACACATGAACGTGCGGCTCGATTCCGAACACGCTATCCGCGAGTTCCACTTCGCCTACTTGGGCACCACTAACGTTAAACACTGCTACTTTTGGCATTTGTTATCCTCCTTTCCCGCTTTCTTACTTCTTCACCGAAGACTTTATCGTAACGAAGCTGTTTTTAGGACCCGGAATGGAGCCTTTGATCAGAAGAACGTTGCGTTCTACGTCTACTTTCACAACTTCGAGCTTTTGAATCGTAACGGTTTCCGTACCCATGTGACCCGGCAATTTCTTACCTTTAGGAACACGGTTAGCTTGGATGGAACCCATCGAACCCGGACCGCGGTGGTAACGGGAACCGTGAGCCATCGGACCAGTAGATTGGTTATGTCTTTTGATAACGCCTTGGAACCCTTTACCTTTGGACGTTCCTGTTACATCAACGAATTCACCTTCGGAGAATACGTCGGCTTTGATTTCTTGGCCAACTTCATACTCGGAAATCTGAACGCCGCGAAGCTCCTTAACGTAGCGCTTAGGCGTTGCGCCCGCTTTTTTCGCATGGCCCAACTCAGGTTTGTTCGCGTTCTTTTCTTTCTTATCGGCAAAACCGATTTGGATGGCTTCGTAACCGTCGTTCTCCGAATCCTTCTTCTGCAGCACTGTGCAAGGACCCGCTTGAATTACAGTTACCGGTACAACCAATCCTTCCGGTGTAAATACTTGAGTCATCCCAAGCTTTTTACCTAAGATACCTTTTGTCATCGTTGACACCTCTTTTCCTCTCTTGCTTGTCGCTTATTTATCCACAATCGTATATTACAGTTTGATTTCGATGTCCACACCGGACGGCAGATCCAGACGCATTAGCGCATCAACGGTTTGCGGCGTCGGATTGACGATATCGATCAAACGCTTATGCGTGCGCATTTCGAATTGCTCACGCGAATCTTTGTACTTGTGAACCGCACGCAGAATCGTGATGATTTGCTTCTCAGTCGGAAGCGGAATCGGACCAGACACTCCTGCACCGGAACGTTTGGCTGTTTCCACGATCTTCTCAGCGGATTGATCCAGCACTCTGTGATCATAAGCCTTCAAACGAATACGAATCTTTTGCTTTGCCATAGTATTCCCTCCTTCTATCGCCCAATTTAGTATCGGACATACTCCGTGAAAATCTCCTGACGCCGTCCCTATGGCAAAGGGGCCGGGTGTGTCAGCAACCTCTCACATCATCGCAACGTCACAGACCAACGTTCACTATTATATTAAAAACAAAACTAAAAAGCAAGAAAAAATTCGACATTTGCCTAAAAAAAATTAAAAGCCCTCCATCTCATAGAGATGAAGGGCAAAGTCCGGAGACTAGAATTACTTCGTGATGGAAGCAACGGCACCGGCACCAACGGTACGGCCGCCTTCGCGAATAGCGAAGCGAGTACCTTCTTCGATAGCGATCGGAGCGATCAGCTCAACCGTTACCGTGATGTTGTCGCCAGGCATAACCATCTCTGTGCCTTCCGGCAGGTTGATGATACCCGTAACGTCCGTTGTACGGAAGTAGAATTGCGGACGGTAGCCAGTGAAGAACGGCTTATGACGTCCACCCTCTTCTTTTGTCAAAACGTAGATTTGAGCGGAGAAGTTCGTGTGCGGTTTAACCGAACCCGGTTTCGCCAATACCTGTCCACGCTCGATGTCTTTACGGTCTACACCGCGAAGCAGTGCGCCGATGTTGTCGCCCGCTTGAGCGGAATCAAGAAGTTTACGGAACATTTCTACGCCCGTAACAACGGATTTGCGAGTTTCTTCAGCCAGACCGATGATTTCGATCTCGTCGCCGACTTTAACTACACCGCGCTCTACACGACCTGTAGCAACGGTACCACGACCAGTGATCGTGAACACGTCCTCTACCGGCATCAAGAAAGGCTTGTCAGTGTCGCGCTCAGGCGTCGGGATGTAAGTATCGATGTGCTCGAACAGCTCAACGATTTTGTCAGCCCAAGGACCGTCTGGGTTTTGCAGTGCTTCACGAGCTGCGCCGCGAACGATCGGAGTGTCGTCGCCCGGGAACTCGTACTCGTTGAGCAGGTCGCGAACTTCCATTTCAACCAGTTCAAGAAGCTCTTCGTCTTCAACCATGTCGCATTTGTTGAGGAATACGACGATGTAAGGAACGCCTACTTGGCGGGAGAGCAGGATGTGCTCGCGAGTTTGCGGCATAGGGCCGTCAGCTGCGGATACAACCAGGATCGCGCCGTCCATTTGAGCTGCGCCAGTGATCATGTTTTTAACGTAGTCGGCGTGGCCTGGGCAGTCAACGTGTGCGTAGTGACGGTTAGGAGTTTCATATTCAACGTGCGCAGTGGAGATCGTGATACCGCGCTCGCGCTCTTCCGGAGCTTTGTCGATTTGGTCGAATGCTACAGCAGCACCGCCGTATTTTTTGGACAATACAGTCGTGATCGCAGCAGTCAAAGTTGTTTTACCATGGTCAACGTGACCGATGGTACCAATGTTAACGTGCGGTTTATTACGCTCAAATTTCGCTTTTGCCATGAGTAGATTGCCTCCTTAAATAACTAATTATATTAGGCGCCTTTGTGCTTGGAGACGATTTCGTCTGCAATGGACTTAGGCACTTCTTCATAATGGGAAATTTCCATCGAGTATACGCCGCGACCTTGCGTACGGGAACGCAGTGTCGTGGAGTAACCGAACATTTCGGAGAGAGGCACTTTCGCACGAATGATTTGAGCTCCGTGACGAGTATCCATACCCTCGATCCGTCCGCGGCGGGAGTTCAGGTCGCCCATAACGTCGCCCATGTACTCTTCCGGTACGGTAACTTCCACTTTCATGATTGGCTCAAGCAGAACCGGGCGGCATTTATCCGCAGCGGCTTTGAGGGCCATGGAACCTGCGATTTTAAACGCCATCTCGGAGGAGTCAACATCATGGTAAGATCCGTCGACAACGGTAGCTTTGATGTCTACAAGCGGGAAGCCTGCATACACGCCGTTTTTCATCGACTCTTCGATACCAGCTTGGATCGGAGCAATGTATTCTCTCGGAATCGCACCGCCGACGATCTTGCTTTCGAATTGGAAGCCTGTTCCCGGCTCAAGCGGTTCGAACTCCACCCAACAGTGTCCGTATTGACCACGGCCACCCGATTGGCGAACGAACTTACCTTCAACTTTAGCCGCTTGACGGAACGTTTCGCGGTAAGCAACCTGCGGTTTACCCACGTTGGTTTCTACCTTGAACTCGCGAAGCATACGGTCAACGAGAATCTCCAGGTGAAGCTCACCCATACCGGCGATGATCGTTTGGCCTGTTTCTTCGTTCGTTTTTGCGCGGAACGTCGGGTCTTCTTCAGCAAGCTTCGCCAGAGCAACACCCATTTTGTCTTGGTCGGCTTTCGTTTTCGGCTCTACCGCGAGTTCGATAACCGGCTCTGGGAAGTTCATGGACTCCAGGATAACCGTGTTTTTCTCGTCGCAAAGCGTATCGCCTGTCGTCGTATCTTTCAAGCCTACGGCAGCTGCAATGTCACCAGCGTAAACGACGCTGATTTCTTGACGGCTGTTCGCGTGCATTTGAAGGATCCGGCCGATCCGCTCACGTTTGCCTTTCGTTGCATTCAGCACGTAGGAACCGGAATTCAGAATACCGGAGTATACGCGGAAGAATGTCAACTTACCGACAAACGGGTCGGTCATAATTTTGAACGCAAGCGCCGCGAAAGGCTCGTCGTCGGAGGATTTGCGCACAACTTCCGTTCCGTCTTCCAGCGTACCTTTGATGTCCGGTACGTCGAGCGGGGAAGGAAGGTAAGCGACAACCGCATCGAGCATAAGCTGAACGCCTTTGTTTCTGTAGGAAGAACCGCAAATAACCGGGAAGATTTTCACTTCGCACACGCCTTTACGGAGCGCGGCTTTGATTTCCTCGACGGAAAGCTCTTCGCCTTCGAGGTATTTCATCATGAGTTCTTCGTCCAGCTCGGCTACTTTCTCTACAAGCTCAAGGCGAAGCTCTTCCACTCTGTCCTTGTATTCAGCCGGAATTTCGACTTGCTCGATATCTTTACCGAGGTCGTCTTTGTACATATAAGCGACTTGCTCTACCAGATCGATGATGCCTTTGAAATCACTCTCGGCACCGATCGGCAGTTGGATGGCAACGGCATTTGCGCCCAATTTGTCGCGCATTTGCTGTACGGCACCCAAGAAGTCTGCACCGATGATATCCATCTTGTTAACGTAAGCAATCCGAGGAACGCCGTAACGGTCCGCTTGACGCCAAACGGTTTCCGATTGCGGCTCAACGCCTTCCTTGGCACTGAATACGCCAACTGCTCCATCCAATACGCGCAGGGAACGTTCAACTTCAACGGTGAAGTCAACGTGACCCGGGGTGTCGATAATATTGATGCGGTGACCTTTCCATTGAGCGGTCGTAGCGGCGGACGTGATCGTGATTCCGCGCTCCTGTTCCTGCTCCATCCAGTCCATCGTTGCGCCACCTTCGTGAACTTCACCGATTTTGTGCACGCGGCCTGTGTAGAACAGAATACGCTCGGTCGTGGTCGTCTTACCGGCATCGATATGCGCCATGATCCCGATGTTACGCGTATCTTTTAAGGAGAACTCTCTTGCCATCAGGTTGTCTCCTTCCTATTGATAGGAATAAAATTTTACCAACGATAGTGCGCGAACGCTCTGTTGGCTTCAGCCATTTTGTGCGTGTCTTCACGTTTTTTAACGGAAGCGCCCGTGTTGTTGCTTGCATCGATGATCTCTTGCGCCAATCTTTCTTCCATCGTCTTCTCACCGCGCAGGCGGGAGTAGTTGACGAGCCAGCGAAGTCCGAGCGTCGTGCGGCGTTCAGGTCTAACTTCAATCGGTACTTGGTAGTTAGCTCCCCCCACACGGCGGGCTTTGACTTCGAGAACAGGCATGATGTTTTTGATGGCTTGTTCGAAAACTTCCATCGGCTCTTTGCCTGTACGCTCTTGGATCAGATTGAAAGCATTGTAAAGCAGCTGTTGAGCTACTCCTCTTTTACCATCAATCATGATGCGGTTGATCAAACGGGTAACAAGCTTGCTGTTATACACCGGATCTGGCAATACGTCTCTGCGAGTAACTGGACCTTTACGAGGCATAGTTATCCCCCTTTCTCAAAAAGTTCATTGGATTACTACTCATTATTTTTTCACTTTCGGGCGTTTCGCGCCGTACTTGGAACGAGCTTGTTTACGGTTGTTCACGCCTGCAGTATCAAGCGCACCGCGAACGATATGGTAACGTACCCCCGGAAGGTCTTTTACCCGGCCGCCGCGGATCAGCACCACGCTGTGCTCTTGCAGGTTGTGTCCGATACCCGGGATATAAGCCGTAACCTCGACACGGTTGGTCAAACGAACACGCGCATATTTACGAAGTGCGGAGTTCGGTTTCTTCGGCGTCATCGTACCTACACGAGTGCACACACCGCGTTTTTGAGGGGAGCTCAGATCCGTCGCTTCTCTTTTCAGGGCGTTGAAGCCTCTTTGAAGAGCAGGGGATTTGGATTTTACAACTTTAGCTTGACGTCCTTTACGAACGAGCTGGTTAATTGTTGGCATATTGGCCACCTCCTTCATCGTAATGATGTTGCATTTTTTCAAGCCCACAGATCCAGGCGAGTCGTAAATGAACAAAGGAAAAGTTTTTGCCCTCGATCCATCTCTGTTTCTCAGACAAAAACATCTATTCATTCACCACCGCAGCCACAGCTGCGCCTACATCGATTCCACACGCTTTACCTAACATTTTCATGGAGTCCACGTATGTCACTTTAACCCCGAATTTCTTGCAGAGGTTAACTATTTTTATCGTAATTCGCGGATCTGCATCTTTCGCAATGAACACTTCCGTGGCTTGGCCTTGCTCCACCGTCTTCATCGCTTGCTTCGTGCCGATAGTCAGTTTCGCTGCCTGCTTCACTCTATCATAAGACATGTGACACACCCTCCAAGGGACAGGTGACGAGCCTCTAAAATGGCACACTTTGATATATTAGCATTTCAGTTATACCCTGTCAAGAATAAAGACTTGCCTTTAAATGAGATTTTTCAATCCAAATTTTAAAGGCAAGTCTATTGACGTGCTTTATTCTACCGTTACGGCTTCCGCTTCGGTCATTTCTTCATCCAACGGAACGGCGTTCGGGTCGGTAATACGGATGTTGCGGTATCTCGACATCCCCGTACCGGCCGGAATCAGCTTCCCGATGATGACATTCTCTTTCAAGCCGAGCAGTTGGTCGACTTTGCCTTTGATTGCCGCATCGGTAAGAACCCGCGTCGTTTCTTGGAACGATGCCGCGGACAGGAACGAGTCGGTCTCCAGCGACGCTTTGGTGATCCCGAGGAGCACCGGCTTCGCTACTGCAGGCTCTTCGCCCGCGAAGAGAGCCACTTTGTTCGCTTCCTCGTATTCGTGGATATCCACGAACGAGCCCGGAAGCAGCGTCGTATTGCCCGCGTCGACGATACGGATTTTGCGCAGCATCTGACGGATCATAACCTCAACGTGCTTGTCGTTGATTTCTACCCCTTGGTTCCGGTATACGCGCTGAACCTCTTGCAAAATATAGTTCTGCACGCCGCGGATCCCTTTGATACGCAGCATTTCTTTCGGGTCGATCGAACCCTCGGTCAGCTCGTCGCCAGCCTCTACGGTCTGGTTGACGGAGACCCGGATCCGGGAACCGTAAGAGATGGAGTACACCTTGGATTCCGCTTCGCCTTGGACCTCGATCTCCCGGCGGTCTTTGGCTTCGCGAATTTCTTTCACCACGCCGTCGATCTCCGAAATCGTCGCTTGCCCTTTCGGATTCCGCGCTTCGAAAAGCTCCTGAATCCGCGGCAAACCTTGGGTAATATCGTCGCCCGCAACGCCCCCGGTATGGAATGTGCGCATCGTCAGCTGCGTTCCTGGTTCCCCGATGGATTGCGCCGCGATAATCCCTACGGCTTCACCGATCTCGACGTGTTGGCCTGTCGCCAAGTTACGTCCGTAACACTTCTTGCACACCCCGTGTCTGGAGCGGCAGCTGAGCACGGAACGAATTTGTACTTTTTCTATGCCGGCTTCGATAATCCGGTCCGCTTTCCCTGCATCGATCAGATCGTTGCGGGAAACAATGACTTCACCGGTCTTCGGATCGCGGATCGTTTCGAAGGAATAACGGCCTTCGATCCGGTCGTACAGATCCTCAATAACCTCTTTGCCGTCTTGAATACGGCTGACCAAGAAGCCTTTGTCCGTACCGCAATCCTCATCGCGTACGATGACGTCCTGCGCTACGTCGACAAGACGACGGGTCAGGTAACCGGAGTCGGCGGTACGAAGCGCCGTATCGGCCAAACCTTTCCGCGCGCCGTGCGTGGAGATAAAGTACTCCAAGACCGTCAAGCCTTCGCGGAAGTTCGATTTGATCGGCAATTCGTAGATCCGGCCTGTCGGCGTCGCCATCAAACCGCGCATCCCGCCAAGCTGGGTGATCTGCGATTTGTTACCGCGCGCCTTAGACTCCACCATCATGTTGATGGAGTTGTATTTATCAAGCGACTTCATCAAAATGTCGGTAATTTCATCCTTCGCCTTACTCCAGATCGCAATGACGCGCTCATATCGCTCGTCGTCCGTAATCAGACCGCGGCGGTATTGGTTTGTCACGACCCGGACTTTCTCGTCGGATTCTTGAAGAATTTGATCCTTCTCCTTCGGAACGGTAACGTCCGCCACCGCGATCGTGATTCCCGCCCGAGTAGAGTAGGTAAAACCAAGCTGCTTAATATTATCCAGCGTAATCGACGTTTGCGTCGTATGATAACGGCGGAAACATTCGGCAATGATTGTACCCAGATAGTCTTTACCTACGGCCTTCGTCTCCGGCAGCTCTTCCATTTTTTGACGGATGTCGCTGCCTTTTTCGAATACGAAATACGTATCCGACGGTCCGTTCAACAAATTCGCTTTGGTCGCTTCGTTGATGTACGGGAAGTCCGGAGGATAAATCTCGTTAAAGATGATTTTTCCGACCGTTGTAATAAGCATGGCTTCTTGCTGTTCCGGCGTAAAGCTCGTTTTCCCGAGCGCTTTGGCCGGAATGGCTACGCGCGCATGAAGCGATGCGTCTCCGCGATGGTACAGCGATACCGCTTCAGCCACGGAGCGCAGAATCGTCATCGAGCCTTTGGCCTGCTTGTTCTCGGTCGTCAAATAGAAGCTGCCGAGAACCATGTCCTGCGAAGGCGTAACGACCGGCTTGCCGTCTTTCGGGTTCAAGATGTTCCCCGAAGCCAGCATCAAAACGCGTGCTTCCGCCTGCGCTTCTGCAGAGAGCGGCACGTGAACGGCCATCTGGTCACCGTCGAAGTCGGCGTTATAAGCCGTACATACGAGCGGATGCAGCTTGATGGCGCGCCCTTCGACCAGGATCGGCTCAAACGCCTGAATCCCGAGACGGTGAAGCGTGGGGGCACGATTCAGAAGGACCGGATGCTCCTTGATCACTTCTTCGAGCACGTCCCATACTTCCGGGCTGACGCGTTCCACTTTGCGCTTCGCGCTCTTGATGTTGTGTGCGAGACCTTTGTTGACAAGCTCCTTCATGACGAAAGGCTTAAACAGCTCAAGCGCCATTTCCTTCGGAAGTCCGCATTGATACATCTTAAGACTCGGTCCGACAACGATAACGGAACGGCCGGAATAGTCAACCCGTTTACCGAGCAGGTTTTGACGGAAACGGCCTTGTTTCCCTTTGAGCATATGGCTAAGCGATTTGAGCGGACGGTTGCCCGGACCCGTAACCGGACGGCCGCGGCGGCCGTTGTCGATCAAGGCGTCTACGGCTTCCTGCAGCATCCGTTTCTCGTTCTGCACGATAATGTCGGGAGCGCCCAAGTCAAGCAGTCTTTTCAGACGGTTGTTCCGGTTAATAACCCGGCGGTACAGATCGTTCAAGTCGGAGGTCGCAAAACGCCCACCGTCCAGCTGCACCATCGGCCGGAGCTCCGGAGGAATGACCGGCAGTACGTCCAGCACCATCCACTCCGGCATATTTTTCGAGTTACGGAAAGCTTCCATGACTTCCAACCGCTTGATTGCGCGATTACGGCGTTGACCTTGTGCGGTTTTCAGTTCTTCCTTCAGCATGTCGACTTCTTTCTCGATGTCGATGTCCTGCAGAAGCTTCTTCACCGCTTCGGCGCCCATGCCGGCTTGGAACGCATAGCCGTACTTTTCGCGATAGCTGCGGTATTCTTTCTCGGAGAGCAGCTGTTTTTTCTCCAGCGGCGTGTCTCCCGGATCCGTTACAACATAGGATGCAAAATAGATGATCTCCTCCAGCGAACGGGGAGACATATCAAGCGCAAGACCCATACGGCTCGGGATGCCTTTGAAGTACCAAATATGCGAAACCGGCGCAGCCAGTTCGATGTGGCCCATACGTTCGCGGCGCACTTTTTGGCGGGTAACCTCTACGCCGCATCGGTCACAGACGACGCCTTTGTAACGGACGCGTTTATATTTACCGCAATGACATTCCCAGTCTTTGGTCGGCCCGAAGATTTTCTCGCAGAACAAGCCTTCCTTTTCCGGCTTCAACGTTCTATAGTTGATCGTCTCCGGCTTCTTCACTTCGCCTCTGGACCATGAACGTATCTTGTCGGGGGAAGCCAATCCGATTTTCATGTACTCAAAATTGTTGACGTCGATCAAGGAGCAACCCTCCTCCATGTTTTGTGCAGCAAAATCTGTGTGCGGGCATATGCCCATGACTTACGTCCGTAAAGCATTTCCATCACAGCCTTACTCTACACCAAGCTCCGCGCCTTCGAGATTCAGGTTCAGCTTGTCGCTGGTTACCTCATCCTCGTCGTCCATTTCCTTCATTTCGATCTCTTCTTCGTTCTCGGACAAGATTTTGACGTCCATACCCAAGCTCTGAAGCTCTTTGATCAAGACTTTAAAGGATTCCGGTACGCCCGGCTCCGGAACGTTCTCGCCCTTGACGATCGATTCGTACGTCTTCACGCGGCCGACGACATCGTCGGATTTGACCGTCAAAATTTCCTGCAGCGTATAAGCTGCGCCGTACGCCTCAAGCGCCCAAACTTCCATCTCCCCGAAGCGCTGGCCGCCGAACTGCGCTTTACCACCAAGCGGCTGCTGCGTAACGAGAGAGTATGGTCCCGTGGAGCGGGCATGGATTTTATCGTCAACCATGTGCGCCAGCTTGATCATGTACATGACGCCAACGGTAACTTCGCGTTCAAACGGTTCTCCAGTCCGGCCGTCGTACAGCAACGTTTTGCCGTTGCGCTGCATTCCGGCTTCTTCCATCGTATCGAAAACGTCGTATTCGCGGGCGCCGTCGAATACCGGCGTAGCCGTATGAATACCGAGATATTTCGCCGCCATCCCCAAGTGAACTTCCAGCACCTGTCCGATGTTCATCCGGGAAGGAACCCCCAGCGGGTTCAATACAACTTCAACCGGTGTTCCGTCCGGCAGGAACGGCATGTCCTCTTCCGGCAAAATGCGCGCGATAACCCCTTTGTTTCCGTGGCGTCCCGCCATTTTGTCGCCCTCGGAAATTTTCCGTTTTTGAGCGATGTAGACGCGCACCAACTGGTTGACTCCAGGAGGAAGCTCGTCGCCATTCTCGCGGGTGAACACCTTCACATCGACTACGATTCCGTCCGTACCGTGAGGCACGCGGAGCGAAGTGTCGCGGACTTCGCGGGCTTTTTCACCGAAGATCGCGTGCAGAAGGCGCTCTTCCGCCGTCAGCTCGGTAACCCCTTTCGGCGTTACTTTTCCGACCAGGATGTCGCCGGCGGCGATCTCCGCACCGACGCGGATAATGCCGCGTTCGTCCAAGTTCTTCAGCGCGTCTTCGCCCACGTTCGGAATATCTCGGGTGATCTCTTCCGGTCCGAGCTTCGTATCGCGCGCTTCCGATTCGTATTCTTCAATGTGAATGGAAGTATAAACGTCTTCCTTCACCAATTTTTCACTAAGCAGAATAGCGTCCTCGTAGTTGTAGCCTTCCCAAGTCATGAAAGCGACGACGACGTTGCGGCCGAGCGCAAGCTCGCCCTGTTCGGTCGAAGGACCGTCGGCCAAAATGTCGCCGACGCGCACCTGTTCGCCCTTATGGCAAATCGGACGCTGGTTGATGCAAGTTCCTTGGTTGGAGCGCAAAAACTTATGAAGCTTGTGCTTGATAATGTCTCCATTAACCAAGCGGCCGTCCACCATCTCTTGACGGCGCACCCAGATTTCGTTAGCCGAAACCCGTTCGACGACGCCATTCACTTTGGAAACGATACATACGCCGGAGTCTTTGGCCGATTTATGCTCCATCCCCGTACCGACAAGCGGCGCTTTCGGAATGAGAAGCGGCACCGCCTGACGCTGCATGTTCGAACCCATCAGGGCGCGGTTGGAGTCGTCATTTTCAAGGAACGGAATCAAGGCCGTCGCCACGGACACAACCTGTTTCGGAGAAACGTCCATGTAATCGACGCGGTCTTTAGGCAAGGTCAAAATATCGTCTTTGTAACGCACAATGACAGAGTCGTTGGCAAACTTGCCGTCCTCGGTCAGTTCGGCGTTCGCCTGAGCGACAACATAGTTGTCCTCTTCATCAGCTGTCAAATAGGCGATTTCTTCCGTCACCACACCCGTATTCGGGTCGACCCGCCGATACGGAGCTTCGATAAAGCCGAACTCATTGACACGCGCAAAGGTGGACAAAGAGTTGATCAACCCGATGTTCGGTCCCTCAGGCGTCTCGATCGGACACATCCGTCCATAGTGCGAGTGGTGAACGTCCCGGACTTCGAAACCGGCGCGCTCCCGCGTCAAACCGCCGGGTCCCAATGCGGACAAACGGCGTTTGTGCGTAAGCTCGGCAAGCGGGTTCGTTTGGTCCATGAACTGCGAAAGCTGGGAGCTTCCGAAAAACTCTTTGATGGACGCAATAACCGGACGAATATTGATAAGCTGCTGCGGAGTAATGGTATTCACGTCTTGAATCGACATCCGCTCACGCACAACGCGCTCCATCCGGGACAACCCGATCCGGAACTGGTTCTGCAGAAGCTCGCCGACGGAGCGCAGACGACGGTTCCCCAAGTGGTCGATGTCGTCCGTGCTGCCGATCCCGTGCAGCAGGTTAATGAAATAGTTGATGGACGAGATAATATCGGCCGGGGTAATGTTTTTGACCGTTTTATCGATCTTGCCGTTGGCAATAACCTTGACGACCTTCCCATCCTCAAGCGGAGAATATACGCTGACGCATTGCAGCGGAATTTTATCCGATTCGGTCACGCCGTTGGTTACGCTGTATTCCGTGAAGCCGACGCTTTCTTCCAGATAAGGAATGATCGTGTCAAGCAGACGGCGGTCCAGCAGTTGACCAGCCTCGGCAACGATTTCTCCGGTATTCGTATCGACAAGCGTCTCTGCCAGCCGTTGATTGAACAGACGGTTTTTGATGTGCAGCTTCTTGTTGATTTTGTACCGGCCGACATTGGCCAGATCGTACCGTTTCGGATCGAAAAAGCGCGCCACAAGCAAGCTTCTCGCATTATCCAGCGTAGGCGGTTCACCCGGACGAAGACGCTCGTAAATCTCGATCAAGGCCTTGTCCGTCGAATCGGTGTTATCCTTGTCCAGCGTGTTGCGGATATACTCGTTGTCGCCGAGCAAATCTATGATTTCCGCATCGGTACCGAAACCAAGAGCGCGGAGCAGCACCGTGACCGGAATTTTCCGCGTACGGTCGATCCGCACGTAGATAATGTCCTTGGCGTCCGTTTCCAGCTCCAGCCAGGCGCCGCGGTTCGGAATAACGGTTGCGGTATATGTTTTCTTTCCGTTCTTATCGACTTTCGTGCTAAAATAAACGCTAGGGGAACGAACCAGCTGGCTGACGATAACCCGTTCAGCGCCGTTGATAATAAAGGTACCCGTCTCGGTCATCAAAGGGAAGTCGCCCATAAACACTTCCTGCTCTTTAACCTCGCCGGTTTCTTTATTGATCAAGCGTACTTTCACACGAAGCGGTGCAGCAAAGGTGACGTCGCGTTCCTTGGATTCGTCGACCGAATACTTAGGCTCTCCCAAGCTGTAGTCGATAAATTCCAACACCAAATTCCCCGTAAAGTCTTGGATCGGGGAAATATCTTGAAACATTTCACGCAATCCCTCATCCAAAAACCATTGATATGATTTTTGTTGGATTTCGATCAGGTTCGGAACCTCCAAAACCTCATGAATCCGAGCGTATGACCTGCGTTTACGTCTACCTAATTGAACAAGATGTCCCGCCAACTTAGATTCACCCCTCATGTCTACTCAATAGAACAAAATAAAAGCCTCTTTGGGAAGCCTTCTCGAGTAAATACTGCGCGAAGTGTCACTTCTTCAGGAAGCTTCTAATGACTAAATACAAATAGCAATACGGGTGTCCGCCCCTTTGACTTGCCATAAATTTCCTTATACCTTGTATGGTTTACCTAAAATTTTAACATTATACGTCAAATGGAAAAATTTTATTCATACTGGTATAAAAAAATCTTGACATTTTAGTCAACTAAAGAGATTTCACCCTATCTTAATGCTGACATTTTATAATAATATCACAAAGCAAAACTCAAGTCAACATATTTCCAACTCCAGAGTATAACCATTTACCTAACCTCAAACACGTTTTGCAAACTTCCATTTTAAATACACCTATAGGTCTGCAAGCTTGCAAAAAACTCGCGGTAAATGGTCATACTCTTCCGTCCTACTGAATCCAACTCACCGCCAACCGATATATTCCTCCGCCAACGCAGGCCGATTTCGCGGAAGCATCAAAACCTTCAAGCAAAAAACTAAGCAAACTTTATTAATAGGATCCGTAAAATCACTTCACGGCCTTGATAATCCAATAGCCTTTGTCGCGCTCGACTTCTTCCACTCGGGAGTAAAGAGACTCAAGCTTGGCGTAGGCGGAAGGGGCTCCCTGCTTTTTCTGGATGACCACCCACAGCGCCCCGCCGGGAACCAATACGTGGTGAGCCTGCTCAAACACGCGGTGCACCGTCTCTTTGCCGGCACGTATGGGCGGGTTGGTCAGCACCGCATCAAACGTCTGGTCCATCACCTCTGCCAGCAAATCGCTCTGCAAGATCCGAACGTTTGCGATCCGATTGCGTTCGGCGTTTCGTTTCGCGAGTTCAATGGCACGCTCGTTGATGTCTACCATCGTAACGGTTCCCTGTTCGGCTACTACGGCGGCCGCCAATCCAATTGGGCCGTACCCGCAGCCTACATCCAGCACTTTGGCTTGCTTGGAAAACTCCATGGTCTGCACAAGCAGCCTTGATCCGTAATCAACCCCCTTTTTGGAGAAGACCCCGGCATCCGTCCAAAAAACAAAGCTGCGACCGCGCAGCGTTTCCTCGATCGTATGCAAATCGTGCTCTACGCTGGGTCTCGGGGTATAGTAATGCTCGGACACGTATCCACCGCCTCCTGGTTCGGATTGAAAAGGAAAACCCCTTGGAGAGGATCGCCTCTGCAAGGGGTGCTGTAGCTCGAATTACTTCACTTCTACGGAAGCGCCTGCTTCTTCCAATTTTGCTTTGATGGATTCAGCTTCTTCTTTGGAAACTTTCTCTTTAAGCGGCTTCGGAGCGTTGTCTACGAGATCTTTTGCTTCTTTCAGGCCGAGACCCGTGATTTCGCGAACAACTTTGATAACGTTGATTTTGGACGCGCCAGCGCTTGCCAATACAACGTCGAATTCTGTTTGCTCTGCAGCTTCTGCCGCAGCGCCGCCGCCTGCTACAACAGCTACCGGAGCTGCTGCTGTTACGCCGAACTCTTCTTCGATTGCTTTAACCAGATCGTTCAGTTCCAAAACAGTCATGCCTTTAATGGCTTCCAAGATTTGCTCTTTGCTCATGGTTAAACCTCCATTATCTCAAATAAGAATGTTTTTTAATCATTTCAAGCGGTACAATTACGCTTGCGCGCCGCCTTCTTGCTTCTCGGACACAGCTTTAACCGCAAGGGCGAAGTTGCGAACCGGAGCTTGAAGCACGCTGAGCAACATGGACAGAAGACCTTCTCTGGAAGGCAGTTCAGCCAGCGCTTTGATTTGGTTGAAATCAACCACTTTACCTTCAACGACACCCGCTTTTACGCTGAGCTTGTCGTTTTTCTTGGCGAACTCGGTCAAAATTTTGGCCGGAGTCACAACGTCTTCTTTGCTGAATGCAATCGCGGTAGGACCGGTCAAGTACTCATCCAGGTCAGACAATTCCGCATTAGCTGTCGCACGGCGAATCAGCGTGTTTTTCAACACTTGGAATTCTACGCCCGCTTCACGCAGTTGTTTGCGAAGCTCGGTTACTTGCTTCACGTTCAAACCGCGGTAATCAGCCACGATAGAGCAAGAGTTTTCTTTCAGCTTTGCAGCTACTTCCGTAACTTGCTGAGCTTTTTGCTCGATAATTTTTACGTTTGCCATTTTGCACCTCCTACAAGTTTTCGTAAGAAAACTGCTCCTTAAGCATCAACCTAGCTTTCCAGAGGAAAGCCGTCTTCGTAAGCATCAGCTCTCGTGAGAAAACTGCTTCTTAAGCGTCCGAAAACTTACTTCGTAAACACGTTCTCGAGGTCGTTCCGTTTCCTCGCCGCAATCTGCCAGCGACATTCCCGCTAAAAGCGAAAATGCCTTCGCAGACACGGCGAAGGCATGACGATTCATATATTCCGTACAGAATATCGAATTTATATCACAACACCTCGGCAGGAAATTAAGCCCGAAAGCACCTGCTGTCTACGGTAAGCATATTCGTTTGTCAACCTAAAACAGGTTAGCATGGATGACTTCAAAAGTCAACTGCCAAGCTGTACCTTATCTCAGGGCTGTTGCATTGACGCGAGCGCTCGGCCCCATCGTCGAGGATACCGCGATGTTTTTCAGGTATACCCCTTTGGCTGCAGCCGGTTTTGCTCTGTTGAGCGCATCGATCAAAGCTTTGAAGTTCTCAGCAAGCTTCTCGGCGTCGAAGGAAACTTTACCGATCGGCGCATGGATTTGTCCGGCTTTATCCAGACGGTACTCGATTTTACCTGCCTTAATCTCCTGAACGGCTTTCGCTACGTCGAACGTAACGGTACCCGCTTTAGGGTTCGGCATCAAACCTTTACCACCCAAGATACGGCCGAGTTTACCCACTTCGCTCATCATGTCCGGCGTAGCTACGCAGACATCGAAGTCGAACCAGCCTTGCTGAATTTTGTTGATCATGTCTTGATCGCCTACGAAATCGGCGCCTGCCGCTTCCGCTTCTTTGGCTTTGTCGCCTTTGGCAAATACAAGAACGCGTTTCGTTTTACCTGTGCCGTGAGGCAGTACAACCACACCGCGAACGGCTTGGTCTTGTTTTCTCGGGTCTACGCCCAAACGCACAGCCACTTCAACGGTTTCGTCGAATTTGGCGCGTGCCGTTTTCTTAACCAGTTCGATGGCTTCGAGCGGCTCATAGAACGTCTCAGCATCGATTTGCTTAGCAACTTCAAGGTATTTCTTACCGTGTTTAGCCACTTTTATGTCCTCCTATGTGGTATTAGCGGAATATCCTCCCACTGATGCAGCCAGCGATTAGTCTTCGATGACTACGCCCATGCTGCGAGCCGTACCTTCGACCATGCGCATAGCAGCCTCGACGGATGCAGCGTTCAGGTCAGGCATTTTTTGCTCGGCGATTTCACGCACTTTCGCACGTTTTACAGTTGCAACCTTCTTCTTGTTCGGTTCGCCGGATCCTTTTTCGATCCCTGCAGCTACGCGCAGCAATACGGCAGCCGGCGGCGTTTTCGTGATGAACGTGAAAGAACGGTCTTCGAATACGGAGATCTCAACCGGAATGATCAGACCCGCTTGATCGGCAGTACGAGCGTTGAACTCTTTGCAGAATGCCATGATGTTCACGCCTGCTTGACCAAGAGCCGGACCGATCGGCGGAGCCGGATTCGCTTTCCCCGCAGGAACCTGCAGTTTCACAACTTTAATAACCTTTTTTGCCATTGTGTGACACCTCCTCGCCCGTAGTATGGCAGTGTTTCACGCTACAGCTTTTCCACCTGGTGGTAGTCGAGCTCAAGCGGCGTTTCTCTGCCGAACATGTTGACATGGACCTTCAGCTTGCTTTTGTCGAGCAGAATTTCTTCCACGGATCCGACAAAATTGGCGAACGGCCCGACTTTCACGCGCACGGTCTCTTTGAGTTCGAAGTCGATTTTCGGCTTCGGCTCTTCGATGCCCATATGCTTGAGAATAGAATCGACTTCCTCCGGAAGCAAAGCCGTCGGCTTCGACCCCGAACCGGTTGAACCCACGAACCCGGTAACACCGGGCGTGTTGCGCACCACGTACCAAGAGTCGTCCGTTTGGATCATCTCCACAAGAACGTACCCCGGATACACTTTGCGCATAACCGTTTTTTTCTTGCCATCCTTATTCACAAGCTCCTCCTCCATGGGAACGAGCACACGAAAGATCTTGTCCTTCATATCCATGGATTCGACGCGTTTCTCCAAATTGGCCTTTACCTTGTTTTCATACCCGGAGTAGGTATGAACGACGTACCATCTTTTTTCCATTTCCATAGCGCCACCCGTCAGCCTAAATTTATTTAAACACGAGGCGAAGCAGCTCAGAAATTCCTAAGTCCAGAACGTAGAAGTACACCGTCACGAAGGCAACCGTAAACAACACGACCAGCGTATAGCTAATCAGCTCTTTACGGGTAGGCCATTTCACTTTTTTCAGCTCAGACCAGCTATCGCCGAAAAAGGAAAATGTGTTGCCGAATCCCTGCTTCATTTTAGCCAAAAAGGACACAACTACACCTCCAAAAACTAGCGAGTCTCGCGATGAGCAGTTTGTTCATTGCAAAACTTGCAATATTTCTTGAGCTCCATGCGGTCAGGATGGTTGCGCTTATTTTTGGTGGATGTATAGTTTCTTTGCTTGCAGTTTGTGCACGCTAACGTGATGATCACCCGCATGATGTACACCTCCTACGGACCAGCCTCGAAATTTACAACCTTACACGACCAGCAAAAAAACGCCTTTTCGTCTAAGGCTACCCGATATACTTTAGCATACGGCCTATCTTCTGTCAAGGAAAAAGGATTAACATAGCGCCTGTCCCGTCTCATCCATTATTGACCAGGCAGCTCGTTCCTAAACGAAAACTTGATCATTTTTTTACAAAAAGACATCTTGTCATGCGCGAACATTAGTTCTATAATATTCTCTAAACCTATAAAAAGCTTCTTATCGAAGCCTTTATAAAACAAAAAAAGCACCTTGCTTTCGCAGCAATAAAGGCGCTTATCTACGTTTATGCGTCACGTACTTCCAGATACCTCTCCAATTTGCGCTTCACACGCTGCAATGCATTGTCAATCGACTTTACGTGCCGGTCCAAATCGACGGCGATTTCCTGATAGGACCGTCCGTCCAAATACAGCATCAGCACCCTGCGCTCCAGGTCGCTCAATATCTCTCCCATTTTATCTTCCAGCCCGCTGAACTCCTCTTGATTAATGATCAATTCCTCGGGATCGGATACGCGGGAGCCGCAAATGACATCGAGCAGCGTCCTGTCGGAATCTTCATCATAGATGGGCTTGTCCAACGAAACGTAGGAATTCAGGGGGATATGCTTCTGGCGAGTGGCGGTTTTGATGGCCGTAATGATTTGGCGGGTAATGCAAAGCTCGGCAAACGCTTTGAAGGAGGCTAGCTTGTCGCCGCGGAAGTCGCGGATCGATTTATACAGGCCGATCATTCCCTCTTGTACGATATCCTCTCTATCAGCGCCGATTAAAAAATAAGAGCGCGCTTTGGCGCGAACGAAGTTCTTGTACTTGTTGATCAAGTACTCCAGGGCGTCGCTATCCCCTTCACGGACCGCTTCGACCACATCTTCGTCTGCCTTGAGGTCGTATTCGTACATTCTCAACTCTTTGAGGTCGACACTCACTACAATCCCTCCGGCCCAACGCTTGAAAGATAGGACTAGTATACATTATGTAATCTAACATCGTCAACCGGATTCCTACTACAAAAAGCTAGATTGTTGCCGGACTTGCAGGCGTCACCTTCCAAGCCCCTAATTCCCCCTGCGCCATTGCTCCAGCTTATCGCGTATATCGCCGCTAAGTCTGCTGTCAAACGTATTGCGCTTCGGCGATGCTTCGGTATCGATCGTGCGGCGAATTTCCTGACGAACCTGCCTCACCTTGACCAAAAGCTCGCTTGCCGGAATCCGGAAAGCCCCTTTGCCAAAAATCACATGCTGCTCCGTCATATCGGAGGTGGCGACGTATACCTGCTTGCGCCGTCCGATATGGGCGGTGACGAGCCTTTCGATCAGCTCGTCCGCCGTTTCCTTTTCCTTGGTGTAGTAAACCGGAAGCTTGCTTTGCAAATATTTGCCGCCAAGTCCCGGAACGTAGTAAGCGTCAAACACCACGATAACCTTCATCCCGGAGAACGACTGGTATTCGGCCATCGTTTCGATCAGCCGGTCGCGTGCTTCCTCCAGCCGGATCTCCTTCAGCCTTTGCAATTCCGGCCATGATCCGATGATGTTGTAACCGTCTACGATGAGGATTTCCTGAATCATGCCGCATCGCCCCGCAGCATGACGCTATTCCGAAGCCATTCGCTGCCGGACGACTTCATACATGAACACCGACGCCGCGACCGAGGCGTTAAGCGAGTTGATTTGACCGAACATCGGCAGCTTCAACAAAAAATCGCATTTTTCGCGAATGAGCCGCCCGATGCCTTTGTTCTCATTGCCGATCACGATAGCCAGAGGCAGATTCAAGTTCGTTTGATAGACCGGCTGCTGCGCGCCTACATCGGCCCCGGCGATCCAGACGCCCTGCTCCTTAAGCTGCTCGATCGTCTGCGCCAGGTTGGTGACGCGGGCCACGGGCACGTATTCGACCGCACCTGCGGAAGTTTTGGATACCGTTGCGGTCAGCCCCACGGAACGCCGTTTCGGAATGATGACCCCGTGTACGCCGGTACAGTCCGCCGTCCGGAGAATGGATCCCAAGTTATGCGGGTCCTCGATTTCGTCGAGAATGAGCAGGAACGGCATTTCGTTGCGTTCCGCGGCCAAAGCCAGCAAATCCTCCACTTCGGCATAGGCATACGCCGCGACCTGGGCAACAACGCCCTGATGCTGCACGCCGCCGGCCATTTGGTCCAGCTTGCGCTTGTCGGCAAATTGCACGATGACGCCGTTCTGCTTCGCTTCCGCGAGGATTGGCTGGGTAAGTTGTTTTTGAGCCTGCTCGGCGATCCAAATTTTGTTGATGGTCCGCCCGGAACGCAGCGCTTCGAGCACGGAATGCTTGCCTCCGATAAATTCTTCCACGTCAGGCGTCCCCCTTTCCTGTTGTCGTTGGTGTTTCGTCCCGCTCCAAGGAGAGCATCAGCAGCTGCTGAAGCCTCTCCCACCGCTGCGTATAATACAAGTAGCCGATCAGGCACTCGAACGCCGTGCTGTGGCGGTACTCGAGCACATCGGCATTTTTGGCCGTTGTGCCCGATTTGGCGTTTCTTCCCCGCTTGACGATATCCGTCTCCTCGTCAGTCAGATGCGGCAGCCAGCGCTGCAGCGCCTTCGCCTGTGCTTTGGCGGATACGTACCGGGTAGACAGCCGGTGAAGATGGTTCGGCTTGTGATTCGTCTGCGAAACGACGTATTGCCGGATAAAGACCTCGTAGACGGCATCGCCCATGTAGGCCAGCACGAGGGGGTTCAGCAGCCTCGGCTCGCGCGAAGGCGGAAAAGAAAACAAATTCGCTTGCAGATAAGACAGCGCCTGTTCATCCCGTTCCATCGCTCTAGCTCCGCCGCCAACGAATGCCTTGGGCCGTATCCTCAAGCACGATGCCGCGCTCGGTCAACAGATTGCGAATTTCGTCGGCACGCGCCCAATTTTTCGCTTTGCGGGCTTCCGTCCGCTCTACGATCAATTGTTCGATTTCTTCATCCAGCAGATCCTCGGCTTCAGGAGCTAGTATGCCCAGCACTTGGTCCATCGCTTCAAACTGCTTCAGCACCAGCTCCAAGGTGGGAGCCGTCACTTGCTCGCGGTTGATATACGGATTCGCCGCATTGACGAGCTCGAATACCGCCGTGATCGCGTCCGGCGTATTGAAATCGTCATTCATCTTGCTTTCGAACTGCTGTTGGACGGTACGCACCGCCGCCGCGATTTCAGGATCGACTTCCCCCGCTTCCGCCGTTTTGAGACGGTGCTTCAGTGCGGAAAGGCAGTTCTCGATCCGGGCCAAGCTTCCTTTGGCCTGCTCCACGGCTTCGTCGCTGAAGTTAAGCGGATTGCGGTAATGACCGGACAGCATGAAGTACCGGATCACCTGGCCCGGAATCGTCTTCAGCAGCTCGTGCACATTGATTCCGTTGCCGAGCGATTTCGACATTTTCTCATCATTGACGTTCACGAACCCGTTATGCATCCAGTAGCTGGCCATCCGCTGTCCGGTCAGGCCTTCGGACTGGGCGATCTCGCATTCGTGATGCGGGAAGGTCAGGTCTTGTCCGCCGCCGTGGATGTCAATCGAATCGCCCAAATATTTGCGGATCATCGCCGAGCATTCGATGTGCCAGCCCGGACGCCCTTCGCCCCACGGACTCGACCAGCTGATTTCACCCGGCTTCGCCGCTTTCCAGAGCACGAAATCTTGCGGGCTCTCCTTCCGCTCGTCGACGTCCACCCGGATGCCGTACTGCAGCTCTTCCAGGTTCTGGTGAGACAGCTTGCCGTATTCCGGAAACTTGGCCGTCCGGAAAAAAACGTCGCCGCCGGCTTCATAAGCAAAGCCCTTCTCCACTAGCCCGGCGATGAAATCGATGATCTCGGCCATGTTCTGGGTCACACGCGGATGAAGCGTCGCTTCCCGCACCCCGAGCCCTTTGGTGTCTTCGTAATATTTTTGCACGAACAATTCGGCAACCTCGGGTACCGTGACTCCCATTTCGGCCGCCTTTTTGATCAGCTTGTCGTCCACATCCGTAAAGTTGGCGGCATAGGTCACTTCGTAGCCGATCGATTCCAGATAACGTCGCACGACGTCGAAAAAAATGACCGGACGCGCGTTTCCGATGTGAATGTAGCTGTATACGGTGGGACCGCAGACGTACATTTTCACTTTACCTGGCTCCAGCGGCTTGAACTCTTCCTTCGTCCGAGTCAACGTATTATAAATCTTAAGACTCATGTTTCACGGCTCCTCCAATTCTGGTCTTTTCTTTATGAGCCTCAGCCTTCAGCTCGTCGATTTGCTGCTGCATTTGGCGAATCATATCGAGAACGGGGTCCGAAAGCTTGTCATGCTCCAGCCGTCCGACTCGCACGCCGTCCCGTTTGACGATTTTCCCCGGGATCCCGACGACGGTGCTATTTGCCGGAACTTCGCTCAACACGACAGAGTTCGACCCGATCCGCGAGTTATCCCCTACCGTGAAGGACCCGAGCACCTTCGCCCCGGCCGAGATGACCACGTTGTTGCCGATGGTCGGATGCCGCTTCCCCCGCTCCTTGCCTGTGCCCCCGAGCGTTACGCCGTGATAGAGCAGCACGTCGTCGCCGATCTCGCACGTTTCTCCAATGACGACGCCCATGCCGTGGTCGATAAAAAATCGCCTCCCGATCACGGCGCCGGGATGGATTTCGATCCCCGTCATAAAGCGGCTGGCTTGCGAAATGATGCGCGCGACGGTGAACCAGCTTTTTTTATAAAACCAGTGCGCCACGCGATGCGCCCAGAGGGCGTGCAAACCGGAATAGGTGAACACGACCTCAAACCAGCTTCTCGCCGCCGGATCGTTCTCAAAGATCGTCTCGATGTCTTCTTTCATTCTGGCAAACACGAATCATCCCCCGTTCCTGTGCGTACGCCTTCATCTACGCATCACGCAAAAAAACGCCTTCCACAGCCGTCAGGCTGCAGAGGCGTCTTCTTTCGCGGTTCCACTCTGCTTGGATAAACGTACGAGGGCATGGCATGCCCAACGTTTATCCGTCTCTATCGTTCGTATCGTGAACGTCACGGTAAAGACTACCCTGCCGCTGCACCGGAGTGCTCGCGTCAGATCGTCTTTACGGCTCCCGGGTGCACTTCCGCAAAAGGGGAATTGGACGACTCGCAGCCGGTTCGTGTCCGAACCGATCGTCCTCTCTGGGAATCCCGACTTTTCCGTACTTTCCCGTTCGTCGCCGTAGATGTATGTTATCGAAGAAAGGATCTTATTTTTTTCTAAGTATATAAGAAAACTGTAGGCATTACAATAACTTCTTGATGCGTCCGGCTACCGTTTCTTTTCCCAGCAAGTGCAGCGTCATGTTCAGGTCGGGCCCGTGCATTTGTCCCGTCAACGCCACGCGGATCGTCATGAACAGCTGCTTTCCTTTGTACCCGGTCTCCGTCTGCACCGCCTTGATCATCGCTTTCAGCGCATCCACGGTAAACTCGGTTGCGGCCTCGACCTGTTTCAGGAAGCTGCCAAGGACGATCGGCGCATGCTCTTCCGCAAGCATCGCTTTGGCCTCGTCGTCGTAGCTCACGTCCTCACGGAAGAACAGCTCGGACAGCGGCACGATTTCGGCGGCATAACGAAGCTGCTCCTGATAAAGCCCGACGAGCTCGTGGACCCACTGCTCCTGCTCGGGACTGAGCGTCTCCGGCAGCTTCCCGGCTTTTTGCAAATGTGGCAGTGCCAGCTTCGCAATCCGCGCGGTATCGGCTTTTTTAATATAGAGGTTGTTCATCCAATTGAGCTTATCCATGTCGAATACGGCCGGGCTCTTGGACACCCGGTCCAGGTCGAACTGCTCGATCAGCTCTTCTTTGGTGAAGATCTCTTCCTCCCCTTTGGGCGACCAGCCGAGCAGAGCAATAAAGTTCATGACCGCTTCCGGCAAATACCCGAGCTCTTTGTACTGCTCGATGAATTGGATGATGGACTCGTCCCGCTTGCTCATCTTCTTGCGGTCCGGGTTCAAAATAAGCGCCAAATGGGCGAATTCCGGCACAGGCAGCCCGAGTGCCTCATACATCATAATTTGCCGCGGCGTATTGGTCAGGTGCTCTTCCCCGCGGATGACCAATGAAATTTTCATTAGGTGGTCGTCCAGAATAACGGCAAAATTGTACGTCGGAATCCCGTCCGGACGCACGATGATGAAGTCGCCAATTCCGTTGCTCTCGAACTCGACATGCTCGCGGATGCGGTCTTCAAAGGCGATCACCCGGTTCTCCGGCACGCGGAAACGAATCGACGGCTTGCGGCCTTCGGCCTCAAACGCTTGGATTTGCTCCGGCGTCAAATGACGGCATCTCCCGGAATACATCGGCATCTGTCCTGCCGCTTCCTGCTCTGCGCGCTCCTTCTCCAGATCCGCTTCCGAGCAATAGCAGCGGTACGCATGCCCGCTTTCCAGCAGCTGATCAACAAACGGCTGATATAAGTGTAGCCGTTCCGTTTGCCGGTACGGTCCGTACGGTCCGCCGATGTCCACGCTCTCGTCCCAGTCCACGCCGAGCCATTTGAGACCGTTAAGCTGGCTGTCGACGCCCGACTCCACATGTCTCGTCTGATCCGTATCCTCGAAACGGACAATAAATTTCCCGCCTTGCTTGCGGGCAATTAAATAATCGAACAATGCCGTCCGTGCTCCGCCGATGTGCAAATGCCCCGTCGGACTCGGCGCGTATCTTACGCGAAACTCTGCCATAATGCCCTCTCCTCCCGTACTCCCGCGCCAATCGCTCGCCGGAAGCCATTCGATCCGTAAAAAGATTATTTGTTATAATAGCACATCTTTCACAAGACAAACAACCGCCTGTGCGGCAATGCCTTCGCCTCGCCCGGTGAAGCCAAGCTGCTCCGTCGTCGTCGCTTTCACATTAATCTGCGACGGCTCCGCTTTGAGCGCGGTTGCAATCCGCTCGACCATCGCGGGAATGTACGGCGCCATCTTCGGCTTCTGCGCAATGATCGTGCAGTCCGCATTGCCCAGACGGTACCCCGCTTTCTTGGCGCTCTCCCATACCTGTACAAGCAGCTTATAGCTGTCCGCATCCTTATACGCAGCATCCGTATCGGGAAAATGCTTCCCGATATCTCCAAGCCCCAGTGCTCCAAGAATCGCATCGGTCAGCGCGTGCAGCAGCACGTCCGCATCGGAATGCCCGAGCAGCCCTTTTTCAAACGGGATGTCCACACCGCCGATAATACACTTGCGTCCCTCCGCCAGTTGATGCACGTCGAACCCTTGCCCCACTCGTATCATGACTCTCGCTCTCCCCTGACATGTCGAATGATCCACTCGGCCCAAGGCAAATCCTCGGGCGTCGTGATTTTAATATTGTAATAGTCGGCTTCGACTACAGCGACCCGAACGCCTAGCCGTTCGACCAGCATGGCGTCATCCGTCCCGACGAACCCTTCCTCCCGTGCCCGCTCATGCGCATCGCGCAGCAAAGAAAAACGAAAAGCCTGCGGGGTCTGAATCGCCCACAAGCTGCGCCGGTCCGGGGTTGCTTGGATCAACCCTTCGCCGTCCACAATTTTAATCGTATCTTTTACGGGTACGGCCAGAACAGCCGCTTCAGTCTCTATCGCTTTATCCAGGCATGCGGCGATATGCTCCCGGGCGGCAAACGGCCGGACCCCGTCGTGTACCATCACCCAACGGACCTCGCCGTCCAAGGCCAGCAGCCCTTGGTACACGGAATCTTGGCGTTCCTTCCCTCCGGGAATGACCCGCTTCACCTTTCTTAGCCTGTAAGTCTCAATATAGCCCCGGCACCGCTCTACATCGTCCGCCCCCGTAACCAACACGATGTCGCTTACGGCCTCCAGCCGATCGAACAGCTCCAGCGTATGTACCAGAATCGGTTTACCGTCCAGCAGCAAGTATTGCTTGCTTTCTTGCGTTCGCATACGCGAGCCTCTGCCCGCCGCTACGACCACGACCCCCAGTTTATCCGTCACCTTGTCCACCTGCCACTATGGTTCGGCTCCGAATGAAGCCAACCCGTTTGCCTTATTCTAAGCGCATCTATCTTATCATACCGTGTTAGAGCGCTTTTTCCAATAGCTTCGGCTTGGCAAATATCATCCGGCCGGCTGACGTTTGCAGAACGCTCGTCACAAGTACATCAAGCGTCATGCCGATAAAGTCCCGGCCGCCTTCCACGACAATCATCGTGCCGTCATCCAAATAGGCGACGCCTTGCCCATGCTCCTTGCCGTCCTTGATGACTTGCACGAGGATTTCCTCCCCGGGCAGTACGACCGGCTTCACCGCATTCGCCAGATCGTTGATATTCAGAACCGATACGCCCTGCAGCTCGCATACTTTGTTGAGATTGAAATCGTTCGTAATCACTTTCCCCTGCAAAGCTTTGGCCAGCCGCACAAGCTTGCTGTCCACCTCGGAAATTTCTTCGAAATCCCCTTCGTAGATCAGTACCTTGACATCAAGCTCCTTCTGGATTTTGTTCAAAATGTCCAGCCCCCGACGGCCGCGGTTACGCTTGAGCAAATCCGACGAATCGGCAATATGCTGCAGCTCCTCCAGCACAAATTCGGGAATGACGAGGGTTCCCTCGATAAATCCGGTTTTGCAAATATCCGCAATACGTCCGTCAATAATCACGCTCGTATCGAGAATTTTATGCTCCTCGAATCCTTTGGGCTCCCCGGACGCTTTCCCACGATCCGATCGGCGTGCGTCCAGCACGGTGAACAGCTCTTCCTGTTTCACTGCCCCAAGTCGATACCCCGCATACGAAAAGGCCGCGATGAGCAGCATGTGCAGCAGGGGGCTGAACACGCCGGCCTGGCTGAACGGGTGGAGCAGCACCGACGAAAAGAGCAAACCGACGACCATCCCGATCGAGCCCGCAAGCAAATCGGTCACCGGTACGTTGGCAATGCGTTCCTCTCCTCGCTGCACCACTTTCAGCAGATACGTTAATGCCCAGGAACTGATCGAATAGAAAAGCAGCGCGCCGGCCCCCAGCATCCAGAGGGCTTGTCCTTGAATCTCTTCCCGTCCCAAAACCGATGCTATGAATTCAAAACATGGTTTCCCTATCGTATCACTCCACCGTACTCCAAGCGCACCGCCGATAACTGCAAACAGAAGCTGAAACCATTTTTTCATCATAGACTTTCACCTCCATAAAAATAACAAATTCTGCCTTCCGTTACAATTATGATCCAAATTACTCAAGCCTAATCGTATCAGTTGAAGAAAATGAAAAAAAGCATTCATTTTCCTTGCGGAAAACAAATGCTTTTCATTTTCATAGCCTTACGCCACTTATGCGGTTTTAGATGGTTGTTGTTTTGGACTCCGATTCTTCCACGGACGGACGTTTTCTGCGTTTCCAGAAGAACAGCCGATCAACGTTTTTTTTTAAGCCGTACAGCGCATAAAGCAGCAGCGGTACGAAGATGAGTTTGGACAACAGCCCCGGATACATGACAGCCAGGACAACGGCAATCACGACGACGACGGGCGTAATCCAGATGGCGGCTTTCGGGATGCCGACCTTTTTGAAGTTCGGGTATTTGACGGTGCTGACCATCAAGTAGGACAGCAGAAGCGTCGACAAGACGAGTACGACGGTGTTCAATTCTTTATGGAATAGTGCCAGCGTACACAATACGCCGCCGGCTGCAGGAATCGGCAAGCCGATAAAATATCCCGGCGTCCCGGCAACGACATTGAAGCGGGCCAGACGAAGCGCGCCGCAGATCGGGAAGATCGCCGTCACGATCCACGCTGCCGCCGCATTCATCTCGGTGAAAGCCACCACGTACATGATGAACGCCGGCGCTACACCGAACGAGATGACATCGGACAGCGAGTCCAGCTCTTTGCCGAATTCGCTCTGCGCATTGAGCGCACGGGCCACCCGTCCGTCCAATCCGTCCAGAAGCATCGCGACGATGACCATGATCGCCGCAAGCTCGGGTTTACTATTAAACACGGAAATAATCGCAATAATACCTAAGAACAAGTTCCCAATCGTAAACAAGTTCGGAAGGGATTTTGTTATCATTGTTTTAGTCCACCTCTGGTTTTACTGTACCCTAATATCCTAATAATATTTGGCTACCCTCTGATTGTATGCAAGTTAAATATGTCTGTCAATGAGCACCTGATCTTGAATCCTCTTTAATCCTTCTTTAATTGTGCGTGCGCGCACTTCCCCGATGCCGTCCACCTCGTCCAATTCTTCAATCGTCGCCATCATTAGATGCGGGAGCTGCCCAAACCGTTCCACCAGATTATGTATAATCACGGAAGGAAGACGCGGTATTTTGTTCAGTACCCGGTAGCCTCTTGGCGAGATCGTCTCTTCTGCACTGCCTGGCGTATGCGGGTAGCCGAGCGCCCGTGCAATGTGCGAATGATCAAGCATCTCGTCGGTCGAATGCTTCTTGAGGGTCGCTTGAACTTCTTTTACCTTCTCTTCAGACAATTCTTTGACGTAATCCTTAATTAGCAGGTAAGCCTCATTCTCAGTGTTCCCAACCAATTCCTCCAACTGCATGCTGATCAACCGGCCTTCGTTACCGAGCTCGTTAATGTAACGCTTGATCTCTGCTTTAATACGTAAAACCATCTCAACACGTTGCATCACACTGGTCACATCGTGCAAAGTGACCAGCTCCTCGAACTCGGAAGCGCCCAGATTCGTCAAATCCTGATCCAAGACGGACTTGTATTTCTCCAGCGTTTGAATCGCCTGATTCGCTTTCGTTAAGATAACGCCGATATCTTTCAGTGAATAACGCAGATTGCCTTGATACAGAGTAATGACGTTTCGCCGCTGCGAGATGGATACCACAAGCTTGGAGGTCTGCTTCGCGACGCGCTCCGCTGTCCGATGCCGGATGCCCGTTTCGGTAGACGTAATCGAAGAGTCCGGAATCAGCTGCGTATTCGCATACAAAATACGCTTCAAATCCTCGCTGAGGATGATCGCGCCGTCCATTTTGGCTAGCTCATACAAGTAGTTCGGGGAAAAATCGCAGTTGATCGAAAAGCCGCCGTCTACAATCTCCATCACTTCCGGGCTGTAGCCGACGACGATTAAGCCGCCCGTCTTGGCGCGCAGCACATTCTCCAGCCCTTCCCGAAACGGAGTGCCTGGCGCAACGAGCTGCAGCAGCTGGCTCATGACGTCGCGTTTTGCTTCTTCCTTGCTCAATGGTGTCCCTCCTGACGAATTTTTTGAAGCAAGGGGTGGTTGATTGCACAGCAGGGAGAACTGCCTTCGGCCGCTCTTGAACTCGGAAAGTTCGAATGATAATTTAAGGTAGCTTTCCGAGTTCAAAGACGGCACGTAAACTCTCCGGCAGTTCCCCTGCGCTCCATCAAAACCCTAGTTTCAAAAAATATACTATACTAAAGCAGCCGATAGCGCTTCGGCTACGGTATTGACGCCGATAATTTGAATGCCTGCCGGGGGCGTCCAGCCTTTCAGGCTTTTTTGCGGGAGAATGACGCGGCGGAAGCCGAGTTTCTCCGCCTCCCGCACCCGCTGGTCGACGCGCGAAACACCGCGCACCTCGCCCGTCAGTCCGACCTCGCCGAAGACGACATCGAACGGCTGCGTCGGCTGTTCGCGGAAGCTCGAAGCGATGCTGACCGCCACCGCAAGGTCGACGGCCGGTTCATCCAGCTTCACGCCGCCTGCAACGTTAAGGTAAGCATCCTGATTTTGCAAAAACATGCCCATCCGCTTTTCCAATACCGCGATGATAAGCGACAGCCGGTTATGGTCGAAGCCGGTCGCCATCCGCCGGGGGGATGGGAAGTTAGTGGACGAGACAAGCGCTTGAAGCTCAACGAGTACCGGACGAGTCCCCTCCATACTGGCGACGACGGTCGAGCCGGCAACGCCCAGCGGCCGCTCGGACAAAAACAGCTCCGACGGGTTGTTGACCTCGACCAAGCCGCTTTCCCGCATCTCGAAAATTCCGATTTCGTTGGTCGAACCGAACCGGTTTTTGACGGCGCGAAGCACCCGGTATGAGTGATGCCGCTCCCCTTCGAAATACAGTACGCAATCGACCATATGTTCGAGTAATCGCGGTCCCGCAATGGCGCCCTCTTTAGTAACATGACCAACGAGAACGGTTGCGATTCCTTTCATTTTGGCAATCCGCATAAAATGCCCTGTGCATTCCCGAACTTGAGAGACCGAGCCGGGAGCGGAAGCTACGGCGCCATGGTATACCGTTTGGATCGAATCGATGACGATGAAATCCGGTTCGATCTCGTCGATCGCCGCTTCGATATGCTCCACATTCGTTTCGCAAAGCACGAACAGCAACGGCGAAACGGCTTGCAGCCGGTCTGCCCTCAGCTTCGTCTGGCGGACGGATTCCTCTCCGGAAATGTACAGCACCTTCAAGTCAAGCTGCGTCAGCAAATGCGATGTTTGCAGAAGCAGTGTCGACTTTCCGATCCCCGGGTCTCCGCCTACCAGAATCAAGGAGCCGGGCACGATACCGCCGCCCAGCACCCGGTTCAGCTCTCGATTGTCCGTTACGATCCGCTCTTCCTGACTGCTTTCTATGTTTATGATAGAAACCGCTTTTTCTTTCTTGTTCAAAAAATTTGTATGCAGCCCTTTGCTCTTAACAACGGTCTCCACTTCTTCCACAAATGTATTCCAAGCTTCGCAGCCCGGACATTTGCCAAGCCATTTCGGCGATTCATAGCCGCATGACTGGCAGAAGAACTTCGTTTTTGTTTTCGCCATCGCTTAACCCTGCTTTCTTATCCCAACTCAAAGTTTACCATTTTGCCCCTGTCTTGAAAACCCTTGCCGCCGTTGAAAAGAAAAAAAGCTTTAATGGTAAATAAAAAAAGCTTCTTATCGAAGCCTTTACGAGGAAGATACATTCGTGTTTTAGTGGAAGCTTTTCTTGCGAGCAGCAAGTTTACACGCGCTTTTGCGCTTATTGAAGTTAAACTTTCTTTACTCTAAAAAAAAGCATCCCTCCGGCCCAGCCTGTAGCCGTGGGATGCTATAGAAGGAGCCTGCGCTCCTACAAATTGTATGACTTAAGCCTGCGTACCGACGCCTAGGTTGCGGTGAACGACCAATTCGCCGTCCTTCTCGTCGATCGTAAGCGTGTCGCCTTTGGCAATGTTGCCGCGCAGCAATTCCTCAGACAACCGGTCTTCGATGTGCTTCTGAATCGCTCTGCGCAGCGGTCTTGCGCCGAAGGTCGGATCGTAGCCTTCTTTGGCCAGGAACGCTTTGGCCGAATCGGTCAGGAAGAATTCAACTTCCTGCTCTTTCAACCGTTTGCGAAGGTCGTCGGCCATCAAAGTAACGATCTGGGCGATATGCTGCTCTTCCAAGGAGTGGAACACGATAATTTCGTCGATCCGGTTTAAGAACTCCGGACGGAAGCTTTTCTTCAGCTCGCCCATGACTTTTTCTTTCATATTGTTATAATCTTTGCCTGCATCGTGCGCCGCGGTGAAGCCGAGCGTCGAGTTTTTCTTGATCGTATCGGCTCCGACGTTCGATGTCATGATGATCAGCGTATTGCGGAAGTCGACCGTACGGCCTTTGGAATCCGTCAGGCGGCCGTCTTCAAGCACCTGCAGCAAAATGTTGAACACTTCGGGATGCGCTTTTTCGATTTCGTCCAGCAGGACAACGGAATACGGCTTGCGGCGTACTTTTTCGGTCAATTGACCGCCTTCTTCGTACCCGACGTATCCTGGAGGCGCTCCGACGAGTCGAGACGTAGAGTGCTTCTCCATGTACTCCGACATATCGATCCGAATGACGGCATTTTCGTCACCGAACAGCGACTCGGCGAGCGCACGCGCCAGCTCGGTTTTCCCGACACCGGTCGGTCCAAGGAAAATGAACGAGCCCATCGGACGTTTCGGGTCTTTCAGACCTGCTCTAGCCCGGCGAATCGCGCGGCTGACAGCCTTAACCGCTTCATCCTGGCCGATCACCCGATCATGAAGGATGGATTCCATTTTCAGCAAGCGCTGAGTTTCTTCCTCAGCCAGCTTCACGACAGGAATACCGGTCCAGCTTGCTACGACCTGAGCGATATCGTCCGGCGTCACTTCGGAGTCGGTACGTCCTTGCTTTTCTTTCCACTCGTTCTTCGTTGAATCGAGCTCTTCGCGCAGCTTCTGCTCTGTATCGCGCAGCGATGCCGCTTTCTCGAACTCCTGGCTTTGCACGGCGGCGTCTTTTTCCTTACGGATGTCTTCAAGACGGCTTTCCAGCTTTTTCAGATCCGGCGGTACCGTATACGAACGGAGCCTTACTTTGGAGCTGGCTTCGTCGATCAAGTCGATCGCTTTGTCCGGAAGGAACCGGTCCGTGATATAACGGTCGGATAGTTTCACGGCTTGCTCGATGGCTTCATCCGTAATTTTCACGCGGTGATGCGCTTCGTAACGGTCGCGCAGCCCGTGCAAGATTTGAATCGCTTCTTCCGGCGACGGTTGATCGACCGTAATCGGCTGGAAGCGTCTTTCCAGCGCCGCGTCCTTTTCGATATATTTGCGGTACTCGTCAAGCGTCGTAGCCCCGATGCACTGAAGTTCGCCGCGAGCCAAGGCCGGCTTCAAAATATTCGAAGCGTCGATCGCGCCTTCCGCCCCGCCGGCGCCGATCAGCGTATGCAACTCGTCAATGAACAAGATGATATTTCCGGCTTGGCGGATTTCATCCATAATTTTTTTCAGGCGGTCTTCGAATTCGCCGCGGTATTTCGTACCGGCAACGACCGAACCCATATCCAAGGTCATGACGCGCTTATCGCGCAGCGTTTCCGGAATTTCGTTCGCCACAATTTTTTGCGCCAGTCCTTCGGCAATCGCCGTTTTACCTACGCCGGGCTCCCCAATGAGAACCGGATTGTTTTTCGTACGGCGGCTGAGCACTTGAATGACGCGCTCAATTTCTTTGCTCCGGCCGATGACCGGGTCCAGATTGCCTTCCTTGGCATAGGCCGTCAGGTCGCGAGCCAGACCGTCCAACGTCGGTGTATTCACATTCGTCGGGTTACCATGATTAGGCGAGACCACCTCGCTGCTGCCCAGCAGTTGAAGTACTTGCTGGCGGGCCTTGTTCAAGCTCACGCCCAGATTGTTCAATACGCGTGCTGCAACGCCTTCGCCTTCACGAATCAAGCCGAGCAAAATATGCTCCGTTCCGACGTATGTGTGCCCCAGCTTGCGGGCTTCGTCCATCGAGAGCTCGATTACTTTTTTCGCCCGCGGCGTGTATGCGATATTCGATGGCTGCTCTTGTCCCCGTCCGATCAGCGATTCGACTTCGTCTTGAATTTTCTCAAGGCCCAGTCCGAGCGCAATCAGCGCTTTCGCGGCAATGCCTTCGCCTTCACGAATCAGACCGAGCAGAATGTGCTCCGTTCCGATATTGTTGTGTCCCAAACGAACTGCTTCCTCCTGCGCCAAGGACAATACCTTTTGCGCGCGTTCCGTAAATCTGCCAAACATCATGTGTAACACCTCCAAAGATTGGTATAGCGTATGCTTATTATGCGGTTTCGTATGTTGACGGCTAGCCCGTTTCCGCAATTTTCTCCCGGATGAGCTGTGCCCGTCTAATGTCTCTTTCTTCAGGTGTCAGCTTTTCTCCTGCCGTCTGCTGCAAAAAACCGGGCTGGGTCATCACCAAAAGCTCATTAAGCACATGCGGAGAAACGTTCTTGATAAACCCAAGGTCAATCCCGAGCCGCACGTCCGACAGGCGCTGCGCCGCTTCTTTGGAATCCATAATCGCCGCATACGACAAAACGCCGTAGGAGCGGCTGACCCGGTCCAAAAGCTTCGCTTTTGTCTCATAAATCAGCTTCTGTCTAGCCGCACGTTCGTGCTCAATGATTTGACGAACGACGCTGTACAGGTTATCGATGATTTCCTCTTCGGATTGTCCCAGCGTAATCTGGTTCGAGATTTGGAACAGATTGCCGAGCGCTTCGCTGCCTTCGCCATACAAGCCGCGCACGGCCAGCCCAACTTGGGTAATAGCCGATAATATGCGGTTGATCTGCTGCGTCAGAACAAGCGCGGGAAGATGGATCATCACCGATGCGCGAATCCCCGTTCCTACGTTCGTAGGACAGCTCGTCATGTATCCTCGTTTTTCGTCAAAAGCATAATTCAAATGCGTCTCGAAAATATCGTCGATCTGGTTAGCCAAGTCCCAGGCTTCTTTAATCTGAAAACCCGGGCACAAGCACTGAATCCGAAGGTGGTCTTCTTCATTGACCATGATGCTCACAGACTCGTTGTCGCTGAGAATGACAGCTCCGTTCCGAGATTCGTTAGCCAATGCCGGGCTAATCAAATGCTTTTCGACCAGTACCCGTCTCTCCAGTTCATTCAATTCGGAAAGCGGCAGCATCGAAAACCGGCTGATGGTCCCCAGCTCTTCATTATGAATGACTTGAGCTACCTGTTCCAACACTTCCTTCGATTGCTGGTTCGTTGCCAACATAGGGAAAGGGTACGCCTGAATATTTCGCGCGATGCGTATGCGGCTGCTGATGACGATATCCGAATCCGGCCCTTCACCCTTCATCCAATCGCTAAGCGCATTCTCTGTAAAACGGCTTGCTTCCGTCATAAGCACTCCTCCTTACCTCACCCATTTAACCTTCGGCAACCTTTTTTTCAAGCTCGCGAATTTGATCCCGAAGACGGGCTGCTTCTTCGAATTCCTCATTTTCGATACGGATCAGCAATTCCTTTTTCAACTGATCAATTTCACGTTTATGTTTAATTAACCCGCCGGACCGCTTGGGAACCTTGCCGGTATGAATAATATTGCCATGGACGCGTTTGAACAGCGGGTCCAGCTTTTCCCCAAAATGCTTGTAGCACTCGCTGCAGCCAAACCGGCCGACTTTGCTAAACTGCGTATAAGTCAGCCCGCAATGTTCGCAGCGGCTGGGCTGTACTTTGTTGGCGAGCGTACTGTGCGCCGACGGTTCGAAATCGAGGAGGCCGCTGAGCAGATTATGAATGGAGAACCCATTGGCCGTCCCCGGGATGAGCTCCCCTTTTTCTCTGGCGCACGATTCGCAAATGTGAAACTCCGTCTTTTCGCCATTCAAAATTTTCGTAAAATGAAGCGTCGCTTGCTTCTTGCCACATTCCTGACAAATCATTCTGGGTCCCTCCTTTAATCTTGCCCTGGGACGGCAGGATACGAACATATCATTTGCTAAGCAAAGAAATCAACATCGCCTTCAATATTCTTGCCCTGATCTCATCCCTTAGAGGCAGCTTCAAGATCAGAACCTCCCTGGTAATGGCCGCTTTCATCAATGCCGCCTCCCGCGAAGTGATGAAACCTCCTTCTTCCAGCTGATACAGCAGCCCTTCGGATGCGAGCTGATCCATCTGCGTACCGATGGTTTGGAAAATATGGTCCATCACTGCGCCATGCGATTGCAGCTCGATTCGTTGAATTCGAATGTAACCGCCCCCGCCCCGCTTGCTTTCGACAATGTACCCTTTCTCCAACGTAAAACGGGTACTAATGACGTAATTGATCTGCGATGGGACGCAGTTGAATTGATCGGCCAGCTCATTCCGTTGGATCTCGATCACACCGTCGGGGCTCTGCTGCAAGATCTGCTTCAGATATTGCTCAATAATTTCTGAAACATTGCGCATCTATTCGACCTCCCGCGACAGAAGTAAAACCATATTTTATAAAAATAAAGTGCAAAAAGCCAAAGATGAATTCATTCAAAACAGCAAACCCAAAGCATTGACTTTGACTTTCTTTGACTTTAACTACATTATAGCAGATTTGCGTAAGATTGCAACTCCCCAGCCTATTTCTTAGTTTGGGGTCGTCCGGGCACTTTTATTCTTGCCGATATAAGAAAAAGAGCCTCTCCGGATAAAATCCAAAGAAGCTCTTAT
>NZ_BILX01000038.1 GCF_004000785.1 Paenibacillus ehimensis NBRC 15659 | reverse complement strand
GTGAACAGCATGGAAAATCGAAGCTTGGGCGAATGGTCTGTTGAGGAAGGTGAAGCTACCGTCACCCGCGGTACGCGTGGCACCCGCGGCACGTCTGGCACTCGTGGCACTCGTGGCACGCAAGGTACGCCCGGTGACCGCGGTACGCGCGGCGCCCGCAACACTCAAGAGACACCCGTTGCCCGTGGTACCCGCGGCACTCAAGGTACGCCCGGTGACCGTGGTACGCGTGGCACCCCCGGCACCCCGGACGGACTGTAGGTGCAGATTACGGTCCTGTGTATTTGCCGTGCCAACGATTGTTCCTGCAGCATAGAGTATTCCATCGTGAGCCTATCTCTTAAGATAGGCTTATTTATTTTCATGGGGAAGGTGAATTCACCGGTGGATCTCCTTGTGCGGAACATTCTCATTCAAGAGCGTCAGCAGCGTTTCTTGAAAGAAAACCTGTGGACCGATAAATTCGCAGATGCCTGGTACGTATCCGGCGGCATCCCGGAACCGATCAAGGTGCGATACCGGGGCGGGCATACGAGAGATTACAAGAAAAAGTCTTACGAGATTGTCAGAAACGGCAAAACGGTGCATTTTAACGCCGAGTACGACGATCCTTCGATGATGCGCAATGCCTTGTCCTTTCGCTTCTTTGAGATGATCGGCGTTCCCAGTCCGAAAACCCGGCACTGCCGGCTTAACCTTAACGGAAAAAGCCAGGGGGTCTACCTCGAGATTGAGGCCGTGGACCGTTATTTTTTTCGCCGCCGCAACCTGTCGGTCCAATCGCTGGTCTATGCGACAAACGATGACGCCAACTTTCGCTTGATCAGTCCGGAAACCAAAAAGCGTAAACGTTCTCTTTTTGACGGGTACCGTCTTATGCTCGGCGGCAGCAGCGACAAAGAGCAGCTCAAACAGTTTATTTCCTCCGTCAATACTTTGAATTCCTCAAAGCTCTACGGCTACCTGTCGGATCAGCTCGATATCGATAATTACTTGCGCTGGTTGGCGGGAGCGGTGTTGACCGGCAATTATGACGGGTTCAATCAAAACTATGCCTTATACCGCCACAAAATCCGGCAAAAATATCGGATTATTCCGTGGGATTACGAGGGGACATGGGGGAGGGACAGCTACGGCCGGCTTTGCGGAAGCTCGCCCGTGCCCGTCACGGGCTACAATTTGCTGACGAAGAAGCTATTATCCTACGCCAAGGTACGGACCAAATACAAAGAGCTCGTCCGATCGATACTAAACAGTGTTTTCACCGTAAAACGGCTTGAGCCGGTCATCCGCCACATGCACGCCGGCATTGCGCCGTACATTCGAGAAGACCGGACGCGGCGCTGGTCTTCGGCCGTATTTGACCGGGAGCCGGACCTGATGCTGAATTACGTGAAGGAGCGGCGAACCATCATTTCCAGCGAGCTTTCCAAGCTTTAGCCGCCTCGCAGTGCAAAAGTCCCTGCCGTATAGGCGGCAAGGACTTTTTTCGCTTCGCGGGTCCGCTTAATAGTAAGGCGAAATCAACAGATACACAAGAACTCCGGTGGAGCTTACATACAGCCAGATCGGCATCGTCCAGCGGGCGATTTTCCGGTGCGACTCGATTTTCATACTGAAGCCCCGGGTTACGGTGATTAAAGCCATGGGGACGTTCACGATCGCCAGCAGCACGTGGGTGATCAGGACAAAAAAGTAAACGTATTTCAGCCATAGGCTTCCTCCGAATTTCGTCGGCTCGGTCAGAAAATGGTAAATGACGTACGAAACCAGGAACAAAGCCGTGGTCACAAAGGCCAGAAGCACGAAGTTCCGGTGCGCCGCGATGTTTTTCTTCTTCACGAAATAAAGCGAAAGCAGCAAGAAAGCAAAGGTGAAGCAGTTAAAGACGGCGTTCAGCAGAGGGAGCAGCGTCACGTCGAAGCCGACCGTACCTTCATATTTCGGCATAAAAAACAAAGCGGCGATGACCCCGATAAGAATAATGGAAAAAACCGTGATCCATGCGGTAAAATTGCGTGGTTTGCTCATGTGATTCCCCCGTTTCCTGGCATTCTGCAACTATCGTCCATTTAAGGATAGACATCCTTTTCTTCAAAAACAACGGGGTTTGCCCGCGTTTTGTTACATTTTATCGAAAGCTGGAAATTGTCAGGTACGGTCTGCCTTTCTTGCATAACATTGGAACGGAATGCCCACCATAATATGGACTCCGGAGAAGAATGTGGAACCGTAGCGCCGTTTCGGAGATAAATGAGGCATCCTGATCAGGAGGGGGGGCTTGCCGTGGCTTATGTGCCGCCCGAGGACCGCATCACAACCATGCAAGCAGCCGTGCTAATCTCGAACTATATGCTGGGCGTGAGCATTCTGACGCTGCCCCGCACCTCGGTAGAGGCCGCGCAAACGCCCGATGTCTGGATTTCGCTCATTCTAAGCGGCTTGATGACGGTTGCGGTTGGCATTCTGATTGTAAAATTGTCCCAGCGTTTTCCGGGCCAAACCTTCTATCAATATAATCGATTGCTCGTCGGCAAATGGCTGGGGATCGCGCTCAGTTTTTTTACGGCTTTATATTTCATCGTCATGGCGTCTTTCGAGGCTCGCGCCGTAATGGAAGTAACAAGGCTGTTCCTTCTGGAAGGCACGCCCAACTGGGCGATTACGTTCGCTTTTATGTGGGTGGGGGTTTATTTGATCATAGGCGGGATCAATCCGGTTGCCCGGGTCTGCGAAATCATCTTTCCGATCACGACCGTCATTCTGATCCTGATTGCCTTCATGGGGCTCAGCGTATTCGAGCTCGACAATATACGGCCGGTGCTGGGTCACGGATTCATGCCGGTGCTGCGCGGGCTGAAAACGACGGTGCTGGCCTACACGTCCGTCGAGATCATGCTCGTCATCCCCGCATTTATGAAGCATCCGGAGAAAGCGGTCAAAGCGGTGCTGATCGGGGTGCTCATCCCGACGTTCTTCTATGTGGTCACCTGCGTCACTGTCATAGGAACGTTGTCGGTGGACGGCGTCATTACCCGGACATGGCCAACCATCTCGCTTTTCCGGAGCTTCGAGTTCAGAGGAATCTTCTTCGAGCGCTTCGAGACGCTGCTGCTCGTCATCTGGCTGATGCAGATCTTTGCGACCTTTAGTTTGTCGTATTATCTCGGAGCCTTGGGAATCGCCCAAAGCTGGAAGGTGAATCAACGAACGGTGATTTTCGTCTTATTGGCGGTCATCTTTCTCCTCTCGTTCGCGCCGGCAGATACGAATGAAGTATTCAAGGTGGGAGACATGTTAGGCTATTCGTCGCTGGTTCTCTTTATTTTGGTGCCCGCGGTCTTGTACGTTCTCCCGGGCAAGAAAGGGGTCGGGCCTTGAAACGCCGAAATGTGACGCTTGGAATCCTGGCTCTGCTGCCGGTGATACCGCTTCTCGCAGGCTGCTGGAGTCAGCGGGAGATTGACGACCTTAGTCTTGTGGCCGGAATCGCGTTGGATAAAGCTCAAGAAACGAAGGTGGAGACGGCTCTGAACAAAAATGGGGCTGCGCGCAAAAAAGACGATTTGATCTCGATTACGTATCAGGTTTTCACTTCCAGCTCCGGCGGTGGGCAAGGCCGCGGGGGCGGCGGTTCGTCCGAGCAAAAGAGATACCAGAACTTTACGGAAACCGGCGATTTGTTGTTGGAATCGACCCGGGAAATTTCGCTCCGGACGGAACGGCCGATTTTTGCCCAGCACTTCAAGACGCTGGTGGTCGGCGACGAACTGCTTCGTACGACACCGTTCCGGAATTTCATGGATTTGATGTACCGCGAGTCGGAATTCAGGCCGAGCGCATTGGTGTTCGTCGCCCGCGGATTGGCGAGGGAAACGTTCGAGCAGAAAGGAGCGAAGGAAATCCCGGCATTTCGCATATTGAAAATGGTTGACAATCAATACAAGTCGACCCGGATCCTTCCTTCGGTAACTTTGACCAAGCTGCTGACGTACCTGCAAAGCAAGTCGAGTTTTTTATTGCAGGCGATCGTCAAAGGAGGGGAGGAAATTAAATTTGCCGGGGCAGGAATCGTCCAGGGACAGAGCGGAAAGCTGGTCGGCTTTCTCGATGAAGACGAGCTGAGCAGCGTCACGCTGATTACGGGGAAAGTTCGGGGAGGCACCGTGAAATTTACCGACGAAGAAACCGGACAAAAAAACCTGTATGAAATCTTATCATATAAAAGCGACATTGTGCCGCGCGTAGAAGGGGACAACCTGTCGTTCGAGGTCCGGATCGAATCCCGGGGCCGGCTGAGCGAAAGCTGGGTGATGGGCGAGAAAAGCTTCAACGACCGTTTCCTGAAGCGTCAGGGAGAGTATGTAGCGAAGCAAATGGAACGGAGCATCCGTCAGACGCTCGAAAAAATTCAGAAGCAGTACAAAGCCGATGTGCTCGGCTTCGGCAAAGAACTTCGCATTCACGAGCCCAAAGTATGGGACAAAGTCAAGTCCCAGTGGGACCAAAGGTTCAGTCAAGCCGAGGTTCGCGTGCAGGCCAAAACGATCGTGGCCGAGTTCGGAGCGAGCGGTTCGAAAATCGTTGAGCATCAAAATCCGCCCGAGCCGTAAAAGGAAGCCAAAATTGGAAAAACATAAAAAAACATAAGCGGATCTAAAAAAAACAAAAGACTTTTATAAACGAATGTTATAGATTGTAAATAGATAAATAAAATTCCATTAGATGAAGGTTGTTCATTCCGTGGACCGGCGCAGAACCTGTAAGCTTGTTTCAGGTTCTTTTTGCTCATGCTTCTCCGCTGGAGCACGGGTGAACGATCATACTAAGCGGAAAGGAGGACATGCTTTACCGTAGAACATCGCATCCTACCCGAAAAAAGGAGGAAATGAGAATGTACGCAACCCAGGTTCGATCGATCCGAAATAAGGTGAAGGCGGCTTCTTTGGTTCTGCTTTCCGCTGCGCTGCTCCTGGCGCCCGGTTCGTTTCAGCCGAAGGCGCAAGCCGCCGGCGAAATGAAACCGTTTCCGCAGCAGTTGAGCTACCCCGGCATTCTCAAGCCGAATCACGTTTCGCAAGCCTCGATGAATGCGTCCGTCGCTGCTTACTACGACTACTGGAAGGGGGCGCATCTGAAGAACAACTTGACTTCCTTGCCCGGGGGCTATTACGTCAAAGGGAACGTTGCGGGCAACCAGGACGGCTTCAAGGCGCTGGGCTCTTCGGAGGGACAAGGCTACGGCATGGTGATTACGGCGCTGATGGCCGGTCATGACCCGGAGGCGAGAACGATTTTTGACGGGCTGTTCAAAACGGCAAGAGCTTATAAAAGCTCCGAAAATTCGAATCTGATGGGCTGGATCGTCGCGGACGACAAGAGAGCTCAAGGGCATTTCTCCTCGGCCACCGACGGAGACCTTGATATCGCCTATGCGCTCATTTTGGCCGATCGTCAATGGGGGTCCGGCGGTTCGATCAACTACTTGGCGGAAGCGAAAAAAATGATTACGAACGGCATCAAGGCCAGCAACGTGACGACCGGCAACCGGCTGAATCAGGGAGATTGGGATTCCAAAAGCACCTGGGAGACGCGTCCGTCGGATTGGATGCTCAGCCATTTGCGGGCATTCTACGAAGTGACGGGGGACCAAACCTGGCTTGACGTCATCAACAATCTGTACAACGTCTACGGCCAGTTCAGCAGCAAATACACGCCGGTTACCGGTCTGATCTCCGACTTCGTCATCGACAATCCGCCGAAGCCGGCTCCGCGCGATCACATGGAAGGGGAAGAATTCCCTGACGAATACAATTACAACGCCAGCCGCGTTCCGCTGCGCATTGTGATGGACTACGCGTTCTACGGGGATGCGAGAGGCAAAGCAATCGCCGACAAAATGGCGACATGGATCAAAGGAAAGACCGGCGGCAACCCGAACAATATCAAAGACGGCTACAAGCTTGACGGCAGCGTAAACGAAAACGCAAGCTATGCGACGGCCGTGTTCGTCTCGCCGTTCATCGCCGCGTCCACGACGAACAGCAGCCATCAGGCCTGGATCAATGCGGGCTGGGATTGGATGAAGAACAAGAAAGAAGGCTATTATAGCGATTCCTTTAATCTATTATCGATGCTTTTCATCTCCGGCAACTGGTGGATTCCGACGGCTGGCAGCGGCACGCCGGATACACAGGCGCCTTCGGCTCCGGCGAACTTGACCGCAACGGCCGTATCGAGCAGCCAAGTGAATTTGAACTGGACGGCTTCCACCGATAACGTCGGGGTCAAAGAGTACAAAATTTACCGCGGAGGCACGGAGGTCGGCACGGCGGCAGGCACTTCGTACAGCGATACGGGCTTGAATCCGTCGACGACGTACAGCTACACGGTCAAGGCTTATGACGCGGCAGGCAATGCGTCGGCGAACAGCAACACCGCCAGCGCCACGACGACCGACGGTCCTTCTACGGACACCAATATTGCGAAAGGGAAAGCGTCCAAGGCCAGCTCGCTGGAAGGAAGCGGCTATGAAGCGTCCAAAGCGTTCGACGGCAATGCCTCCACCCGCTGGGCGAGCAAGGAGGGAAGCGATCCGCAATGGATTTATGTCGATCTTGGGAAAACGTACAGCGTCCATAAAGTGAAGCTGAACTGGGAGGCCGCCTACGGCAAAAACTACAAAATTCAAGTGTCGAACGATAGCGGCTCGCCCGCGAATTGGACGGACGTGTATACGAAGACAAACGGGAAGGGCGGAGTCGAAGAGATCACGTTTGCCGCGCAGGATGCCCGGTATGTCCGGATGTACGGCACGGCAAGAGGCACGTCCTACGGATATTCGCTCTACGAATTCGAAGTGTACGGCTCAAGCAATTAGGAAGAACTACAGCGAAAAGCCTGACAGGGAGTCCTGTCGGGCTTTTCGGTTCTGTTGGGCTGATGCGGGGTTATCCGCCGATGCGCGCGTTTTTCGGTAACCTGTTGAAGAGCTTCGCGAGCATCCCTTATAATGAGCTTTAATGATAATAATAATCGTTATCAATAGCGAAATTGGAGCGAAAAAACGGATGCGCGATCTTTATCAAATGAAGAATATCGAGCGGCTGTCGGCGGGGAATGACGCGCACAGACGTTTGATCGATTCCTATACCTTTATTGCGGCTGCGGAGGGGAGAGGCGAGCTCAGCATCGACGGGGTGCGAATGCTGGTGGATTCCGGCACCGTACTGTTCTGCAACCCCGGGAGGATGATCGAATACCGCGCTGCACCCGGGAGCGGGCTGCTGCTGGACTTGATTTCGTTCCGCATGTTCGCTTCGCCCGGTCAAGAGGCGCAGCCCGCGGGACAAGCGGCGTATGAAGAAAGGCGGAGCCCGTGGCTTCCCGACGGCAAGTTATGCCCCGAGTCCCCTTACCGGAGCGGGATGCTCGTCAAGGAGCTGAGAGCGATCCGCAGCAGCGACGCCGGGGCTGAGCCGTTCCGGCAGGAGATGCTGCTGTACGAGCTGCTTCACCTGCTGGCGTCGGGCCGCCGTCCGGACTCGGAGACGGACATCCGTCCGTCGCGCAAAGGGATCGAGCTCGCCATCGACTATATGCATAAGCATTACCGCGAAGAAATCAGCCGGGACCTGCTGGCGCAGATGACCGGCTTTCATCCGCGCTTTTTTTCCATGCTGTTCAAGCGGGAGACCGGCTACAGCTTCTCCGACTATTTGGCCCGCATCCGGATCGACCGGGCGAAGGAGCAGCTGCTGCTGACAGGCGGAAGCCTGAACGACATTGCCCGCAATGTCGGCTATGCGGACGGATTTTATCTGAGCCGCAAATTCAAGCAGGTCGTGGGCGTGTCACCGACGGGCTATGTGCGCGAGCCGAAAAAAATCGTCGTCTACGACCTGGTCGGACACTTGCTCGCTCTGGGCATCAAGCCGCTCGGCGCTTCGTATAATCAAGGGCTGCGCAGCCTGGCGCTGCTGAGGGAGGAGCTGGCGGGTACGCCCGATGTCGGCTACACTTCCGTGGAGCCGATGCTTCAGCTCAAGCCGGAGCTGATCATCGCGACGGACTGGCTGGACCGCGGCATGATCGAGCAGCTGCACAAGATCGCGCCGACGCTTGTGTTTCATAGCGGTGACCCGTTCGAGAGATTCAAGTCGCTGGCGGACATCCTGAACCGGAGACGGGAAGCGGAAGCGTTCATTGCCCGGTACGAGGAGAAGGGGGAGCGGGCGCGGGCGGAGCTGAACGGCCTTATCGGGCCGGATGAGACGGCGGCCGTCTATGAGATTTGGGCCGATTGCCTCTGGGTTATGTGCGAATCGTACGGAAGGGGCGTCTACAATTTATACAAGACGCTCGGGTTCACCCCTCCGGCGAAGGTGAAGCGGGACGTGCTGGACATCGGCCGGCCGAAAAAAATTACGCTTGAGGAGCTGCCGGACTACGCGGCCGATCACATGTTCATCAGCGTATACCCGGCGAACGGCGGGGCCGAAAGCGCGGGAAAGGTGATGGAAAGCGCCATATGGAAGCAGCTCCCTGCCGTGCGGCGCAATCGGGTATATGCGATAGAGCTGGACATGATCCATTCCGTTGACGTGCTGTCGTTGGAAAAGCAGCTCGAAATTCAGACACAATTGTTGAAGTCCGCGCTTCGGTGACCTTTTGTCCATAAAAATGATGATCTTTGGATATGGTCATTCCGCCTTGGACTGATACAATACGAGATGGGATTTAAAATGATAATGATTATCATTGACATCGGAGGGGGACTATGCGTCGCATCAGTATCAGACAGATGGTAGGACTAGGGCTGCTTTTATTCGTGATGGCGGCCGTTATCGCCGCTTGCAGCGGCAAGGCGGAGGACCATTCGCGTGCGGAAGGAGAACGGGCGGTCTCCGGGGGCAAGCCGGGGACGAAAATATTCGAGGCGGAAAACGGGGAGATCGAGATTCCGACGAACCCTCAGCGGATCGTCGCCATTCAGTTTGCAGGGGACCTGCTGGCGCTTGGCGTCAAGCCGGTCGGCGTAGGGTCGCTCGTGTTGAAGAACTCCGAGCAGTTGAAGGACGAGCTGGCCGGCGTGGCGGACGTCGGAGACGTTTCCGTCGAGAAGGTGCTGGAGCTGGCGCCGGATTTAATTATTGTGCCGAGCTATTTGCCGGCCGAAGTGGTCGAGAAGCTTGGCAAAATCGCGCCTACGGTCGCTTTCCCGTGGGGAGGCTTCGCCGGATCGGACCCGCTCGAAGAGGTGCGCACGTTCGGCCGCATGCTCGGCAAGGAGAAGGAAGCGGAAGCCTGGATCGCGCGCTATAAGGAAAAGGCCGCGCAGGCGAAGCAGAAGCTGGCCGGGGTCATTGGTCCGGGGGAAACAGCGGCATCGTATGAAATCTGGGCCAAAAATTTATGGGTCTGGGACAAAAATCAGCGGGCCGGGTACAATCTGTTTGCCATGCTCGGGTTAACGCCGCCGGACAAAGTGAAGAAGGACGTGTTCGAGCCGGGCAAGAGCCGGGATATCTCGCAAGAGGTGCTTCCGGAATATGCCGCGGACCATATGTTTGTTACGGTGTATCAGGAGGACGGCGGAGGGGAACGGGCCAAGGAGTTAATGGACAACTCGCTGTGGAAAAACCTTCCTGCGGTTAAAGGCAATCGGGTGTATTTGCTTAATCTGAAGCAATTCTGGTTTTCGGACGGACTGTCGCTGGAGAAGCAGCTGGACATTTTGACGGAAACGATTTTGTCCGTGAACCAAAAGTAAGTGTTGGTTCGTTTACAATTTATTTAATTGCGCTTGATGCTCCGATAACAAACCGCAGTACAATTAAGAAGTGTAAAGACAGCCGAATAAGCAGGGTACGAGACGAGGAGAAAACCCTTTTATGCAGCAAACGGAGGCGCCGGTTCGGCGCGCCCCCTCTGTTTGATGGATAGAAGGGTTTTTTGTCATTTTCCCAAGAAGGGGGTTGTGCATACCGAACCGGATGTTGCCTGGAGTCGGTCCGAAGCAGAAGCGGGACCGTAATAACCTACCAAGACGATAGGAAAGGACAGAATCCACAATGATACGTCATGCCAAATCGTTCTACGTATTTCTTATTATCGCATTGCTTAGCGGGACGATTCCGGTCGGTCTTGTTCCGGGGCAAGCCGAAGCCGCCGACGCGGGACGGAAATCCATGATCGCCAAAAAGACCAAGAATGCTCCCGTCATTGACGGGCAGCTCGACGATTCCGTCTGGAGCATCGACCAGCCATTGAGCGTCCGCACAGGGGACGGCGTCTTTAAGGAGTCCACATTCGGTCTCCTATGGGATAATCAATATCTCTATATCGGCGTGAAGGCTGACGACGATACGCTGGTCTCTAATGGAGCGGGCTATTGGTTCGAGCAGGATAACATCAATTTGTTTTTCGATCCGACGAATCACCGCTCGGCTCCGTTCGCAAGCGAGGATATGCAGGTCGGATTTGTCTACCAGCCGGGCTCGACGACCCCGGAATTTCATTTCGGCGCGGCGCTGAATAATCATAGCGGCAAGGACGAGAAAAAAATACTGCGCGCCATCCGCACGACCGGCAGCGGCTGGACGCTTGAAGCGGCCGTGCCGTGGGATATGCTCCAGCTTGACCCGAGGCGGAACAAGCAGTTCGGCTTAGAGGTCGGAACGACCGACCGGTACGATGCCGCCGACCCTGCAAAGCAAAGGTCGAGCTATTGGAGCGCTTATAACACCACATCGTTCTGGAACGACACGTCCGGGTACGGCACCGTAACGCTGGACGACGGCCATCCGGTGACCGGAGCGGTGAATCCGGTGCTTTTGCACGAGACGTTTGACGGAGATCCGTCAGGCCAGCTCCCAGTCGGCTGGATCTCCGACGTGAATGCGGGAAGCCCTCCGTTTACGGTCGAGCAGGATACCTATGGCAACGGAAGGATGGTATTCGACGGAAGCGCGTCAGGCAAGCAAGGCCGGGCAATCGCGCCGGTGCAGTGGGACAACTACGTCATTGAAGCGGACGTCCGGTTCGAGAAGGTGCTGGATGCGGGACGCTGGGCATCCCTCATGTTCCGTGGAGCGGCCAGCGGCAAAGCTCCTTACAACCAGATGGCGATCAGGCAAAACGGCACCTACGAAATCGCCTACCGGAAGCCGGATAACGGTTGGTTCAATCCAACGCCGGCCAGCGGGATGTGGAAGCCGCTCGCCTTGAATAACGATTACACGATGAAGGTCCGGGTTTTTGACAACAATGTCAAGGAATATATCAAGGCGAAGAGCGATTCGGACTTTACGCTGCTGACCGACAAGACCCTGAGTCCGAATGTGCTGCTGGAACGCGGCAAAATCGGCCTGCAGGCCGACCAGAGCAAAGTGTCGTTCGATAACGTGAAGGTCACTCGGATCACGGCCGACCGGCTCGATCTGGCGATCCCGCCGACGATGGAAGCGCTGACCGGACCGCTGAGCGTGACCGGCAGCGTCTACTTCTCGGACGGCGTCACGGAAGCGGTCTATAGCGATCGGCTCAAGCTGTATTCGTCGGACGAGAGCACGATTAGAATCTTGGATGGCAAGCTGTACCCGGTCAAAGCGGGTAAAGCGACGATTCATTCGATTTACGCCAATGCCGAAGCTGCGCAGGAGGTTACGGTTACACCGTCGGCCGTGGGGGCAAAGGTGGTTTCGCTCAAGCATAGCGAAGGCTATGTGCTGGGAACGACAGGCGAAACGATCGGTTTAGAATCCATCGTATTTCAATCGGAGCTTAGCGATTTTACCTCCGGCACGCTAACCGGCGACCGTTTGACTTGGAGCTCCGGCAGCGGCGGGATTGAGGTAGAGAACGGCAAGATCCATGTCAAGCAAAAAGGCGTCCACAAGCTGACCGCTTCCATCGACAGCGCTACGGTTTCGTTCCTCGTTGTAGCCAAAGAAGCGGGCGATGCAGAGTACGTGCTGTACGAGGAAAACTTCGACGCTTTGCCGGACGGTGCGCTGCCGCCAGGCTGGACGAGAATCGAAGGCACGACGCCCGGTGCGGCCGTCGTGAAAGCCGGCGCCTTCGAGTTGAATGCGGGCGCCGCCCCGGACAACCCGTCGCGCGTGCTGCTTCCGGACCATCTGAAGCTGTTCGGCAACTACAAAATCGAAGCGGATGTCACCCATCTGTCGGCCAACGATGCGGCGAGATGGCATTCGATCATGTTCCGTATCCAAAATGACGATTACCCTTATTACCAAATGGCGGTCCGCAAAGACGCGACGGCTTCCAACGGCGTCGAATTCGCCGAGCGTACCCCGGCGAACGCCTGGAACGTCACGGATCGCGGCTCGAACAGCGAGGCGATCGATCCGGCCAAAATGTACCGTTACACGGTCAAAGCCTACGGCAACCGGGTGCAGGAGCTGATCGACAAGCGCGTGATCGTCGATACCGACGCGGCTTCCGCTTATGCCAAGGGCGGAATCGGGTTGCAGGCGAACGGCAGCAGGATGAAAGTGGACAACCTCCGGATTACGCTGCAGCAGGAGACGCTGCCGCCGATGCCGACGGACCGCTTCGTGAACGTAACCGAGCCGGAGACGAAAATTTCGCTTGCGCCGTCCGTTGTCAAGGAGGTCCGCAGCGCAGCGGATTTGGCAAGCTTGAACGGGCCCACCCTGCCTGCGACGGTGATTCTGCATGTGAATCGAGAGTTGAAGGTGACCGACCCGGCGGGCGCGAGCGAGCTCGGCAGCTTGGATGAGGCGATGGCTTCGCTCGGCAACCGGATGATTCCGGCGTTTTATGTGAAGGACGAGCAAGCCGCCGATAAGCTGACCGACTATGTGCAGCGGACCGAGCTGGAGGACGCTTTCGTCGTCTCGGACCGCGGCGAGCTGGTCAAACGGGTAAGAACGGCGTACCCGATGATCCGGGGCATCGTGGATTACAGCGGAATAGATAACCTGACACCGGAAAGCCTGCTCGATATTCGCAGAAACACAACGGTCCATCAGGCGAAAATCGCGATCCTGCCCCAGCGCGCGGCTTCGATCGGCAATGTCGCTTATTTGCAGCAGCGGCTGATCGGGGTGTGGGCTAAGGAAACGGCAGGCGCAGCGGACAAAAACGTGTCCATCCACCGGCTGATCACGGCCGGAACGAACGGCATCGTGACCGATTCCCCGGCGGCGGCCTTCGATGCGCTGAAAGTGTATTCGAACCAGACGACGCTGGTCCGCAAGCCGTATGTGATCGGCCACCGCGGCATTCCGTCGGAGGCTCCCGAGAATACGCTCGAGAGCAACGAGCTTGCCGTCGATTACGGGTCCGACTTTATCGAGAACGACATGTACGTGACGACGGACGATCATCTGGTCATTATTCACGACGCCGTTCTTCAGAATACGACGAGCGGGTTCGGCAAGGTTGAGGAGCATACGCTGGAGCAGATCAAGGCGCTTAACGCGAGCAAGCCGAAGCCGGGCTATCGGGAAACGAAAGTGCCGACACTGGACGAGCAGATCGAGCTGGCCAAAAGACGCGGCATTATGATTTACGCTGAAATTAAAACTAGCAATCCCCGCGCCGTCGACGTACTAGTAAAGCTGATCAAGGAGAAGAACGCGGAGCACCTGCTCAACGTGATGTCATTCGATCCGAATCAGTTGAAGCGGTTCGCCGAGCAAATGCCGGGAATGCCGCTAGGGCTGCTGCACAGCGGCTTCGATACCTCGAATGTCAACAAGTCGCTGCGCGAAACGTTGAAGATCGTTCAGAAGCAGAACGTCACGTATAACGTAGGGTATACCGGACTGAAGAAGGACTATATGGAAGCGGCCAAGCACCGGGGCATTTTTATCTCCCCGTGGACGATCAATAGCGAGAAAGACTACAAGAGCATGTTTGCGATGGGCGCTTACGGCTTGACCACCGACTATGCAAGCTACTCGAAAAACTGGGCAGCCTCGCTTCTTCCGGAGAAGGAAAACTATGTCCTGGCTCAAAATGAAAGTGCAGCCGTCACGGCGCAAGTATATTCCTACGCCCGCGAGAAAACGGACGTCACTCCTGAGATTATCCTGCTGGACGGACAAGATGTCGTGGACGTGAACGGAGGCAAGGTAACGGCCAAAAAAACAGGAACGGCGCACGCTTTGTTAAGATATACGGCGTCGATGGATGCAAGCAGCAAGTACGATCTGTATACGCAGCCCGTTACGTTTGAAGTGAAGGGCGGCGGGAACAACGGCGGTGGGAACGGCGGCGGTGGCAACAACGGCGGCGGGAACAACGGCGGAGGGAACAACGGCGGAGGGAACAACGGCGGAGGCGACAACGGCGGCGGGAACAACGGCGGAGGGAACAACGGCGGCGGGAACGACGGCGGAGGTGACAACGGCGGAGGCGACAACGGCGGAGGCAGCGACAGCGATGACGATAGCAGCAGCACCGACAGCACCGGCGGGAAGCCGGCGGAAGGTTCAGGCAAGCACGATGTTTCTGCGGCCAAGCCGGGTTCGGTCGTTGAAGCAAGCGGCGGTAAAGTAGCCGCTGACGCGCTGAAGGAAGCGTTCCGTAACAACGCCGGCGTTGAAGTGAAATTTACCGGCGATCAGTTGGAGCTGCCAGCGGCAGGCCTGTCCGATGCGATCCGCAAAAACGGCGCGACGCTCGCAGTCATTGGAGACAGCGGCCGGTATACGCTTCCTTTGGATGCACTGAAGCTGGAAGCTTTGGCTCAGCAGCTTGGCTCGGCGGTAAGCGACCTCTCCATCCGTTTTACAATCAAAAAATTAAGCGCCGGCGAACGCGATGAAGTCAAGCTGGCCGCGAACGGCGCAACTGTTGCGGACGGCATCCATCTCTCGGTTGAGGCGGTAAACAAAGGAGGCCGTACTGTGCCGGTATCGTTCGGGCCCGCACCGGCAGCTTATCAGCTGCTCCTTGGCAAAGCCGTGGACCGGTCCAAAGCGACCGGAGTGCTCTATGACCCGGTCACGAAACGGGTCCGGTTCGTCCCGACTCTGTTCGAAACGAGAAACGGACAAACAGCAGCGACCTTGAAGCGGAGCGGGAACGGTACGTACGCCATTATCGAAATGAACAAAAGCTTTGCGGATATGGCTAATCACTGGGCGCAAGCGGACGTTGAACTGCTCGCCAATAAGCTTGTAGTTGAAGGGATTAGCGACAACCGTTTCGAAGGCGATCGCCCGATTACCCGGTCGGAATTCGCAGCGCTGCTTGTCCGCGCATTGGGCCTCGGTCCAGTGACGGCGCAAGGCGGGTTCAGCGATGTGGCTGCCGGGGCCTGGTATGCGGAGGATGTAGCGGCCGCAGCGGCGGCGGGCCTCATCAGCGGATATGAGGACGGTTCGTTCCGTCCGGACCGACAAATTAAGCGTGAAGAGCAAGCGGCTATGCTGATCCGCGCCATGTCTTATGCAGGATTGGAGATACAGGTATCGCAGGAGAAGCAGAGCGAGGTGTTGGCTCCGTTTAAGGACGCCGGCAGCTTGGGCTGGGCGAAGGCCGAAGTAGCGGCTGCGATTCATGCCGGTCTGATGAACGGAATGACGGTGGAGACGCTCGAAGCGGACGGACTCGCAACGCGGGCTCAATCTGCGGTGATGCTGAAGCGTTTCTTAATCAAAGCAAGCTTTATCAATTAGCACAAGATCACAAGACCGTGTTCACAAAGAGTATGCCCGGGCCACCAAGCCCGGGCATATTTTTTCCATTGGCTTGATAGCCTTGATGCTTTGCCGAACGGCTCAATATCTGGGCGCCCGATCTTTCCTCGCTACTTCATTCGGATAACAGAAATTATCTTTGCAGATCCTATCCGTTCGGATCGAAACATGCTATGATGGGTCACGTAAATTGATAACCATTATCAATTGAATCGCAATTTTCCGGTATTCGATGCGTTCGGTCGGGAATGCAGAAGAGTGGAATAGAGGAACGATACTATGGAAACAAGCGAAACAGCCGTTTCAACGATTCCAAACCGTCGCCGGGAGACTGCGAATTTCGGTATCCTGTGGGGCGGGCATTTTTTATCCGTATTCAGTTCAATGGTCATTGCGCCGCTGCTGCCGTTTTACATGGAGCGGTTAGGGGCGGAGGACGAAGCCTCGGTGTTGCTGTGGAGCGGGCTCAGCTTGGCTGCGTCCCCCATTTCCGCAGCGTTGACGGCGCCGCTTTGGGGCCGTCTGGGCGATCTCACCAGCCGCAAAATCATGGTCGTTCGGGCGTTGCTGGGTTCTGCCGTTGTATTAACGACGATGGGCTTCGCCGATACCCCGTTTCAGCTGTTCGTGCTTCGCTTGTTTCAAGGCGCACTGGGAGGCGTCGTGGACGCCGTGTCCGCCTACGCGGCTTCGGAGGCGAAGCCGCAGGAGCAAGGCCGTGTGCGAGGCAAGCTGGAAGGTGCGATCGCGGCCGGCTCGATGCTCGGACCGTTGGTCGGCGGATTGCTGCTGAGCGTCATCGGATATCAGCCTTTGTTTACGCTGCTTGGCGTTTCGTTGGGACTGTGGACGGCGGTTAGCTTCTTCGGGCTGAGAGAAACGCGGCGGGAACGGGCGTCTGGGTCTGCCGTGTCCTCCTTTGGCATGGGCAGGCAGTGGATTCTGCTGCTCGGCGACCGCAAGGTACGTTTATTTTTGCTCGCCGGAATTATGGCGAACTTCGGAATTTATGGCTTGCTGACGGTGCTGCCTGTGTATGTGAAGCAGCTTGTCGAAGAGCCTTCCCACACGGCTGTATGGGTTGGGGTGCTGCAGGCGGTGAACTGGGCATCCGTATGGATCGCATCGTCCTGGTGGGGTAAGCGTAACGATAGGCATCCGATCCGTCTCAATTATGCGGCGGCATCCATCCTGTGCGGGCTGGCGATCCTGATGCAGACGATGGCTCCAAGCATCGCCTGGCTGATCCCGCTTCGCATCCTGCAGGGCCTCGCCTCCAGCGCGCTGCTGCAATCCGTGTTCCTGACCGTAACACGCTCTTCTTCCGTTGATCAGCTGGGCTTTCGGATGGGGTTATCCCGCAGTATCTTATTTACCGGCCAAATTATGGGGCCGATGGCAAGCGGCACGCTCAGCAGTCTCGTAGGAGCTTCCAAGCTGTTTGCACTGCACGGATTGGCGATTATCTTGAGCGGTGTATTGGTCTGGGTGTTCGGCAAACCGAAAGAAGCGCCGAAGTGGCTCCGGCAGGAATCTGGTCTTTGAACGCCCCATCACCATCCTAAGCAAGGCCCCGGCCGCTATCCCATGTCAACAGATCAACGATCTCGTCGATGATCCGGTTTCTTCCCGGAGGTGTCCAGCTCATGACGAGCCAGTTCGGGATGAAATGTGTCCTCAACCCTTTACGGATCGGGTCCCGCCGATGCCATTGCTGCAAATGCCCCAATAACGCTTCGACTTCCGGCTGGCTGCCGTTTTTGATAACAAGCAGATGCCCGGAATCCAGCTTCGGAAGCTCCTCCGGCAGCCATTCGTCTCTCATTTTGTTCCTCGGCACCGCATTTCCCGGCTTGAGCCCAAGCTCCTCGTACAACAGCTCGTTCAACGGATGGTTAACGGTTCCCTGCAGGCGTACCCGTTTAGCCAGCACCTGCATGACGGTCACGCTTGCTCGCTCCATTGTCCGCCTCAAACGGCCTCGGGCGTCCGCGGTTCGTTCCTCCAATTGTTTAAATGTTTGAACGGCTTCTTGCTCCCGTCCGACCAGCTTGGCGATCTCCAGATGAGTTGCGCGCCAGTCCAGATGATGCTTAACGACGAGAGTTGGAGCGATCTGTTTCAACGATTCATACACGGATTGGTGATAAAAATCCGCAATAATCAGGTCAGGCTTAACGAGCCGTAATTGTTCGAGCTGGGATAACAGCCGCTGACCGTACTCCGTATCGTCCATCCCCGGCAGTCGGTAGCAGTCGATCGCGGCTGCCGCCTCCAAGCCGATCGACGACAGGTTGTCCTGAAATCCTAGACGCGAGGCCGTTGCCACGTTCAATCGCTCTCTTTTGATGAAGAGAGTAGGGGAGAGGCCGACGGTCTCCTTGAATATGCGGCTAAAATAATATTCGCTGCCGTAGCCGACGCTTACCGCTACCTCCTTCACTGAAACGCCCGGCGACAGCCGTTCTTTCGCGCGTTCGATCCGAATCCGGTTCAAGTATTCAGTCTGAGACATGCCCGTTGCCCGTTTGAAGCTCCGGCAGAAGGCGTTCGGCGTAAGCTTGGCGATATCCGCTAACGCTTCGCGAGTGATTTTCTCATGAAAGTGCTCGCGCATGTAGGCGATGCACAGGTCGATACCGCCGCTTGCAGCCGTTTCGGCTTGGGATTGCGGCAGCCCCTGAAGTATCCGGTCAAGGAACGACTGCAATAGCAAATCCGGGTCCGGACAACGCATGCCGGCTTCGTTTTTGGATGCGGCATAAAGCTCTTCGATTCGGCGAAGCACCTGCCCGGCATTCCCGATATGAACGTGGCCCGGAGCCAGCGGCAGAACCGATGCGGACGGAGCGTCCACAAACGTCCAGCAGCCTCCGCGTCTTGCGGCGGTTACGGTACGCACGAGGATCACGAAATAAACCAGTTCGCTCGATTGGGCCGCAGCTTCGATAGTCGTCCCGGGCGCAAGGTACAGCAACTGATGCGCTTCCGCGTGATGGACGATATCGTTCAGGCGCAGAAGCGCCTTGCCTTTAGCTACAAAGCAGAGCACCGGTACGGATACCTTCCTCGGGCCGGTCAAGAATGAATTAGGGCGGTTGAATTTGCGTACGGACGAGAGCAGATACAAGGTCCGGTTCGTCCGCGCGAACGGGGGGAAATCCATCGTGCCGGCTCCTTTCCATCGGATAGTATGGGATAACAAAACGGATATTTCAGAGCATGGACGTTTATCAGGGCATACGATACACTCTTAAATGATAACAAGAATCATTATCAATGAACAAGAGGAGAGAAAAGGTTCATGATCAGGCAGAAAAACATGGCTCCTGTGCTGTCGTTGCTAATCTTGCTGATGCTGGGATTAACGGCTTGCGGTATGGCACCTGCTGCAACGCCAGCAGCTTCCGGGACGCCGAAGCAGGCAGAAGCTGCGGAGGGAGGGACAAGCAAGCCCCCGGAAGCAAGCGCGGACTACGCGGTTAAGCACGCCATGGGCGAAACTACGGTGAAGGGGACGCCGAAAAGAGTCGTCGTCCTCGTCAATGATGCCGTCGAAGCGGCGCTGTCGCTCGGGGTCAAGCCCGTCGGGATGGTTAGAGCGTGGGGCGTTGATCCTTATTACGAGCACTTGAAAGGGCAGCTGGAGGGCGTTGCGATTGTAGGCGACGAGAATCAGCCGAACCTGGAAGCCATTGTGGCGCTGAAGCCGGACTTGATTATCGGAAGCAAGCTTCGTCAAGAGAAGATCTATTCCCAGCTGTCCAGCATTGCGCCTACGGTATTTTCCGAGCGGACCAACTCCGATGTGCTGATCAATTATAAAGTATACGCGGAAGCGCTGGGCAAGAAGGAAGAGGGTGAGAAAAAGCTCGCCGAGTTCGAGAAGCGGGTGCAGGACCTCAAAGAACAGCTGGGCGATAAAATCAATACAAAGGTGTCGTTGGTCCGGTTTTACCTTGGAGACAAGGTCCGCCTCTATTATAACGATACGTTTGCCGGCGGCATTCTTAAAAAAGTCGGGCTGAAACGTCCGGCTGTCCAAGATAAAGACGCCTTCGCCGACATTATCGGCAAAGAACGAATTCCGGACGCGGACGGCGATGTTTTATTCTATTTTACGCTTTTGGACGACAAAGGCGAAACGACGAAGACCGAAAAAGCTTGGCAAGAGGACCCGCTATGGAAAAACCTCGACGTCGTTAAAAAAGGGAAAGTCTACAAGGTGAACGACGGCATCTGGAATTCATCGGGCGGGCTCATCTCGGCCAATTTGCTGCTTGACGATCTGGCGAGGTTTTTGCTCAACCCATAAATAAGACCGTTTGTTTAGCGTCCCCGCATCTTTGAATAATCTGCAAATTCCGCGCGGGAAGCGGGAAAATAACGGTCGTGATCGGAAGCGACGGCCGCGGGAAATCGGCGCTGTTAAGCTCGTTTGCCCCGCTGCTGAAGCAAGGATACGTATGAGGTAAGAGAGGAAAAAATTTACAAATAGGAGGTGTCCGGCATGAAACCGGCACAGCGTCAAATGCATTTGAATCTGTTTGTTCTGAACACGGGACATCACGAAGCATCATGGCGTCATCCGGAGACGCACCCGGAATCGATTACCGACATTCGTTACTATACGAAGCTGGCCCAAACCGCTGAGAGCGCGAAGCTGGATTCGCTGTTTATCGCCGACGCTCTCGTCTTGACCCCGGCGGTCAAGTATAAGATTCTCGGCGGCTTAGAGCCGCTCACACTCTTGTCGGCGCTGGCCATGGGCACCGAACGAATCGGACTCATCGCCACTGTATCCACGACCTACAGCGAGCCGTTTAATGTAGCGCGAATGTTCTCCTCTCTCGATCATATCAGCGGGGGGCGCGCCGGATGGAACAGCGTGACATCGGTCGGGGATGCGACCGCCCTGAACTTCGGCCTGGAACGGCATCCCGAGCACGGCGACCGTTATGAGCGGGCCAAGGAATTCCTGGTTGTCCTGAAAGGACTGTGGGACTGCTGGCAGGACGACGCGATCGTCGCAAACAAACAAACGGGTATTTATTCCGATTACGAACACAAAATACGTGCGCTCGACCATAAAGGCAAGCATTACTCTGTTCGCGGTCCGTTGAACATTGGAAGATCGCCTCAAGGATATCCGGTGCTTGTCCAAGCCGGTTCCTCGGATGCCGGGAAGGAGCTGGCCGCCGAAACGGCGGAGGTCGTCTTTACCGCGCAAGACACGCTGGAGCATGGCAGAAGCTTTTATGCCGATGTGAAGCAGCGCATGTCCAAGTACGGGAGGAGCCCAGACGAGTTGAAAATATTGCCCGGCTTCTGCCCGATTGTCGGCATTACTGAAACGGAAGCGCGGGAGAAGGAAGCGCTGCTGAATGAATTAACGCTGCCCGCCTTCGGCCTCATCCGCTTGTCGAATGCGCTGGAGATGGATCTGTCCCAATATCCGCTTGACGGTCCGTTCCCGCTGGAAGACTTGCCCTCCGTCGACCAGGTGAAGGGGCAGAAGGCGCGGTTTCAAATGTACGTCGAGATGGTGCGCAAAGAGAACTTGACCATCCGGCAGCTGATGCTTCGGACGGCCAGCGCCCGCGGGCATTATACGCTAGCCGGGACTCCCAAGCAAATCGCCGATGAGATGGAAGCGTGGTTCACCCAAGAAGCGGCGGACGGCTTCAATGTGATGCCTCCGTATTTTCCAGGCGGGTTCGAGGACTTCGTCAACCTCGTCGTACCTGAGCTTCAGCGACGCGGACTTTTCCGGACCGAATATACCGGGCGGACGCTTCGCGAGCATTTGGGCTTAAAACGGCCCGCCGCTAAAAATCCTCAACCGATCCGATAGGAAATCTCTGCATTCAACCAATTACTGTTCACCGAGCCGACGGAAGGGCATTGCTTTGAACAAAAGTTTCGCTGCCGCCTCAGCGGAAGTGCCCGCTTTTTGAGTCGACTCGCGGAGCAAGTAAGCCGTGTACTGCGACAGCTCGCTCGGGTGACCGGGTTCGGCAAAGGAGCGCTGCGGGACACTTTGTCGTACGGTTTGGCATACGAAGGAGAAGGAGGTGTCAACGGCTACAAAATAGAGAAAGCGCCGCAGGGCGAATCAAGCTGCTCGAGACAGCGAATCCAGGGGAGGATGAATGATGTCCGTTACAAAATTGAAGCTTACCGTTGATTCTCATGTCCAAAGCGAAGGGGAGCTGGAGAAGCTGGCTCACCTGCACAGCCTGATCGTAAGAGAGGTGTCGGTGATGGACATTACCGAGCGGGTGAAAGTGACGCTGGAGTGCGACCGCTCGGGCGCGCGTCCGTGGGACGACTCGGAGAGCCGTTTATCGGGCTCTGTGCCGTCGCCGGAAGGCGCACAGGGACCTGCAAACGGCGCGTTTCTGAAGTTAAGCGAACGTCAGCGGCAGATTGCCGTCATGCTATGCAATTATTATTCGATCAAGAGAATTGCGAACGTCATCTTTGTCTCCGAGAATACCGTGAAGAAGCATGTGCAAAACATTAAGAAGGCGCTTGACATCGAATGCTCCGGCGCGGATTTTATTTACACCCTCAAGCAGCTGCTTACCGCCAATCCATTTGACGAAACGATTCCCCACTAGATCCGGTGTTTGCGCGTACCATACTCCGATTGAATAACTAGGATCGTCCAATTGAAGCATTTACGCTGTCTTCCGGCGTGTGTTACGATTTTTCTTGCAGGTAATTGATAATGATTATCATTATCTGTAAGAATCGAAGCACAGGGAGGAACGATCATGTCCTATCTTCTGCAAGCGGACCCGTCCATCGCGTCCGTGAAACGCTCCGTTGCCGAGTGCGTCGGACAAACCCCGCTCGTATACCTGAGCAGGCTGTTCCCGCAAAAGCATGTGGAGGTCATTGCCAAGCTGGAATTTATGAATCCGGGCGGCAGCATGAAGGATCGTCCGGCCCGGTACATTATCGAGGAGGGATTTCGCAGCGGCGCGCTCGATTCCCGCTCCCACATCATCGAAAGCACGTCCGGCAATCTGGGCGTCGCGCTGGCGATGATGTCGCGGATCTACGGATTGGCCGTCACCTGCGTGGTCGATCCGAAGATCGCTAAAACCAACTTGAATATTTTACGGCAGATGGGCGCGCATATCGAAATGGTCGAAGAGCGCGACGATCAGGGAGGCTATCTGAAAACCCGCATCCGTAAAGTGAACGAACTGCTGAAGACCGTACCTCACGGATTCTGGATTAACCAATACGCCAATGTCAACAACTGGAAGGCGCACTACGAAGGAACAGGCGCTGAAATCGCGGAAGCGCTCGACCATGCGGACGTGCTCGTTGCCGGCGTCAGCACGTCGGGCAGCATCATGGGGACGAGCCGGAAAATGCGCGAGAAATTCCCGGACCTGCGGGTTGTGGCCGTGGATGCGGTCGGCTCGATTCTGTTCGGCGGCCAGCCCGGCAAACGGGAGCTGCCCGGCATTGGAGCAAGCCGGATTCCGGAAATTTTGAACCGGGATGAAATCGACAGCGTCATCCACGTGAGCGATAAGGAATCGGCCGAAGGCTGCCGGGACCTGCTGCTGCAGGAAGGCATTTTCGCCGGCGGCTCGTCGGGTTCGATCGTCGCGGCGCTCCGGAAGCTCCTTCCCACGCTTGATGCGGCGGATCGTCCGCTTCGAGTGGTCACGCTGCTTCCCGACCGCGGGGACCGTTATTTGGACCTGGTGTATGACGACCAATGGGTTGCCCAATTACCCTAATTCAGGAAGGAGATTCGCATGACGATCAAGCAAGCTATGCCGCAGGAGCAAACCAGAGCTTCTGCAGAACCCAAAACATCCTTAAGCTCCCGCGGGCCCGAACTGCTGTATTTGAATCGGGAGGCGATCGCATCTCTTGGCGGAGGCTCCTCCAAGCTGTATGCGGAAGCGTTGGAAGAAGCGCTGACGCTTCACGCCCGGGGCGATTATGTACAGCCGCTTAAGCCATATTTGCGGACGTCCGGCAAGGAAGGCCATATCGCGGACCGGATCATCGCTATGCCTGCGCATGTCGGAGGCGAGCTGCCGTTGTCCGGTATCAAATGGATCGGCAGCAAGTACGACAATCCGCAAAGCCGGGGGTTGGAGCGGGCCAGCGGGGTCATCGTGCTGAACGATGCGGAGAGTCACTATCCCGTGGCTGTTTTGGAAGCCGGATTGATCAGCAGTATGCGAACCGCGGCGGTCACGGTCGTTGCGGCCCGTTACTTGGCTCGCGAGAAGTTCCAAACCATCGCCTGCGTTGGTTGCGGGCTGATTGCCAAGGCTCAGCTCACTTCGCTGTTGGAGCATTATGCGCAGGTCGGGCATATCCACTTGTTCGATCAGTCGCAGGCGGCCGCGGAAAAGCTCTCGGAGATCGTGCGCATTCACTTCCCGCATGTGCGGGTGACCGTGGCTGACAGCGCCGAGCAGGCGGTGCGCGAAGGCGAGGTCGTGGTGACCTGCACGGTGGCTGATACGCCTTATATTCCGTTCGAATGGTTACGCAAAGGCGCTTTTGTAAGCAATATTTCGATCATGGATGTGCACAAGGAGGCATATCTTCGGGCGGACAAAGTCGTCGTGGATGATTGGGAGCAGTCGAACCGGGAGAAGAAAGTGCTGAACCAGCTTGTGCTGGAAGGCCGTTTTTCGAAAGAACGGCTCCACGCCGAACTGGGTGAGATCGTGATCGGTGCGAAGCCCGGCCGGGAAAGCGAAGAAGAAATCATCATCTTAAACCCGATGGGCATGGCGATCGAGGATATTTCTTGCGCGCGCCGCATCTATACCCAGGCGCTCAGGGAAGGCGCAGGCGTGCGGCTGCCGTTATATTAAAGCGTGCGCGTCTCTAGCGAACAACGAAAGGGGAGCGGAAATGCTGTATAAACAGGAGCTGGCCGCAGAGGCGGCGGGGGATTGCCGGAGGCTGGCCGAGCATGCCGCGCTTCGCGCCTTGCTGAACAGCTACTTGCGGGAAACGGGAATATTCGACCCCAGGCTTTCGGCGGGGAAAATCGGGCAGGGAACGACGGCCGGGACCAAGGGACCGGGCGGTGCAGGGCTGCATAAGATTTTGGGGGACGATCAGACAGGCGGGGAAGCTTTTATCGTCCTGCTGCCTGCCACCGGAACCCGGATTGCCGGATTAATCGAATATTATTCGAGGTCAGGTCAGCATAATTACGGAACCCGCTTTTATCTTGCTTCGGGGGATGATTTTGCGGAGGACTCCTTTGCCCCGGCTGAGACCGGCCGGCTTATTGCAGCGCTGCTCGCCGAGTTAAGCTTCCGGGAACCGGGTACGGGAAGCGGGAGCCGCTGCCGCGAAATGCATGAACAGGTCGAGAACAGCATCCGGCGGTCGACGCTGTATCTGGAACGGGCGTTAGCCAGGGAAGCGGCAGCGGGACCGCAGCCGCTGAATTATATCCGGTCCGAGCAGTCGCTGCTCTTCGGGCACCCGTTTCACCCGACCCCCAAAAGCTCGCACGGCTTCGAGGATCGGGAGCTGGAACGGTATGCCCCGGAATTGGGAGCATCCTTCTCCCTGCATTACATGGCCGTAGCGGATGAGCTTCTTCGCGAGGAATGGATCGGGGAGAAGTGCAATGCGGGTGCCGACGTTCTGAAGACGGCAAGCCGAATATTGGGAAACAAGCTGAGCGGCTACAAGCTGCTTCCGCTTCATCCGTGGCAGAAGGGCTACCTGGCCGGACAGTCCGTTGTTCGCCGGCTCCTCCGGCAGGGCCAACTCGTCGACTTGGGAGCGATCGGGCCGGTTGTGTATCCGACCTCTTCCGTCAGGACCGTGTGGGACCCGAAGGCGGGCATGTTTTACAAGCTGCCGCTTCACGTCCGCATTACGAATTTCATCCGCGAAAATACGGCTGAACAGCTTCGACGCACGATGGATGCGGCTTTGCTGCTTCGCCGGGCGATGGAGGAGCGGCCGGGCGGGACGGACGCCGGAGACGGAATGCGTATCCTGGCGGAAACCGGGTATCGGACGGTGGATGTTGGCGTCACGGATGCGGCGCAGCGTGAGCGTCTGGCCGCCAGCTTTGCCGTCGTATACCGGCAGGCGGATGCGTTGACGGGAGCGGAGCAGGCGGGCTGCTTTGTCGTCGCGGGACTGCTGGAGACGCCTCCGGGCCATGAAGAGCCGCTATTGTTCGCAGCGGTTCGGCAAACCGGCGGCGGACGTTTACCGGATTGGAACGAATGGCTCGCGAGGTATTTGGCCTTGTCCTTGCTGCCGCTGCTGCGGTTGTATGCGGAGACGGGAATCAGCCTGGAAGCGCACGTGCAAAATTCGCTGTTGTCGCTGGAGCAGGGATGGCCGGCCCGTTATTACGTACGCGACTTGGAAGGCGTCAGCGTGAACCGGGACAAGGCGGCCGCCCGCGGCTGGACGCCCCGGATCGTCCCTGTGGACAGCCCGGTGCTTTATGAAGACGCGGAAGCGTGGCTGCGGCTCCAATACTATTTTGTCGTGAATCATTTGGGAGCCTTGATTCATGCGATCGGCCGTTTTACTGAAACGGATGAAGCGGTATATTGGTCTGCGGCCCGAAAGGTGCTGCAGGAAGAAAGGGCGCGCTGCGATAACGACGGCCGGCCTGCGGATGGGCTGCGCCGTTATGTGGACGATCTGCTGACCGGCCCGGAGCTTCCGGCCAAGGCCAATTTCATCAGCCGTTTTCATCAGCGGGGCGAATCGCCGGATTATGTCCGGATACCGAATCCGATATACGAATGCGGGGGAAGCCGATGAACGGACAGCAAAAGAAAGAAAGTCCAAGCGACGCTCGGATGCAAGAGCGGTGCGGATGGAAAAGCGCCGGACGGGCACAAGGAGGACGGGGCAGCGATTGGGCAACTGCACTGCAGTCTCCCGAATATCAACGTGTGGAACGGCGAATCCTCCGGCAGTTGATCGAATCGCTGCTCTACGAGCGCATCGTGAATTTCCAAAGCGAACCGGCTGCGGTGTCAGCTCCGGTCTTGTTCAAAGAGGAGCGCGTCGTACTGACGGGCGTCTCGCCTGACGGCCGCCCGGTTTCTTATCTATGCGAAGCGAAGAAAAAGCGGAGTTTCGGGCGAATCCGGGCAAGCCGCACGGCGATCATTCGGCGCATCGGGCCGGACGGGGAGACGACGGAAGCGCGTCTCGGCGATTTCGTCCAGGAAGTACTCGGACCGCTAGTCCGGCCGGACCGTCTGGACATCTTTATGGAAGAGCTCCGGCAAACGCTGCTGAAAGACACTCAGGCACAACATGCGAATCCGTTCCGCCAACTGGCCGGGACGGAGCGCAGCTACGACGAGCTGGAAAGCAATATTATGGACGGGCATCCTTATCATCCCTGCTACAAGTCGAGGATCGGGTTCAACCTGGAGGATAACGCCGCCTTCGGCCCGGAGTTCAAGCCGGGGCTGTATCCGCTATGGCTGGCCGTGCCCGTAGAAGAGAGCGTATACGCGCACTCAAAATCGCTGGAATATCGCGAGTTTTTGGCTGTGGAGCTTGGAGCCGAGGTATGGGAGCGGTTCGTCTCACAATTGGAAGCGGCCGGGAAGAACCCTGAAGGCTACCGGTTCGTTCCCGTACACCCGTGGCAGTGGAGGGAAACGGCGGTTCGGCTGCTGCACCGTCAGCTTGCGGAGGGCGCGGTTCTCGTTCTGGGCGAAGGAGTGGACGAATACCGGCCGCAGCAATCGATTCGCACGCTGGCTAACGTATCGCATAAAGAGAAGGCGTACCTGAAGCTGCCGATGAATCTGACGAATACGTCAACGGGCCGGATGCTCGCGAAGCATACGGTGCTCAATGCCCCGCTTATCTCAGATTGGCTAAGCGAACTGGTAGCTTGGGATGACGAGGCCCGGCGTCTTGACTTTGTGCTGCTTCGGGAAGTGGCCGGGGTCGCTTACGATCACGAGACCGCCTCGCTTCCGGCATTCGTCAGACCCCAAATTTACGGCGCGTTGGGGGCAATTTGGCGGGAAAGTCTCCACCTTTACTTGAGGGAAGGGGAAGAGGCGGCTCCGTTCAATGCGCTGAGTCATATCGAACGCTTCGGTCGCCCGTTCATCGATCCATGGGTCCGGGCCCAAGGGGTAGAGGCATGGACGCGGCAGCTGCTGAAAGTATCGGTGGTGCCTTTGATTCACATGCTGTTCGCTCACGGCGTTGCGCTGGAGTCGCACGCGCAGAACATGGTGCTTATTCACCGTGACGGCGTTCCGGTGCGCGTAGCCTTCAAAGATTTTCATGACGGCATCCGGTTTTCCCGGCTTCATCTGGCAAATCCGGCAGCGTGTCCATCGCTCCATGCTTTATCCGATCATCACGCGCGGATTAATCCGAATTCGTTTATTGAGACAGACCGGGCGGACGTTGTCCGGGATTTTGTCCACGATGCTTTTTTCTTTATCAATCTGACGGAGCTGTGCTTCCTTCTGGAAGAGCGATACGGCTTGCCGGAGGCAAGCTTCTGGAGCATGGTTGCGCAGATCGTCCACGATTATCAGCGTGAGCATCCGCAGCATGAAGAGCGATTCCGGTCGTTCGATCTATTCGCCGAGACAATCCAAGTGGAACAACTGACCGCCAGACGGCTATTCGGGGATGCGGAGGTTCGTCTGCAGGATGCGCCGAACCCGCTTTACCCGTTCCGGTGACCGGTATGCTGGGAGCGAATCGGTTGAAGCGCAAATTAGGCGGAGGAGAGCCGGTATTCGGTTTGCTGGCGTCGATCCCTTCGCCGGTCGTCGTGGAAATGGTCGGCTGCGCCGACTATGACTTTATCATTATCGACACGGAGCACGTGCTGATCAATCCGGAAACGCTGGAGAACATGATCCGCGCAGCGGAGGCGGTCGGGCTGACGGCGCTTGTGCGCGTGTCCGAGCCTCACCCGAAGGAAATATTGCGGGCGCTCGATGCGGGCGCGCTCGGGATTGTCGTCCCTCATGTGGAATCGCGCGAACAGGCGGAGCAGATCGTGCGGGCGTGCAAATACGGTCCGGAAGGGAGCCGCAGCTTGAACAGCGGCAGAGCGGGAACGTTCGGGAAGCACGATCTGGCAGCGTACATCCGCCGGGCCAACGAAGAGATCATGGTGGTCCCGATGATCGAGAGCAGAGCGGGAGTGGAGCAGGCTTCGGCGATCTTGTCGGTTCCCGGCATCGATATGGTGCTGGAAGGGGCGGCGGATTTGTCGCAATCTTATGGGATGCCGTGGCAAACGCGCGCTCCCGCAATAAAAGCGGGGCTGAGGCAAATTTTTGAAGCTTCTAAACGAGAGGGCGTGCCCTATTGCGCCATACCGCGGGCTGCGGAGGACTATGACGAGTGGCGCAAGCTTGGAGTTCGCGCATTCGTGCTGGGGGACGAACGCGGCGTGTCGTTCCGCGCTTTGCGTGCACATCTGCAGGCGTTTGCTCAGGAAGCGCAGACGTAGGCAAAGCGTATAAGCCGCTGCCGAACAAACTCGAAGGAAGGTGTGGTGAGGGCCGATGAATCCAACCGTGTTGGATCGCAAAGTCGTTAGGCTTATTAAACGTTGGAAGGAAGAACGGTCGGAGCCGGTATGTGCATTTTTATACGATAAGAAGACGCTGCGCGAGCGGGCGCAGGCATGCGTCGGCAGTTTGCCTGGCGGCTGCCGGCTGTTTTACGCGATGAAGGCGAATCCGTCCAAGGAATTTTTGGATTGTTTGGCGCCGGTTGTTCATGGCTTTGAGGCGGCATCCATCGGGGAAATCCGGAAGGTTCGCGAGATTTCGGAGGACAAGCCGGTTATTTTCGGCGGTCCCGGCAAAAAAGATGCGGAAATCGCGGAAGCGCTGCAGAGGCGCGTGACGCTCATTCACGCGGAGAGCATGCACGAGCTGCGCCGTATTTCCCTCATTGCCGGCGGCCTTGGAACGGTTGCTCCGGTGCTGCTTCGTATCAACCTGCGCGCATCGTTCCCTGAGGCCACGCTCGTGATGGCGGGACGCCCCACGCAGTTCGGTATCGACGAAGAGGACGTTCCGGAAGCGATCGGGCTCGCGCAGTCGCTGCCACATCTAAGCTTGGAGGGCTTCCACCTGCATTCGATTTCCAATAATTTAGATGCAAGCCTGCACGCCAGACTCATCTCGGTCTATTGGGACAGGGTGACGGAATGGAAGGATCGGTTCGATTTGACGCTCCGGTATTTGAATGCGGGCGGCGGCTTCGGCATTTCGTATACCGATCCGGACCGCAGCTTCGAATGGCCTTTGTTCATAACCGAGTTGGGCAAGGTGCTGGAGGAGCGGCAGCTCCCCGGCGTCGAGCTGCTGTTCGAGCCCGGGCGCTATTTGGCTGCTGCCTGCGGCTATTATGCCGCCGAGGTCGTCGATCTGAAATGCAATCACGGCAAGCACTATGCCGTTCTGCGGGGCGGTTCTCACCACTTCCGACTGCCCGGGGCGTGGCAGCACAGCCACCCGTTCGAAGTCGTTCCGCTGGAGCACTGGGATTATCCGTTCGCGAGGCCCGAGGTGTTGGATGTGGAAATTACCGTGGCCGGCGAACTGTGCACGCCGAAGGACGTACTCGCCCGGGACGTTCGAGTAGCCCGTCTCCGCGTCGGCGATGTCCTGCTGTTTCACTTGGCCGGGGCGTACGGATGGACGATTTCCGCTCACGATTTTCTCAGCCACGCGCACCCGGAGCATATTTATTTCGACGATACGCAGGGGGAGCTAATATGAACGGAGCGGTTACGGGGCAATCCGCCCCGATCTTGAGCGGGAATAGCCGCTCGGCGGACTTGAGTCGCAGCGGAAGGCACGCTGGCGATTCGGCCCGCGAAGCGCGCGTCGGCGAAGCGGAGGAACGCATTGTCGCCGATTTGGTCAACGCGCTGTTGGCCGAAGGATTCATGAGCGACGAGGGGATTCGGGGCGATGTGCTTGAGTTTACCGCCGATCAGCAGGAGGCCTTTATCGCGTCGCTATGGCCGGGGCGATCGGGTCCGCAGAGAGTTGTTGATCCGAAGTCGGAACGAACGGAGACTGCGGCAGACCGTTGGTTAAGCTTGACGGAAGCGGGAGCGGGAAGCGGAGAGAACGCCGGTGCCGAGAAAAGAGCGAAAATGTACAGATGGTGGGTGGAGCGGGCGTCCAATCATTACCTCGTCTTTCCCGTTGTGCCGTCGTTCGTACAAGCTTACCGCTATGTGGACGGCGGCGGGGTGTACGAGGTGAACGACAGCCGGCCAGGGGAGGAACCTGTACGGCTTGGCGCAATGGAGCTGCTCCGGCGCGTAACGGATACGCTCTGCGGTCCCGGTCAGGATCCCGGCCGAAGCTGTGCCGTTTCCCGGGACGGTGTGGCCCGTCTGACGGAGCTGCTCCGGCTGTCGCTCGAGCAGGCGCGTTGGTCGGCAGTGGCTGCCGACGCGGTTTCCGCACAAGGGAGCCCGGTGCCTGCGTTGGCTCCTTGGCATCTTGTGCAGCTGGAGCGCCGGGCGGCTTGGCGCGACCGTCCGTTCCATCCCGTCGCCAAAGCCAAAGGCGGCTGGACGGAAGCGGACTACCGCGCCTACAGCGCGGAGTCGGGGCGGCCGATCACGCTGCAATGGCTGGCTGTCAAGCGCCAGTATCTGATTCAAGGCAGTGCCAGGGAGGAAGGCCGCCAAGCGTTAAGCCCGGCAGAGCTGTTGCTCGCGTCGGACGAACGCGCTGCCGTGGAAGAAGCGATGAAGCGGCGCGGGCTGTCATCAGAGGAGTATACGGCGCTTCCCGCGCACCCATGGCAGCTGGCGGCCGTGCTTCCGAACCAGTTGCGGCAGGAGCTGGCTTCCGGCTTGTGCGTCCCGCTCGATGTGGAGGCCGGCGTATTCTATGCGACCTCCTCGGCCCGTTCCCTGGCTCCCCAAAACGGCGGCGCTCATCACGTCAAGCTGCCGCTCGGCATCGTCTCGCTCGGCGCGGTGCGGTATTTGCCGGCCGTGCACATGATGAACGGCGAACGCGGGCAGCGGCTGCTGGAGCAGGCGCGGGAGCGCGACCCCGTTCTAAGGGAACGCCTGAGCTTATGCGATGAACGGAACTGGTGGGCGTACTTGCCGGAGGACCGCGACTACTTTGCCGATCCGCCGAGACATTTATCTGCGCTTGTTCGAAAGTATCCGCCCGATCTGACCGGAACGGAGGGAATTCATCTGGTTCCTATGTCGGCGCTTGCCGTTCAGCCGCCGGACGGTACGAAGCATATGTTTGACATGTGGATGCGGCTTCGGGACATGCCGGTATCGGCAGATTCGGCCGCCCGGCTGTTCGGGGACGTATGCGTCCACTTCTGCCATATCGTCCTGCGGCTGTTCCGTCTGGGCGTGCTTCCGGAAATCCACGGGCAAAATGCCGTGCTTGTGCTTCGTCAAGGCGTGCTCTCGGGCCTGCTGCTGCGCGACCACGATTCGATCCGGCTGCATCTTCCGTGGATGCGGGAGCACGGACTTGACGATCCCTGCTATAAGATGAAGCCGGGTTACCCGAATTCGTTGTATAACGAGACGCCCCAGAAGCTCCTCTTCTACATGCAGACACTCGGCATCCAAGTGAATCTGTATTCGATTCTGGAGACGATAGCCTTGCGGTATAAGCTCGCGGAACGTAAACTGTGGCTAGTGTTGAAGGAAAGCTTGCTTCAGGCAATCGAGCTGGCCGGGCTACCGCCTGCTGTCCGTGAACTGACGGAGGACTCGCTGTTCCGCCAGCCGAACTGGCCGTGGAAAAACTTGATCAAACCGCTATTGGAGCAGGAGGGAGCCCCTTCAGGCAGCATGCCTTCCGGCGTAGGACGAACGGTCAATCCGTTTGCGAGGCTGACTTGATTCCGGGTATTTATGCCCCGGGTAAAAAGCGCTTCTGGAGCAGTTGGGCAGCGATATTGTGCAAAAAGCCCATTAATCCGGCAATGGCCTGAAACTTTCCAATCCTAAGGAAGGAGCAGGCCATTGTTGTTTTATCGTATAATCGATTTAGGAACGAAAACAATGAACCCGGCTGGCCGGGACGGAGGTTGGAACATGAAGGTTAGACGAATCGTTGCCAATATTGACACCCGGAAGATCGAGGAGGCCAAAAGCTTTTATCACGACGTGCTCGGCCTCGATCTTTTGATGGACCATGGCTGGATCGCCACTTATGGCTCGAACGAGGAGATGAGCGTGCAAGTCAGCTTCGCCTCGGAAGGAGGCTCCGGCACGCCCACACCCGATCTGTCGATTGAAGTGGACGATGTCGAGGCAGCGCTCGAACGCGTGAAGAGAGCCGGATTTTCGGTCGAATACGGCCCGGTGAACGAGCCATGGGGCGTTCGTCGATTTTTTGTCCGGGATCCGTTCGGCAAGCTCATCAACATTCTTGCTCATGGGCAAGCCGACTAAATCGTTATAACGATTTTCTCCTGTCCATTCCGGGAACTTATCCTCCGCCAAGATCGTATAGGGTATGTACGATATGACTGGAAATTAGAGGGAGGACCCGGAACGTGATTGTAGAACTGAATGCAAACGAATATTCGAAAGTAACGCCTCTGTTATCGGAGGAGGACAAGACGAATGTCGCGCTGATGAGCATTGTAGCAGGCAACAACAAGGGCAAAATTTTCGTCGACGATCCCGACCGTCCAAGAACGGCGATGATCTGGGCGATCGCGAGCATCGCTTTTTTCGTAGGGGATTGCCGCAATTCGGAATTTATACCCCATCTGAATTCGTACATAGACCGGAAAATAAATCAGGATTCCATGGAGATCATCGGCGGCACCTGGTTTACCATCGCGGTTGCGGACGAAGCCTGGGATGAGGCGTTAAATGAAGCGTTAACGGATTACGAATTGCACGAAGGCGAAGATTTGGTATTTGAATTTGCGGCGGACCGTTATTCGAAGCTCAGACAGGCGCAGACCGAAACCCGCTTTCAGATTACGCCGCTTAATGCCGCTCTTTTAAACGATCCGGCAAACGACTTCGTTCTTGAAGACTTGAGCGAATTCTGGAATTCGACCGGGGACTTTATGGACAAAGGGTTCGGATATTGCGTGCTGAAGGACGGAACCGTGCAGAGCGTCTGCTTCTCCGGTTACGTCTACGGGAACGGACACGATCTTGTCGTTCGCACCTATGAGGAAGCGGAGCGGCAGAAGGGGCTCGGAGCGGCGGTTACTTGCGCTTACCTCGATCATTGCGTGCGCAACGGCTTGGTGCCTCATTGGACGACGGACGAGGAGAATGAAGCGTCCATGGCGCTGGCCAACAAGTGCGGTTTCGTGCTGAAGGAGAAATCGAAGGTGTACGAGCTCGAATTTTAGCTTATCTGTGAGGGGGCATAAGGGGAAGCATTCGGTAGAATCGGGAGCCTCCCTTTTTTTCATGTCTTCAATCGACAGAAGGCCGGGTTTTTCAGCCTGCAAAAATTTGCGGGGGCCATACATTGGAAAAAGGAAAAGCGCGAAAGATGTCGAATTCACAAAACATGCATGACTTAACGACTAAAAACAAGCCGAACTGTCGATCGTGACATACAAATTATTGACACAATGATGAATTATAGTATAATAGGAAAAAAATTCAAATTTTCTTTTTATAGCTCTGTTTAGCTTATAGTGTATAGAAGAGGGCTTGGCGTGAAGGAGAAATGTCCGGACATGCTAAGTTTTTTATTTTTTAGAACGTCGGCGAAACGGAAGGATGATTGCGGCGGACGGTCCTGATAGACGACTGTTCTAACAAAAAAATGTAAGCGTTTACTAGAAAATAACATTATTGGGAATGGGGTATCGTTATATGGCTATTGTAATCGAGGAAAAGGACAACCGGCTCAAGCGTTCCATGAAAAGCAGGCATATGTTTATGATTTCGCTGGGCGGGGCCATCGGTACCGGGTTGTTTGTCAGCACGGGGTACTTGATTAATCAAGCCGGGCCGGGCGGTGTCGTCTTGGCCTATTTGGCCGGCGGGCTTCTGATGTATCTGGTTATGCTGTGCTTGGCCGAGCTGGCGGTAGTGATGCCGGTAACCGGTTCATTTCAGGCGTATACGACCAAGTTTATAGGTCCGGCTACCGGGTTTACGATCGGCTGGTTGTATTGGATCAACTGGATTGTCGCGGTCGGCTCCGAATGGGTCGGCGCCGGAATTCTGATGACGCGCTGGTTTCCCGACGTGCCCTCGTGGGTGTGGATCGCGCTGTTCATTGTGCTGATGTTCCTGTTAAACGCCTTTTCCGCGAGTCTTTTTGCGGAATCCGAGTTCTGGTTCTCCAGCATTAAAGTCATGACCATCGCGCTGTTCATCTTGTTAGGGCTTGCCGCTATCGTGGGACTCATGCCTTTCGAGGGCTTGAACTCGGCTCCGATCCGCTCGGGCTTCGTGCATGACGGAGGGTTGTTTCCCAATGGGTTTATTCCCGTATTCATGACAATGGTCGCCGTCAATTTCAGTTACCAGGGAACGGAGCTTATCGGTATTGCCGCAGGCGAGAGTGAAAACCCCGAAGAATCGGTTCCGAGAGCGACACGGAATACGATTTGGAGAATTTTATTTTTGTTCGTCGCCTCCGTCTTCGTCCTCGGCTCGTTGATTCCGTGGAAGGAAGCGGGTCTGACGGACAGTCCGTTTGTGCTTGTTTTCGATAAAATGGGTATTCCTTTTGCCGCCGATATTATGAACTTTGTTATTTTGACGGCTCTGCTCTCGGCGAGCAACTCCGGACTTTATGCATCCTCGCGTATGCTGTGGGCGCTTTCCAAGAGCAATATGGCGAGTCCCTACCTAAGCAAGCTGACCCCTCAAGGCGTGCCTTTCCGGGCATTGATCGTCAGTGCCGTTATTGCGTCGTTAGCCTTGATTTCAAGCGTCGTGGCACCGGATACCGTATTTTTGTGGTTGACCGGGATATCCGGATTTGCCGGAATTATGGTATGGATGGGGGTCGCCATATCCCAATACTTGTTCCGCCGCCGTTTTATTGCGGAAGGGAACAGCGTTCACGATTTGAAATACAGGGTCAAGCTGTTTCCGTTCGTTCCTATTCTCGCGGTAATCCTGTGCCTCGTGGCGCTGGTTGGGCTGGCGTTCGATCAAGAGCAGAAAATCGCTCTTTACTACGGAATCCCGTTTACGATCATTTGCTATTTGGTTCACTATCTGTTTTACCGGCATAAGCACCCGAAGCAAGAGCAGACGGGGAGAAGCTTATAAAAAGGGCTCGGCTGGAGCCCCCAAAGGCCTATGGAAGAATGTCTTCCATGGGCCTTTCGTTTTGTCACGACTTAAGCCTGTCCTGGTCTCTTGCTTTACACGAGGGTAGCGGTTTGTTAGAATAGGATTAATTGTTAACCTATAATAAATATTTTAGGTTAACAATTAAAAACGATAGAGGCGGTGAACGGTCATGGAAACGGTCACAACCTGCGAGGAGCTTGCGGCTTGGAATAAGGCGTACTTATGGCATCCGTTTACACAGATGAAGGACTATGTTAAAGGCGAACCGCTCATTATCGAACGGGGCGAAGGCATCATGCTTTACGATGTTCGGGGACGCGCTTACTATGACGGGTTTTCGTCGGTCTGGCTCAACGTGCACGGGCACAACGTTCCCGAGCTGAACGAAGCGGTTGCGTCCCAACTGGCGAAAGTCGCTCACTCGACCCTGCTCGGCATGGCCAATGTGCCGGCGATCGAGCTGGCCGCGAATCTGGTACGCATCGCTCCGGAACGGCTGACGAAGGTGTTCTATTCCGATGCAGGCGCGACCGGCGTAGAGATTGCGCTCAAAATGGCGTTCCAGTATTGGCACAACCGGGGCATCGGCCGCAAAACGAAGTTTATTACGATGAACCAGGCTTACCATGGGGATACGCTCGGCGCCGTCAGTGTCGGTGCGATCCCGCTCTACCATAATGTCTTCCGGCCGCTGCTGTTTTCCCCCTGCGTCATTCCGTATCCTTACGCTTACCGCACCGAAGGCGGGGCTTCCGCAGCGATGGAAGCGACGCTGTGCGCGCTGCGGGAGCTGCTGGAGTCGCGGGCGGACGAGATGGCGGCTCTCCTGGTGGAGCCTGTCGTGCAAGGAGCCGGCGGCATCATCGTCATGCCGCAAGGCTGCTTGCGCGAGATTGCCGCGCTGTGCCGCAAGCACGACGTGCTGCTGATCGCCGACGAGGTGGCGACGGGCTTCGGCCGCACCGGAGCGATGTTCGCCTGCGATCTGGAGGGCGTCTCGCCCGACTTGATGGTCGTGGGCAAAGGCCTGACCGGCGGATATCTGCCTCTCGCGGCGACACTGGCTACCGACGAGATCTACGCTGCGTTTTACGCCGACTACTCGGAGCAAAAAACGTTTTTTCACGGTCACTCGTACACGGGCAATCCGCTTGGATGCGCCGTCGCGTTGGCCAGCCTCCGGCTTCTTGAGGAAAGGAATACGATACATACGGTTAATGCAAAGGCCGCCTTTGCGGCGAAGAAACTGGCTCTGCTTGCCGATTGGCCGCATGTCGGCGATATCCGGCAGCAAGGTTTGATGATCGGAATCGAGCTCGTCCGGGATAAAAAGTCCCGCGAGCCTTATGCTTGGACGGACCGTGTCGGCGTCCGCGTCTGCATGCGTGCGAGAGAGCTCGGCATGCTGACCCGCCCGCTCGGCAACGTGATCGTTTTGATCCCGCCTCTCGCCAGTACGGAAGCGGAGCTCGATGCGATGGCGGATATTTTGGCCGGGGCCATCTACGACGTCACCGAAGAAGGCTGGGGAGCGTAATGGGGACGCACACATCGTCCGCGCACGGTGGCGAGGAGCTGTGCGACCGCAAAGCGTCGGGCCGAAAGCGGTGGCGCGGAGCATTCGTCACGGGGACGGATACCGGCGTCGGCAAGACGGTGATTACGGCGGCCATCGCCGCCGCGCTGCGCGGCGAAGGGCGGAACGTCGGCGTCTGGAAGCCGGTACAGAGCGGCGCGCTGCTGGGCAGGGGGATCACCGACGCCGAACGGCTGCTCCGCGGAACGGGTCTCGCCGAACGGCCGGAGCAAATCGCGCCGTTTACGTTCGCGCCGCCGCTGGCTCCGGCGCTTGCCGCCGAACAAGCCGGTGCAGCCTTGACGATGGCCGGGCTGTTGGCGGCCGGCGAACCGTTGTCCGAACGGTACGACGCGCTGCTCATCGAAGGAGCGGGGGGCGCTGCCGTCCCGTTAACCTCCGACGCCCTCGTGGCGGACCTCATCGCCGAGCTTGGCGTTCCGGCGCTGATTGTCGCCCGCTGCGGTCTGGGCACGATCAACCATACACTTTTAACCGCGGCGCTGCTGCGGCAGCGGGGGATTCCGGTCGCAGGCGTCGTGATGAACGAAGCCGACCCCGCGACATCGCGCAACGACCCGAGCACGGCCGCGAATGCGGAGCTGATCGAGCGCTACGGCGGTCTCCGCGTGCTCGGACGGTTCCCTTGGCTCAGCGGCGAAGTCACGAGGGAGAGACTCGTGCGTGCCGTGGAGCAGCATATCGACATTTCGCCGGTCCGACAGATGCTGGACAACGCAAGAAGTCAATAGGAGGAGAGGGAGATGAGGATGAAGGCAACCGGATTGCCGGAAACGGCCGCGAACTGGGAGGCGTTGGCTCAAAAAGCGCTGAATGGCGAACGTTTGTCCGTCGAAGAAGGACTCGCCGTGCTGGAGGCCGATAACGACGAAGTTCTGCCGCTGCTGCAGGCTGTTTTTCGGGTACGCAAACATTTTTACGGCAAGAAAGTCAAGCTGAATATGATTATTAACGCCAAAAGCGGCCTGTGTCCCGAGGACTGTGGCTATTGCGCCCAATCCGTCGTATCTGCGGCGCCGATCGCCAAGTACCCGCTGCTGGAAAAGTCGACGCTGCTGGCCGGGGCGCGCGAAGCGATGGCCCGTCAAGCGGGGACCTACTGCATCGTCGCGTCCGGCAAAGGTCCGACGGACAAAGAATTGGATCAGGTCGTCGAAGCGGTCAAGGAAATCCGCGCGACGATGCCGCTCAAAATTTGCGCGTGCCTTGGCCTTCTGAAGGACCATCAGGCCGAACGGCTCGCGGAAGCGGGCGTTCACCGCTACAATCATAACTTGAACACAAGCAGAGCCAACTATCCTTCCATCACGACAACCCATACTTACGATCAACGGGTCGAAAGCGTGGAAAAAGTGAAGCGCTGCGGCCTGTCCCCTTGCTCCGGCGTGATTATCGGCATGGGCGAAACGAACCGCGAAATCGTCGAAATGGCTTACGCGCTCCGGGAGCTCGATGCCGACTCGATTCCGGTCAACTTCCTGAACGCCATTCCGGGGACTCCTCTGGAAAAAGCGGGCCGCACTCCCGCGATAAAGGCGCTCAAGGTGCTGGCGTTATTCCGCTTGATATGCCCGTCCAAGGAAATCCGCATAGCGGGCGGCCGCGAGATCAATCTCCGGACGCTGCAGCCGCTTGGCTTGTACGCCGCCAATTCGTTGTTTGTAGGCGATTATTTGACGACGAAAGGGCAAGAGGCGGCGGTGGACTATCAAATGATCGAGGATTTGGGCTTCGAGATCGAAGCCTGCGCCCTGTAAGGCGGTGGCAGCATGAAATGGATCGAAGACGAGCTTCGGAAGCTGGAGGAACAGTCGCTAACCCGCTCGTTGCAGACCAATGCTCCGGCCCCCGGCCGTCAAGGGTATGTCCAGCGCGGACAACAAACGCTGCTGGATCTGTCCTCGAACGATTACCTCGGTTTGGCGCGCCATCCCGCTATTGCTGCCGCCATGAACCGCGCGCTTTTCGCCGAGGGAGCCGGTTCCGGCGCCTCGCGTCTGGTCGCCGGCAACCGGCCTCCCTATGGCCGTCTGGAGGAAGCTCTCGCCGTTTGGCAGCAGAGCGAGGCCGCGCTGGTTTTCGCCAACGGCTATATGGCGAATCTCGGCGTCATCCAAGCGCTCGCGGGCCGGGGAGATGCCGTGCTCAGCGACCGGCTGAATCACGCCAGCATCGTGGACGGCATCGGGTTAAGCCGCGCCGCGCACGCCCGGTACCGCCACAATGACATGGAGCATTTGCGGCAGTTATTGCATAAGCACCGCGATGCCAGACGCAGGCTGATCGTCACGGACGCGGTCTTCTCGATGGACGGCGACCAAGCGCCGCTGGCCGAGCTTGTTGCGCTGAAGCAGGAGTACGGAGCCATCCTCATGGTCGACGAAGCCCATAGCGGCGGCGTCTATGGAGCGCGCGGCGAAGGACTGTGTCATGCGCTGGGGCTGCAGAGCGGCGTGGACGTGCATGTGGGAACGTTCAGCAAAGCGTTCGGCGTCTACGGCGCCTATGTTTGCGGCAGCCGTACGCTCATCCGCTGGCTGATCCAGAAGGCGAGGCCGCTCATCTACTCGACGGCGCTGCCTCCGTCTGTTATAGCCGGAATTGCGGAGGCTTTGAACCTGGTGCAAACGGAACGCTGGCGCCGCGAACGGCTTGCCGCGTCGAGCCGGCAGTTCCGCTTGTCGCTTCACAGGGCAGGCCTTCAGGTGGGGCCAGGAGATTCGCCGATCGTCCCGGTTGTCGTCGGAGACAACGCGACTGCCCTGCGCTTCCGCTCCGCGCTGGAAGCGGAAGGGATTGCCGCCGCTGCCGTTCGTCCCCCGACGGTCCCGGACGGAACGGCGCGCATCCGCTTTTCTTTATCGGCTGCGCATACTCCGGAAGACTTGGCCGATGCCGCCCGCCGCATCGAACGGGCTGCCCTTCGGCTGGGGGTGCCGGCGCGATGACGGACCCGATCCGCAATTTCGCGAAGGCAGAGCCGCGCAATGCCGTTATCTTATGGCTGACCGGATGGAGTATGCCGGAAACGGCATTCGCGGAGCTGCAATTGCAGCTGCCGGAGTTCGATCATGTCCCGGTACGGTTGGGCTGCGCCGAAACGCCGGAACAGATGGTGGCTCAGGCTGAAGCGGCAGCCGTCGCTTGTTTACCCGAAGCGGCCGGCACCCACCCGGGGCTTGCGGCGACCTCTCGCAGCAGCAGAAAGCTCCTGATCGCCGGCTGGTCGCTCGGCGGCTTGCTTGCGCTGCGTCTTGCCGCACGAGGATTCCCGGACGGTCTGGTGCTTTTGGGCGCAACCGCCCGATTCGTCCGCTGCACGGAACAGGCGGACCGCGGCTGGCCGGACGCGGTTCTCCGGCAAATGACGGCGGCGCTCGCCAAGGACAGGCCGGCGGTAGAAGCCCGATTCCGCGGGCGGCTGCTGTCGGATGGGGAAAAGAAAGCGGGCCTTCTCCCGCGGCTTCCCCGGGAAGGAAGCTGGGCGACCGCGGCGCTGCTCGCCGGCATTGGGCTTCTGCGGACCGCGAATCATTTGCCGGTGCTGCCGGAGATCGCTTGTCCGACGCTTGTCGTCCACGGTAAAGAGGACAAGGTGTGCCCGTACGGTGCGGCGGAGGAGCTGTACGAGAGGCTGCCGCGGGCGGAGATCCTGCCGCTCGAAGGAAGCGGGCATGTGCCGTTTCTTGGGCGGGAAGCGGATGTCGCCGAAGCGATAAGGAGGTGGTGGCATGGAGCCCGGACTGCATTCGATTCGCCGCCGCTTTAACCGCTGCGCCAAGGAATCCTACGATGCGCACGCGCGCGTTCAACGCGTCATGGCCGAGGGGCTCGGCAGGTCGCTCGCCGATGTGAAGCAGGGAGAACGCAAAACCCGGCTGGATCTGCTCGAAATCGGCTGCGGCACCGGCCTGCTGACCGAAATACTGCGGCGCGATTGGCCCGGTGCGGCCATCACCGCACTGGATATCGCCCCGGCCATGCTGGAAGCGGCGGAGCAGCGCGTCCGGTCCAAGGCGCCATCGGCCTCCGCGCACCGGCGGCTCCCTGTGAGCTTCCGCCTGGCGGATATCGAAACATGGGCTGCCGAAGCGGAGTCCTCCTCCTTCGATCTCATTGTCTCAAGCGCTTGCTTTCAATGGCTGAGCCGTCCGCAGGAAACGCTCCGGCATTTGCTGCGATTGCTGCGTCCCGGCGGTTCATTGGCGTTCACGACCTTCGGTCCGGAGACGTTCCGGGAGCTGCACGAATCGTTTGCCACCGTTTACCGCTCCTGCGGGCTGGAGCCGAAGCGGCACGGCCTTTCGTTTCTCTCCGGGAGCGAGTGGCGGACCCTGCTTCAACATGCGGGCTTCGCGGAGGTCCGGGAAGAGAGTGCCATCCGGACGGAAGGCTACGCCTCCGTCAGCGAATTTCTGCACTCGGTCAAAGCGACGGGAGCCAGCGCATCGGCGGCGGATGCTTCGCGGGGTCTTGGCTGGCGTTCCTTATTCACTTGTATGTTTCGGGAGTACGAAAGACGTTTCCCGGCTCCGGAAGGAGTCGCTGCCACGTATGAGCTTCTTCGGCTTCAAGCGGAAGTCCCTCATGACAAAGTTGCCCGGAAACGGTAAAATGGAGAGGAAAGGATGGAGGATTGCCAATGTGCCGCTACGGAATGTATGGACCTTATAAAGATATTTACGCTTGCTTTTCATGCCGGAAGGTCTTCAAGCAGACGTCCAACCATGAGCTGACCCATATCGAAAGAGCGAACAGACAATACAAATGTCCGCAATGCGGCGAGGTCATGAACAATATGGGGCACGACTTTCAAGCGCCAAAGCAGAAGGATATCAGGCAGTGGAAAAAAGTCGAGATCCTGTACGCTCACGGCTTCAGCTATCATTCCTGCGGTTGCGGCGGGCCGGGGTACCGGCCGGCGGAACTGAGCGAAGTCGAGTCGTTTTTGGAGGCGAATCAAGCGTTCAAGACCGAAGGAGAAATTCTGCTGGAGAAGCTGTCGGTCAAGGCGTAGGACTGGAAATGGGATAAACGATAAAAAAAGGCCGGGGATGCTTTCCCACAGGCCTTTTTTTGATGGCTGGACGTACCTTTCGGACATTCGAGCCACTAGGATTTAGTGTACCGTATTTTGGAAGTTTGCGGCAAGAGAACATTCGTTCGTTTCCATCGGCCGAGTGAATACATTTTACCAAATTTGAGCAATGTATCAGTAGAACCAGAGCCACTTACAAAATGCAGGTGACGGAGGATGCGTTTCTTCAAATCAACCAGAGCCGGAGGGGCCGGGCGCAGCGCCGCGGGAAAGCGGGAGGCCAACCGGGCCGGCTCGCCTCTGCAGGAAGCCGAGCCGTTAAGCCCGGACATGGAGCTTAATTTAGCGAAGATTCGGGCGACGACCGGAAACAGCCCGGATCTGATCATACGGACGATTCGCATCGGCGCTTCAGGCACGACGAAGGCGGCGGTCCTTCATACCGACGGGCTGACCGACAAAGAAATCATCACCCGGTTCTTGGAATCGTTCATGCTGCATGCCCGCGATCCGGCGCTATTCCGGGAATTAAACGGGGCGGAGAGCCCATGGTCTCCGCTGCAAATGCTTGAAGATTTTACCTTAACGCTCAGTTCGGTAACGGAAATCGACAATTTCCAGGCATTGTACGACAACCTGCTGTCCGGCAACATGATTATTTTGATCGACGGGTTCGGCAAAGGACTGTCCGCAGATACGAAGGGCTGGGAGGACCGGGGTGTTCAGGAGGCTTCCGTACAATCCGTTGTGCGCGGGCCACGGGAATCGTTCTCCGAAAATCTCGCGACCAATATTGCCTTAATCCGGCGCAGAATCAAGGACCCGAAGCTGTGGATCGAATCCAGAGCGATCGGCCGGGTGACCCGGACAAAGGTCACTTTGATGTACATCAAAGGCATCGTGAACGAGAATACGGTGGCGGAAGTGCGGAGCAGGCTCGACCGTATCGAAATCGACGGCATTTTCGAGAGCGGCAATATCGAAGAGCTGATTCAGGAGAAAACGTTCACTCCGTTTCCAACCATTTATAACACGGAACGGCCCGATTCGGTCGCAGCGAATCTAATGGAAGGCCGCGTGGCGATTCTTGTAGACGGGACACCAGTTGTTCTGATCGTGCCGGTCGTGTTCGCCCAATTTTTTCAGTCACCCGAAGACTACTACCACCGTTCGGATTACGGGGTCATTCGCATTCTTCGCTATATTTCCTTGGTGATTACGCTGCTTGCCCCAGCCTTGTTTATTTCCATTACGACGTTTCATCAAGAGATGCTGCCGACCACTCTCATGACCAGCATTGCGATGCAGCGGGAGAAGGTGCCGTTTCCCGCCGCCATCGAAGCGTTCCTGATGGAATTTACGTTCGAGCTGCTCCGCGAGGCGGGTATCCGGATGCCCAGGGCCATCGGGCCCGCCATCTCGATTGTCGGGGCGCTTGTACTGGGGGAAGCGTCGGTCAGGGCCGGTTTGGTATCGCCGGCTATGGTCATCGTCGTTTCGATTACGGCCATCGCCAGCTTTGTGTTTCCCTCGTTCGCCATGTCCATTCCGATCCGGATTTTGCGCTTCGCGCTGATGGGATTGTCCGCTTTCTTCGGCCTGTTCGGCGTGTTTATCGGCCTGATCGCGCTTAATTTGCATTTGTGCAGCTTGCGTTCGTTCGGAGTTCCCTACATGGCTCCGTTTGCGCCGAATATTCCAAGCGACCGCAAAGACGCGATTTTCCGGTTTCCGCTGACCGCCATGCGGACAAGGCCGGTCTTCATCCAAAGCCCGAATCCGGTTCGGCAAAATACCCATTCCGATCCGGATTCGGACCATCGGAGGGAGGGGCGGGAGAGTTAACGATGAGACGTAAGCTGTCGAGGATGTGCATGATCGCGCTGGTGTTGGCTTTCGTCACCGGTTGTTGGAGCCGCCGCGAACTGAACGAACTGGCGATTGTCACGGGCATCGGCATCGATAAAGTCGGGAACGAATACCTGCTTTCGATGCAGGTTCTCAATATGGGACAAGCGGGCAGCGAAGGGTCGGGAGGAGGAAGCGGGGGCGGCTCGGGCTTGCCGGTGACAACCCAATATATGAAGGCCGGCTCGGTCTTCGAAGGCATTCGCCGCTTGACAACCGTGCTCCCCCGCAAGCTGTATTTTGCTCATATCCGGGCTTTGGTGTTCAGCGAAGAGCTTGCCCGGGAAGGGCTTCGGGACATCCTGGACTTGTTTGTGCGCGACCATGAGATCCGCCCGGACTTTTTTCTTATCGTGACCAAAGGAGTCGAGGCTCGTCAAGTGATGAGTCTGGTGCTGCCAATCGAGCAATCTCCCGCGACCAGCATGCTCAAAAGTCTGGAAATCTCGGAAAAAAACTGGGACCCCAGCGTGGCCATTACCTTGGACGAATACATTACGGATCTGATGAAGGAAGGGAAAGAGGGGGTCATCACAGGGCTGGAGATTAACGGAACTCCCGAACAAGGACAAACGGAAGACAATTTGAAAAGCGTGACCCCTTCCGCCTTTTTCCGGTTTTCCAGCATTGGGATATTCAAGAACGACAAGCTGGTCGGCTGGCTGAATGAGGAAGAAAGCAGAGGCTTTAGTTACATTACGGACCGGGTCGATGCCACGGTTTCCGAGGTCCCGTGCGCTTCCGGAGGAAAGGCGACGGTCGAAATTCTTCGGAGCAAATCGAGCTTGAAAGGAAGCGCGCACCGCGGCAAACCGCTGATTACCATCGAAATCGAGGCCGAGGGAAATATCGGAGAAATTTCGTGCCGGGAAGACGTGTCCAAGCCGGAAACGATCTATGCGTTCGAGCGCAGGACGGAGCAGAAAATCGACGGTTACATCAAGCAAGCGGTCCGCAAAGCCCGGCAAAGCGGCCGCTCCGACATCTTCGGATTCGGCGAGGCGATTCACCGGTACGATCCCCGGAACTGGAAACGGCTGAAGGACGATTGGGACCGGCATTTCATGAGTGCGAAAGTGGAGACTCGGATCGACGTCAAGCTGCGCAGAACGGGCAAGGTGGGACAATCGTTCATCGACAAAATGAAATAAGGAGGAGCGTTCGGCATGAATGTGATGCTCGTCTTATTGGCCACGGCTGCGATCGTGGCGATCGAATGGCGTTCCTTAATGAAGAGGAGGCAAAAGAGGGAGCTGTTGACATTCTTTCTGCTGTGTCTCCTCGGGACAAGTCTCGGCATTGCGGAAGCGCTGCAGCTCGGCATCCCCAATCCGCTGGACTGGATCACCGCGCTGTATAAGCCGCTGAGCAACCTGATATACGGCAGCTCGGCTTAAGCTCAAATTGTCTGTCGAGGAAATGGCAGGTGGAACCGTATGTTCGATAACGAAAAGATCGATGCCTACCAATTTACGCTGCTTGTCATTTTGTTTGTTGTTGGAGACGCGCTGTTGTATGTACCATCCTGGCTGGCGTCCTCCGCGAAACAGGATGCCTGGCTGGCAGCCGGGTTCGGATGCGTCGAGGGCTTGGCGATCGCCTGGCTGTACACTGCGCTTGCCAAGCGTTACTTTCCGTCCACGTTGATCGAGATATGCCGGTCGGTCTTCGGGCGGTGGGCGGGGACGGCGGCGGCTTGCTTGTTCGTCAGCTTTATTCTGGTGGACATTTCCATCATGCTGCATGAAATCGGCGATTTCATCACGACGCAGATGATACCGGAGACACCGATCGAGGTCGTCATTCTTCTGTTCACCGGCGTCATCGTACTGGGTGTGCGGCTGGGCGCCGTTACGCTGGTTCGCTCGTCCGAACTGGCGTTTCCTTCGTTTATGCTGCTTTACTTGCTCCTGATTTTGTTTATTTCGCCGCAGATCAAGCTGGAGCATGCCCAGCCCGTGTTGAGCGAGGGTCTGAAGCCGGTGATCGAGGGGAATTTAAGATTTTTCGGGAATTTGGAGGAAAGCGTGATCCTGCTCATGCTGTTTCCTTTCGCCCGCAGCGCGGTCCGGGGGGCGAAAGCTTATGCGACGGGGCTGACGATCGGCACGATCCTTCTAACGCTGTTTTCCACCGTCTCCATCCTGGTGATGGGCAGCGATATCACCGCTTTATTGGCCTATCCGAGCTATGTGCTGGCGCAGAAGGTATCGGTCGGTAAATTTTTCGAGCGGATCGAAGCGATTATGGCGTTTCTTTGGTTCATTACCGTTTTTGTGAAAATCTCCGTGTGCTACTATGCTGCCTCCTACGGGATCGCGCAGATCGCGAAGCTGCCCAAGTATCATACGGTAACGCTGCCGCTCGCCATGATTTCGATTGTGCTGGCTTTGGTATTCGTTCCGAACCGGCCGTATTTCGACCATTTTGCGACGAAGTTCTGGACCCCTTATACGCTCACCTTCGGATTGTTTCTCCCTTTGCTCATGCTCGGAGCGGCCTGGCTGCGTCAATCCCTCGGGAAGAGATGAGGTGAAGGAATGAACGAACGACGGCAAATTTCGGTATATCAGGTTACGGTCCTGACGATCTTGTTCTCGCTCGGTTCCACGCTGCTCGTCATTGCTTCGGGACTAGCCCAAGAGCTGAAGCAGGATGCTTGGCTTGGCGCGGCTTTCGGCACCTTGGGAGGGCTGGCGCTCGTCGCCATGTATAATGCCTTGGCGGTACGGTTCCCGGATATGACCTTGACGGAGCTCAGCTCGTATTTGCTCGGAAGAACGACGGCCCGCATCTTTATGCTGGGGTACCTCTTTTTCAACTTTTACTCTGCGGCTGCTTTAATCTGGTATGTCGGCAACTTCCTGTCGACCAATCTGTTCAGCGAAACTCCGATGCAAGTCCTGATGATCCTGTATACCGTCGTCGTGCTTTACGGGACGCATCTGGGCCTTGGAGCGATGACGCGGTCCGCGGAGACGTCGTTCCCGTTTTTTATGCTCATGCTTGCCATCGTCATCTTGTCGCTGCTGCCGGAAGCCCGGGCCGCAAACCTGATGCCGTTTATGGACTCGGAACCCGTACCGCTCGCGCGGGCTTCGTTCACGTTCACAAGCTTCGCCTACTTCCCCTGGATTTCGCTGCTGATGATTTATCCGAAGCATGTGCAGCATCCTAAAGTGTGCGGCAAGGCCCTCTATGCCGCCGTACTGGGCTCCGGATCGATTTTGACGGCAGTCACCGCGTTAACGGTTATGGTGCTCGGTCCCGACCGGACCGCGATCGAGCTGTATCCTACCTACAGCTTGACGATGAAAATCAGCATCGGTCATTTTTTTGAACGGATTGAAGCGCTGCTTATCTTGTTATGGCTGCTGGCCATATTTTATCAAGCGGTGCTCATTTACTACGCTGCGGTAACGGGTTTGGCCCAGATGATTCATGTGGATGAATACCGCTCGCTCAATTTGCCGATGGGCCTCTGTCTTGTGCCTTTTGCGCTGCTCATTTATCCGAATGTGGGCTACCAGCAGGCCTGGGATTTTAAGGTGTGGCCGGTATATTCGATGACGTTTGCCTTATGGCCGGCGGTTCTGCTGCTGGTTGCGGCTGTACGGGGGAGGAAGACGAAGCGTTGATGCAAAAGACGGCAGGTAAAGCGAAGGCTATGATTTCTTGATTTTGGCAAGCGGCCGGTCGACGTGCTTGACGATATTGTCGGTTTTGATGCGCCGGTTTTTTTTCTCCCGCATCAGCCGCTTTTCCGATACTTTCCAGGTGTGGGACTGTCGGTCGGCTCTCCGGAAAGCCGCAAAATTATATCTTGAGGTGCTGTACATCTTATATCCTTTTCTCAGGCATGCGCCAATGAAACGGACATCCGTGCCTTGAGGCACTTTTACGAATTTGACGCGCTTGAATACCCTCTTGCGGAACATAATGGTCGCTCCCGCAATCCGTCGGCACCTGCGAAACGGACGATTGTTCGTTCTGCGAAGCAATAATAATTTTCGGTGGGGAAAGAAGAAGAAATACGACTGTTTGCCGACGAGATCGGCCTTCGACTTTCTGAACATATACATGGCTTCCGCAATATAATGGGGCCCGTAGTAGTCGTCGTCGTCAAATTTGGCGATATAATGATATTTCGCCTTCGATACACCGAAATTCAAGCATTCGCCTAAGGAATTTCGCTCCGAGAGCTGAAACACCTTCACATTCGGGTACTCTTTGGCCCGTTCCTCGTAATCGGCAATATTCATGTCCCCTTTGCTCAAGATGACGATGAGCTCCTTGCGCTCCCATTTTTGCCGGGCGTAGTTCTTGAATACTTCGTCTATAAATTGCGGACGCATTGTAGCGGTAACGATCGTGACGCCTTTCTTCACGCTTTTGTCCATGCGTTGTCCTTCCTTCTTGGGGATTAGTCCGGTAACGGCTCATGCTTCAATTTATGTAACGGCCGCAGGGAAAGCACGGCGGATGACCCCCCGGCAAATCTGGACAAACAACCCCCGGCATCGGACGTGTGCAATTATACTTGAAACTAATATTTTATAGAAGGAGTAGAAATGATGACATAGAAAGGGAGTACGGCATCATGAAGAAGGACGAGCGCACAGACAAGTTCGGATATGGGAAGATAGGAATCATCGGCCTCGGATTTGTCGGATTGCCGTTGGCGTTGGCCTTCATACGCCAGGGGTTTGATGTGATCGGCATCGATCTGGACGGGGCAAAAATCAGCACGCTGAACGAAGGGCGAAGCTACTTGCCCGATATAGAAGACGAAGAGATTCGCAGGGCGGTTTCCTCCGGAAAGCTCGCCGTTTCAGAGCAATACGACGATATGGCTTCAGCCGAAAGCATCGTGATATGCGTACCTACGCCGTTATCTCCGCAGCAGACGCCCGATTTAAGCTATTTAACCGATACCTGCAGCCGGCTCGTTCCGCTGCTCAGGAGCAATCAGCTGATCGTACTGGAAAGCTCGACCTTTCCGGGAACGACCAAGGAAGTCGTGCAGCCTTTGCTTGAGCGAAGCGGTCTCGCGGTCGGCGAAGATATTTTTCTGGCTTATTCGCCGGAACGGATCGACCCGGGCAACAAGCAGCTGACCATCGACAAAATTCCGAAAGTGGTCAGCGGGATTACCGAACGATGCCTGGATAGAGTATATAAGCTGTACAGTCAAGTGTTCGAACAAGTCGTACCCGTTTCCACGACCGAGACGGCGGAAGCTGCCAAGCTTCTGGAAAATTCTTTCCGCCTGGTGAACATCTCGTTCATGAACGAATTCGCCAAAATCTGTGAAAAAATGAACGTGAACGTCTGGGAGGTCATCGAAGCGGCCCGTACGAAGCCGTATGGCTTCATGGCCTTTTATCCGGGTCCGGGAGTCGGAGGGCATTGTATTCCCGTCGATCCGCTGTATCTGCAGTGGAAAGCCAGACAGCTCGGGACAGAGAGCCGCTTCATTGAATTGTCCCACCTCGTAAACGAAAGCATGCCGGTTTATATTGTCGAAGAGCTCAAACGGCTGCTGGCCCCATCCAAGAGCATCTCCGAAAGCCGGGTTTTGGTTTATGGAATTACTTACAAAAAAGATACGCCCGATTTGCGCGAATCTACGGCGATCCCGATGATGCAGTTATTGATCCATGAAGGCGCTTCGGTACAGTACCATGATCCGTTCATTCCGTCCGTCACCTTAAATGACCTCACCCTGAACAGCGTAAGCTTAACGGAAGCGGCGCTTCGAAGCACGGATGTCGTGCTGATTCACACGGATCATACGGCGATTCCGATCGATTCGATCGTGAGCTATGCGCCGCTTGTCTATGATACCCGCAACGCGACGAAACGCCGGAGCGGCCGTTCCAAGGTAGCCAAGCTGGGTGGGGGCTCGGCTTTATCTGGCTAGTCGGCGGGTGCCTTTGCCGAAATCGATCGCGACTTTGCCGGTCGATTTCGCGATGCGGGGCGCCAAAATAACGGCATTGACTCCGCATGAGATCAACGCGACATCAAAACGGTTCTTCATCGCTCTTGCTTTCCTTACGGCGCGTCTCATGTGCCGATAATGAGAGAAAGCGATCGTCCCGCGGATCTTCAGTCGGTAAGGACGCCGTCTCAGGATCCGTTTTAATTTCTTGGGGTGCTTGTTAATAATCAAGACGCGGTATTTTCTCAGCATGCGCCAGAAAGAGCGTCTTCGCGCCAAAAACCGGTTCACGCAGGCATGGCAGGTCAGTTTCGGCTTTAATTTGTAATAGTTGAACACTTTTTTGGTCAGCTTTCTCTTCAAATACCGGGGGGCGCGTATGTTCCGGTCGTTTTTGGGGAGAATTCCGACGACGGTTGCACGTCGAATCGAGCGGACCATTTCATTACGGAGCTTCAGATTCGGGAGCGTTACCCCTTTCTTTCCTCTTCTCGCCTTTCTTGCCCATTTTTGCTTCATCACTTTTCTTATTGACCAAACGGACTTTTGGGCCAAAACGATATTTTCGCCGTCACCGATTCGGACCAAAGAGAAGGGCTTCTTACGACGGAGCGCATGCCGAATCCGCTTATGGACGCCGCGGAGCAGTAAATGTTTGGACACCGCATTCCCTCGTTTCGAATGGATTTGGATCGGGTGCGATCCTTTCATAGTATATGATCATGCGGCGCGGCAGGCTGGGCCCGCATCCATACGGAGCAAAATATAATCGCATAGACTTCCTTAAATTGGACATATTAAACATTCAGGATCGTCCAACCGGAGGCTTCGCGGATGAAAAAGTACGCTTTTAACGAAATTACGATTTGGCAATATATTTTCCTTATTTTCACCTCGGAAATTGGCATCGGCGTCCTCCCGTTTCCTGCGAATGCGACCCGGTATGCGGGGACGGACAACTGGATATCGGTCATCTTGGGCTGGGTCCTGATTACGGCCGCAAGCTTGATCATCATCCAAGCCATGAAGCGTTACCCGAACGGGACACTGCTTGATCTGCTGAAGAATTATTGGGGCAAATGGGCGGGGATTGCCGGCGCGATCGTCGTCGCTCTTTATTTTGCTTATTTCTCGTACGTCGTTTTCTCCCGGACGGTGATCTACGTCAAAGCATGGCTGCTGCCGCAAACGCCGGAGCTTATGCTCGTCGCCGTGCTGATCATTCCATTCTGGATCATTGCCCGCAGCGGAGTCCGGGTCCATGGCAGATTTGCGGAGTTCGTCGTTTTGATGTGCTGCTGGATGCCTGTTATTTTTATCGACGTGCTCCGCGAAGCCGAATGGCTCCATTTGCTTCCCGTGCTTAAAGAAGGGTGGGGACCGGTGCTGGCGGCTACGCCGGAGATGGTGTTCACTTTTTTGGGCTTTGAAATGACGTTTGTGCTGTATCCGTTTCTGCAAAAGAAAGACCGGGCGGCCATTGGGGTCATTACCGCCAATACGCTGGCCTTGCTTGTCTACTTGCTGCTGGACTTTACTTGCCTGGTGTTCTACAGCCCGGACGAGATCACGCAGTACAACGAACCGGTGATCAGCCTGCTGAAAGTGGTCGAATTTCCCTTCATCGAACGCTTTGAAATCGTGTTCCTCGCCTTTTATCTTTTATTAATCTCTCTGACGTGGATTCCTTTTACGTTCTGCAGCGTGTACTCCACGAGCTGGATGCTGGGCAGGCCGGACCATCGGCCGCATCTGTTCGTGTTTTTGCTGCTGCTCGCGGTGTCGTATTTCTTTTACCAGCCGACGTTACGCGACAACGATAAAATGATCGCCTGGATGGGCAACCTCGGAGCAGGCTTTGCCGTGGTATTTCCGCTTTTGTTATGGATGCTTGTTACGGCTGCCGACCGATACCGGAAGACGTCGGTTCATTGACAATGATAATCTTTATCAATATTATAAAATGGTAAGTTTATCTTGGGGAGTGATTCGATGTTTATTGAAATGAAAACGATTATCGTTAAAGAAGGAACCTCGGATCTGGTCGTTCAGCGCTTCAGCGGAGAGGGTGCCATTGAAAAATCCGAAGGCTTTATCGATTTAAGCGTACTTGTCAAGAAGGCGAGAAAAGGCGATGAAGAGGTCATTGTGATGATTCGCTGGGAGTCCGAGGAAGCATGGAAGAAATGGGAGACCAGCGAGGTGCATCTCGAAGGTCACAGGCAGGCAAGGGGCAAGCCCAAGCCGGAGCATATTCTCAGCTCGAGTCACGGAAACTATGAAGTGAAAACGGTCAAAGGACCGTATCGGCAGCAAGCGCAAGCGTGACGGGTCCGCTCGCGTCCGTTCGAGGGGTGCGGAAACGAAGCCTTCGGGTTAAGCTCTGTATGGGGCGGACCGGAGGCTTTTTTGCTGCCCAATGCTGGAAGGAATCCTTCTGGACAATCGGCGCAGGCTCCATTACAGTAGAGAGGAAATGACTTGACAAAAGGGGTACGGGAAATGAAAAGCAAGCTCAAAAAAGTATTACTGCCCGCCATGGCGCTAAGTCTGATGTTCATGGCTCCGGCTACGGCGGAAGGGCCTTCACGGGCGTCGGGACAACCGCAGCCGCTGCCTGAGGAAATCGCCTTCCAAATTCCGGCGAATAATTATTGCAGCGCGGAGCAGTCTCTGGATTTTTCGTTCCAATTATCCAATGCCGGCAGCACGCCTGCAGATATTACGGTGTCCTTTTACCAGCAGGACGGCACCAAGCTTACGACGGAAGGCACGTCCTACCAGGAGATCGGCTCCACGATCATCCCAGGCAAGCCTTTTACGTTGAAGGGCTATGCCACGGGGCTGTACCATATCAACTTCGGGAATCATCTCAAATGCAATGAGCGCGTGTACCTGGGGAGAATCTTCGTCAACTCGGGCAAAGCCTCGCTGCTTGCGAGAGGCTGGGTAACTACGAACGGAGCGGTTCAGAACGTCGAAGTGAACGGCAATCAGACGTTCGAGCTGGCTGCTGCGCCGACGGCTGCCGAAGCGGCCGCGGCCAAAGCGGAATAGGCCAACCAAGTAAGCCATAGAGGAGCGTCGGTTCGTGCTGGAGCCGGACTCCTCTTTTTATATTCTTTTTTCCTCTTCGAAAAGAGGAAATGTATGGTAAAGTAGATAGAAAGGTGAATTATTGGGGGGACGTTGTGCGAGTCGGTTGGGACGATGAGAGCATTGCGAGGGAAGCATTAAAACAATTTCCGGTTCAAGGGGAGCGGCTTGTTTATTTGGGGAAAAGCGACAATGTGACCTTTCGGGTGAAGACGAAGCAGGAAAGCTTGAACTATCTGATGAAGCTGCATTATGCTGCAAAGGGAAGCCATTCCAAAAAGACTGTCGAATCGGAGCTGCTTTGGCTCGAAGCGTTAGCCGCGGATACGGACTTGACGGTACCTTCTCCGGTAAGAAGCCGGGATAACGGGCTGACGACGGAGGTGGCCGTCCATGCTTCCGGGGAAACCGTTGTCGTCACGCTGCATCGGTGGGTGGAGGGCGAGCTTCTGGACAGGGAACCGACACCCGGGGAAGCTCGAAGCCTGGCGCAGCTCATGGCCGCGCTGCATCGGCATGCGATGGAATGGAACGCTCCCGCAGGGTTCACCCGGCCGGTGTATGATAGGGACAACGTGTTGTCGCTGCCCGGTCCGTTAAAGCGGCTGCCGGAGCTGAACGTCATTTCGGGGGAAGCGTACGCTTGCCTTGAACGGACCGCGCATCGCATTGCCGCCGGGCTGCAGCGCCAACCGGTGGCGAGCCATACCTGGGGGCTGATTCATTCGGACCTGCACGAAAGCAATTACGTTGTCGATCGGGGCCGTCCGAGGCCCATCGACTTTTCCGCGTGCGGCTACGGCTTTTACCTGTTTGACGTGGCTGAATCGTTTTTACATCTTTCGCCGGAGAACCGGCGCGAATTTTGGTCCGCCTACCGGGAGGAACGGCAGCTGCGGGAGACCGATGCGAAGAGCCTGGACCTGTTTTTCGTTTGGGCGATTCTCCGAAACTTCGCTTTTCTCGCCAACAACCCTGCGGAGCACGCGTCGCTATCCGAGCTTATTCCCAAAGTGGCGAAAAGCTATTTTGAAAACTATCTTAAAGACGAACCGGTTCTGGGAATCGGGAACAGTTAGAAAAGAACAAGGATGAAAGAGGTGCACAGCTATGAAAGCTCTGCTTCATTATGGGGCCACCGGCACGAACGGTCTGAGGCTTGAGGAAGTCGAAGACAAGCATCCGGGACCCGGCGAAGTCAAGGTGCGGATCAAAGCGGCAGGGCTCAATCACCGCGACCTGTTCGTGCTCGCCCGAAGAACGGGAAGCGAACCGCCGTTCATCCCCGGCTCGGACGGAGCGGGACTCGTGGAAGCGGTCGGAAGCGGCGTCGATCACGTCCGCATCGGCGACGAGGTGATTATTAATCCGACCCTCGGCTGGCATGCTGCCAGCGAAGTTCCGGAGGTTCCGGACATTCTGGGAAGCCCGACGGACGGCACCTTTGCGCAGAGCACCATTGTTCCGGCCGTCAATGTGGAGCCGAAGCCGGCTTATCTTACCTGGGAGGAAGCGGGAGTGCTTCCTTTGGCCGCGTTAACCGCGTACCGGGCGCTGTTCACCCGCGGGCAGGTGCAGCAGGGCGAGCATGTGCTGCTTCCCGGGATCGGGAGCGGCGTAGCCACGTACGCCTTGGCGATGGCGAAGGCGGCAGGGGCAGAGGTCACCGTCACTTCCCGCGACGCGGGCAAACGCAGAAAGGCGCTGGAGCTTGGAGCGGATGCGGCTATAGACAGCCACGGGGACTGGGACGAAGCGCTTGAGGGCCGGAAAGTCGATCTCATCGTGGAGAGCATCGGCCCCGCCACATTTCCCCAGTATTTTAAGGTGCTTCGCCCGGGAGGACGAATTGTCAGCTTAGGCGCTACTTCGGGAGACACCGTCGAAATTCCGCTGCGGCCGTTTCTTTTTCCGCAATTCAGCTTTCTGGGCACCTCGATGGGAAGTACCGAAGAATTCAAGAAAATGCTGCAGTTAGTGGACAAGCACCGCATACGTCCGGTGGTAGACGCAACGTTTCCTTTAGCCGAAGCCGTCCGGGCTTTTCAAAGAATGCAGGAAGGCAGGCAGTTCGGAAAAATAGGCCTGATTCCAGAAGAAGAGGGATAACATGCTGTTGTTTGAAGCGATCAAAAACCGGTCGATGGAGGCGCTCGAAGCCGCAGCGTCAGCCGGTGATGTGAACGGGCAGGACAAGTTCGGCCGCACTCCGCTGCATTATATCATTACGCAAAAAGCGCCGATGGAGATGTTTGCGTTTCTGCTTGCCAAGGGAGCCGATCCGGGGCGGGAAGACAAGCTCGGCTTAACGGTGCTGGAAAAAGCGATCAAATTCGGAAATAAGCAGGCGGTGGAGCTGCTGATCGCTCATGGTATCGAACTGGACCACCCGAAGGGCATCACGCATACGCCTTGGTTCCAAGCGAGACATCATCCCGAAATTGCCGATCTTCTGCTTGGCGCGAAAGGGGCCTTTCGGCTAACGCTGACGGAGGCGGAACGCGAGCTTGTCGATTCTCTGCTCTATGCAGAGGATGAGGAGCGCATGGCCCGGCTGCATCTGTTGAATACGCCGGAGCTTCTGCATGCGTTCGTGCTTGGATTTAGCTGGGATGACGATTTGGAGCCGATCGAGGCGATTGTGCGGCATCCGGAGTGCCGGGAAGCGACGGCTTACGAAATATACGACCTTGCGGACGGAGATTACTGGCTGGAGCGCGAGAGGGTCGAGTATGATGACGAGCGGCAGTACATCGCGTTAATCCGTTATACGCTGGAGAGATTTCCGCAATTGAAGGATACCTAAAGGAGAAGGCAGAAGCATGAGAGAGAAAGTAAAAGCATGGATCGGGCGCTGGGACACGCTGCTGCAGCGTCTTGCCGCGCAGGGCGCAACGGTGCGCGAATGGGTCGTCGAGCCGGAAGCGGACGGGGAACGCGTGAGGGAAACGGAGGCGCGCCTTGGAATCGGACTGCCGCCGACCGTACGGCGGATCCTTGCCGAGGGAGCGGGGAAAGTCACGATCTACTGGTATTTCGACAAGGAGACGCTGGCCCCCTTTGCCTCGTCCGGAGAGCTGGCGTGGAGTCTCGATGCGTTCGAATGGCCGTATTTCGGCGGCGACGAGCTGGAGGAGGAGAAACGTTATCTTGCTTTTCATGTGGCCGGCAACGGGGATTATGTGCTGCTCGATCTTGAAGGTCATCCGGACGATCCGCCGGTCGTCAGCTGGGGGCACGAGACGGGCGAGTTTCTGCTGCTGGCTCCTTCGTTCACCGAATTTGTGGAGCGGGTAACGGAGCTGGCTTTCGTCGGCGCCGAGGACAGCGCGTACGAGCCGTTTTGCGGTCCGGACGGCTTGGATGTCGACGGGTCGAACGCGAAGGCATGGAAAGCTTGGCTTGACCAGTATTTGACGCTTACGCTGGAAGAGGCGGCGAAGGAGCTGCCGCTGCTCATCGACTATATCACGTTCCATGAAGCGGAGGATCCGGGGGTGCGCGAAGCGCTGGAGCGCTATGAGCCTGACGCTGTGCTGGCCGCGTGGCTGGCCAGACTTGAGCGCGAGACGTACTGGGTTTATCGGGATCATCTGCTCGGATACATAGGGGAGACCGTCGGCGAAGCGGCGGCGGATTGGGTGCGTTCGCTGTGGTCGGATCAGCCTCCGGTTGAAGTGTCGAACCATAGCAGAGCGTATTTGTCGGCATGCTGCCTCCCGGGGCGCGAGGGGCTGGAGCGGGTAGTGGCCCGGCTGGAGCAGGAGGCGCAGAACAGCAAAATCGACGGCTACAGCGCCAACGGCTTGCTGCGGCACTTCCACAGCCGGGACGTCATCCGGTGGATGGAGTCCCGCGTCGCGTTTCCGTTCGGAGGCTGGGACGACTTGTTTGCAGCCTCCGCGCCGCACTGGGAGGACGTTTGCCGCTGGCTGGACGGGCATGAGGCCATGCGGCAGTCGGCGCTGTCCGCGCTGGGGAAGCTGTTCGCGAAAGGGGAATGTCCGAAGGGCGAGCCGGATCGCGGTGAAATACTCCGCCTGCTGGATAAGGCCGAACAGGAAGCCGTGCTGAAGAAGGAAAAGGAAGCGGTTCGGCGGGTAACGGCGCATTTGGCCGATTGGCGGTAAGGATGCAGGACGAATGTACCGTCCCCTTTGTTCGCGCTGCGCGGCTTGATTCGGCTGTGAACAGACACGTATGCGATCAGACCCGTTGACATTTGGGTGAAACTGGTGTACAACTGTAGTAATTCAATTCCCTGTTAAATTCATTGACGAGAATGAGTAAGCTAATCCCTTGTTCCCCAGAGAGTTGGCCCCGTGCTGAAAGCCAACGTTCAAGAATTAGCCGAACATCCTCTCCGAGAAGGAATGCTGAAGCTTTAGTAAGCAGCCCCGGGATCCCGCCGTTACAAGGGACGCGTATGATGGTACGTCGTAGAGGTGCCGCGGGATCATGTTTCAAGATGATCGCTGCGGAACAAGGGTGGTAGCGCGAGAACAATCTCGTCCCTTACGGGGCGGGATTTTTTTGTTTTTTCAAGAAGAAAGGATGAGATCTGTGAGAAAAGTCGACGTGAAAGAAAAAGCGAGAGTCCGCGAGCTTCGCGTGCTGGAGCAGTGGAGACGGGACGAAACGCACCGCAAATCGATCGAGAACCGGGCCGGCCGCCCGAATTTCGTGTTCTATGAAGGGCCCCCGACAGCCAACGGCTCGCCTCATATCGGGCATGTGCTCGGGCGCGTCGTGAAAGATTTTATCTGCCGCTACAAGACGATGTCCGGCTATCGCGTCGTCCGCAAAGCCGGTTGGGACACGCACGGCCTTCCGGTCGAGCTGGGCGTCGAGAAGCAGCTCGGCATCTCGGGCAAGCAGGAGATCGAGAAGTACGGCGTGGCCGAATTTGTGGAAAAGTGCAAAAGCAGCGTATTCGAATACGAGAAGCAGTGGCGGGAGCTGACCGAGGCGATTGCGTATTGGACGGATATGGATAATCCGTATGTGACGCTGACCAACGAATATATCGAGAGCGTCTGGCACCTTTTGTCCGTAATCCATGGCAAAGGGCTGCTGTATAAAGGCCACCGGGTCAGCCCGTACTGTCCGGACTGTCAAACGACGCTCAGCTCTCATGAAGTAGCGCAAGGGTATGAGGATGTCAAGGACTTGAGCGCAACCGTAAAATTCAAAAGCAAGCGCGGGGACGAAATCTTCCTTGCCTGGACGACCACTCCGTGGACGCTGCCGGCCAACGTGGCGCTTGCCGTGAATAAAGACCTCGACTATGTCAAGGTGAAATACAACGGCGAGCTGTACGTCGTCGCGGAAAAGCTCGCCGGGAACGTGTTCAAGGCGGACTACGAAATTGTGTCCGTGCATAAAGGATCGGAATTCGTCGGCACCCCTTACGAGCCGCCTTTCGCGTATATCCGCCCGGGCAAAGGGCATATCGTCGTCGAGGCGGACTACGTGAGCGATACGAGCGGGACCGGGATCGTTCATACGGCCCCTGCGCACGGGGAGGAAGACTACCGCACAACCCGCAAGCATGAGCTGGATTTCGTCAACGTCGTGAACCTGGCCGGCCGCTATACCGAGCAGGTGACGGAATTCGCGGGACGCTTCGTCAAGGATTGCGACGTCGACATCGTGAAAAGCTTGTCCGAGCGCGGCCTGCTGTTTTCCAAAGAGCGGTACGAGCACAGCTACCCGTTCTGCTGGCGCTGCAAATCGCCGCTGCTCTACTACGCAATGGAAAGCTGGTTCATCCGGACGACGGCGGTCAAGGACCAATTGATCGAGAACAACCGCGGCATCAATTGGTATCCTTCCCACCTCCGCGAAGGGCGCTTCGGCAAGTTTCTCGAAGAGCTCGTCGATTGGAACATCAGCCGCAACCGCTACTGGGGGACGCCGCTGAACGTCTGGGTGTGCGGGGATTGCGGGGAAGAGCATGCGCCCGGAAGCCGGCAAGAGCTGCGGGAGCGGGCGATTCAGCCGATTGACGAGAGCTTGGAGCTGCACAAGCCGTACGTCGACGAAGTGAAGCTGCGCTGCGCCTGCGGCGGCACGATGGAGCGAACCCCGGAGGTGATCGACGTCTGGTTCGACAGCGGCTCGATGCCGTTCGCGCAGTACCATCATCCGTTCGGCGACGAGCGGCAGTTTCAGGAGCAGTACCCGGCGGATATGATCTGCGAAGGGATCGATCAGACGCGGGGCTGGTTCTTCAGCCTGCTGGCCGTCTCGACGCTGTACAACGGGCAGTCGCCTTACAAAGCCGTCATTTCGACCGGACACGTGCTGGACGAGAACGGACAGAAGATGTCCAAGAGCAAGGGCAACGGCATCGATCCTTGGGAAATCATCGAGGAGTTCGGCACCGATGCGTTCCGTTGGGCGCTGCTGGCCGACAGCGCGCCGTGGAACAGCAAGCGGTTCTCCAAGCAAATCGTCGCCGAAGCGAAATCGAAGGTAATCGATACGCTCCATAACGCGCATGCGTTTTATGCGCTGTATGCGGCGATCGATGGCTATAAGCCGGAGGAGCACCCGCTGCGGACCTCCGCGAACGAACTGGACCGCTGGATTCTATCAAGGCTGAACAGCACTCTGCGTCTGGTCGTGAAGGGGCTGGACGACAACGATTTCTTGAACCCCGCGAAGCAGATCGAGGCGCTCGTCGACGAGCTGAGCAACTGGTATATCCGCCGCTCCCGGGACCGTTTCTGGGCCAGCGGCATGACCGAGGATAAAGTGTCCGCGTACCGGACGCTCCGCGAAGCGCTCTTGACGCTTGCGGCCATGATCGCGCCGTATGCGCCGCTTATCGCCGAAGACATCTACGGCAATCTTGGCGGCGAGGGGAGCGTTCATCTCGCGGACTATCCGAAGGCGAACGATTCCGCGGTGGACCCGACGCTTGAGCGGGACATGGAAACCGCGCGGCAAATCGTCGAGCTGGCGCGCAGCGTCCGGAACGAGACCGGGATCAAAACCCGCCAGCCGCTAGCGGAGCTGATCGTTTCGCTGGACCGGGAATTCGATCTGAGCCGGTACGCGGATATCGTCAAAGAGGAGATCAACGTCAAAGACATCCGCATCGAGCAGAGCGACAGCGGGTTCGTGGACTTCAGCTTGAAGCTGAACCTGAAAGCGGCGGGCAAAAAGTACGGCAAATTCGTCGGGCCGGTGCAAAGCCGCCTGAAGCAGCTGTCCGCCGCGGAAGCGAAGCAAGCTGTCACAGCGGGCTTCCTGGAGATGGCGGTCGACGGAGAAACGCTTCATCTTACGCTCGACGAGCTGCTCGTGGACAAACAAGCCAAAGCCGGCTTCGCCTCCGCATCCGGCTACGGGATCACCGTTGCTTTGAATACGGCGATCACCGAGGAGCTGGAGCAGGAGGGGCTTGT
>NZ_BILX01000037.1 GCF_004000785.1 Paenibacillus ehimensis NBRC 15659 | reverse complement strand
GCCAAGCCTGTAGCGGACTTTCACCGCCAAGTTATCGCCCATGCCGGGCGCACAACAACGCAGCGGCGTCTGGGGAGATCCCCGGACGCCGCTGTTTTTTCCTTATTTCACGGAGCGGACGAATAGTTTCTGCAATCCCACATATCTCGCGCGCAGCCACTGGAGCAGCAGCGCTTTATTCTTCCTCGCGAACACCGCCAGCCCCGCAAGCAGAGCAAGCACGACGACCGCCCCGAAGGAGTATTGGGTAATCAGATGCAGCAGCTGCTCGATTTTCGCCCCAAAAATATGGCCTACCGTAACATACGTCATCACCCACAAAATGCCGCCGATCCCGTTGTAGAGCAGAAGCGTACCGAAGCGGACCTTGAGAATCCCGGCAACATAGCCCGTAAAGTGCCGCAGACCGGGAACGAAATAACTGACCAGAATGAGCTTGTCTCCGTATTTCCCAAACCATTCCGTCAATTGGCGGAGACGCTCCGGCTTGAGGAAGAAGTACTTGCCGTACTTTTCAAAAAACGGGGTGCCGAGCCGCCGGCCCAGCATATAGGTTACGAACGTGCCGGTAATTGCCCCGAGATAGGACACCAGAATAATCGAGGTCAGTTGAAACGTGCCCAAGGTAGCCATATGACCCGCTATGGCCATGGCCAGTTCTCCCGGAAACGGCAGTGCCAGCGATTCGGCGAACAACCCGAAGAATAAGACGAAGTACCCATACTGTCCAAACATTTGACTAATCCATTCCATGATCAGGCTCCTTATCGACAAAATTCCGTCTGTCTATCAGCTATTCCCAGTATAGCTGGTCGACGGAACGTCAATAACGGCCTTAAGGTTAGTTTTGGAACTGGCCTTTGGTCTCGGTAAAGCTGCGACTAAAAGACAGCTAGCAGATTTGCCCTGCCGAAACGACGATGTCCTCTTGATAACGGATCGCTGCCCCGATCCCTGCCTCCAGCCCTTTGACGATAGCTTCCAGACTCATGCTCGGTTGGCCTTTATGCTGGACGGCTTGTTCCGGCAAAAACGGAATATGAATAAATCCTCCGCGAACCCCCGTGCTGCCCGTCGTTTCCAGATGGTGCATCAAGCCGTAAAACAGATGGTTGCAAACGAACGTGCCCGCCGTATGCGATACGGAAGCCGGGATGCCGTGATCGTTCATCTCCTTCACCATGGCTTTGATCGGAAGCGTGGACCAGTAAGCGGCGGGGCCTCCGGGGACGACCGGCGTATCGACCGGCTGCTGCCCGTCATTATCGGCAATCCTGGCGTCATTGATATTAATGGCGATCCTTTCGACCGTAATATCCGGCCGGCCGCCGGCTTGACCGACACAAATGACGAGCTTCGGCTTGATTTCCGACACAGCCGCAAGAAGCCGTTCAATCGACTTGTCGAAGACCGTCGGGATCTCGCGGGTTTCCACCCGATGGCCGTCCACCGTTATTCCCTGCAGCCTTCGAACGGCTTCCAAAGCCGGGTTCACCCGCTGTCCCCCGAAAGGATCAAATCCGGTAACAAGAATGTTTTCCACTGTCATCTCCTCCTCGTTATATAAAACCTGATTTAAAAGCTGGAATGTATTTTCATATTTTAATATAATTGAAGCAGCGTTCCGATATACGGAATGAGTTGGAGGTTGCCATGCAGAACAAGAACAAAACCGTCGTCAAAGCCAAGGAGATTCTGGATCTCTTTCTAACCTACGAACAGCTATCCCTGCAGGAAATGTCCACGTTGTCGGGACAAGCAAAAACAACCGTGCACCGCATGATCGGCTCGCTGGAGGAAATGGGCCTGCTCGCCAAAACCGCAGAAGGAAAATACGAGCTTGGCTTCATGTTCCTGCAATTCGGGCAGTTGGTCAAGGAGCGTCTCGATATCCGAAAAATCGCCCTGCCGGTCATGAAGCAGCTGCGGGACGATGTGGAAGAGGCGGCCAATCTCGTCATCCGGGAAGGAAACGAAGCGATCTACATCGAGAAGGTGGATACAACCCAGCCGGTGAGGGTGTTCACTCAAATCGGCCGCAGAGCCGCTCTTTACGCCGGAGCCTGTCCGCGGATTCTGCTCTCGTTCATGCCGCAGCAGGAGCTGCAAAACTATATTGAAGAAACGCCGCTCGTTGCCTATGCGGACGGCACGATCACCGATAAGCGGAAGCTTATCGAAACGATTCAAGAAGCCAAAATGCGCGGCTACACGATCAGTCATTCGGAGCTGCGCAATTTTACTTCGGCCGTAGCCGTCCCTATTTATAATTATAGCGGTCAAGTGATTGCAGGTCTAAGCATCTCCGGATTGGAAAACCGCTTTACCGAACAGCGTCTGCCGGAATTAATCGAGAAGACCGTCGCCGCGGGTAAAGCGATTTCCAGAAATATGGGATATTTAGAGCATTGACATGATATACAACGGACAGCCGCTAAAAAGCGAGCACATACATCAGTACGATATTAGCCGCCAACAAGATCAGAGCTGTCGGCACTTGGGCCTTGATGACACTATACTTGGGCAGGTCGAGCAACGCGGCCGGCACGATGTTAAAGTTGGCACCCATTGGGGTCATCAGCGTCCCGCAGTAACCCGACAGCATGCCGATGGCGGACATGATCGCCGGGTTGGCCCCATGCATGCCTACGAGCAGCGGAAGACCGATGCCGGCCGTCATGACCGGGAACGCGGCGAAAGCGTTGCCCATGATCATTGTGAATAGGGCCATCCCGATCGAATAGGCGGCTACGACGAGCAGACGGTTGTCCACCGGAATGGAAGAACCGACCAACTCCGCGATCACTTTGCCGACCCCTGCGGCCGAGAACAGCGCTCCCAAGCTGGCGAGCGTTTGAGGAAGCACGGCAGCCCATCCGATGGAATCGAGCAAGCGCCGCGATTCCTTCACGGGCACAATGCTATTTTGTTTGGTCAGCGCTATGGCCGCGATGTATGCCAGCACACACGCTACGCCAAGGCTGGCCAGCGTCACGTTGGACTTGTCCAGCAGCCGCAAGCCGCCGATCGTCACATCCTTGAGCAGGGTAGCCCCGATCAGCGTGAGGAGCGGGATCATCAGAATCGGCAGGAACAGCTTGTTTTTATATTTCGCTGCCGAAGCCGCCCGCTCTTCATCCGACGCTTGCTTATGCTTGCCCGCCCGCACGCCGCCGAAGCCGGCAATGACCGCCATGACGATGACGATAATCCCCATATACATAGGAGGAATAAGCTTGCCGAATGCGAAGGATACGGCGAAAAGCGCCCAAAACGCCGCCGTCAGCAGCCGTTTCGGATTGCTCGTATCCTTCAAGCTGAGACCTGCGATAATGACTAAAAAGACCGCGGCAACATAATAAATATATTCGAGATTAACGAGCATGGCTTTGCACCTCTTCCAAGGTTACTTCGGACGAGTCGGACGGTTCCGAATCGATGAGCTGCTTGATTTTGCGATCCAGCAGATACAGCCTTATGCCATGAATCACAAAAGCCGCGATCGCCGTCGGGATCCCCCATAAGGAAACGTGCAGAGGCTCCACATGAACGCCATTCTGCGCCAAGAAGCCTTGGATCAGCAATACGGCGCCGAAAGCGATAAATACGTCCTCTCCGAAAAACAGGCCCACATTGTCCGTCGATGCGGAATGAGCTTTGATGCGGTCGGAAACGTGTTTGGGCAAAGGCCCGTGCTTATGCGCAGCCGCGCCTTCGGCCATCGGTGAAACAAGCGGACGAACCATCTGGGCGTGTCCGCCGAGGCTTGTCAGCCCGATGGCCGCGGTCGCCTGGCGGATAAACAGGTAAACCAGCAGCAGCCGGCCTGTCGTGGCCGCTTTAATTTTGCCAATCAGCTGCTGCGACTGCTCCTTCAGACCGTAACGTTCCAGCAGTCCGACGACCGGCAGCGTGAGGATAAACAAGGACAAGTAGCGGTTAGAAACGAAAGCATTGCCGAAGGTCGTCAAAATTTCACCGATAGACAGATGGCCGGCAACCCCCGTTACAATCCCGGCTGCGCAAACGACAAGCAGCGGGTTAAAGCGCAGGGCGAAGCCGACAATGACGATCAGGACTCCAAGCAGCGTCAACATAAATCTATTCCTCCCTTAGATGTTGCGGTTATCGTGAACCGGCACTAGCGTAATTCCTTCGGCTTGGAGCATGTCCCGAATCCCCCGGGCGAACTCCACGGCATGCTTCCCGTCGCCATGGATACAGATCGTTTCGGCTAGGATGGGAACCTCCGTCCCCTGCTGCGATCTTACGGTTCCTGCCTTCACCATGTTCATAATTTGCTTTACGGCCGTCGACGGCTCGCTGATCAAGGCGTCCGGCTGGCTGCGCGGAGTCAGGCTTCCGTCCGATTGATAGGTGCGGTCGGCAAACACTTCGCTTGCCGTCAGCAAGCCGCGCTTGGCTCCCGCGCGAATCAGCTCGCTTCCGGACAGGCCGTACAAAATCAGCTGCGGATTGACTTGATAAACGGCCTCCGCAATCGCCTCGGCCAGCTTGGCATTTCGAGCCGCCATATTGTATAATGCCCCGTGCGGCTTGACGTGACGCATCACGCCGCCCTCCGCCTGGACGAAGCCGTTCAGCGCCCCGATTTGGTAAACGACCATATCGTACGCTTCCTGCGGCGAGATCTCCATATTCCGGCGGCCGAAGCCGATGAGGTCCGGAAGCCCCGGATGAGCGCCGATGGCGACCTTTTTTTCAAGCGCAGACTTGACCGTTTTCCGCATCGTGCCGGGATCTCCGGCGTGGAAGCCGCAAGCGATGTTGACCGACGTCACTAACGACAGCATTTCCTCGTCGTTCCCCTGCTTATAAGCCCCGAAGCTTTCTCCGAGATCACAATTCAAATCCACTACATACATGGGCTGCCGCCTCCTTTCAAATTTCGGCAAATATCACGCTTTGCGAATCGCACGCCGCGCGTCATTCACCGGGCTTTCAAATAAAGCTTTATCGCCCTGGTCAACCGTTCGAATTCCAGCTCTCTCCGAATGTGAAGCTCTTGCGCCTCCTGCAAAGACACCTCGGCGAAACGGATGCTGTCCCCGGGCTTGGCTTGGGCCAACACGGGAAGATCCGTCGTGATCACCTGAGCGATTCTTGGATAGCCTCCGATGGTTTGCCGGTCTGCCATCAATACAATCGGATTCCCTTCGGGCGGCACCTGCACGGTACCGAATGAAACCGCTTCAGAAAGTGTCTCCAGCGATTCCTTCAAAGCCAGCGTCTCCCCTTGAAGCCTGTAGCCCATCCGGTCCGACTGCGGCGTAATCCGGAAGGGCCGGGTGACAAACGCGGTCTGGCTCTCCTCCGTAAAAGAATCGTATTCCCGCCCCCGGATCACCCGGATTACGGGATCTTTGGCATAGGCGGGCAGCGACTCGCTCCCCACAAACCATTCCGCCGCCAGCCACCTCCCTGCACGGAGCGCGGAAGCGGCCTGCCGGGCTTTCAGGTAGCCCTCCGCCGATTCGGAAGGCGGGCCGAAGCCAAGCCGGTCGCCGGCCTTCAAGGCTCTCCCTTCGTGCCCTCCGATTCCCGCCCGAAGATAGGTGCTGCGGCTGTGCATCACCAGCGGAACATCGATTCCGCCCGCTACTGCCACATAAGCGCGGGCGCCCGAGCGGCACGCCCCGAATTCGAGCGTGGCGCCTTCTTTGATCAGAAGAGGCCTCCATAAAGGAACCGGCTCTCCTTCGATGACAGGCGAAAGATTTCCGCCGCAAATGGAAATGAGCGAGTCGGCTTCAAAGCGGATGCTCGTTCCCATTAACGTGACTTCCAAGGCGGCTGCGTTCTCTTCATTGCCGACCAGCACATTCGCCGCACGGAGCGCAAACGAATCCATGGCCCCGCTTACAATAACCCCCTGCTGCTGAAAGCCGAACCGCCCTTTATCCTGTATGGTGGTCAAGAGTCCCGGATTGACGATCTGTATGCTCATGTGCTGTCCTCTCTCCACTCTTGGTATTGTTTCAGCCCGATCGGTTGGAACCGCACGATATCTCCCGCCTTCAACAAACTGGGTGAAGGATGACCGGGACGAAATAACGGCAGCGGCGTTCTTCCGATAAGCTGCCATCCTCCCGGTGTGGAAATCGGATAGATCCCGGTCTGGTTTCCTCCGATGCCGACCGTACCCGGCTCAATATGCAGCCGCGGCGTGCTTCGACGCGGTGTGGCGAGGCGTTCGGACAACCCGCCCAAGTAAGGAAAGCCCGGAGCGAATCCGATCATGTAGACCAAGTAATCTTGAGACGAATGGATTTCGATGACTTCCTCGGGAGTCAGTCCGTGGTATTCGGCGACGCTGTTCAAATCCGGACCCAGATCGCCTCCGTAGCATACAGGAATATGCACGATATTCGAAGCGCTTTCAAAGGTATTTTCCAAATTAGCGGCCGCCCGCTTGATGATGCCTCGGATGATCTCGTACGGGGAGCGGAACCCGCTGCCGCCTCGTGTTCTGCAGCTTTCCCCCGTCACCGGGTCGCACAGCTTCAAGGGATCGTAAAAAACGGTAACCGTCACAAAGGCCGGAACGATTTCGATCAGCCCTGGAAACGGATGCCGCTCAAGATAGGCGGCCAGAGCTTGTACTTGGCGGTGCGTCTTCGGATCGATGCCGCTGCCCAATTGGACGGAAGCCGCAGCATCGCCCAGCGGATATATTTCCGGCTCCATCCGCTCTTCGCGCTGTATATCAGGCATGCTGCCACCTCTTTTCATCGATGTTCGTTCGCGGTTCGGTCCGGCTGGATTAGGATTACATGCGTTTCCAGAAACTTCGTGTCAAAATCGCCCGATACGAACGTCTCATGCTCCATCAGCTGCTGATGGAACGGAATCGTCGTTTTGATCCCGTCGATTACAAACTCGTCCAAGGCCCTTCTCATTCTGCGGATGGCATCCTGGCGGTCTTTGCCCCAAACAATAAGCTTCGCGACCATGGAATCGTAGAACGGCGTAATCTGGCAGCCGGCATACACCGAGCTGTCAACCCGGACACCGAAGCCCCCCGGAGGAGTGTAAGCCGTAACTTTGCCCGGCGAGGGCATGAAATCTTGAGCCGGATTCTCGGCATTGATGCGGCATTCGATCGCCCATCCGTTGATGCGGATGTCCTCTTGCCGGAACGAAAGCGGACAGCCTGCCGCCACGGTCAACTGTTCTTTGATAAGGTCGATCCCTGTGACCATTTCCGTAACCGGATGCTCGACTTGAATGCGCGTGTTCATTTCCATAAAGTAGAACCGCCCGTGCCGGTCCAGAAGAAATTCCACGGTGCCTGCGCCACGATAATGGACCGCTTTGGCGGCGGCGACGGCCGCAGCGCCCATTCGCTCCCGCAACCCGGCGTCGATCGCAGGGGACGGCGCCTCTTCCACCAGCTTCTGATGGCGTCGTTGAATCGAACAGTCCCTCTCGCCAAGATAGACGACCTGGCCCTCTTGGTCGGCCATAATTTGCACTTCGACGTGCCTCGGGCCTTCCAAGTATTTCTCCAGATAGACGCCCGAATTGCCGAAAGCCGCGTCCGCTTCTTTACGCGCTTGCTGGATGACCTCGGCCAGCTGCTTTTCGTCCTGGGCCACCCTCATCCCTTTCCCGCCGCCGCCGGCGGTTGCTTTCACGATGACCGGATAACCGATTTCGGCCGCCATCCGAAGCGCGTCGTCCACCCGGTCGATGATGCCGTCCGTGCCCGGAACGACCGGAACGCCTGCCTGCCGCATCGTTTCTTTGGCCACGGCTTTGTCGCCCATCTTGCGGATCGCTTCCGCGTCCGGTCCGATAAACGCGATGTCGTATTCTTCGCACGTCTCCGCAAAATCGGCATTTTCAGACAGGAATCCGTAGCCGGGATGAATGGCGTCGGCACCCGCATGCAAAGCAACGGCGATCAGACGGGCCACATTCAAATAGCTGTCCTTGGCGGCCGTCGGCCCGATACAGTAGGCTTCATCCGCCATGCTCACATGCAAAGAAGACTTGTCCGCTTGGGAGTAAACCGCAACCGTTTTCATATCCAGTTCTTTACAAGCCCTGATAATGCGAACGGCGATTTCTCCGCGATTGGCAATCAACACTTTCTTAAACATGAGGTACTCCCTTCCATCCGTTTGGTTCACGCGATTACTCGGGTTTGACGATAAAGAGCGGCTGTCCGTATTCCACGAATTGCCCGTTCTCGACGACAATCTCCACGATTTCTCCCGATACCTTGGCCGATACTTCCGTAAACAGCTTCATGGCCTCCAATACGCAGACGACCTTCTCCGGAGTTACCTTGTCTCCGACCTGCACATAAGGCGCCGCTCCCTGCTCGGCGGCCGCATAGAACGTGCCGATCGTTGGCGCGACAATCTCGATGAGCTTGGGGGCATCCGCGTCCGCGTTCTTTTCGGCCATGGCCGGCTGCACGCCGCCGGATGAAGGTTTCACGTCCGCAGCTTCCGCATGATCCGCCATGGGCTCTGCCGCCGGCTTCGGGCTGAGTTTGTCCGCTTTTGGCGATAAGGACGCGTCGTCTTTCACTATCAATAGTTTTGCCGTTCCGTCGGAGTATTTAAACTTCCGTATGGGGGATCGGCCGACCAATTCGATAATTTCTTGCAGCTCCTGTTTGGTAAACACGTTGCCATCTCCTTGGGATGAATTCGCCTAAATCATAAGTCAAAAATTTGTTGTACCGAAATTCGGAATTTCAATTCCGTTTTTTAATAATTTGATTTTAACAACATCACTCCAAAAAAACAAGATGCTATGTAATGTTTTTTGACATGAAAATATAAATTGACATAGCGCTTCGGTGTACACATCATAAAAACAACCTTTCTTTTCAACAGCAGTGTAAGATTATTGCAAAATTTCCGTCTAAATCTATTGAACGAGCCTCATACCGAAGCTTTGGTTATTGGAGGATGTTGCATGCAGGATGATCTGGCACTTATCGAGCGCGTGCGGCAGGGCGAGCAGGAAGCCTATGCCGGGCTCGTCAACAAATACAAGCACCGGATTTATGTCTTTTTGTTTCGGATGCTCGGTGAAGCGCAAGACGCTCAGGATTTAGCCCAGGAAGTGTTTATCAAGGCATACTTCCAATTGGACACGTTCACAGGGTCCAGTCAATTTTTTACCTGGCTCTATCGCATCGCCTACTGCCGCGCCATCGACGAGCTGCGGCGCCGGAAACCGGTCAAGAGCGTCCCGATCCACGATCTGGAGTTCGCGGACACCCTGACGCCCGAAAGCATATGTCTGGCCAAGGAGCAGGCGGCTTCCCTGCGGGAGCAGGTCATGGCCTTGCCGGAGAGCTACCGTACCGTGCTGCTGCTTCGCCATACCCAGGAGCTGAGCTATAAGGAAATTGGCGAGGTGCTGGAGCTTCCTCCCGATACAGTGCAAGTCCGCCTGTACCGGGCCCGAAAAAAACTGCGCGAAGTCCTTACGGCAAGCGAGCAAGGAGGCGGTCTGCATGAAATGCTTGATATTTGAACAAATGATGGCATATCTGGACGGGGAAGTCCCCCTGCAGGAGCGGCAGCAGATGGACAGTCACCTCGCAGCGTGTTCCGCTTGCCGAATGGCGGTTGAAAGCTGCATGAGCGATTTTGCCGCCTACGACGCCTTAGGCGACGCTCCTCCTTTGCCGGACTCGTTCACGAACGAAATCATGGAAGCAATCTCCAGCAAAGCTGCGGAGAACAAGACCGAACCGAAATTGAAAACGATCGATCTCATCTTAAATACATGTTGGAGGGGCAGTATGAAGAAAAAAATGGTTGTCACCGCCGCCGGCTTGGCCCTCGCGATATCCATCGGCGCCTACACTTCGCCGACGTTCGCATCGTACGTGCAATCGCTGCTGAATCTTCAAGCCGAGACGAAGGATCAGGACATCGTGTTCAAAGTAAAGCGGGCCGTGATCAATCCGAAGGTCATTTCACTTGAAATGGAATTTATCAAAGATGGAAAGCATCTTCCGCTTGACGTCCCGGGCGAAGCGTTCAGTTTTAACATCGTGTCGGGTTCGTCGGAACATCAGTTTCACAAATACAATCTCGAAAATTCGAACAAAAACGACGTATATGTTACAGACGAGAAAGGAAACCGAATTATTGATCGTTCCAAAGTTTCGTACTCTGGCATACATCCTCAGATTGACAGCATTCCTATCAGCATATTGAATATTTCTTTAGACGACGAAACGTTCGAGAAGCTGCCGGAGCAGGTTATCGTCCACTTTGATTTGAACCGGGTCGACGGCAAACCGGGCAAGTGGCATTTGACCGCTCCTATCAATGTCAAGGAGCTGAAACAAAAATCGAATCTCGTTGTGCTAAATAAAACATATCAGACGCCGGGCAGACCGGCTTTTCATCTCATAGGGTGGCAATCGATCAATGCAATCTCCCAGATCATCACAAGCATCGACGGCAGGGGAAACTATGGATACCAAGTAAAGAACAAGAAAGGAGAGGTTGTGGCTGCCAAAGATCCTTCAAGAGTTCAAAATAAGAACCTGATAGCATCCGGCGATGAGAACGAGATACTAGGACATGCCGGTACTCAATTCAAACGATTCGAAGAGGATGAAGACCTCACCTTTGAATTAACGGCCTATTATTGGTCGGAGTCCCTTCAACAAACGATTACGATAGACCCGCAGGCCGTATCCCGAATGCCGCAGGTGATTGATCTGGGGGAGGGAAAAACGTTAAAGATAACGAAAGTGGAATTAAAAACGGATGATAGCTTCAGACCACTGCCAAGAAATACCGTTAGGAAGGTATTCGGAGAAACGGAACCGTATCAGGATATGCGTACTTCTGCTAAGGGTGTCTACCTAGAGATGGAAGGCATATTGGACAAAGAAACGGTTGAGTTATTTGATTGGAACATCAAGGTGAACAATCAAGATTGGAAGAGTTTCGATTACACAAGGCGCGAACAGGATGAAAACGGAAATTATAAGTTCCGAAAAGTAATTCACATTGAAGATCTGGACAAGATGCCGGAGACAATTACTTTGGAGAACCCGGATGTACTCAAAAAAAACACGTCTGTCGACTGGAAAGTTCCGCTTGGCAAGCCTAAGCCTGAATAACACCAAACACGCTTTTAAAAGCGACGAACCTCAAGCCCATACGCCGGACTTGAGGTTCGCTTTTTTATTCCGCGGGAACAACCCGCTTCACCATATGATCGTACAAATGGCCGCTGACCTCCAGCCTGCCGTCCGCTTCGTAGCCCTTGGCCTCGTACAATCGTCTCGCCTTGTCGTTGCTTTCCTCGACGATCAGCGATACCTTGTCGTATCCCCGCCGTGCGGCTTCTGCTTCGAACGCCTCCATCAAAGCCTTGGCAATACCCTGTCCTTGATAGGCTTGATCGACGGCAAGCGAATCCAGATAAAACTCGTCGTCCCGCGCTTCCTTCGTAATGATCACATCCGGCTGGCCGATCCCGGCAAGGCGCTCGGCAAGAGGCCTGTCCAATTCGGCCGTGCGGCTGCCATGGTAGAACAAAATAAAGCCGACGGCACGCCCATCCCGCTCCGCCACGAGCGTATTCTCGTAGCTGAGCCGGTTGTCCCGGCGTTCGTAAAATTCGCGCAAAATGCGCTGGGCCTGCTCCGGGTCGGTCGTGCCCGTCAAAGTAAACGCAATATCTCCGATGGCGGAATAAATAAGCGGTACGACGCAAGCGGCGTCTCCCGGTTGAGCTTGTCGTATCATATACATCCTCCTTAGGCTTAGGCCGCACAAGTCTTACACGGACTGCAGCCAAACGTTTTTGAAATCGATCCAGCCGAGCGAATTGATCGTCACCCCGCGCAAGGACGGGTCGTGCACCGTCTGCAGCCCTTTGAACAAGAGGAACAGCACCACGTGCTCGTGGTTTATAAGCGCCTCCAGCTCCTGCATCCGGTGCTTGCGGTATTCGGGCGAAGGGGAAGCCAGCAGGTCGGACGCAATTTTGTCGACGCGTGCGCTCAATTCTTCGTCCATAACGAGGCGGATATAGCTGTCTTCGCGCAAATACAGCTCCAGCAGCGACACTTCCCCTTCGTCGATTACGAATTGGTGCAGCAGCGCTTCCGCGTTCAAATTATGGTCCCGGACCCGCTGTGCCAGCTCGGAGATCTCGTAGCAGACGACCTCCGCCACGATCCCGAATTCCCGGCAGCGGTCCCGCAGCCAGTGCGCATCCGCCAGATGCTTCCAGATGGCGGCGATCCGGAACGGCTCCCCTGCATAGCCCATCTCGTTCAGAAGCTTCCGGGCGACGGCCGGATCGAACGCATGATCCTCCTGCCCCAAATAATCGTGAGGCTGCATTCCCGTTGCGGGAAAGCGGCGGTTTTCGCCCAGCTGCTCCACCATGCTCTTCCGGTCGGCCAGATGATGAAGCGCTTTGCGAAACCGCACGTCCTGCTGCGGTCCGCCCTGCTTCATATTGTAGGATAACAGCGTACAGCCGTTGTTCAACAGCTCGATGCGCTCCCAATGATGCCGCACCGGATAGGTTGCGCCGTCGTGATTGCACAGCATCTTTTCGGAATCGCCGGCTTGGAAGCTGTGCAACTCCTCAGGTGGCAGGAACACCACCTCGACCCGGTCCAAATGCGCCCGGCCCTCGAAATAATAGGGGTTCGCCGTCAGTACGCACCGGCTCTCGTTCCACAGCTCCAAGCGGAACGGACCGCTGCCGACCGGCGCGAGCGCGAACGCCTCCTCCCTGCCGTCGACCAGCTCTTCGGGCAAAATGCTGGTGGCGGGGAAGCATAAATAGCGCAGCAGCAAATGATTCGGCGAACGCAGCCGGATTTCGACGACCCGCTCGTCCAGCACGCGCACTTCCTCGAAGCCTTGAACCAGCCAGCGCTGCGTCAGGGGGTCCGTCTTGCGCATGAGCCTCCGCAGCGAAAAGGCGACGTCGTGAGCCGTCAATTCGCGGCCATGGTGGAACATTACGCCTCTCCGCAAATAAAATTTCCATGCGAGGTGATCCGGATTGCATTCCCAATAGTGGGCGACCTGCGGCTCTACCGTCTGCCGCTGCTCGTTAAAGGTGACCAGCGTATTATACAGCTGCTTCATCAAATGCGCCTCGAACGCATAAACCATCCGCCCGGGATCAAGGGTCAGAATGGACCGGAACACCGGAAAACGCAGCGTATCGACCGGCTGACTGTCGGCCGTTTCCTTCTTATAGCCGAAATAATCGGACAGCCATGCCATGAACCGTTCCTTCGTATCCGTTCCTTGTCCGAACCGCTCCAACCACTGAAGCGCGTCGTTCAGACGGCCGCCCTGCATCGCCTGCTTCGACAGCTCCAGCAGCAGCTCCTGCGGCTCCTTCAAAAACCGGACCCGGGATACGTGCCCGCGGCCGCGGCCGGGGCTCCACTCGATCCAGCCGGCGCTCTCCAGCTTCTTGAGAATTATTTTCACATTCCGCTCCGTACAAAGCCAAAGCCCCGTAAGATCGGCCACCGATACTTCCGGCCATGCTTCTCCGGGCAAATAAAAGGTACGGTACAGCTCAAAGTATTGGATTTCCAGCATGATCGTTTCAGCCGCTTTCGTTAAGGTTAAGCCTATTGTACTTCTTTTTGGGCTCGGGGTGAACCGGGGAATGGTTTCGGGAGGCGGAGGCTAGTTGAGCTGGGCCTTAGCCCGATGATACCGCTGGAAATCGCTTGTCAATCGGTACAGCTTGGCTTCCATTCTTTTCACGAATTTCGGATTGGTGTTGTCCAGGATTTCGTCGATATGCCAGTCCAGCTTCCCTTTTAACTCGACAAGCCAGGAAGCGGGACGATCCCGCCGGAGCTGCCGCAAATCATCCGCGAAGGCTTCGCATAAAAATCGGAGCTGCGGCGGTTCCAGCCAGCTACGGACGACAAAGTGGCGCGGGGTCGTATCGTACCGGAAGTGCTGCCCCGGTACTTCATCCCAGAAGTCCTCCCATTCCCGGATCAAGCCGGCTTCATAATAGATAAACTTCAAGAAACCGCACAACCAGGCCGTACAGCTCGTATTGCGCCGTCCGCAGCCGACCCCGTCGCCCAGAAATGGACAGCTTACGCAGCAGGAGCCGCCGCCCGGAATACAAACTTTGCAGATCAGATCCGCTCCGACGCCTTCGAGGTAAGCCAAGCCTGCTTCGATTACTTCTTGCTTGGTCGTCGGGCGGGCAAGCTCTTTTTGTTCCCAAGTCCAAAAGCCGGACATACGCCATCGCCTCTTTCTAACGAATAACCGCTCAAACCAGTAAAATCTTTGATTATTTGAATATAACAATATTATACGTCCAAGGTTTGTTTTACAACCGGCTTCTTGGATGTGGTATGATATTCATATATTCAGACGTTCAACGTTTTAAGGGGCTTAGATCCATGAATCGTGAAATCCAGCAGTTTAAAGCGGAATTTTTCAAGGCGTTGGCGCATCCGATGCGAATCCGGATTCTGGAGGTGCTGTGCGAAGGGGACAAAAACGTCAACGAGCTTCAGGCCATTCTGGGAAGCGAAGGCTCCGCCGTGTCTCAGCAGTTGGCCGTGCTCCGCAGCAAAAATGTGGTCAGCGGGACCAAAGAGGGAACCTCCGTCATTTATTCTTTACGCGATCCTCTGATTAAAGACCTTCTCGGGGTAGCCAGACAAATCTTCGATAATCATTTGGTGGACGCCATCTCGCTGCTTGAAAACATACGCAACGAATAATCGTGCCGACGTACGAGTTCAAATGTCAAAAAACCGGTTTCCTTGTGCGTGCAAGGAGCCGGTTTTTTGATCGTTATCCGTTGATGCGGCGATAAACCTCGTAGCTGCGCCGGGCGCATTCCGAAATCGCAATCGGATGAAAGCCGCTTATTTCCGAATACAGCGTATCGTTCAGCTTCGCGGTCCAATGCTCCGGCAGCCGTTTCGCGCCGCCGATCGCGCCCATGATTGAACCGACGGTCGCGCCGTTGCAGTCGGTGTCCCAGCCGCCGAGCACCGCCGTCGTGACTGCGGTCTCGAAATCGCCGCGGGCGAAGACGAGCGCGGCCGCGCATAAGGCCGCATTGTTGTTCGTATGCACCGGATGGTAGTGCTTGAACGCCTCCCAGATCCGGTCGGCCAGCTCCACCTGGTCCTTCGCCTCCCGGGCGATCGCCACCGCCTGACGGATGTCGCAAGCCAGGCGGCAGCGCTGCGGAATTTCGCTCAGCCCGATCTCAACGATCCGCTCCGGGTCGGTTTCGGCGAACGCCGCGGCGATCATGGCCGCCACGAACATGGCGCCGTAGATGCCGTTCTTCACGTGGGAGAACGAAGCGTCCCGCCAAGCGAATTCGGCGGCCAGCTCGGGATGTCCCGCCGCGCCGTACGCCAATCCGTCCACGCGAATTTGCGCGCCGATCCATTCGCGGTAAGGATTCAAGTGCATCCTCACCCACTCCTTTTGCGCATCGGAGTCTGCCTCCCGCTGCCACCCCATTTGACTGTTCAGCACCGTAAAGTTTACATAGGACCGCGCCTCGGCGGTGAACACCTTATGAAACGGCAAATGCTTTAGCCATAAGCCGCCGATATCCCACGAGTCCCAATCCTTTCCCTTCTCCTCCAGCAGCAGAAGGCCAAGCACCGTATAACGGATATCGTCGTCGGTCTCCATATACCGGATACGCTCCAGCTCGCTTTCCTTACCGTAGGGAGCGAGTGCCAAGCCGTACCGCTCCTCCGCCCGCGACTGTCCCGGCGTATAATCGCGAATCGGCCAGGCGTCCGCTCCTTCGAACCACAGCTTCACGTTGGCCCAGCCGGGACGACTATCCGTGCCGTACATAAACGGCCCAGTCTCCAGCGGCTTGCCGAGCGCGCAGCCGACGCTTCGTCCGAGCCACGCGCCATAAAACTTATCCTTCCACTGCTCCTCCGTCCACTCCGCTTGCAGCTTGCGCGGCCCTTCCGGACGCGCCGCCCGGATCTCGTCCAGCCCGTTCGGCTCCGCAAACGGGAAGTCCGCCGCGATCGGCAATGCGGACAATTCCTCATAAACGGCCATCAGCCGCGCGGCATCTTCCCCGGCCTCCTCCAGCTTCGCTTGAAACCCCTCAACGTTGCAGCCTTCTTCCTTCCGCTGCTTGATTTCGTCATGCAGCAAGCCTTGCAGCGCTTGCCAGCCCCAACCTGCCATCTGCTCTCCCCATTTCCGTATCGAATGTACAGCCTGCCTGATCTAAGATGTACTTTCATTGTAATCGGCGGGAGAGCGCAGCGTCGTCTTATTTTCATCCAAGCCATTCTCAAAAACGGCTATATTTCTCGATAACTCGCGATATTCCTGCGGAGCGGCGCCGACGATTTGCCGGAACGCGCGGTAAAACGGGGCATGGCTTTGGAAGCCGCTTGCAAACATGACCTCCGCCATCGGCAGATCGGTGCTTGCCAGCAGCCGTTTGGCCTCGTTCACACGCAGCCGGAGCAAGTACCGCTTAAATCCGACGCCCAGCTTCTCCTGAAAAAGATGCCGCGCCCGGGAGGGGCTTAAGCCAAGCACGGCAGCCGCGTCTTCCAGCGTCAGCGATTCTCGAAAACGCTCGCCGATGTAATCGAGCGCCGGCTTGATGCGGTAGTAGGACGACAGGGTCCGGTTCCACTCCGCAGACGACGTTTGTTCGCTGTAATGCCTAAGCAGCAGCGCGCAAATCTGCAAAATGATCCCCCGCATCATGCCATGATAGCCCGGACGCTTGTGCCGCTGCTCGTCCGCAAGCTCATGGAACAGCCCTCCGATTCGGCGGGCCGCGTCCAGCTCCCCGGGAATGCGGTTCTGAAACTTCGTCGGCAAATACACGAACGGCAGCAGCAGCTCCCGATCCGCCTGTTCGATCACCATCGGGTCAAAATATAAAAAAAGATAATGGCTCGGATTGTCCGCGTCTGAAGCGGCGGCATGCCGCTCCAAATGATTGACGACGAAGACGTCGCCCGGTTGCGCCGCATAAGCTTTTTGCCCGAAATAAAAAGTGCCGCGGCCCGATAAACAATACCCGATTTCCAAATGGTCGTGGGTATGAAACGGATCGATATGCACGCGCGGTGACCATTCGAACAGATGGATGGCCGGCTCTGTTTGCATACTTTTCATGTCGCTCCTTGCCTGGCGGGTTGCCCTGTCCCGAAGGGACATCGTTCCTTTCATTATACCTGAGATCCGGCCAAAAATCGGCACTTGTCCGCCCATTGACAAGAACGGATTCCCGGGTGTATATTCCCCATATATTCAAATAATCAAATATATGAAAAGAAGGTCTTGTCATGAAGCGGTCGGGAAGATTTGACGGGTACAGCGCAAATGATTTTCGCCGGGATCTGATCTCAGGTTCGATTGTGGGGATTATAGCCATTCCTTTAGGGATGGCTTTTGCCATTGCGGCGGGAGTAAAGCCTCAGTACGGCATTTATACGACGGTGATTGCCGGATTTCTCATCTCGCTGCTTGGCGGGTCCAAATTCCAGATCGGCGGGCCGACGGGGGCATTCGTTCCTATTTTGTTTGCTATTGTGATGCAGTACGGGTATGAAAATTTACTGATCGCCGGCGGGCTGGCGGGAATCATCCTTGTCTTGATGGGGGTATTCAAGCTCGGAGCACTGATTCAATTTATTCCCCGGCCGGTAACGATCGGCTTTACCGCCGGGATCGCCGTTATCATTTTCACCGGCCAAATCGCCAGTTTTCTGGGACTGAGCGGCATCCGCAAGCATGAGGATTTTATATCCAACATGAAAGAGATCGGGCTGCACCTGTCGGCGGTGAACCTTTACAGTGTGCTTACGGCGGTCGTTTGTCTCGCCTTGTTATTGGCGACCCCGAAGCTGCTGCCCCGTGTGCCCGGATCGCTTGTCGGCTTGCTGGTATCCAGCGTGCTGTCGGTTGTGCTGTTCGAGGGCCGGGTCGATACGATCGGGTCGACGTACGGCGCCATTCCCGGGACGCTTCCCCGGTTTCACGTGCCGGAGGTAACGCTTGAGACCATCATCCCGCTTCTTGGCCCGGCCTGTGTCATCGCGGCGCTCGGAGGAATCGAGTCGCTCTTGTCGGCGGTCGTAGCCGACGGCATGACGGGCAGCCGCCATCACAGCAACCGCGAGCTGATCGGACAAGGGATTGCCAATATCGTCACCCCTTTGTTCGGAGGAATTCCGGCGACGGGTGCGATTGCCAGAACCGCGGCGAATATTAAGAACGGGGCGGCGAGTCCCGTGTCGGGGATGGTGCACAGCGTCTTTGTCCTGCTCGTGTTGATTGTGCTTGCCCCTTTGGCTTCCGCGATTCCGCTGGCCAGCATGGCGCCGATCCTGATGGTCGTGGCCTGGAATATGAGCGAGCGCCGAGAGTTTGTTCATATTGTGAAAACAAGAACAGCCGATTCCGTTGTCCTGATTATTACCTTTTTGCTTACGGTGCTGACCGATCTGACGACGGCCGTTATCGCCGGACTCATTCTTGCGGTCGTTCTGTTCATCCGGCGGATGAGCGGCATGCTCACGGTGGCCAAGGTTTTGCCGGACCCGGATTCCCACAAGGGGAAAGTGGCTTCTCATATCGTAAACGACAGTCATGACTGCCCGCAGATTGCCATTATTTCGGTGGAGGGAGCGCTGTTTTTCGGAGCGGGAACGCTGTTCGAAAAATCGATCTCGGGGACGCTCGACGAACGGCCGAAAACCGTGATCCTGCGCCTCGGCAAAGTGCTGTTCATGGATACGACAGGGGAATCGTATTTGGCCGGCGTGGTCCGGGAGATCGTCCAACAAGGCGGTATCGTTCTCATCTCGGGCCTGCAGTCTCAGCCCCGGGACGTATTGAAACGAACCGGACTCGACAGGCTGATCGGAAAAGAGCACTTTTTTGCGCATACGGGCGACGCGATCAATTACGCCTTGACCCGGCTGGAGCATCAAAAATGTCTGGGCTGCCGGCATTTTGCGTTTCGGGAATGCGCCGCCTTATCTCAACCGGACACCGCTAACGAGCGTTAAAAAAGCAGCCCTGCCAAGTCAAGCTTGGCGGGGCTGCCGCGTGTATTGAAAATTTAACCTTCGGTTAAACTGTTCAGCGGAACCTCTTGCTCCTGCTCCGGCTGATCAAGCGGATAAACTCTGGCAGTCTCCCGTTCCTCGTCCACATGCTGGATATAAATCGGAACTCCTTCGTACGTCACGTTCGCCATCACCGGCGAAGCGGCGATTTCCTGGGCGCGCTGCTTATTCATGGCTATGACCTCCTTGGATTGGTAACCGTCATAGTATGCGCGCAAGCGGCTGGAATATGCTTCCGACCTCCACTTCGAATTCAGTCCATAACGACAAGCACGGTATGTTTGCCCCAGACTACCGGATTATGACCGCGTATACCTTGCCGGGACCGTGGATGCCGATCGTCAGATCGTTCTCGATGTCGGCGCTGCGGCTCGGCCCGGTAATCAGGTTAAGCGACGAAGCATACTGCGATGGGAGCTGCTTGCCGCGGGTGATCTGCTCGAACGCCTCGCCCATCCGGTACACGAGCTGATCCGCACGGAAGACGGCGAACAAAATTTCCGTCAGCAAGCTTACCGAGCGGCCGCGCTGCGGGGAGCATTGGAGCACCAACGTGCTCGTATTCGCTACGGCGAAGTCGGGCCAGACGATCCCGAGCTGGCAGCGCTCGGTTCGCTTCAGCAGCTCGCTCCGCTGCGCCCAGTTCGCGTCTCCCGCCGCCTTCGGCCATCCCTCGCTGTCGCCCGCTTCCACCGGCCGCCATGGCGCGACGGCGATGCCGGAGGCGGCCAGCGCCTCGTCCAGGCCAAGCGCCTTCAGTCCTTCGTGCTCCCAGCGGGACACATGCGTGACGCCAAGCTCCGCGGCGACGTCCCGCAGCCAAGCGCCGACTTTGTCGGCCGCCTCCGCTTCATCCACCACCAGCACCTTGCCGGTCAGAGCCTGCCAGTTTCGGGTGAACAGCTCAATCTTTTCCTCCGTGGTCAGCTTGATCTGCTTATAAAACTCCGGCGCGCCGCGAAACGGGTGGGCCGGAGCCGTCGCTGCGACCTCCCGGCGTCCGAGCCTCGACGACAAATTCGCGATAAACGCTTCGCGGCCGCGGATCGTTCCGTTACTCATGGCGCCCGCCTCCTTTCGCAGAGCCATCCGCCTCGTCCCGTCCGGGCGCAGCTTGCCCGCGGGCTGCACCGGCTTCGCTCTGGCCGGCCCGCTTGCCGGTTTGCTTCAGCTCCTGCTGGAGCGCGTCCCAGCGGTCGCGGAACGACAGCTTCGGCTTCATCGGGAAATGGCGGGACTGCGTCCAGCCCGCTGCCGGACCCGGCGCCTTCTTGATTACGCCTCTGCTCACGAAAGGCTTCATCATATAATAGGCGGACTTCGTCGCCATCTTGTACAGCGTGACGTTCCCGAAGGTCGTCCGGAACGTCTTGAAGGCGGCGCGCTCCGCCAGCGGAGTCAGCCCGAGCCGCACCTTGCGCGCCCGAAGCTGCACCAGCATGTCGTGCAGCGGAATTTTGACCGGGCATGCCTCGTAGCAGGCCCCGCACAGGCTGGAGGCGTAAGCCAGCTGCCCCGCTTCCTTCATATCCTGCTGGAGCAGCGGCGTCAGCACCGCCCCGATCGGGCCGCTGTACACGCTGCCGTAGGTGTGCCCGCCCACGTGACGGTACACGGGGCATACGTTCAGACAGGCCGCACAGCGGATGCAGTGCAGCACCTCCTGGAACACCGGATCGCCGAGCTGTGCCGACCGCCCGTTGTCCAGCACGATCAGATGAAGCTCCTCCGGCCCGTCGAGCTCGCCTTCGCGTCGCGGTCCGGTGATCATCGACGTGTAAGTTGTCAGCTTCTGCCCGGTAGCGCTGCGGGCAAGCAGGTTCAGGACGACCTCCAGGTCGTCATAGGTCGGCACGAGGCGTTCCATACCCATGACGACGACGTGGCACTTCGGCAGCGTCGTCACCATCCGCCCGTTGCCTTCGTTGGACACCAGCGTAATCGCCCCCGATTCGGCAACGCCGAAATTGCAGCCGGTCAGCCCGATATCCGCCTCCAGAAAATAATTGCGCAGCCGCTGCTTGGCATACTTGGCCAGCACCTTCGTCTCCGGCGCAAACGTCTCACCCGCCTCCTCCGAGAAAATATCCGCGATCTGCTGCTTGTTTTTGTGAATCGCCGGAATGATCAGATGCGACGGCGTTTCCTTTGCCAGCTGCAGGATATACTCGCCGAGATCCGTCTCGATCGCCTCGATCCCGCGTTCCTCCAAATGACGGTTCAGATGAATTTCCTCCGATACCATCGATTTTCCCTTCGCCACCAGCTTCGCCCGGCGCTTCCCGGCAATTTCCATAAACGTCTTGACCGCCTCGTCCCCCGTTTGGCAGAAATAGACATGGCCTCCGGCTTTGGAAACGTTATCGGTAAACTGCGTCAAATAATAGTCGAGATGTTCCACGACATGCTTGCGGATCTGTCTCCCCCGCTCGCGCCAATCCTCCCAGTGGCCGAAATCGTCCGTCACCTGAAGCTTGGCCGTCTTCAGCTTGTCGGTCGTAAACGCAACCGCCTTGCGGAGAAAATCGTTCGCCAGCGCTTCTTCCGTGCGCTTCTTTAACCCCGTGCCGATCAGTTCCTTCTCACTTGCCGTGCCGCTCACCGCGCTTCACCCCTTCCTCCAGCAGCTGCGCCAGATGCATGACACGCACCGGCTTGTTTTCTTTATTCAAACGGCCTCCGATGTTCATCAGACAGCCCATGTCCGTACCGATCAAAAGGTCGGCATTCGTCGCGCATACGTTGGCAGCCTTCTCGCACACCATCGCTTCCGACATGTCGGCCATCTTGACGGCGAACGTGCCGCCGAAGCCGCAGCAATCCTCCTTGCGGGGCAGCTCGACCAGCTCCAGCCCCTCGATATGCGCCATCAGCTCGCCCGGCTCCTCGCGCACCCCGAGCAGGCGCATCGCATGGCAAGACGGATGATACGTCGCCTTGCCCTCGTACACGGCGCCGAGGTCTTTTACGCCCAGCACGTTAACCAGGAACTGGGAGAACTCGTACGTTTTCCCGATCAGCTTCTCCGCCTTGGCCTTCCACTCCGGCTCGTTCTCGAACAGCTGCGGGTAATAATGATGGACCATTCCGGTACAGGAGCCGGACGGCGAGACGACATAATCGCTGTGCTCGAACGCGCGGATCAGGTTGCGCGCCACCTCGCGGGCGTCATCCTGGTAGCCGCTGTTGTACGCGGGCTGTCCGCAGCAGGTCTGCTGCCGAGGAAAATCAACCTCGCAGCCATATCGGTGCAGGAGCCGGACGACGCTTTCGCCGACTTCCGGGTAGATCTGGTCGGCCAGACACGTGATGAATAAAGAAACTCGCATACAGGTCCCCATCCTTCGGTTTGGTTTCTTCACTTACTTGTCAGGTTATCAGATAAGTTAGCTTTTGAAAAGAGCCTCCTCCCTCTCAAATGAAACTTTTTTCCGGGGGAAAGCGTCGAATGAGTAACCAACGAAGGATAATCAAGGTGCTCCAACATGATATTTCCAAGAAAGGAGTGCATTGCCGATGGGAAATCGATTGAACAAAATTATTGGGACGGTCTTCCTGCTCGCCAGCGGCGCCTATTACACCGCCGAGCGAATCGGGGCAAAGATTGCCGCAGCGATACCTGCGGCCGGATCGGCTGCGCGAGGCTCGTACGATGCGACGCCGACCAACCCGACATTTTTTGAAAACTTTTTCGTTTGGTTTTTTATGCTGGTCGGCTTCGTGCTGCTCACCTTCGGCTTTCCGAAAGACAGGGACGGATAGACCGCTCCGCTCAACAACGGCCGGTCCTTCCCTTCCCCTTGTCCTACTTTTTCAAATAGCGGATCAGCACCTGCTCGACATGAAACAAATGCCGCCGCATCTCGTCCTGCGCAGCCGTCGTATCCTGCCGCTTGATCGCCTCGTACACGGCTTGATGCTCCTGCAGCAGCTGCCGGGACACCGTGCGGTTCGCATACATTTGCAGCCGCCGCGTTTCGCGGATCGCCGTCTGCATCTGCGTCGAGATCGATTCGACCATCCGCGCCATGATCGAATTGTGCGTCGCTTGGGCAAGGACAAGATGAAACTCGATATCCGCCCGCTCGCCTTCCTCTTCGTCGCCCAGGTGCTCCTCCATCCGCTTCAGCACCGCCTCGAAGCGCCGCAGGTCGTCCTCCGTCCGTTTCTCCGCCGCAAGCGCCGCATTGGAAACCTCCAACGCTTGGCGCGCCTCGATCAGCTCCATCACCGTGTCCCGGCTCATCAGCAGCGAGTTGAATTCCGGCAAGTCCACATCCTGCGACTCGATGCTGCGCACATAGCTGCCTTCGCCCTGGTGACTTTCCACAAGGCCCATCGCTTTGAGCGCGCTGAGCGCCTCCCGGATCGTGGAGCGCCCCACCTGATAGCTCTCCGACAGCTCCTTCGTGGAAGGAAGCTTATCTCCCGGCTTCAGCGTACCGCTGACAATCTGCTCCTTGATTTGCTCGGCGATGGCTTCGGAAATTTTGCGCGGCGTAATTTTTTGAATCTCCACCTACCCGTCCCCCCGTTCGTCTTGACGCGTCAGTTCCATTATACCCGCTTTTACAGGGAGCACAACCGGATGAGGCTGCCGCTTAAACACGACAGCAGCCTGTCCGGGAACAACCGGGAGCGTCGCGCCCTCCCGCTCATACACCGTAATGACGGGCCGTCTGCTCGTCCAGCCAATCGAGAACGTCCTGCATCACTTCATCCCGGTTAATCTCGTTCAGCATCTCGTGCCGGCCTTGCGGATACAGCTTGTATGTCACATGCCGCAAGCCCAGCTCCCGGTAGATCCCGGCCAATTCGACAACCCCTTTTCCTCTGCGGCCGACCGGATCGAGCTCTCCGGAAAATAAATAGACCGGCAAATCGACCGGAATCCGACGCATGTTCCGCTCATCGTGAATCTCTTGCAGCCCGCGGAAGAAATCAATCCAGAACCCCGCCGTCATAGCAAAGCCGCAATCCGGGTCGGCCGCAAAAAGGTCCACCTCCCGTTCGTCGCGGCTAAGCCAATCAAACGGCGTCCGATTCGGCCGAAACTGGCGGTTATAGCTGCCCAGCGTAAGCCGCATCAACAGCTCGCTGCGATGCTGCTCCCCTTTGCGGGCCGCCAGTCTCCGGGCCAACGCGCTGCCGACTGCAAGCAGCTTCTGCGGCCCGTTCGTCCCCGACAAGACGATGCCGTCCGCTTTCCCGGGAAATAAGTACATATATTTCTGAGTCAAAAACGACCCCATGCTGTGGCCGAATACGTAAAAAGGGACGTCCGAAAACCGTTCGCGAATCAGGTCCGTCAGCTGTCCCATCGCTTCCGCCATGCGTTGAAAACCGTTCTCGCCGATGACCCCGAACCGCTCCGGACCGCCGGCCGTCCGGCCGTGTCCCCTATGGTCGTTGGCGTACACCGCATAGCCTGCCCTCGTCAGCACCCCGGCGAATCGCTCGTAACGGGCGGCCGTTTCGGCCATCCCGTGCGCGATTTGTACCACGCCCTTTACCGGTACGTCCTCCTCCGGCAGCCATTCATAGACGAATATCGCTTCCCCGTCAGGGTCTGGGAATGTAAATTGTCTGTCTCTCATCGGACTCCTCCGTTCTCCCGAATATCCTACCGTCCTATTATAGGACGAACTGCTCCTTCGGGGAAAGATATCTACGTCGTCGTCCATTAAAAAAACCGCCCGAATTTCTCCGGCGGTTCACCCAAGCGATATTGGTCAAAACATCCGTGCAACCGCGTCCCGGCCCTTCATCCCCGGCACCACGCCGAGCGCCTCCGCTCCGTAGGTGACCGACTCCAGCGGCGCCTCCAAAAGCTCCTCGATCGTCCGCACGCCCGTCGCCCGGGCGGCGATAATGCCCCGTTCCTTCAGACGTTCATTCAGCAATCCCACGTCGAGCGCCCCGCACATAATGTACCCTTTGTCGGTCGTTACGGCGAGCAGCGTCGTCTTCGGCAGCTTCACCTCGATTGCCAGCGCCGTGCGCCCATCCAAATCCACCGGTTCCATGCGCATCATTGACCTAGCATCCCCTTTAACACCCGTGTGCTTACACTATATGCCCCCGAACTTGCATCCGTGCACAGTGGGGGGATCGGGAAGGAAGATTTTGCATGTTCAGCCGGATACCCGGATTTCCATCACCAGGGAGGAATACTCTGCTCGAAGCGGAATAGATTCTCCGGATCGTACAGTTGTTTGACGCGCCGCAGCCTGGCAAGATTGTCTCCAAAATAGGCGGTCGGCCAATCGGCGATCTGGCTGTCGCAATAGTCGCGGTAAGCGCCGCGGGTATAGGGAAGCATGGCTTGGCGAAAACGTTCCACCCAATCGATATGGAGAGCCGCCTCCGCATCCTGGTTCCAATACGCTTGATATTGCATGACGAACAAGGCATTGCGATGGGCGAAAGCGGTCGCCTCCGGGGACACCTGCTTAATGGCGCCGCCGTAAGCATCAAACGCGACCATATCCGCTGCCCCGGGAGTGTTTTGCAAATGGCGGCTTAATACGTCGAGAGCGGCATCCGAAAAAGGCTCGTAGGCGTAAGCGGATGAATTTTTAAATTTGGCTTGCTGGACTGGCGTTCCTGCAAATAAACGGGCGGCTTCGATCCAAGTCATCGTACGAAAATTCGCCGTCTTGGGCGGAACCACCTTCTGCAGCGGTTGAACGATGCTCCTAAGCTCTTGTTCCTCTCCGACAAAAACTCCGCTGGAATGGATCGTACCGCCTTGCTGCGACAAAAGCAATAAAACCGACGTCAGGCGGTTATCCGCACGAGAGGCCCAATTTTGCCAGTAGCGCACCACTTCCTTCAGTTGGGCGAAATCCCAGGTCAGCGAATAATAAGCCACTTTATCAATCGGATGGACGCGGAAAGTGAAGGAAGTAACGACGCCAAAACTGCCGTCGCCCGCACCCCGGCATGCCCAGAACAAATCGGGGTGCTGCTCGTTGTTGGCGCGAATCGCATTTCCCTGCGCCGTAACCATTTCCAGTTCGATTACGTTATCGCAAGTCATGCCGTACAGCCTGGATAGCAGTCCGAAGCCGCCCCCAAGCGTCAATCCGGAGATCCCGACGCCCGGGCATGTTCCTCCCGGCAGTGCCAGCCCTTTTTTCCACAGCTCTTCGTAAAGAGGAAGCAAGCGGAAGCCCGCGCCGATTCGCGCAACGCCCTGCCGTTCATAAATCTGCAGTTGCAGCAGCCCGCTGGTATCAATGACGAGGCCGCCGTCGACAAGGCAGTACGCTTCATAGCTATGTCCTCCGCAGCGGATGCGAAAAGGCACTTTGTATTGGCGCGCCCATAAAACGGCATTGACAACGTCTTGTGTAATCTGGCAGTACACGATGACTGCCGGATACTTGGAGAAACGTGCGTTAAAACCGCGTCTTGCCTCTTCGTAGCCGGGCTGCCCTTGCCAAATCACGCGCCCGGTCAATCCTGCCGTCAATGCCACAATTCAACCCCTCCTCGGTTTCCGCGAGACATTGCAAGCTTTTCGATTATCTATATTTGAGGAAGGATAGCGGTAGAACGCGGAGACGGTTGATTATGGCATACAGGAACAATCCGCCGGACGGTTTTTTACCCTGAAGTTGAAATAAAATGAACAACGCCGGCAACAATCAGTAACGAAAAATAAATGACGACCAGCCATAAAATGATTTTGACAGCTTTGCCTAAAAGCGACTCTTTTGGAGCACCCATCTACATTCAACTCCCTGATCATCCTAAACCAATAACCAATAGAACATCTATTGCACTATACCGCAGGTCCAGGGAACGTTAGCCTCCCCCTCTGCTTCACGCAAGAGGGATATCCGGCAGCTATCGTTAATTTACCATAAAATTACAAATATATCCATAATTATTGAAGAACACAAAAAAATTGACATAGTTCTTTGGATGTAGTATTCTCGCATCATATTAGTTATTAAGGCCTACCATTTTTATCCTGAACATAGTTCTAACCTACTGCAGCATCAGCAAGCCAAGTTCGTCGCCATACGCCGTTTTCGCCCTTCAAGTTATTTCCATCGCGTACGAACGCCCTATGGATAATAAATCCATCTCGTATGCTTCTATTTTCCTATAGAAAAAAGTGGTATAGTAATGATTACGCAAGCATCAAATGAGGAGGAGCCGCCTGTGGAAGCCAACAACCTGCAAAAACGAAAGTTTTTGTTCAATGTAGACATCATGATTGAGGAAGATACCAACGGGCGAGCCTTGGAAAAGTTGCTGCATCTGCTCAATTCGGAACTTGTAACCGATTATCAAATCAAGCAAGGGGTGGAATTAGGTAAAACGATCGAAGCCTCGTTGAAAGATGCCATCCTAAAAAAAATCGACACGTCCGCCGAGCCGACGAAAAACCGGCCGAACACCGCTCCTGCGGAACCCGCCCCGAAAGCTCCATCCGCTTCGAACGCCACGGAGGCTAAGGCTGCGGAGGAAAAACGCCCCGGGGCCGACCCGTTCAAGCAGATCTGGGAAGAAATGAAAGCCTTTCAACAAAGCAATGCGCTAGTGCGTTTGTCCGTTGTAAAAGAGAAGGGGGTCAAGCTCAGCATGCCGTGCCGTATTATCAATACGGACCCGCCCAGCGGAAACCTCACGGTCTATCATGTCGACGAGAAGAAAGTCTACCTGCTTAAAATTAACGAAATTGACGATTTTCAGGCCCGCTGATCCGGGCCTTTTTTAATTGAAAGGGGGCTCTCCCCACCGGGCGCAGCCTGCGCAGAGCAAAGCTTCATCAGACGCTCCGCGTCGGGAACGGCGAGTGGCGGGCTCAGATAAAAGCCTTGAATGAGATGGCATTGGTTGTCATGCAAAAATCGGAGCTGTTCCTCGGTTTCGACCCCCTCCGCGATGACTTCCATATTCAAATGCCGGGTCATCGCGATGATCGAAGCGACGATGGCCGCATCGTTCGGATCGGTCATAATGTCACGCACGAAGGAGCGGTCGATTTTTAATTTGTCGATCGGGAATTTTTTCAAATAGGACAACGAGCTGTAGCCGGTGCCGAAATCGTCGATGCTGATTTTGACCCCAAGCTTCTTGAGCTCATGCAGCAGATCGCTGGCATAATCGACATCCATCGTGCAGCTCTCCGTAATTTCAAGCTCCAGCAAAGCGGGATCGAGCCCCGTTTCCCTAAGCGTCCCGCCAATTCTGGCGCACAGCTGATGCTGCATGAACTGCCGGATCGACAAATTGACCGACACCGGCACGACCTCCAGCCCGGCATCCTGCCACTGCTTGTTCTGCCGGCAGGCTTCCTTCAGCGCCCATTCGCCGATCGGCACGATCAGACCGCTGTCTTCCGCGAACGGAATGAATTCTCCCGGCGCAACCAGCCCGCGCTCCGGATGCTGCCACCGGACGAGCGCCTCGAACCCGACAATGCGGCCGGTCGCAATATTGATCTGCGGCTGGTAATGCAGCAGCAGTTCGTTTTTGGCCAGTGCCCGCCGAAGCTCGCTTTCCAGAGTTAAGCGTTTCAATGATACGGATTTCATCTCGCTGTTGAACAGCTGATAGTTGTTTTTGCCTTTTTCCTTGGCCCGGGTCAATGCCATATCCGCGCAAATCATAAGCGAATCCGCAGATTCGTCCTCGTGGGACAGCAGCGATATGCCGATGCTGGCCGTCAGGTGAACCAGATTTTGTCCCAGCACGAAGGGCTCTTCCAGTACGTCGAATATCGCCTTTGCGATCGTTCCCACCGGGTCCGCTGCTTGATTCGGCATCTGGAAGAAAAACGCAAACTCGTCTCCCTCCGTGCGCGCCAGATAATCTTCCGGGCCCACGCAACGGGAGAACCGTTCCGCTACCTGCAGCAGCAGCATATCTCCATAATCGTGCCCGAAGCAATCGTTGACGATCTTGAAACGGTCGATATCGACGAACAAGACGGCCAGCTTTCGTTCGTTCCGGGACGCGGCCGCAATAGCGGCGTTCAAATGCTGCACGAACAGTCTGCGGTTCGGAAGTCCCGTCATGTCGTCATAGTAAGCCAGATGCCGAATCTGCTCTTCGGTTCGCGTTGCGGACGTAATGTCCTGGCAAACGATCAGAACCCCCGTCGTGATCCCCTGCTCCTTCACCGGGACGACCGTCGTATCGAGATCGACGCGGTATCCGTCTTTATGCAGAAGCGACGTTTTGAACGAAAGCGGCGATCCATGCAGCACTTCGGTGAAAAAGTTGTTCGTCCTGCCGGCCAGCTCTTCCGGAAACAGGGTGCGCAGGTGCTTGCCTCGCAGCTCTTCCTCCCGGTATCCGAACGTGCGTTCCGCAGCCGGATTCCATTGCAGAAAACATCCTCCCGGATCGATCAGCCCAATGGCGCCCGGATGGTGCTGGAACAGCGCGTTCAACCGGCTGTCCACGCTGTGAAGCCGTTCCTCCGCCGCACGGGTTCGGGCATCCGATTCGGACACGGCCCGGGACAGCCGAACAATACGTTCCCACGAATAAGCCGTCAACAGGAAGACGGCTGCACCGAATCCCCATAGGAAAGCCCCTCCGACCCACCAGCCGACGAGGAATCCGACCGCCGTCCCTCCGCATGCGAACAGCATCGTTCTTTTTTCATCGCGCGGTTGTGTTCCATTTGCTGATCCGTCGGTCCTAGACATGCGGGCCTCCTTTCCCGGAAAGGTATGTTGTCAGAGTATTCCATTTCCAATCTTGTCCGTAGAATTTCTACGCACAACTGTCTTTTTCCTGCTAAATCGACAAAAAAAGCGAGTTATTCCAGAAAGGTAGGCATAAAAAAATTCGGCATGAAGACCTGCCGAATCCGGAGAAAGAGGCTTAGGACTTATTTTGCCCGAAGGGCCAGGACCAAGGACAGCCAGCCGAACAAAAAAGCAACCCCGCCGATCGGCGTAATCGCTCCCAACTGCTTTATCCCCGTTATACTCAGAACATACAGACTGCCGGAAAAAAATACGATCCCGACAAACATCGACCAGCCGGCCCGTCGTAAATGTCCGCTGGCCGGAAGCAGGGAGGCTGCAAGTCCAACGGCGATCAGCCCGAGCGAATGCATCATCTGATACTGGACGCCGGTCTGGAAATTGGCCAGCATGTCCGCAGCGAGTCTTCCTTTCAGCGCATGTGCGCCGAAGGCTCCGAGCGCCACCGACAGAAATGCGCAAATGCTGCCAAGAGCCACAAACGTTCTGTTCATCAACTTCACCTCCCTTTCCATGATATAGTATTTTTTCCCCACTGCCAAATGAACAAAATAAGTCCTGCCTTCTCGCCGAATTCGGCTTGTCAGCAGGACTTCTAACGTTATGCGGATGATGGATGCGCGGCTACATTTGGCCGATATCGTGCTGACCGACGATCAGGGTAACGGGCTCCAGAAAGACGCGGGTGAGGGCCGGTTTCTTGAGCAAGTCAATCTCGATGTCGATGACCTTGAACCGCTCCTGCTTGCCTTCGCGCTTATCGTAAACCACTTCGAACTCTTTCAACCCAAGCTGATACGAAATGACGGAGCAGCCGATCGTTAAACCCGGCGCCTCGTGCTCTCCGTGGTCGAACAGCACTTCAGCCATAATTTCTTCGTTCATGTCTACAATTTTGACTGTTTGGCAAATCGCATATTTCATTGCCATCCTCCTCCGGCAGGGGGCGAAGCTGATCGTTGCTCTGAAGTTACATGCCCCCGTTTCATATGACGAATTCGACGTTCTGCGTCCAAACTCCTGCCTTTTCCAACCCGTTGCGGGACAAAAGTTCGTCATTTTTTTGAACCGATCCCGCCGCAGGCAGCGGATTACACCGTATGCGGTCCCGGTTCACGGGCGTCTCCCCGCATTTTCCGCTCTTGCCGGACCCATTGGAGCGCGATAAAGAGAAGCGCCAGCAGCTGCGGAACGAAGGTTTCCCAGGTCGGGTAGACGCCGAGCCAATTCCAGGAAGGAAGATAGCCGGGCACATGCGCAGGAACCTGTCCCGCGATTTGCAAGGCGTGGATGCTCTGGCCCAAAAATTTGAGGACCAGGTAATAAATCAGCACCGTAGCTCCCAGAAAAAACGGACGGATCGGCAGCATGACGCTTCCCCGGACGATGACGTACCCGAGCAGAAACAGCAGCACGGCGGCAGAGCCGATGCCAAGCGCAAGCTGCCCCGGATCGATGGAGGGGGCCATGCCGATATAGAAGATGGCTGTCTCCGCGCCTTCCCGCAAAATCGAAAGCGCCGCAACAAGGAAGAGCGACCACAGGCTGCCGCCCGCCAGCGCCACGCCGACCCGGTCTTTTACATATCGGTTCCACGTCTCGACGTGGGACTTGCGGTGAAGCCATGCGCCTACGGTAAGCATTAGGACAACGGACACGAGGCCAGTGATGCCTTCCACCAGCTCGCGCGTACTTCCTGACGCGACATTGGCGATCGTCATGGTCAGCGCGACAGCCAAGCCGCCGCTGACGACCAGCCCTGCCGCTCCGCCGCTCCACACCCATGCTTGCTTGGAGGCGTTGCCGGTCCGGCGCAAGAAGGCCAGCAGCGCAGCCAGCACGAGCAGCGCTTCAAGCCCTTCGCGCAGCAGGATAATCGCGGCATCCCAAGCGGAATAGCTCGCTTGCGCCGTGAACGGCTGAAGCTCCGTCCGCATCTCCGAGACAATGCGGCCCGCTTCCTCCGGCTGCGGGGGATTGGACAGCAGCCGGCTGGCCGCCTCCGTCATCTGCCGTTCGATCCGGTCGTACGTGTCCGGAGCTCTCGTGCGAACCTCTCCTTCGACGGAAGGCCAGATCCGGATAAAAGCCTGAAGCTGATCGGCCGCTTCCGCGTTGCGGCCCGCCCCGATGGCATCCGCGGCTTTTTGCAGAATCGCCAGCGCGTCGGATACCGATTGTTGGCCGGAAGCGGCGGCGTCCTCCCTGAGCTTGCCGCTGGCGTAGTCGTCGATCAGCTGGATCAATTCGCGGATGCCCTTGTCCGCCGCTTCCGCCTTCGGCGGCTCCGCCTGCAGCGCGATCCGGATCAGGCTTAGCTTCGTCTCGATCTCTCCGTACACGCCGGACGAATCCGACCGGATCGCGCCTTCGCTCTTGGACCACAGGCTGTCGAACTGCTTATAACGGCTCCGGGCTTTGTCCCAGTCGCCATTCTGAACATCCGCTTGCGTCTAAGCAGCGAGCCAGCCGCCTGTTTCCCGTCCGCTTTCGGCTCCTTTTTCGCTCCGGCCCCCGCGAAACGTCCGACCGCCTTGGTCAGCTTCGACACGGCCTCGTAGGCCTCGTCGGGCTTGGAGGCGGCGACGGTCATCGCCTTCTTCGCCTCGGCCAAGGCCGACGCGACGCTATCGGCCGCTTCGCCGGAGGGCGCGTTCAGCTTGCGCCATTCCGCCTCGAACTTCTCCAGCTCCGCGGCCGTTTCCTGCCACTTGTGCTCGCCCGCATGAACCAGCGCTCCGCCGACGAGCGGCATCAACGAGTCGGATGCAGCCGCTTCGGCAAGCGTACGGCCGCTCCAGCCGAACAGCAGCACGGCGACGGCCAGCAGGAGGACGAGGAAGCTCTGTTTGCCATGAGAGCGTATCCCGTACGCTTTTCCCCTCTTCGTCCGCCGGCTCATTCGAACAGTCCCTCCCCAATGTAGCCGCCTTGCCGCGCGCCCGGAAAACAAGCAAACAACGCGCTGCCCACATGCACAATGTATTCGTTCAGCTTATCCCGCTTCGCGAGGCGCTGCTGGATCGGAACGAACTGGGCACGCGGGTCCCGTTGGTAGCAGATGAACAACAGCCCGGCGTCCAGCTGCCCCGTTTGACGGTCGATCCCGCTGGAATAAGAATACGAACGGCGCAAAATTTTCTCGGACGGCCCCTCGCCGTGCGCCAGACGAACATGCGCGGTGAGCGGAATGGCCGGCTGACCGGCTTCGTCCTTGGCGTCCAGCGCCAGCGGGTCGAACTCGTTCTTCGCCCCCAGAGGCGCTCCGCTGCTCCGGTATCTCCCGAACGTCGCCTCCTGATCGCTGAGCGTGGAACGGTCCCACACCTCGATGCGCATCCGGATTCGCCGGACGACCATGTAGCTGCCGCCGCTCATCCAGGCGGGCTGCTCCGAAGGCTGCACCCAGACGATATCGTTCATCGCTTGCTTGTCATGGATATCCGGATTGGCCGTTCCGTCCTTGAAGCCCATCAGGTTGCGGGGCGTCTCGCCTGCCGAACCGGACCCGCCCGTCCGCTGGAAGCCTTCCTGGGTCCAGCGCAGCACGGCGACGCCGCGGGCAAGACGCGTCAGGTTGCGCAGCGCATGGAAGGCGACCTGCAAATCGTCCGCGCATACCTGCACGCCGATATCGCCGCCGCACCATTCGGGCCGCAGGCTGTCTCCGCCGAAACGGGGCAAATCCGCCAGAGCCTCCGGCCGTTTGGCCCCCAGCCCGAATCGGCCGTCGAATAGGGAGGGACCGACGCCGAACGTGATCGTCGTCCGGCACGGATGCAGGCCTGCCGCTTCGCCCGTATCCGCCGGCGGCAAGCTCGGCTGGTCGTCCTCGCCGCCAACCGGCTGCCCTGCCGTCATTTTCGCCGCCGCTTCCGTCCAACGGCGGAACAAGTCCCTGACTTCGGATAGCTTCACGGTCGTCAGATCGAAAGCGGCAAAGCAAATAAAATCCTGCGCAGGCGTTACAATGCCTGCTTGATGCGTATCGTAGAACGGGATGACCTGCTTGGGGCCCGCGTTTGAAGCCGTGGAGGCAGCCGGCGCCCCCAGCTTGGCCGTTCCCGCCCACACGCTGCCGACGCCGACCGACCCGAGCAGCAGTCCGATGCCTCCGGCGCCGGCCAGCTTGAGCAGGTCGCGGCGGCTGATGGACGAAGGGTCCTGCCCGTCGAGCGGCTTTTCGTCTTCTTCCCGGCTTTTTTCCGTCGCTTGTTTATTCGCCTCATCCATGGATTACGCCCCCAGCAGCTTGCCCATGCCCGACAGCGGCTCTGCCAGCGCATCGATGGCTTGGCTCAGCTTCTTGGTCTGCTCTTGCGTCAGCTCCGTGTACGTCACATAGCCGCTGCCTTTTTGAACGGCGCAAGCGTTTGGTTCAATTCCGCGAAACGCGTTTCGATCGTTTGCGCCAAGGCCGCGTCTTTTTTCTCCAGCTCCGGCTTCAAGAGCTCGAAAATTTTGTTCGCTCCCTCGACGTTTGCTGCGAAATCGTACAGATCCGTATGGGAGTATCGCTCCTCTTCCCCGGTCACCTTCGTAGCCGACACTTCGTTCAGCAGCTCGACGGCGCCGGTGACCAGCATATTGGCCTCAATCTCCACCGTCTCGACTTTCGCCCGCAGCAGCTTGCTGTCGCTCAGCAAACGGTCGGCCGTTTCTTCCTGGCCCTTGGTCGACTGCTCGACCCAGAGCGCTTTCTCGATCCGGTGGAAGCCCCGCCATTCTTTCTCGTCCACGTCGCCTTCCCTCGCATCGATGTTCGGATCAAGGTCGCCGAGCGCTTCGGCAATCGGCTCGATCCGCTCATAAAACATCCGCGTCGGAGCGTACAGCTCCTGACTCTTTTTCACATCGCCTGATTTGACGGCTGCCGTGAAATCGCCGGTTGCTTTGACGAACGCATCGCACTGCTCAATGACAAATTTGCGGTACTGCTCCGTTGCGTTTTTAAAATCTACCGCTGCCGATGCCGGCTTCGCGCCCGCATCGCTTGCCGCCGGCGAAGGAGCAGGCCGGGCTTCTTTCTTCGCATTCTCACTGCATCCGGCAAGCAGCAGTGCAGAGCAAAGCACGATGGAGGAAACGGTCGTGAACGTCTTCGTCATAAATCTAATCTCCCTTTTACCTATAATCATTATGGTTATTCGATGATAATGATAATTATTCTCAGAGATAAAGTATCATAGAAGTCGATGATTTTCAATGAAAAATTTTAGTTGTAAACCTTTTGTCAACATTCGCAAAAAAAGCCCCAATCTTCTAGAATTGCGAAGATTGAGACTCCGTTTCAGCTTCCGGTCTGCCGGCTAGCCGGCGTCGGCGGACGGATTGGCATGCATCCCGGCATACAGCCCCCGCTGCGCCAAAAGCTGCTCGTGCGTGCCCCTCTCGACGATCTCGCCTCCGCGCACGACCAGAATCAGGTCGGCCTCCTGAATCGTGCTGAGCCGGTGGGCGATGACGAAGCTGGTCCGCCCTTGCATAAGCGTCTTCATCGCTGCCTGAATGTGCATCTCCGTACGCGTATCGACGCTGCTGGTCGCTTCGTCCAATATGAGAATGGACGGATCGGAAAGAATCGCTCTGGCAATCGTAAGCAGCTGCCGCTGCCCGTGGCTCAGATTGCCGCCTTCCGCCGAGAGCGGCGTGTCATACCCTTGAGGCAGCTTGCGGATGAAGCCGTCCGCATTCGCCAGCTTGGCCGCCGACCGAATCTCCTCCTCCGTCGCGTCCAGCCGCCCGTACCGGATATTGTCGCGAATCGTGCCGGAGAACAAATGCGCATCCTGCAGCACCATGCCGAGGCGGCATCTGAGGCTGTTTTTGTCCCATTCCCGGATATCTTTGCCGTCGATCCGGATGGCCCCTTCGGAAATATCGTAAAAACGGGTGAGCAGGTTCATGATCGTCGTCTTGCCCGATCCGGTCGGACCGACCAAGGCGACGACTTGCCCCGGCTTTGCAGCGAACGATACGTCCCGCAGCACCGGCGTGTCGCCGTAACCGAACGTTACCCGGTCGAACTCCACTTCCCCGCGGATGGCTTCTTGCGGCATCCGGCCGCCCGTGGTCCCGAACTCCGTCTCGGTATCCAGGATCTCAAACACCCGTTCCGCTCCGGCCACGCCGGATTGAATCATATTGTACTGGTTCGCCAGCTCGTTGACCGGGCCGCTGAACTGCTTGGAGTAATTCAGAAAGCTGACGATGACTCCAATCGTCGTCCATCCGTTGTACGCCATCCAGCCCCCGGCGACTGCCAGCAAAATGAAGCTCGTATGGTTCAACAGGTTCATGAACGGACCCATCATGCCGGAAAAAATCTGCGCCCGCGTCCCCGCCTGCCGCAGCCGGGCGTTAATCTCTTGAAACTGCTGCGCCGCCAGCTCCTCGCGGTTGTAGATTTTGACGACCTTCTGCCCGGAGATCGTCTCTTCGATAAAGCCGTTCAGCGCGCCGAGATGTCGCTGCTGTTCCTTGAATTGGCTCTTGGTGCGCTTGCCGATTTGCCGGGCGACCGCGGTGACGAGCGGAATGATCACGAGCGCGACGAGCGTCAGCCATCCGTTCAGCAGCAGCATCATCGTCAGCGAGCCGAGCAGCGTGACGACGCTTGTGATGAGCTGAAGCAAGCTTTGGTTCAGCGTGTTCGAGACGTTGTCGATGTCATTCGTCGTGCGGCTCATCAGCTCCCCGTGCGGCGTCTTGTCGAAGAAGCGCACCGGCAGCTCCTGCATGTGGCCAAACAGGTCGCGCCGCAGCTCCCACACCGTCCGCCCGGCGATGCCGGACATGACATACGTTTGCAGCCAGGAAACGGCGCTGCCGCCGATATAGACGGCCAGCAAAAGGCCGCACAGCCGCAGCAGGCCTTCCGGATCGTTAAGCGATATATAGCGGTCGATCGCCGTTCCGATCAGATACGGTCCCGCAAGCGACAGCGCGAGCCCGAGCAGCACCAGCGCGATGACGCCGGCCAAGGCGGCCCGCTGCCGCTTCAGATACCCCCATAGCCGACGAATCGCGGCACGGGTATTTTTCGCCCTCACCTTGGGCACGGGTTCTCCCCGACGTCCGAATCCGAACGCTGACACCGGAATATCCGCCGGTTTTTTCCCGTCAGGACGGGCTGAGGGTTGAGCTTGAGATGTCACGGACGCTCGCCTCCTTTCCGTGCTGGGAGCGGTAAATATCGCGGTAAATCGCGCTGCTCCGCAGCAGCTCCCGGTGCGTGCCCCGGGCGGCAATCGCGCCGTCCTCCAGAACAAGGATCAAGTCCGCTTCCGTTACCGACGCAATGCGCTGGGCGATGACGATGCAGGTCGTATCCCTCATCAACGCTTCCAGAGACGCGCGGATGCGGGCTTCCGTCACCAGATCGACGGCGCTCGTACTGTCGTCCAGAATCAAAATTTTAGGCCGGAGCAGCAGCGCCCGCGCGATGGATAAACGCTGCTTTTGGCCGCCCGACAGATTGACGCCCCGCTGCCCCAGCTCCGTATCGTAGCCGTCCGGCATACGTTCAATGAACTCGTGGGCCTGCGCCGCTCTGGCCGCCGCCTCGACTTCCTCCTGCGAGGCGTCCGGCCGCCCGTAGCGGATGTTGTCGCGAATCGTGCCGCTGAACAAGACCGCCTGCTGCAGCACGATCCCGACTTGACTGCGCAAATGCTTGGAATCGATGTCTCTCACCTCGGTGCCGTCGATCAGCACCCGGCCCTCCGTCGCATCGAACAGCCTTGGGATCAGGCCTACCAAGGACGATTTGCCCGATCCGGTGGCACCGAGAATGCCGACCGTCTGGCCCGGCTCGACGGCAAAGCTGACGTCCTTCAGCACGAAGTCCGTCTTTCCCGGATCGAACGAGAACGATACCCGGTCGAACCTCACGTGCCCGGCCCGGATCGCGCCGGCTTTGGCCTGCTTCGCTTCCGCGATGCCCGGCTTCGTTTCCAGCACTTCGCAGATGCGGTCCGCAGACGCCTTCGCCCGGGAGAACGAAATCAGCAGCATGCCGACGGACAGCAGGGAGAAGAGAAGCTGTGACATATAGCTGAGGTACGCGATCAAGTCGCCCACCGGCATCGTGCCTTCCCATGTCTGCCCGCCTCCGTACCAGAGCACGGCCACGATGCCCGCGTTCAGCACCAGCATCATCAGCGGCATATTGGCCGCAACGGTCCGTGCGGCTTTCAGGGCGACCTCCAGGTGCTCCCGATTCGCCTTCCCGTAGCGCTCGCGTTCAACGGCGAAGCGGACGAACGCTTTCACTACGCGAATACCCTTGAGGTTCTCCTGAAGCACCGTGTTCAGCCCGTCCAGCTTTTCCTGCACCCGGCCGAACAGCGGAACCGACAGCCGGATCAGCGTGTACAAAATAGCCATCAGAAGCGGCACCACCGCAAGCAGCATCAGCGAGAGCCGCGGACTGAGCGCGATCATCATCGCGATGCTGCCTACCGCAAGCGACGTGCTGCGAACCATGACGCGCAGCAGCATCTGAGCTTGGTTCTGCACCTGCATGACATCCCCTGTCAGCCGGGTTACAAGCGATCCCGTCGTCAGCCGGTCCAAATTGTCGAACGAAAACGTCTGCACTTTTTGAAACAGGCTGAGACGCAGATCCGCCCCAAAGCCGAGCGCCGCCCGGCTGGAAAAGATCGTGCAGCCCGCGCCGCCGAGCAATCCGACAAGCGCCGCGCCAATCATCAGCAGGCCCGTATGCCAAATGTGCGCCAGATCGCTGCGCACGACGCCTTCGTTGATGACGCTTGCCATCAGCCTCGGCTGCAGCAGATCCATGCCCACCTCCAGCACCATAAACAGGGGCGCGAGCAGTGCAGCCCATGCATAAGGCTTCAAGTAGGTTCTAAGCTTCCACACTTTAAAATTCCTCCGATTGGGTTATCCTCCGCTTGTTTGCCGGCTAACTATTCATCCTTGAAATTTCGCTGAAACGTCTCCAGGTCGTCGCGGACCTGCCACAGGAGCCGCCGGAACAGCATTTTTTCCTCCGGGCTGAAATGCTCGAAGCATTTCGCCTCTAGTACCTGCAGCGCTTCCTGAACGCCGGCGGCGGCTTGCCGTCCTTTCGCGGTCAAGTAGACGCGGGATACGCGCTGATCGTCCGGGTCCGGCTTCCGTTCGACGAGCCCCGTCTTCTCCATCCGGTTGAGCATCACGGTTAACGTAGGCGGCTTGATGAGCATGCTGTCGGCCAGCTCCTTCTGGCTCTGCCCGTCCCGCTCCGACAACCGCATGAGCAGCGGAGGCTGTCCGGGAAAAACGTCGTATTTCTGAATCATCAGATCGACGCTATGCCGGTGAAGCTTGAGCACATGCCGCATCAAACGGGTCAGCGAATCGTCATGCGACATCGGGAAGTCCTCCTTTTCGTTTGTCGGCTAAATAAAATTAGGTTAGAAGATTTGGGAGCCTCTGTCAATGGGTTTTCCTAAAAAAGGACAGCCGGTTGGTCGTTGACCAAACAAGCTGTCCTTCATAGCCATGCTTCTTACTTAATAATTTCAACGGATCGGATATGCTCAACGCTATTGTCGTAGCCGTTGCCTATTCTAAAATCGCCGCGATAGTTTTGCCGATGGGTAAATTTTGCGTCCGTTATGTTAAAAACCGCTTCCTTCCACGTACCGGTTTTCTCTTTTTTAATCACCAGCGCTTTGTAATCATGGTCGATAGCATTGTACTCAATCAGGATCTTATCCTCTCCGGCATCAAAATAAGACACTTTGATCGTTAAATGCGTGTCGCCCTCCCGAACGAATCCGTCGGATACTTGAAAATACACATATTTATTGTTCGCTATTATTTTTCGGGCTTCCAGGCCTCCGACGGTTTCAACCACAGTGTAAGGCTCTTCTTTCGGATCTCCGCACTGGATTTGTTCCATCTGCGTGTACAAGTTCTTTTCTTTCAGAATAACCTTCGCTCTGTTGCTTTGTTTTTTCACCTTAACTTTACCGATATGGATGACCCCGCTTCTCGACCATATGCGAAAATCGGAAGACACGTTTTGCCCATTGTCAAACTTCACATCGTTCAGCGTAAAGCTTTGCGTTTTCCACTCTCCCGTATTTCCTAGAACAACCTGAGCGGTCGGGGTGTAAGCCCCCTTTTGACCGTCATACTGGAGGAACCACGAGCCGCTTCCGCTATCCAAATAGGTGACCTCCACTTGAACGGTCGGATCGAGACCTTCGTTCGCATTGCGCAGCCATTCGTCGTTCACCCGAAAATAAGCATATTTGCCTGAGTCAATCTCGATATGCGAACCGTAATTCTTGACTCCACTATCCCCCGGGGAGGTATTTAAGGACAAGGTGAGCGCCCGGTTCACCTCGGTTCCGAAGATGGTTTCCGCTCCGTTTAAAGCCTGATAATGATAAAATGCCTTCAATGGTGACAAATCTTGCTTAACCAGCCCGTAGTTGTCTTCCGTGACGTCGCCCACATTCGCATTGCGGTAATTGTACCAAAAGACTTTGGCGATGTTCGCCCATCTTTTATTCATCACATAGACTCGATCTACATATTCCGCTTGCTCGTAAATTTTTGTACCTTTGGAGGTTAAGCCGGTTTCCGTAATCCAGATCGGCTTACCGCTCAGGCTGGAGCTGTGCTTGCGCACGATTTCCATCAAACCGTTATATTTCTTTACAAGCTCTTGCGACGGTCCGTAGGCATGATAATTGATAACGTCGAAATAGTTCCCCGCCCCCAGATCCATCAATTGATCGAACCAAGCGCCCACTCCGTAGTTGGCGTCGCCCCCGTACGACAAAGCCAGCCCCCCCATCAGCACTTGGTTGGTTGGATCGGTCGCTTTGATCTGGTTATAAGCCTTTTGCAGCAAAGTGAAATAATCGCTTGTACCGCTTTTCCAGAATATCGAATAATCGGGCTCGTTCCATACTTCCCAATGATGAATGACGCCCTTATATCTGCCCGTAATAAATTTTACATAGCTTTCCCAATCAGCCCAGTTCGCGGGCTTATAGCGCGTGCTGTCCGGGTCGCCCGGTTTGGAGGAAGCCCAGGGCGCGGTATAAGCCAATATCCATACAATGTTGATGCCTTTGTCCGTTAACCGCTTGACGATATCGTCCATTTTGGCCAACACGTTGGGATCGTACTTCCCTTTCGCCGGTTCGATGGCTCCCCACTCGGGGGAAATGCGAATCCACTTGACTTGAGAAGCGGCGATTTGGTCGATTAAAGCCGGATAATCCGCATAGCGGTGCGGATGCTCGTTCACCCCGAAATAATCCGCGTCCATCGCTTTGGCTTGCGGGATCGGAAAGCTATAAAACAAGACTAGACAAACGATCAGAACAACCACAGTCTTCTTCATAGGGAATAAGCCCTCCTCCAGGCACTTCGGATGAATGACGTCTGTTTCCTCAAGGAACCGCTGCAGTAGGCGCTATCGTTACCGTACGTTCAGAATATATTGAACCGCCTCGCCCGGTTGCAGCGTTTCGGTTATAAGCACAGCCGGATTTGCCTGTAGAGTAACCTTCGAATAGGCCGATGCATAAGAGGTCCCCGGTCCAAATCGCTCTCCGGCATAAGTTCCCGATTGCGGCATGGTCACGCGTACCTGCATCGTCTGAGGGGTTTTATCGAAATTGACAAAATTCAGCAAAATTTTATCCGCTTTCGCTCCCACGGCGGATGCAGGTAAAGACGAAGTATCGACCGCCCGAAAGTATACCTTCTTGTCGGCAACGTCAGTACGGTTGACATAGTCATAGGCAAGCGGCCTTCCATGTGTCGCGTAAGCAAGAGCAAGCCTGCGGAATGTCGCAAGACGGTAATCGTTCGCTTCGTTGACGTTCTGCCAAGCAACCACCTGTTCGGGCTGCAATATATTCCAGTCGACAGTGGGCTTGAACAGACTGTAGGAAACGCCGCTCGAGTCGGTATAAAATGCGGCATGCTGCATAATATGATCCGCATACCCGATATCGCTCCGGAGCTCCCGGTCAAAGATGGCCTTATATTTATTTCCGCCGCTTTGCGTGCCGAATCGCGGATCGCCGTCGAAATGCGTGTCGTTCGCGCCTGTTTCGCTCATGACCATCTCTTTCTTTAACCCGTCTCCGGTATAATCATCATAGGTCAGCAAATTCTCGATCAGCGCTCCTCCCCTTTTGCCCAAAGCACCGACCCCGGTCGTTCCGTAGCTGTGGCCGTTGGTCAAATCCGCGTAATCTTCGACTTGCTTACGGTATTTCGGATCTCTTTCCCAACCTGCCGGAATCCCCTTTTTCTCGTTATAGGACCAGCCGGGCGCGACAATTTTCAGATTCTTCTTCCCCTCCGGTGAGTCCCGATGTTCTTTCAAAAACTTAGCCAAGGCGATCGTGCCGGCCAGGGTATGATTGTATCCTCCGGGCTCGTTATCGACTTCGACGTACTGAAACAAATCTCCGAAATCCGTAATAAATTTTTCATAATATTGCTTCACCCAGGGCGGAACGTTACCAGCAGCGATATCCGGATCTCTCACTGTAATGTCACTTCCGAAAATATCGACCAACGGGGTCAAATTAAGCTGCTTCAGCGTCTCCAATACGGATCGGGCATGGGGTCGCCACTTGGATTGGGTATCGGACCAGAAGCCTATTCTCATCCAGTTGCCGCTGTACGCGATCCCCATCCACTTGGTAAGTTGGGAATACTGTCGGATCACGTCGTCGTTGTACGCAAAATTATTCAACATATTCGTCCCGAGATGAACGTATCTGCCATGAACAGGCTCCACTGCCGGCTGCTGCAAGGCGTCAAGCTGCAAATAATCCCAAACCCACCAAAGGTAAGGATCGCCGGTTGAATCGGCCAAATGCCCCCCGTATGCTTCCAGCCTTAGGGTGTTCGTTCCTTTTTGCAAAAGCGACGGCGGGATAAACAAACGGTAAGTATTCTTATACGCCAGCGGCTTTCCGGCCGAATCTACAGCCCCGCTGCCGTTTATGCCGGCGATTTGGATGAGTCCTGCCATGATCTGGTTGGAGAAAACCGCCATTTGAGGTATGGACCTGTAGGCGTCCAGAATGCGGAAATGAAGCTCTACTCCTTCGCATGGCACTTCATTTAATGTAAATGAAAAGGACAGTGTTTGGTTTACACTTGCGTTCAAGCCTTTGGATACGCTTGTCCAATCGGTTTTTGTTTTCCAATCGGAAGGAACCGGGAAAGGGGCCGTTTGTGCTTTGTAATTCGAAAATTCAGCCGAGCTTCCGTCGTTTTTACCGATTCTCCACAGCGTAGAATCCGATCCGTCCGCCGGCTCCAGCACCGTAATGGTCATATCGTCAAAAAACACTTTGGTTCCGGATGGCTGTTTTCCAGCGAAGTTTAACGCCTGAATCTCAAAGCGGATATCGTTGAGGGTCCCTCCGTTCTTCGGTTGAAACCGGCTGTCGGTCCCGTAATAATAAAGCGTCTCGAGGTCTCCGTTTTTTTGCGTATTGGATAACGTATCTGCACTGCCGTCCGTCCACTGAACGCCTGCCGTCGAATTCGTCGACCAATATATTCGGGAACCTTGTCCGCCGCCCCACCCCTCCGGCTGCCAACGTCTGAATTGTACCCGTACCAGCCGATCGGGCTTATTTACAAACTCCGCCAGCTCTGAAGCAGTAAATCCAAGAGAGCCGACCGCGCTCTTGTAAGCGGCGCTTGCGTCGCCTATGGTGACGGCAAGCGCCGGATTAGCGGCATTGTGCGGATTGCTCTCCCGCGTCGCGTTAACTCCGCTCCATGGCTGTCCGCTGCTTTCAAACGACCATCGCTTATCGATAGAGGTTGGTTTCCATTCCCGTCCGCCATAAGTAACGCCGGAAGTGCAGGTGACTCCGGAAATTGCGTCCGCTGCCGATGTTTCAGGCAATGGGTAGGCGAATCCCGTAAACCACAGCGTTATGGCGATAAATACAATCAAACCCGATTTTAGCCTGCTGCGCACAACACCAACCCTTTCTTTCGTATCGTGGAACTCGTCAAAACTTCAGTTTCAAGGAATTCCCCTTGAAACACATTGTATCATGCAAAATATGACATATCAAAGTAAAGTATTGTCGAAGTTTGCCAAAAAAAGCGCGACGATCAGCCAACCCGGTGACCGACGGCAATTGCCGCGGTTCGTAAGGGTTACACTAATAGTCGCGCTTTCCGAAAAAAGAGCCGATCTTGAAATGCAGTTCGTCAAGCAAACTCATGCGGAATTTTGCGTGCCACGCCGGTTTCCACTGCGGCTTGGGTTACTTTTTTTCTAACCGCTTCCACGACCCGGCTGTTAAAGACGCTCGGAATGATGTACTGCTCGCTCAATTCGTCATCCTCCACGGTGGAGGCGATTGCGTAAGCGGCGGCGAGCTTCATTTCCTCGTTAATCGTCGTCGCCTGACAATCGAGCGCCCCTCTGAAAATGCCGGGGAAGCACAGCACGTTATTTAACTGGTTCGGGTAGTCCGACCTTCCGGTTGCCATCACGCGAACGTACGGTTCCGCAATTTCCGGCAAAATCTCCGGCGTCGGATTGGCCATGGCGAAGACGATCGGATCTTTCGCCATTTTTTTCAAATCCTCGACACCGATTACCCCCGGGCCGGACAGGCCGATAAATACGTCCGCATCCTGCATCGCATCCGCTAAAGTCCCGGAAATGTTATCCGGATTCGTATGCTCGGCATACCATTGAAACATGGGATTGCTGTAGGTTTCGCCCCGGCGGACGATCCCGACGGACCGGGAAGCGCCGATGATATGCGTCACTCCGGCAGCCATCAGCATTTTGGTGCAAGCCACCCCGGCCGCGCCGATCCCGCTGAAGACGACTTTAATATCCGTCAGCTTTTTGCCGACCAATTTCAATGCGTTGATCAGTCCCGCCAGCATGACGACGGCCGTCCCGTGCTGATCGTCATGAAATACCGGAATATCCAGCTCCTGCTTCAACCGCTCCTCGATTTCAAAGCAGCGCGGAGAGGAAATGTCTTCCAGATTGATTCCGCCGAACGCCGGCGCAATGGCTTTCACAATCCGGATAATTTCTTCCGTATCCTTGGTATCCAAACAAATCGGAAACGAATCGATGCCCGCCATTTCCTTGAACAGCATCGCTTTCCCTTCCATCACGGGCATTGCCGCAATCGGCCCGATATCTCCAAGCCCGAGGACGGCCGTTCCGTCGCTGACGACGGCGACCGTATTTCTTTTGATCGTCAGCGAATACGCCTTGGCAGGGTCTTCGTGCAGCGCCATACAGACACGGGCTACACCGGGGGTATACACATGGGAGAGATCGTCCCGATTCTTGATCGGCACTTTCGAATGGACCTCAAGCTTGCCGCCCAGGTGCATCAAGAAGGTGCGGTCGGAGAAGTTAATGATTTTAATTCCCGGCACTTTGGTCACATTTTTAATCAAGGAAGCTTCGTTTTCCGCATTGGACACATTCACCGTAATATCGCGGATCGTCGCATTTTTACTTCGGTTCACGTTATCGACGGCGACGATCTCGCCCCCGGTTTCGTGAATCGCATTCGCGATATGAATGAACGGAACGTTCGGTCCCGTCTCCATCCGCAAAATAATCGTATAGCTCCCGCTTGTTTGAACTCCCATGACAAATTCTCCTCCCCTGATATCCCCCTGCAAGTGGATCGACGGTTTTAATGTTGTATCACATATAGCAGAAAAAACCTTTATTGAGATGTAATATTAATATATATGATACAACCTTATTCGTAAAGAGTGGATTGCCAAATCTAGCGGGACGACTCCCGATCATTCGTTAAATCTCCCCATCACAATGGTGTTATAGTAGTTACCGTCCGAAAGAATCTTGTCTTTTTTTAATATGCCTTCGACTTCAAAGCCAAGCCTTTTATACAGCTCAATCGCTTTGTCGTTTGTTTCCAGCACATTCAAGGTCATCTTTTTAATGCCGTTGGAGTCGGCCCAAGCCATCGATGCTTTTAAAAGATTTGTCCCGATCCCGTATCCCCAAAACTCTTTTAAGACGCATACCCCAAATTCGACTTTATGGGAGAAACGGTTCAAATAAACTCCTTCGCATCTTGAAAACCCGACGATCCGATCCTGAACGGCGGCCACTAAAAATAAGTTCCTTGGTTTCTCGGTATCCGTTTTAATGATCTGCTCGAAGCCTGCCGGATCGATGAACGCCTCCCCTTTTTCACGGTCCATATTTTCGGTTTCTCCGTCAATCTGTAGTCTTACTTCGGTCAACAGTTTTGCGTCTTTTTCGATTGCGGATCTAATCGTATAATTCAAACCGTTGATGGTAAATTGTTGTGAGTTCGCCAGCATGATAGGCTCCATTCTACTTAGTTGGTTTAATTGATCTGCTATATTATAGCTTGCCCTTGCTCTAAAACCTCGTTTAACCAGGAATGCGTTTCCCTGAGCCGTCTGCAGCCTTCGAAAAAAGTTTCATTGTCGTAACTGTTCTGTTTCACCTTCGCTCCAGGACACTGCAAAAAAGAAAGCCCCGATATCGAAAAATCCATATCGAGGCACGTGCATGCAAGCAAAACATTCGGTTAAACTATTTTAACATAATTTCCAGAAAAACTAAAATATCATAGAATCGCCGCCGGTTCGCAGACGATGCGAAAATGACATTCGTCACCAGCAGCGGATTACTTCTTTCACTGTTTGACAACTCCTTGATGAGCGATACTTAATTTACAAAATTGATCGAAGGAGTGTTACTACCATGAACGCAACTGTATCTTTGGGAATTTCCGTATTGATCTTTTTTCTCATTATGCGCGGTCAATTCCGCGGCATGAGCACCCCCATCAAGAAACCGGGGATATCCTTACTGCTGCCGATTTTATACATCTCGACCTCGTTATTTCAATTAATGGACCCGAACCTGCATTTGCAATCAGGCCAAGTTCTCGTCGCGCTGCTCATCGGTCTGGTCATTTCCGTTCCGCTTATTATGACGACGAATTTTGAAGTCCGGGAGAATGGGGCGGCGTTTATCAAGCGCAATAAAACCGTGTTTGTCATTCTGATCGTCGTCTTTGCGCTTCGTTTCGTATTTGTCGCCAATGTTACGCTTATCGATCCGAGCACCTTGGGCTTCTTGTGCAATTTGGTCACCTTGGGTTATGTGGCTTGCTGGAGAATCGTAAGCTTCATCAAGTTCCGCAGTGTGCTCAAATTGGCTTAAGCGTCACCGGATCTTCTCCCGGTACTGTCCCGGGGTTACCCCCTTGAAGGACTTGAACATTTTGGTAAAATACTGCACGTCCTCATACCCGACCCGGCGCGAGATTTCGTAAATCTTCAGCGTCGGGTCGCTCATCAGTTCCGCCGCTTTGTTCACCCTGAACTCCATCAAATATTTCGTATAGGAAACACCGAGCTCCTCTTTGAAAATTTTGCTGAAGTACGACGCATTCAAGTAAAAGCGCTCGGCCACGGCGTTCAGATTCAGCTCCTCTGTGTAATGAAGCTCCATATATTCCAACGCTTTCTCGATCACCTTGCGCCTTTTTTTACTCTGCGAATGCTCCAGAAAGCCGATGATTCTGGTAATGGTGTCGCCGAGCAGCCCATGAATTTCGTCCGTCGATTGCGACTGCTGCAATAGCTCGAAAAAATGCAGGCTGAACTTCGAAAAGTCTTCCGCCGCCCCGCTGCCCTCTACGGCGGTCCTGACGACCGAATTGACGATATCGATATAAATGAACTTCAAATCAATCGGGCGGATGCCCCGGTTTTCCCGCACGATCTGATCCAGACTCGCCAAGGCCGCAGCCTTGTTCCCTACCCGGATATGGTTGATCAACGCTTCCGTATCGTAAAGCCGGTATCCCCCCGTTTTGTGCGGCCCGGCCGCGCTCTTCGTATCCTTGCTCCGGCCCGAGTCCAAATAACCGTGCAGCAGCATCTGCTTCGCCTGCCGGTAGGACGCGGAAATGTCGAGCAGGTCGCCGACCGCTCCGCCCAAGCCGATGACAAGAGCGCTGCCGACGATTTTATGAACGATGTTCCGGATATCGTCGGACATGGTCAGACAGGTGCGGGCCAGCGCGTCGTCTCCCTCGAAGGAGGAAACGATGCACACCACCTCGTCCGCATGGGCGAAGACGATCTCGTTCTCGCTCACGCTCGGCAACAAATCTTGCAGCAAATTGCCCAGCACGAACGGAATAAAGTTCGCGTCCGGCTTACGCTCCGTCGGAAGCGCTTCCGCCTCCGGCACCTGGAGCACCAGACAAGCATGGCGAAGGCCCTTGTTCGTCAATCCGAAATCGGCAAGCGTATCCCGCAATTTTTGCTCGTCGGGCTTGTGGCCCATAATTAATTTCGAGAAAAGCATTTCCTTTAATAATGGCAGCCGCTTGTTGACCTGATCGTCGGCTTTTTTCAGCAAAGCTTCCTTTTGCCGGTCCGTCTCAATCTGCTCCAGACAGCGCGCGACCACGCCAAGCAGATCATCGTCCTCCACCGGCTTCAGAATATAATCGGAAGCGCCCAGGGAAAGCGCCTTCTTGGCGTACTCAAAATCGCTGAAGCCGCTGATGATGACGACTTTGGCGGCAAGCCGGCGCTCCTTGAGCCGTTCGATCAATTCCAGCCCGTCCATATGGGGCATGCGGATATCGGTCAGAATGAGGTCCGGCTGCACCTCCGCGGCGAGGGCCAACGCTTCTTCGCCGCAGGTCGCTTCATGCACGACGCCGATGCCCAATTGGTCCCAATCGATCGTATGCACAAGCCGCTCGCGAATCCATGCTTCGTCATCGACCACGATCATGCGGTACATCCGAATCTCCCCTCTCCATCGTCATGACAGGCAGTTTGACGGTCACACGGGTGCCTTGTCCGTATACGCTTTCCAGCGTAACGCCGTAGGCCGTCCCGTATTGTAAGCGGATTTGCCGGTTCAGGTTGCGCAGAGCGAAGCCGGACGACTCCCCCGGACCGTTCCCGTCGAGCATGCTTTGCAGCTTCTCCAGAGCGGCAGGCTCGATGCCGATGCCGTCGTCCTCCACGTACAGGAACAAAGCGTGCGCCTTTGATCCGGCGGAGATGGTCAGGCGGCCTCCTCCCTTGCGCCGCTCAAGCCCATGGTAGACGGCATTTTCCACGATAGGCTGCAGCAGCAGCTTCGGCACCTGACAGGCGTACAGCTCCTCGGGAATCTCCAGGTCAAAGGTAATCGCGCCTTTATACCGGATATTGAGGATCGTCAAATAGTTGATCACCAGCTGCACGGCTTCCTTCAGCGTCACGACCTCTTTGCCCGAGCTTAGGCTGATTCTGAAAAATTTGGACAGCGCGGCAACCATCTGCGAGATCTCGTCCACTTTTTTGATCTTCGCGATACTGTAGATCGAATCGAGCGTGTTGTATAAAAAATGCGGGTTGATCTGCGCCTGCAGCAGCTTGATTTCCGCTTCCTGATTTAAAATTTTTTCGTTCTCCAAATCCCGGATCAGGACGTTCAACTCGTCGACCATATCGTTAAACCCTTGATATACCCGCTTGTATTCGTCCCCGCGGTTATCCTTGATCTTGAAATCGAGCCTGCGGTTTTCGATTTTTTGCATCGCCAGAACCAATTTCTCCAAAGGCTTGTAAAAGAAGCGGGACAGCAGCAGCGTAATGCCGAAGATCAATATTCCGGTCACCGAAATGACGATCAGCATAAATTGCTGCATTTCATCGACTTTGCCCAAAATCTCCGAAGCCGGAATCACGACCACATAGCTCCAATTCGTGTAATCCGAAATGGAATAAACGGCAAACTTCTCTTCGCCCTGCACGGTGATAAAGAAGCTGCCGCTCTTGCTATTCCTGTTTAGGATCGTATCGTTCATTTGGGAATACTCCGCGGTCTTGCTCCCGACCAGCCGGCTGTCCGGGCACGCCACAACCGTAGAGCTCCGATCCAGCACGACGAACTCGCCGGGGATGCCGCGCTGAATTTTTTTGTAATAATCGCGGATAAAGCTCTCGTTGACATTCGCCGCCAATACCGCGATATCCTGACCGTCCTCATCGGTCAACGCCGTCGTAAACGAAATCTGCTTCGCGGTTTCCAGCCGCGTTTCGATGCCATTTAACGAATCGTAATTGACCGGGGCGGACACGAACCAACGGTCCTTCCATTGCCCGTTCTTCGCCTGCTGCACAAAATCGACATGGTCCGCGTTGACGTCCTCGTAATAGGTCGACTTGGAGTCCATAATCGTATTTTGCTTCACCAAGTACAAGTAGAACGAGTCGATGCCCTCTAAAATATTCATTACTTTAATCCGTGTAATGAAAAAGCTCAGCAGATCCATGATGCCGTTGTATTTTTCGTTTTTCTCTTCCGGCTTCAGCGGTTCTCCGCGCTTGGCGATGGCAATCAGCCGGTTTTCGGTCAGCAGCATCCTGCTCATGCCCGCCACGTTTTCCAGCGCGGAATCGATATTGGTCACGGCAAATTCGATGCTGCTGATGACGACCTTGGAGGTCTGGTCCGTGATGGCCTGCTCCGACCATTTGTACAGGATCGTGCTGACCAGAATCATCGGAATGAGAATGACGATAAACATGATCACGAACATTTTCAAGCGAAAGCTCATATTTCGAAGGGCCATGTTGTCTTCGTCCTTTAATCATCGTTCGTACCCATATTATACCGCGGCGCTCCCGTTGGCGTTTACCCCTTTTTTTTCATGTATTGAATCGAGGCAATGAGTACGGCGACCAAAATCAGCAGCCCGCGCACGATATACTGCACATATTCGTTCACGTTGAGCAGCGTCATGGCATTGATCAGCACCCCGAGGAAAATAAGCCCGACAAACGTCCCCCGCACTTTCCCGATCCCGCCCATCAAGCTGGTGCCGCCGATAATGACGGAGGAAATCGCCATCATCTCCCATCCTTTCCCGAAGGAAAACGACCCGGACATGACTTGGGAGGAGACGAGGACGCCGCTGAGCGCCGAACACAGCTGCACTACGACCATGCAAATGATTTTCACCCGCGACACATGAATGCCCGACAGCCGCGCCGATTCCGGATTGCCGCCCACGGCGTAAACCGAGCGTCCGAATTTCGTATAGTTCATCACGATATAAACGACGGCGAATACAATCAGCAGCAGGATGGCCGGAATCGGAACGGACAAAAATTCTCCCGAGCCGAGCTCGTTGTACCACGACGGGAGCGTCGTCACGGGGAAGCCTTTGGAGATGACCGCCGCCAGCCCGTAGATGACGTTCAGCATGGCAAGCGTGACAATAAAGGACGGCATTTTATACCTGGTCATAATCCATCCGTTGAACAGCCCGATCAGCCCCGCCACGACGAAAGAAAGCACGATGCCGACAACGACCGCCTGCTCCATCGGCATCATTCCCGAGCTGCTGAGCCACCCGGTCGTAAGGCCGATCAAGACCCCTGTCAGGGCGACGGTCGAGCCGATGGACAGGTCGATCTCCCCGGCGATAATCACCATCGTCATCCCGAAAGCGATACAGCCCTGCAGCGCGATGTTGCGAAGAATGTTCAGCAGGTTCTCCGACGTCAGAAAGCCGGGGGACGCGAAGGCCATGGCAGCCACGATCACGAGCAAAATAAGTTCAAGCACATATTTGTTCAGGCCTTTGCGGATGTCGATACGGGTACCCTTGCTCCACTCCAGCGTTGTCGATTTCATACGGTTTCTCCTCCCATGCTTAACGCGTACAGCTCGTCGATCTTCAGTTCCTCGGGGACGTATTCCCCTTCGATGCGTCCGTCCCGCAGAATCAGAATCCGGTGGCAGACCTCAAGCAGCTCCTCCAGCTCGGAGGAAACCATGATGCTCGATATGCCCTTGCGCGACTGCTGCCAGATCACTTGGAAGATCTGCTGCTTGGCGTTCACGTCGATCCCGCGCGTCGGCTCGTCGAAAAACATGATCTTCGGGTCCGTATTCAGCCAGTTGCCGACAACGACCTTCTGCTGATTGCCGCCGGACAACGAAGACACCGGATGCTCGACATCGGCCGCTTTTATTTGCAGCTCTTCCATCTGACGGCGCACGAATTCGTCCTCCGTTTTTTTTCGGATCATCGGGCCCTTCGCAATCCGGTCAAGGCTCGCCACACATAGATTGTCACGGATCGAAGCGAGCTGGATCAGGCCTTCGTGCTTCCGGTCCTCCGGCGTCAAGGCCAAGCCGGCTTTTTTCATCCTTGCGGGAGTCGGCGAATTGATCCGCTGCCCGCAGCAATAAATTTCGCCGCTATCCAGCGGGTCGGCGCCAAAGATCGATTTCAACAGCTCGGTACGCCCGGAGCCCAGCATGCCGGCGATGCCCAAAATTTCTCCTTTTTTCAACTGGAAGGAAATGTCTCGAAATTTGTTTTTTCGCGTCAGCCCTTTGACCTCCAGTACCACCTCGTCATCCACGCGCAGGTCTTCCGGGCGCGTCCGGATCTCCACATCGCCGAACATCATGTGGATCAGCTCTTTCCGGGTGAGACCGGCCATCGGAGCCGTGCCGATAAAATGCCCTTCGCGAAGGACGGTGCACGTGTCCGCAATCTCCCACAGCTCATGGAGACGGTGCGAGACGTAAATGATAACGACGTCTTTTTTCTTCAGCTCGCGGATCATATGGAACAGAGAATCGATCTCGTTTTTGGCCAAGGCCGAGGTCGGCTCGTCCAGCTGGAGCACCTTCGGCTTGAACGTCAGCGCTTTCACGATCTCGATCATTTGCGCCTGACCGACGCTCAAATTCGCCACCGGCTCGTCCGCGGCGATATCGATGTTGTATTCGTTCAGCAGCTCGCGGGTCATCGCATAGGCTTTCTTCCAATCGATAAACGGGCCTTTCATCGGCAGGCGGCCCAGGAACATATTTTCCGCCACCGTCATGCCGGGGACCAGACTAAGCTCTTGATACACGGTGGCGACGCCTTGGGCGAACGCGTCACCGGGATCTTTAAACCGCAGCGCGGTCCCATCCAGCACGACTTCTCCTTGCGTCGGCTGAACGGCGCCGGAAAAAATTTTGAGCAGGGTCGACTTACCGGAGCCGTTCTTGCCGAGCAGCGCGTGCACCTTGCCGCTCTCAAACGAAACCGACACCTGATTCAAGGCGACCGTGCCGGGATAATGCTTCGTAATGCCGCGGGTTTCCAATACGCTCATATGCCTTCCCTCGCAATCTCCTTTGAAGCTTCTTCCGTGACGTCACTTGCTCATTTTGGCATTCAAATCCGCTTCGAACTTGGCAATGCCTTCGGGATTGGACCGGCTCAGCAATATCCCGTCGACGCTCGTCGTCTTCCCTTTGTTCGCGCTCACATCTTCGCCCTTCAAACCTTTGATCAGCAGCTCCATCGCTTTATATCCCATGCTGTACGGATCTTGTCCCGCAATCGCCTGCAAAATATTGTCTTTCTCCTTCAGCATCGCGATCAACTGGTAGCTGGCATCGGTACCGAACACGTATACCTTGCCCGCTTTGCCCGCATTCTTCACCGCCATCGCCGCTCCAATCGTCCCGCCCTCGTTGGCCGCCCAGATGACGTTCACGTCCGGGTGAGCCGTCAAAATATCGCCGACGACGGAGACGGCCTTATCCTGCAGCCATGCGTCTTGATCGGCTACGACCTGCGCGTCGGGGTTTACTTTTTTCACTTCTTCCAAAAAACCGTTCACCCGGTCGGTGCTTTGCTGCGGAAGCTGGGACTTGTATTGCAGCACGGCGATTTTTGCTTTTCCTCCCAGCTTTTCCTGGATGAAGCGGGCCGCTTCTTTCCCGGTCACCTGGCCGATATTTTTGTTGTCCGACGTATAGCCGCCGACAATGAACGGCGCATTGGTCAACGAAATGTTCGTTACGGAAACCTTCACGCCCTTATCGTCGGCCCGTTTCAGCGCGGCTACCGAAGAATCCTGATTTAGCGGCGCGATGGCAATGCCGTCCAGCTTTTGCCCGATATACGTGTTGATCAGCTCGGTTTCTTTTCCCTGGTCGTTCCCGGTATTTCCCGTCAAAATTTTGACGCCGGCCGCATTGGCCGCATCCTGATAGCCGAGCGACAGCAATTTCATAAACTGATCTTCCTGAAAGACAACGCCGGCGACTACGAGATTCGCTTTTTTCTCTTCTTTTTGGGCCGCGGTTTTCTCTTCCTTTTTCCCGGAATCGCTCGCCGCGGGCGCCTGCCCGCAAGCCGCTAACGAGAGAGCCAGCGTAAGCAATGCCATGGCAACCAGACCTTTTTTGAATCTCTTCACGTTCAGCACCCCTGACTTTTAGTTTGGATTATTGGCGGAAGCCCGCTTTTTGCAAGGTCTCCGGCTTCTGTCTTTATTCTAAATTGGACGAAGAAAGCCAACAACAAGACTGTTTTTTTATTTGTTGTATTATTTTTGTTTGTTTGGCCCGGCTTTGCGAATCGTCAGGAGGAAGACCGGCGGGATAACCCAAGGAATATATACCTTGCCATTACAAATAATACCGTTACAAGGCAGGCATCGAGGTGATTTTCTTGACACGCGAGCATCCGGTCGGCAGCACATTGGCTATGAATATTGCGCATCTGAAGCAAACGTTGGGAAGAAGCGACGACGTGGTTATCCGGGAGTTTGAGATCGGTTTTGACGAACCGCTCAAAGCCGCGATTTGTTTTATCCAACACCTTGTCAATACGGATATGATCAATCAACATATCGTCGGAACTTTGCTCTCCATTCCGGAGTCCTTCCGGCTCCGTCCCAACGAAAGCGAAGACGGGCGGTTAACCGCCATCCAAAGCCGCATCCTGAGCTTAAGCCAAGCCGGGGTCATTCAAACCATGAACGAGGTGTTCGATGGCATCTTGTCCGGAGAAACCGTATTATTTGTGGACGGCTACGGGTCGGCCATCTCGATCGCGTCAAAGGAGTACGAATCGCGAAGCGTCGAGGAGCCCAAAACCGAGGCGGTTAGAAGAGGTCCACGCGAAGGCTTTACCGAAGATTTGCCCGTCAACATTTCGTTAATCCGCCGAAGAATTAAGAATCCCAATCTTATCTTTGAAAATCAAACGGTAGGAACACAAACCCGCACCACCGTTTGTATCGCCTATATCGAAGGCACAGCCGAGCGGCAGCTTGTTCAAGAGGTAAGGAAACGCCTGAACCGGATCGATACGGCTTCCGTTCTCGATTCGGGACAGGTTGAACAATGGATCGAAGATCATCCGTTTTCTTTTCTTGCCTCGGTCGGCAACAGCGAGAAGCCGGATATTGTAGCGGCCAAAATGCTCGAAGGCCGGGTCGCCATCCTATGTGAGGGATCGCCTGTGGCCCTGACGCTTCCTCATCTGTTTATTGAAAACCTGCAAAACAGCGAAGATTATTACTCGAGGGTATTGATCGCGACTTTTTCGAGACTGCTGAGGATCTTCGCGTTTTTCGTCTCTACGGCAACTCCGGCCCTTTACGTGGCGCTTACAACGTTCCACCAGGAAATGATTCCAACCGTGCTCCTTGTCACGATGGCCGCTTCGCGGGAAGGGACTCCTTTTCCCGCTTTTGTGGAAACTTTACTGATGGGCATCACGTTCGAGCTCCTTACGGAAGCCGGGGTCCGAATGCCGCGGCCGATCGGACAAACCATAAGCATCGTCGGGGCCCTCGTGCTCGGACAAGCGGCGGTGGAAGCGGGAATTGTAAGCAGCCCCATGATCATCGTAACGGCGCTTACGGGAATCTCCAGTCTGATCGTACCTTCCTTAAGAAGCGTGAACATCCTTTTCCGGATGATACTCATTTTTTTGGCCGGCTCCTTCGGAGGATTCGGCATTTTGATCGGATTTATTTTGATGCTGGCCCACATGTGCTCTTTACGGTCTTTCGGAGTCCTGTACATGGCGCCTATCGCTCCGATCATTTGGGCGGACATCAAGGATTCCTTGATTCGCGCTCCCGTCCGGTTTTTGCAGAAACGACCGAAATCGCTTGCGCGGCGGCCCCGGCAGGGAACGACAAAATGAACGGGGGAAGCAGGTTGAAAAGGACATTGGCTCTGATCGCGCTTGCCGTATTGGTCTTGACGGGATGCTGGGATCGGAGAGAGCTGAACGATATCGGGATCGTCGTAGCGGTTGCCCTGGATAAAGAGCCGAAGACTGGCAAGATCATCGTTACTTCTCAAATTATCAGACCGGCCGCTCTGGCCAAAGGAGCGTCGCAGAAGGAAGCGCCTGTGGAGATTTTTTCGGCGACAGGCAATACGACCATTGAAGCGGCCAGAAACGTTACCCAAGTATTGGATCGAAGAAACGTGTACTTTCATACCAAATTGCTTGTCGTCAGCGAGCAAATTGCGAAGGAAGGGATCTTATCGTATCTGGACGTGTTCTCAAGAGGGAGAGAGTCGCGGGGCTACATCTGGATATGCATTGCCAAAAACGCATCGTCGCGGGAGGTCCTGGGGGTCAAAAAAGGGATCGAACAGATTCAGGCCCGGCATCTCGTAAGCTTGATTCGGAATGAAAAATTCCATTATAGTTCGCACACCTTAAATATACTGCGTTTTTATAAACAAATTTTGGGAACGGGGATGAATCCGGTCACCGGAGCGCTGGAAATCGTGGAAAGTCCCGCCTATGCCATTGAACAGAAGCCGGAAAAGACGACCCGGAACATTAAGCTTCATCAGTCGGCGGTATTTAAAAAGGACAAATTGGTCGGATATCTCACACCGCAGGAAGCCCAAGGATACAATTGGGTGATCGGCAAGCCGAAGAACGGCATTATATCGATGCCTTCCTTCTTGGACCCGGGAAAAAAGTATTCCGTGGAAATCCTTAATTCCAGCTCGGACATCATCCCAAGCTTGGAGGGCGGGAAGGCCTCGTTCGTGATTCGCGTTCAAACTACGACGGCCTTAGCCGAGACCCAGGGCCAAGTTAAGCCTCTCAATCCGGAGCAGATGCTTGACTTGATTAAAAAAGCGGAGAGGCGCAGCGAAGAAACGATCAAGACGGAAATTGAGACGGCCATCCGGGCGGCCCAAAAAAAATTCAATTCCGATATTTTCGGCTTCGGCAATACGATCAGTAAAAAATACCCGAAGGAATGGGACAAAATGAAAACCCGATGGGAGGAGATGTTTCCCGAAGCGGAATACACCATACAAGTCAAAGCGACGATCAAAAGAACAGAGTTGACGCATTCGCCGATGAAGGCTGAAGAGTAACCAGCTTCAGCCTTTGCGCTTGTTCTTGGCTTGCGGCCGCTTTCCGGCAAGACGCCGAACAGCATAAAAGACGGCGACTACGGCAAGAATCCCGCTATACGCCGCCCCGCCTGCGATAAGAACGGCCGGCAGAAATCCCGCTTCCTTTAACGTTCCCATATCCGGCATTCGGATCATCCTTTCTTTAAAGAGCGGTCAGCTGGCGGTTCCGGTTTGTTTCTCCCGTTTTTCAACCAAAGGATAAACAGAAGCAAGACCGGGATAAAGACTTGGAACGGCGTGTGAACATAAGGAATATTAACCCTCGTGCCGAACCACCGGTGAAAAGAGAAGCTGGTAAAAAAAACATAACTGAAGCAAACGGAGCCGATCCCTAAGCAAAAGATCAGCCAGGCTTCCCGCCGGAATTTGAAGATGGAATTCAGCGCCTGTACCGATCCGTAGAAGAAGATGGTCATTTTGTAGAAGCCGCCGATAAACATGATGACGACGGCAATAAAATCGAGATTGGTCAAAATCTCCGCAATGTTGATCGTTTTAATCACGATAAATATAGGAATGGTCGAATTTGCGGCAAACTCGACACCCAAGACGGAGACGATGGCCACCAGAGAGATGGCGAGCATCAGGCCCGATATGCCGACAGCCCAGAAGGAAGGCTGTTTGATCGAAAATTTGTCCGCCGCAAAATGCCAGTACATGAAGAAGACGACCATTTCCCCGAACGGAAAGTTGACGATCGTGGGAACGGCTGCTTTTATAACCGGTGTCAAGCCGTGTCCCAGCACAGGCTTTAACTGCGACAAGTCGGCTTCGCCCGACGAAGCGACAAGAATATAAGCCGTGACAATGAAAATCAACACCATGACAAGCATGATTTCGCTTGTGCGGGCCAGAACCTCCACCCCTAGCGAAAGCACATAAACGGCCGTCAGGATTACAATGAAAAGAAGCACAAGCAGCGGAGTGGTAGGCAGAATGATCATTTGGATAAAGGCGGCAAATTCCCAAAGATTCGTGCTTCCGATCAGAAAAAAGTATAACCCGTACAACAGAACCAGCGGTATGCCGATGACCTTCCCCAATACATGAGTAAGAATATTTCCCAAATTCTGGTCGGGATAATAGGATTGAATCGATAAATAAACCCATAACAGTCCAAGGCCAATTGCCGTAGCGACCAGTATGGCGATCCAGGCATCCTGTTTCGCTTCGATCCCCAAGGCAAAAAGCGTCGTGCTGCCTAATTCAAACAACAGGATTAAGCTAAAAAGCTGGGATTTGTTCATACGTGCCAAGGCAGGCTGCTCCTTTCTCCCTATAAACAATTATTGTTTCCTCAATTGGAAACAAATATAATTCGGGTTGGAAAAAGCAGCATGTTGCACGGTGACCCAACGGGCGGGCTGTACGCAGAATGCATCATCCAAGCCGCGGGAGATGAAGACCGGCAAGACTTACACTTGGCACGATGACTGTAGCACCACGTTTGCCAGCAGGTCCATTGTGTGCACGAAACGGAAAGAGCAAGGTACGCTTCCCAAGGTTCCGGAATTCATCCCTTGCCCTTTGCTATGGTTGCTTGGGCTTAAGCACAAAAGCTACAGAAATATTTCATACAATTTGTCAGGCGTAGCGAATCGGTGGATGTCGCCAATCTCGGCCACCAGTTCTGCCGCTGTAACGACATCAATGCCTGTTATTGTTTCCTGTTGAAAGCCTAATTGCTTCATCAGCCCTTCAATTTCTTCTTCAATCTGGGCTAAATCCTGCTGATTATAACGTATGCTTCGGACAAGACTTTGTCGATGTAATCACGTTTATTCTGAAAATCTCGATATGTATCTCCGTCTGCTTCGACGAGGGACAAAATTTGTGCTGCTTTCTTGTGCGATAATCCATTGTTGCTATGGCTTCTTAGAAATTCGGCTAATGTTGCTTCTTTCAAGTCCTTCAGATGTCTTGGAGAAGGATACGTCTCCCAAAAGCTCAAGACCGTTTTACCGTCTATTTCGGAAAAGAATTTTTATAACTTGGATAATGATACCCTAATTGCTGATGCAGGTTTTTGATGCAGCCCGAAAGGACTTTTACTACTCCTTTTCTGCGTGTGACAAGCTGGCTTATGGCCCAATATAAATCAATCGGCTTTGCATCCGGTAATTGAAGCAATTCATCTTTCAGCACTCTTGCTACACACTCGGCATCCTAACATGGCTCTTACCCCTAGCCGTGGATTTCACTTCTTTCTCCAATAAAGGGAATGCAGACGGCTTGTTGTCAAACTTAATTTCGCCTATCTTCTGATTCCAGCAGTCGATAAAAACGGCTGTGTGATGCTGCTTGTGCAAGTCGATGCCCATATAAATGAATTTGTCTTGTTGTACGATATTGCTTCACTTCTTTCTAAACTTTTTAGTTCAAATAAACTTAAAATTTGTGCTTAGAACTAACTTGATCAAAAGGCTCGTATGATCTTTTATCTTTTGGTGGTTCCGTGTCTATGACATCGTATTTTCGGAGTAGATCAAACAACTCTTGTTCAAAGGGGTCTATCTTGCCGAAACCTAAAAGCTTGCCACCATTTAAAAAATGCAACATGCTTCTCAATGCGTCTACTTTTATTGAAACATTTCTTCGGCGTTGGACCTCTTCTTCTGTTATCTCCTCGTATTCTTCGATTCCTTCTTTGCCCTCGTCTTGAGCGAGCAAATCAGCAAGCTTTCTAACAACTTCAAAAATGATTTTTAGTTCGGGTATACTCCATATCCAAATGGAAATCATAGTTCAAAATTCGTTTTAATTTTGCGACTAACTCCTTCATGGGGATTATGCTAAAAATAAGCTTCATGCACATTTCCATCATCGTCTGTTATCGTATGCTCAACCTCATGCGTATCACGCTTCGATGCTCGTTCAAAGCCTGTCATTATTTTCTCACCCTTCTTTTAATGGCGTAATTTACGTCTTTTTCTCCTATGCTTTTCTATTAGCATTTTCAGTTTCAAAAAGTTGATGTTTTTTGATGTAAATTACGCAAGAAAATTTTCATCTACCGCCGCCCATGCATTTTGATTGTTTTTTGTGTTGTCTCGGCAAAAAGAAGCCCACAACGCGAGGTTAATTGTGGCTTTAGAATTTTTCCGATAAATTTAACTATTATGCCAATCAGCAAGCGTCTTGATTAGATCTCGGCAGCGCTCTTTATTAAGTTGAAGCTCGGGGTCTCCTCCTTGAGTCAAGGAAACACAAAGTATAACCGTGTCTTGATAAACACTTACAATAATAATTCCTTCTTCATGGGGATATTCGGAATCAATATTGACAATATCAACTCCAATCCTTTCCAAATTATTTTCGTTGCTTTCTAACATTTCAAGACTTTTTTCAAGAGAAGTTACTAATTGTTGAATCTGATGCGAATTTAACTTTATCCCTGCCTTCATTCCATACTTACTAGAAAGAGCGATACAAAGTTCTATATTCTTTGATTCAAGCAAGTTAATAATAACCTTACCTTTTTGCTCTTCAACGTTAGAATCAACATTAATTTCTTTTTTCATTATTTCTCCAGACATGATAATCTCCTTAATTATTTTCTGAAAAACCTTTTCAAAAATTCAGGCACATTTTGGCCCGGAAGGAAACGCTGGTGACTTCCCTCTGTTGAATCAACATGGTAATGCCAATTTCTATGCCATTCTGGCGCTCCTTTATCATAAGGATGCTTTTCAAAAGTAACTCTTGTATTCTCGTCCAGCTCCCATATCATTTTATTGCGTCCAGGGTGTCCGGGTTCATCAGGGATATATTTTCCGTTTTGTCCAAACATCTTATTAATATCAACAACATTATTTGGAAAGACAGTCAATAACGATGGATCTAAATTCAGCCCTGCGTTAAAATCAGGAAACTTATTTTCGATCTGATTTGACATGTACCCTTCCAACACCCATTTTCGCATCTGTAACTGCGTATCCCTACTCGAATTAAGATAAACCTCATTATCGCCGTTAAGCCATAAATAAAACTTATCATCAGTAGTCAAATTCTGCTTTTCAAATTCCACACCAACGAATCTACCGTCTTGCATTTCCCTTTCGCCTATATGTTCATAATCTGGACTCCATGTAGACGAAGCACTTTCACAAGCACCAGAATGGCTCCACTTGCCATCAGACGATTCACACCAATGTCCCGTCGGATCAACATTTGTCAACGGATTATTATGCACATACGTATACAAATTCAAACTGAGCGGATTGCTAATATCCCCTTCATACGTATCCTAGTTGATAAAGCGGCTCATCCCAATTAAAAGGGCAACAACTGTTTTCCAATTGCCGCCCAACTATCATTATATCATCCTGCTTGCTTTATGGATACTTCTGGAATTATGTATGCTGCTTTCGTTCTCATCAGATAATGGACCACGTTGACCGGTTTACGCATGATGCACACAATGGCTTGCTGCTTCGTCTTTCCTGCTGTTAGCTTCTGCTCATAATACGAATGGAAATAAGGATTACGCGGCTCTTTCTTGTTACGTGTTACGGCAATCTGACGAATCGCAAGGTTCCTGATGATGTCGTGAAGCTCCCTGTTCCCTTGCTTGCTCTTGTAGTTCCTGACCTTGTTCCCTGAACCGCATATAATCGGTGCAATCCCTGCGAATCTTGCCAATTTATCAGGTGTAGCGAATCGGTGTATGTCGCCAATCTCAGCCACCAGTTCTGCCGCTGTAACGACATCAATGCCTGTCATTGTTTCCAATTGGAAGCCTAACTGCTTAATCAACCCTCCAATTTCTTCTTCAATCTGGGCTAACTCTTGCTGATTAAAACGTATGCTTCGGACAAGGCTTTGTACAATGAAATCACGTTTGTCCTGAAAATCTCGATATGTATCCCCGTCCGCTTCAATGAGGGACAGAATTTGTGCTGCTTTCTTATGGGATAATCCATTATTGCTATGACTTCTTAGAAATTCGGCTAATGTCTCAGCTTCCATGTCCTTTAAATACCTTGGAGAAGGATATGCTTCCCAAAAGCTCAAGGCTGTTTTACCGTCTATTTCGGAAAAGAATTTTTTATAACTTGGATAATGATAGCCTAATTGCTGATGCAAGTTTTTGATGCAGCCGGATAGGACTTTTACTACTCCTTTTCTTCGTGTGACAAGCTGGCTTATGGCCCAATATAAATCAATCGGCTTTGCATCCGGCAATTGAAGCAATTCATCCTTCAACACTCTTGCTACACACTCGGCATCCCAACTGTCTGACTTTTGAACCGTAACATGGCTCTTACGCCTAGCCATGGAAAGCTTCGGATTGACCTCTTTCACCCAACGTTTATTCTCCGTCAAGTAGACCGCCAACGCTCTGCCGAAGCCTCCCACATCTTCCAGCCCGTAAACAACGGATAATCCTTTTTTCGTATGCTTCTTCACTTCCTTTTCCAGTAAAGGGAAGGCAGAAGGTTTATTGTCAAACTTAATTTCGCCTAGTTTTT
>NZ_BILX01000036.1 GCF_004000785.1 Paenibacillus ehimensis NBRC 15659 | reverse complement strand
AATCACTTTCCATATTCCGCCCCCCACCTTTTCCCCTTGATGCCAAATTACATCGTCCTGACCATTGTTCTCCGTCCATGTCGGGAACTCTACCTGCGTAGCCTTTGGATCAACATTGAAAAGAACGATATCATAAGATGCATTCGAATAACTCGTTTCGGCAGGGTAATCAATCGCGTTGGCGGGGACCATTTTTTTATCCGTGATGTTTCCGTTCTTATCATATGTAAATGTCGCTTTATAGAACTTCCCGTTATCTTTTGAGTAAATATTCAGCAGTTTCGAATCCTTGTAATCATAGTAAGTTTCGGCCCTTGTTAATTCAGGAAATAAAAAAATAGCAAGTAAAACCATTGCAATGAGCACAAAATGTTGAAAAGATATCGTACTTCTTTGCACCGCGCCGTTGATCTCCTTCCGTAAAGTAAAATGTACAAAAATATTTCATCGGTATAAGTCGTATGTCGAAAGATGTAACTATTGGACCATATGTACGTATTATAATAGGATGTTACCTAGAAAGCATTGACTGTTTTTGTCGAATTTTGTCATAAAAAATCCGCAACACGAGCAAATACCTCGCATTGCGGATTTTCATCTCTTACCGTTAAACCGACACCCGGCTTTCCGCCTGACTCGCTTGCAGCGCCTGCTCCAGGTCGGCTAAAATATCGTCGATCGCTTCCGTGCCGACGGACAAACGGACCAGGCCCGGGGTAACGCCTGCGGCAAGCTGCTCCTCCCCGGAGAGCTGCTGGTGGGTCGTGCTGGCCGGATGAATGATCAGCGATTTGGAATCGCCGACGTTGGCGAGATGGGAGAACAGCTTCACGGCGTTGATCAGCTTTTTGCCTGCTTCGACGCCTCCCTTAACCTCGAACGTGAGAATCGCGCCCTGGCCCTTGAGCAAATATTTGCGGGCCAGCGCGTAGGACGGATGGCTTTCCAGCCCCGGGTATTGTACCGAATCGACCGCCTCGTGCTTCTCCAGGAAGCGGGCGACTTTGAGCGCGTTGGCGCTGTGGCGCTCCATCCGCAGGTGGAGCGTCTCAAGCCCCTGCAGCAGCAGGAACGCATTGAATGGCGACAGCGTTGCCCCGAGATCCCGCAGCAGCTGCACTCTGGCTTTGATGATATAAGCGATCGGCCCTACCGCTTCGGTAAAAACGAGGCCGTGATAGCTCGGGTCAGGCTGCGTCAGTCCCGGGAACTTGTCGTTCGCGGTCCAATCGAACTTGCCGCTGTCGACGATAACGCCCCCGATCGATGTGCCGTGACCGCCGATAAATTTCGTGGCCGAATGGACCACGATATCTGCGCCGAATTCGATCGGCTTCAGCAGGTAAGGGCTCGGAAACGTATTGTCCACGATAAGCGGAATACCGTTCTCGTGAGCGATGCGGGCCACCGCTTCGATATCCAGCACGTCCCCTTTCGGATTGCCGATCGTCTCGGCGTACAGCGCTTTCGTCTGCGGCGTAATGGCGGCGCGGAAGTTTTCCGGGTCGGACGGATCGACGAACTTCACTTGAATGCCCAGCTTCGGCAGCGTGGAGGCGAACAGGTTGTACGTGCCGCCGTACAAGCTGGTGGCCGAGACAATCTCGTCTCCGGCGGAGGCAATGTTCAGGATCGAGTACGTGATCGCCGCTTGCCCGGAAGCCGTCGCCAGCGCAGCAGCCCCGCCCTCCAGCGCAGCAACGCGCTTCTCGAAGACGTCGGTGGTCGGATTCATGATCCGCGTGTAGACGTTGCCGAACTCTTTCAAGGCGAACAAGTCCGCTGCGTGCTCCGTATCCCGGAAGCCGTACGAAGTCGTCTGGTACAGCGGGACCGCACGGGAGAACGTCGTCGGATCGATTTCCTGCCCGGCGTGAACCGCCAAAGTTTCGGGTTGCCATTGATTTTCGTTAGCCATCGTTTTCATCCTCCAAGGTTGGGTAAGGTTGGGTAAGGTTGGGTAGAATGCAAAAAAAGAGACACAACGACCCGCGCAATTGCGATCCTAAATGCGGGTTCGTCATGCCTCCGGCAGTCCGGTAGACAAATTCCGATAGGTTTAATATGCTTTTGGTGTTGGTGCTATTTTAACAGGCAGCTCTTGCCAGCGTCAACTTAAAAATTTCGGTTGGACCCTTTAAAATTTTTCGAGTTGCTTCCTCCGCCATTTGATGCTACATTTTAGTAAATCACCTTGATTTTGTAACAACAAATCATTCCAACCAGCCCACCATGCCCTTGGAGGCTCCATGTATTCGACCGTACCCGGAAACGTGACTTGGCCGAATAATGATGGAGTCTTTTTATTTGGGAATCAAATTCAATCGTATGGGAGTGATGAACGATGTCCACCTTGAACGAATATCTCGTTCAAAAACGGGAAGCGAGCCTGCAGCGCAACGAGCAGGCTTTGAAACAGCCGGAAACCGCCAGGCAGGCGATCAAAGCGAATGTGCGAGCCGCCGGGCGAAGCGGGGTGCGCGAAATCCGCATCCGCGATTTTCAGATCATTAGCGACAGTCCGCCGGACTTTGCCGGGTACAATCTCGGACCGTCTTCGCCGGAGCTTCAGCTCGGCGTGCTCGGCAGTTGCTTGACGCACATCACCTTGATTCAAGCCGCCGAACGGGGCGTATCCTTGGAGTCGTTAGAGGTGGAAGTGACCGGGGAGCAGCATGTCTTGGCCGGGCAGCCCGGCTTCGAGCATATCCCGATTTACCCGCATAACATCCGGTATAAGCTGCACATTGTCTCGTCGGAATCGGAGCAGACGATCGCCGAGCTTCATGAGGCGGTGGAACGGGTATGTCCGATTTTTCACCTGCTGAAAAATCCCCAGGAGGTCGAAGGCGTCGTCATCCATACGGTTCCGGAGAAGGCGCAAAGCTAGTCTCTTTCTAAAAAAAGCGGCGCCCCGCGAGCATGCTGCGCACATGCCGGGACGCCGCTTCTTATGCTATCCAACTGCTTCTTAATTTGCAATTTGGACCAGTAATTCTTGCACTGCGGGCACACCGCCTGCACGCCCGTCCCGTTCAGCCGGGCCAGCAAAATGCGGGTGCGGATTCTCAGCGTCCCGTCCCCCAGCTCATCCACCATAACCCGATTGCACTTGTGACAATTGATCAATACCATTGCTCAGGTTCCTCCTCTCGTCCTCCTCCTTCGCCGAGTCGCGCTGTCCGATTGTTGTCCGGAGTCCCCTTCATCATGCCATATTTGATGTTAATTAATTCTAAATTTTACAGATAGCCCGCGATATGCATAGGTTTACCGTTAAGGAACCGGCGAAAAGCGATGCTTGTGCTTAAAGGGTTCGTCCGGTTTGCTTGCGCCTTCGGCTAAAATATGCGTGAGGACGAATACTTCCTTGGCGTTTTTATCGTAAACATAAACGACATCCGGCTCGTCTTTGTAAGTCACCTTTACATAATAATCTTTTACTTTGACATCGTAGTGTCCCGAGATTTGTTGAACGGACGCTTGAGACAATTGCTCCTTCGATGAAAGCTCTTGCAAAAATTGCTGCCGGATATTGAGCCTTTCCGCTTCCTCCCCTTGCGAATTAAGCGCGTCGGCGGCACGCCGACCCAGGTAATCATACATAAACAAGATGAGAATTACGGTCGCAATGGATACGCACATGGCGGTAATCAATGCTTTAGGTTTCATAAGAACATACCACCTATATAGCTTGGTTACACTTATCATACTGTATTTTCCTGTAAAATGGTAGACAAAAAGACCCCAGGAGCATCCTCCCAAGGCCCATCGCGCAGATTACTTAAACTCGTACAGCTTATCCTTCAGCAGCGCCGTGTCTTTGTTCTCCGCATACCACTTGGCATACCAGTCGTCAACCTGCTTGCCTCCGGCCTGCTCCCACGTGCTCTTCGCTTCCGCCATCGCTTGCTCCGGCGTATACGAAGGGCCGCTGACAATGGCCTTGATCCACAGATCGTTGATGATCTTGTCCGTGTTCGTCGAGATGAGCTGCAGGTCCTGCGGCAGCGTCGGCATATGCTCCGGGTTCGTGATGTCGGCGATCGGACGCTCCGGCGTCAAGTATGCCTCATCGGCCATTTTTAACAGGTCGTAATATTCCTTCTCGGTCTTGTTGTCCAGATTCAGCGTTTCCGCGTATTTGCCGCACTTCCCTTCCAGCACCGGGGAGTACAGCATCCGGTAGTCGCTCGCATAAGTCACTTCCTTCGCCTTGTCCTTGTCGACAAAAGCGGGACAGCCGTTCTTGCCCGTCGTATAGTGCGTGCCTTCGATGCCGTAGCCCAGCGTCTTCCCGGCTTGCTCGGAGGAGATGAAGTCCACGTATTTCATGATCGCCTCCGGGTTTTTGGCCTGCGCGTTCACCATTGCGGTAAGCTGCACCGGGTTGTTGATGATCGGGCTGAACTGGCCGTACGGCCCCTTCGGCAGCGGAATGACGATTACCTCGGCGGAAGGATTGTTTTTCTTCAGCGACTCGTATACCTGCAGCCAGCCGGGACCGCCCGTCTGTCCGCCCCACATGCCGAGCTTCCCGTTCACCCAGTCCTGCTGCGCCTTCTGTCCGGCTTTATCCGTCAAATAATCCTTATCGACGATGCCTTCGTCATAGAGCCGCTTCTTGAACGCCGTCGCCGCCTTGGCCCGCTCCCAGTCATGGATGAGCTTGCCGTCCTCCACGACCCATTTCGAGTTCTGGAACATCGCATTCAGCACCTGATTCGTAATATAGGCAAGCGACGTGCCGTACGTGTCGGCTTTCCCGTTGCCATCCGGGTCTTTCTCCTTGAACGCCTTGAGCACCTCGAACAGCTCGTCGGTCGTCTTCGGCACCGGCAGGTTCAGCTTCTTCAACCAGTCCGCGCGCATATAGAGCGCGTGGTTCGTCTGAAGGCCGTTGACTTTGCCGAACGCATACATTTTGCCGTCGGGCATCTTCGCCACCGTCTTGAGCACCGGATACTTTTCAAGCAGCGCCTTGTACGTCGTGCTGTACTTCTCGATCATGTCGTCCACGGGCATCAGCTGCTTCTGCGCGTACAGCTGGCTCCGCAGCACGGAGGAAAATTCGAACACCAGGTCCGGCGCGCTGCCCGACACGAACAGCGTTGTCAGCTTCTGCGTCGCTTCGTTGCGCGGAATGGCGACGAACGTGACGTTGGCCGGGCCGTTCGCGTTGATCCAATCGGTCCAGCGGTTTTTCTCAATCGTGCCTTCGTTCTGGGGAACGGCCCCCCGGTCGTAAATCGTCGCGGACAGCTCCGGCTTCTTCCCGTTCCCGGCCCCTCCGCTGCCTCCGGCTCCCGGCGAGGCGCAGCCCGCCATGACGACCGTTGCCGCCAATCCGAACGCCGCTCCGGCGCTCCACCGCTTCTTTCCTCTGCGTGTACTCATTTTTGCCAGCCCCCTTTTCTTATGTTCCCCTCTGCACCGCTAGCCTTTCACCGCACCGATCATGACGCCCTTGATAAAATACTTTTGCATAAACGGATACACCAGCAGCAAAGGCAGCACCATGACGATGATGCCCGCCGTCTTGATCCCCTCCGGGGTAATGAAAGCCTGCATGTCGCTGGCGTTCATCTCCTGCATCAGCGACTGGCTTTGGATCATCTGCTGCACCAGCACCGTCAGGTTGAACTTGCTCGTCTGGTTAATATACATCAGCACCTGGAAGAACGAGTTCCAATACCCGACTGCGTAAAAAATCGACAGCGTCGCAATCACCGGCACGGACAGCGGCAGCACGATCCGCAGCAAATAGCGCCATTCCCCGCAGCCGTCCATCCGGGCCGCATCGTCCAGCTCGTCAGGGATGCCTTCGAAATACGTCCGCATGATCAGCATGTTGAACGTGCTGACGAGACCCGGCAGCCAGATTGCGCCGTATGTATTGATCAGGCCGAGCTGCTTCAGCAGCAGGTAGCCCGGAATCAAGCCCCCGCTGAACAGCATCGTAAACACGATCGCCAGCGTCCAAAAACGCCGCATGTAAAAATAGCGCCGGGACAGCGGATAAGCGGCCATCGTCGTGAAGATCATACTCAGCGCAACGCCGACGACGGTCAGCTCGACGCTGTTTGTGAAAGCGCTCACGATTTTCGAGCCGCGAAGCAGCAGGCCGTACGATTCCAGCGTCCAGCCTTGCGGCCACAAGGCCACGGCGCCGGACATAACGGCATGCGGTTCGCTGAACGAAACCGATACGATATGCAGCAGCGGCAGCAGACAGCTCAGTCCGGCAATCAACAGCAGCAGCGCGTTGACGGCCAGGAACCATTTTTCTCCGGTCGTAGGTTTCATAGCCTTACAGCCTCCTCCATCTAAAATACAGTTGCCGTTACCATAGTCCCCGGTTAAACCGCCGGGCAATCGCATTCGAAGTGACCACCAGCACCAGCCCGACCGCCGATTCGAACAAGCCCATCGCGCTCGTCAGGCTGAACTCCCCCTTCTGGATGCCGAGCGTGTAAATATACGTGCTGATGACTTCGGATACGTCGGCGACGACGGAGTTTTGCAGCGTGTACACGGGGTCGAACCCGACCTCCATCACCTTGCCCATCGCCAAGATCAGCATCAGCACCACGGTCGGCGAGATGCCGGGCAGCGTCACATGCCAGATGCGCCGCCATTTGCTTGCGCCGTCGATGCTGGCCGCTTCGTACAGGCTCGGGTCGATCGTCGACAGCGCCGCCAAATAAATGATCGCGCTGAAGCCCGCTTCCTTCCAAATGCCCGAGCCGATGAAGATCGCCACCCATGACGTCTCGTTGTACAAGAAAGGAAACGGCTGCCCGAACCACTGGGCGATCCAATGATTGATCACGCCCGACTGCTGGGAAAAAAACGTCACGACGATGCCGCCCACGATGACCCACGATAAGAAGTGCGGCAAAAACACGAGCGTCTGCACGGACTTTTTGAACCATGCCTTCTTCACTTCGTTCAGCATAATCGCCAGCAGGATCGGGAACGGAAACCCGGCAACAATATGCAGCAGGCTGAGCATCAACGTATTGCGGATAATGAGCAGCGACTTCGGATTGTTGAACAGCAGCTGGAAGTTTTTCAGGCCGACCCACGGGCTCCCCCAGATGCCGTCGGCGAAGTTGTAGCTTTTGAAAGCGATAACAACTCCGGCCATCGGAATGTACTTGAACACGACGTAGAACGCGATGACCGGGAGAAACATAAGAAGAAGCGGGACATTGCGTCTGAACGTTCGGCTGCGCCGCAGCCGTGCGACCTGTTTGCTGCGCTCCAGCGAGATCGGCGCGGGATGCATGGATTGTTCCATCGATTCACCTCGGCTTTCGTGTAGTGAAACGAATGTACCCCGGCCGGGCGCTGCGGCACAATGGACAGTATTCTTCGAGGTCGCGTTTTTCCGCCGAACGGGCGAAAATGCCGATGCTTCGGGGAGGAGGACATTTTTCCGTGCGCCGGTCATTTTTCAGTTTTGGCGCTGCCGGCCGCTATTTTTTGCGGAATTCCCCGGGCGTCACCCCGGTTGCTTTCTTGAACACGCGCAAAAACGACCGGACGCTCGGATACCCGACCCGGGCCCCGATGTCCTGCACCGTCTCCTCCGTTTCCGTCAGCAGCCGCTTCGCCTCCTTGATCCGCAGCTCCGATACGTAATCGAGAAAATTTACGCCGAAGGCTTCCTTGAACATTTGGCTCAAATACTTCGGACTGACATTCAACTCGCCGCCCAAAAAAGTCAGGGACAAATTCGGGTTCGCATACTGCTCGTGAATGCAGTCCTTCATCCGCAGCATGAGCGTATGGTTCGTGCGCGCCGTTCTCAGCGCCTCCATCCGCCGGGCGCTTGCGGTGAGAATGACGGCGAACCTTTCCCGCCACTCGTCCAGCGTATCCGACTGCCCGATCGCCCGGTGCAGCTCCGGCAGCGTCTCGTCGTTCCACAGCCGGCCGAATTCCGGCGGAAGCTCCGTCATTTCGCGCTGCAGATGATAGATCAGCGAGTGCAGAACGGCCGACACGTCGTCCGCGGAAAACAACCCTTCCTTCAGCTCGGCAAACAGCCGGTTCATCTCCGCTTCCCATCCGGCTTCCCCGGCGCGGAACCGCTGCGCGATCGATCGCATAAGCTGCAAATGCTTGTACACCTCGCCCTGCGTCTTCGCCTGGATGCTTGACGCATCAATAATCCGGTCGGTTCCGAGCGCCGATTTGTATTTGAGCGCCTCCAACGCTTCGGCATGCGAGCCCGGAAGCTCGTCCAGCCGCAGCGCCAGCGTGCCGAGCCCCACCGTGACCGTAAACGACAAATGCTGGTTCGTCCACTGCTTCACGTTCTCGAACATGCTCGCCGCCGCCCCTGTATCCTCCGCCTCCGGCGGCAGATGCAGCAGCACGCTCAGCTCCCGGTTCGAGGTCCATTCCATCCAAGCCGGAAGGCCGGACTGCTGCGCAATTTCGGCGATGACGCTGCTCAGCGCGAATTTAAGCAAATATTGATCGCGCCGGCTGTACCGGCTGCACAGCTCGGCATATTTATCGATTTCGACCACGGCCATCGCCAATGCCGCGGTCCGCTCCGGCATGCCGAAGCGGCGCATTTCCGCTTGAAACCGTTCATCCGTCACCGGGCTGCCGCCCTCCAGCAGCTCCAGAAAAAAGTTGCGCTTGCGAAAAATAAGGTCTTCCTCATGCAGCTTCCGGTAGCTGATCGTCCGCTCCACCAGATCGTCGAGCGCCGTCTCGATGAACCGGAACTCATCCTGATCCGGGAGGCCCCGACTGCCTGCAAAAGCACTGTTCCGCTGCGAAGCGTAAGCGTCGATCCGATCCAGAATGGAGCGGATCGGCCGGTAATTGCGGCGGGTGACGAGCACGATCCAGACGGCCCCGGCCGCGACCAGCCCCACATGAAGCAGAGACCACAGCGACGTATACGAAAACCCGGCAAACGCCGAACGGTTCCTCTGCAGACCGCTTTCGACGGTCCACCCCGTATACTCCGACGTGACCGAGGCCAGCACCGCCGCCCCGTCTTCCCGGGATGACGCCAGCGTCCGGCGGCCTCCGTCCAGCAAGCGGACGAAGCTGACATCGGACTCGGTCATTTCCTTGATAGCGCTTGCAATAGCGGACGTGCGGACATTGACGACGACGATTCCCTTCTCCCCGCCAAGCAGCGGCACTTTGCGTACCTGCGACACGACGGTGACCGGCTGTCCCTGATCGTCGAATTCCCTGTACGACCGGGCGTCCGTCCAGCGGCTTCCGCCGGTCCCGTTCAGCGCTTCACGGATGAATTCCCGGTCCCCGAACTGCTCGATGCCCGCCATCAGATTCGGGCTGAGCACCGTCCGGTCGGAGGCACGCACCAAATAAATCGAATCGATAAACGGCGTATTGACGATGATTTCCCGAAGCTTGCCGGACGTTTCGTACAGGTCCAGCGCCGTTCGCTCCGAGTCCCGGCCGTTGTAGAAGCCCGCCAGCTTCTCGTTCGTCTGAATCTCCTTGATCAGCTGCCGGTCGACCGCCCGCATCGTCTGGTCGACAAGCTGCAGTACATGCCGGGCAAACACCTGATTGGCGCGGACGGCTTCCTTCTTGGCCAGCTCGCCCGCGGAAAAGACGGAGAGAAGAATCAAGGCGGCGGCCACCGACAAAAAGACGGGCAAATACGACAGCAGCAGCCGTTGAAACCAGTTTCTGCGCAAGCGTCACAGCTCCTTCCCGGTGATGAACTGCGGTATCCGGAAACACCGTACCGTCCGGCTACAACTGTCGGGTCGACCGGCGGACGTTCAGCTTGCCCGGCAGCACGATTTCCTGCGCGCCCAGCTCCGGGTCGCGCCACTGCCGGAACAACAGCTCCACGGCCATGCTCCCCATCAGCTTGCCGGACTGATTGACCGACGTAAAAAAGCCGGCATACCCTTCCGGCAGCGCCGCATACGTGTCGTCGAACGTGACAACGCTGAGCTCCTCGGGAATGCGCAGCCGAAGCTCGTTCGCAACCCCGATAAGCACCCCCAGTTGCCCGGGATCGGCCGCATAGACCGCCGTCGGCCGGTCCTCGCTCCGCAGCAGAGCGCGCAGCTCCGTCTCCACCGCAACGCCGCTCTCCACCAGCACCTCATAGCTTGGCGGCAGCTGGAGCTCCTGCTCCGTCAGCGCGAAGCGGTAGCCCTTCACCCGCTCCCGGTGCGTATAATGCCGGTTCGGTGAAAGCAGAGCGATGCGCCGATGGCCGAGCGAGAGCAGATGGTTCATCAGCGCGACGGAGCCCATGAAGTTGTCTCCTCGTACCAAATGCGCCTCCACGCCTTCCAGCTTCTGGTCGACGAGCACCATCGGAATGCCGCTTGCCGCCAGCAGCTCCGCATGCTCACGGTTCTTTTGATCGCCGCTGAGCACGATGATTCCTTCCACGCCGCGGTTGATCATCTTCGTCGTCAGCGCGACCTCCCGGCCCCCGTAGGAATTGCCGATCAGAATCATATAGTCCTGCTCGAACGCCTTCTCCTCGGCCCCGGCCATAATATCGATGCCGAACGAATGGCTCGCAATGTGCTTGCCGAACGGCAGAATCAAGCCGATCATCGCGCTGCCGTCCGGCGAGCGCTTCAGCTCCTCCGCATGAAAATGCAGCTCGCGCATCGCCTCCTGCACCTTCTGCCGGGCCGCGGGCGATACGGTGCCGCTGTTGTTAATGACCCGGGATACGGTCGATTTGGATACGCCCGCCCGTTTGGCTACCTCGTCCAATCTGGACATTGCCACTCCCCCTCTGCTGAACTCTATTTCGTAAATTATGCAGTTGCATGTTCTATCGCTTTCGTTGTATTATAGCATAAAAATCCAGAAACGTTGCAGAAACGTTGCAGATAATTCATTTTTTTGCATCAGCCCTATGCCTGTGCCGTGAGCCCGAAGGAGGACGAAAGACGATGAAGACAAGCACAACCCGGCTTCACCCGGATGGTACCGCTTACCGAAAGCATGTGATGAAAATGGCCAAACCGGCCGTCCGCTGGCAGGACGCGCTGCCGTCCGGCAACGGAACGCTGGGCGCGCTCGTGTACGGCAATATTCAGGAGGACACGATTCTCGTCAATCACGAAGCGTTATGGTACGGGGCCAAGACGAAGGAGCTGCCGGACCTGTCCGTTCACCTGCCCGAGCTGCGGGCGCTGCTCGATGCGGGGCGCTATGCGGAAGCGAACCGGCTGTATCCCGGCCGGATGCGCGAAGCCGGCTACTTCGCGAACACCGCCATGTATCAACCCGGCTTCGACCTGAAGGTGTTCCTGGAGCCTGCGGAAGGGTTCAAGGCCTACGAACGGACGCTCGATATGGAGACGGGCGAGATTGCCGTCGGCTGGAACGAAGGCGATGTCCGTCTCACGAAGCGGCTGTTCGTCTCGCGCACCGACGAAGCGGTCGTGCTGTCCGTGCGCAGCTCGGCGCCGGGCACGCTCCGGGCGGCGCTGGAGCTGACGGTGCACGACCCGGAGGCGGCGGCGGAGCGCGGCTTCTCGCACAACCGGTTCGTGCGGGACGATGTGCTGTGCGCGATCGGCAAGTATGCCGAGGCGCTGGAACCATACGGCGCCGCCGCACGGGTCGTCGTTCACGGCGGACGCCGCTATGTGCGGGAGCAGCGGCTGCAGGTAGAAGACGCCGACGCGGTTACGGTGCTGCTCCGCATCGACCCGAAGCTCGGCGGACCGGGCGCACTGGACCCGCTCACGAGCGGGTTGAGCGAGCTGCCGGCGGACTATGCGCTGCTGTTCGAGCGCCATGCGGCCGAGCACCGCGCGCTGTTTCTCCGCGCCGAGCTGGATTTACGCGTGTCCGAAGGCGCGGACGCCGGCAACGAGCAACTGCTGCTCGACGCCTACAGCGGCACCGTCCCGACGGCGCTCATCGAGCGCATGTACGACTACGGCCGCTACCTGCTGCTCTCCAGCTCCAGACCCGGCGGGCTGCCCGCCAATCTGCAGGGCGTCTGGAACGGCGATTACGCGCCGGCGTGGAGCAGCGCTTTTTTCAACAACGAGAATATCCAGATGAACTATTGGCAGGCACTGCCGGGCCATATGGCGGAGACGGCGCTGCCGTTCTTCGACCTCTTCGAGTCGCTGCTGGACGACATGCGCACGAACGCCCGCAAGTGGTACGGATGCCGGGGCATTCTCAGCCCGCTGTTCGCTTCCCCGGACTCCGGCTTGAAGAAAAACCTGCAGCCACACGTCGTCTATTTTTCCGCCGGCGCGGGCTGGCTGGCGCAGCATTTTTACGATTACTGGCTGTTTACCGGAGACCGGGCGTTTCTGGAGCGGCGGGCCGTACCGTTTCTGAAGGAGTGCGCGTTGTTCTATGAGGACTTCTTCGTGGAAGACGAGAACGGGCGTTACAAGTCCTACCCGTCCAATTCGCCGGAAAACTGCGCCAACGGCGCGTTCGAGGGCAGCGGCACGGTGGCGGTCTGCATCAACGCGACGATGGATTTTGCCGTCGCCAAGGAAGTGCTGACGCATCTGTGCGAAGCGTGCGAGGAGCTCGGGATCGAAGCGGAATCGCTGCCGAAGTGGCGGGCAATGCTCAGCAAGCTTCCGGCGTATCAAGTGAACGAAGACGGCGCGCTCAAGGAATGGATGCACCCGGATTTCGAAGACAATTACCATCACCGGCATTTGTCGCACCTGTACCCGCTGTTCCCGGGATACGAAATTACGCCGGGAAGCGAGCCGGAGCTGTTCGAGGCGTGCCGGAAGGCGGTGGAGAAGCGGCTGGTGATCGGGCTTCAGGATCAAACCGGCTGGTCGCTCGCCCATATGGCCAATCTGTACGCGCGCCTCGGGGACGGGAACCGGGCGCTGGAATGTCTTGAGCTCTTGAGCCGTTCCTGCCTCGGCGACAATCTGTTCACGTACCACAACGATTGGCGGCGTCAGGGGATCAGCATTGCAGGCAAGCGCGCGCCGTTCCAAATCGACGCGAATTTCGGCTGGACCGCCGCCATGCAGGAGATGCTGCTCTTCTCCGCCCCCGGCGTCATCAAGCTGCTGCCCGCACTGCCGGACGCATGGCGCGAAGGCCGGTTCCGCGGGCTCCGCTGCCGGGGAGGCGCGGAGGTGTCGATGGCTTGGAGCTTGGCGGAAGGAACCGCCGAGGTGTCCTTCGTTTCGGCGCGGGCGCAGACGGTGGAGGTGGAATTTCCCTTTGCGCTGCAAGAGGCGGCAGGCGAGGTCAGCTTGTCCGAAGCGCCGGATAAAACGGCCCGGCACCGCATCGTGCATCTGCCTGCGGGACGGACGGTGACGCTTAAGCTAAGGTTTGCAAAAAACGAGTAGTTCCGTTGGATAGGAGCTGCGCATCAAAAAGGCTGGCCCCTGTAGAAAACGATAGGGTCAGCCTTGTTATCCCATTATTCGAAAAAGCGCTCCCCATTCAAATAATAGCTGTCTTGCCGATACGCTATGAACGCCGTCTCCACCTCAGGGATGCCCAACGATAAAACATGACGGGCAATCGCTTGCGCGAACCGGTCCCTCACCTCCTGTCCCCGCTCGAACCATGCTACCTCGATGAACGGATAAGATTCCACTTCGTTTCCTTGAAAGACGGCCGTCGTATGCAAGCACTCGATCATGAAATTGTCGGTGCCGCAGCCGCAAATGGCCGCCAATTCCTCCACCAAAGCCGTGCTGATCTCTTTGAGCTGTTCTACCGGTATCCCTCTAACCACGATATGCGGCATGAAAATTTCCCTTCCTTTGTTCGAAATTGGTTTAAACCGGTTTGGATACGACTGTTCCCGGCACCGTCGACCGGCCGTTCGCTTTCTCCAACGCCGGCATCACGGAACGAAGCATCAGCAGCCCGGCCATCCCGGTCATGAAAATAATAAGCGCCATCCCCCAGCCCGGCAGCATGCCTCCAAGTATAATGTTGATTCCGCTAAGCATCATGCCTCCCCGGTAGGCCATGCCGTTAATCGCCATATAAGAGCTGCGCGCGTGGTCCGGCACGATGTTTACCAGAAGCGCCTGGCTGAGCGGGACGTAAATCAGCTCGCCGACGGTCGCGGCGAACATTACCAGCACGAGCAGCGCCGGCTGGTTGCTGCAGGCGAGAAAGCTGTATCCGGCGACGTTGAGCAGAAGCCCTGCGTACATGATCCGCGAATCCGAGCGCTGCTTGATCAGCGCCCCGATCACAAGCGACAGCAGAACGACCAGCAGCGTATTCTCGGTCCGCAGCACCCCCAGCATTTGCATACCGTCGATCTGCCAGTCGGTCCATGGCAGCCACGGCGTCAACCGCATTTCTTTTTCCAGACGAATCCCGATGTAGTTGACTAAATTAATTTCCACGGAGAGAAGCAGCATAAAGGCGCCGACATAGACCATAAACACTTTGTCCCGCAGCACCTGCCGGTAATTGGCCCACAGCTTGCCTTTCGTCGGCTCCGCCGCCCCGGTTGGCCCGCCATCGGGCCGCTTCCAGGCTTCGGTGATGAAAATCCAGGTGACGGCGAAGGAAACGAACGTCATAAGCCCGACGGCGAGGAACAGCTCGAACAAGTAATCCGCGAACAGAAACGCTCCGATCATTCCCGCTGCGGCCATGGACAGATTGTTGGTCCAATACGTAATCCGGTACATCGCCTGGCGGGCATGCGGCTCGGTCACATCGATCAACATCGCCTCCATGGCGGGCTTGTGCAGTCCCCAGCTCGCGCTGACGACAACCGTCATGGCGAGCGTCGCGACCGGCGATTGGCACCACGGCGAGTTGGCGGCAGCCATGACCAGGTATGCTGCGGCGGTCGCCGCTTCGGAGATCAGCATCATGCGCTTGCGTCCGACCCGGTCCGCATAATAGCCGCCCAGTGTGGCGCAGACAAGCCCCACCACGATATTGAGGATCGCCACGAGACCTGCGGCCGTCGCCCCCAGCGTTTTGGCAAAATAAACGGACATGAACGGCACGACCATGCTGCCGAGCGCCCCGGTCAAAAAGCTCATAATAATACGAAGTTTAACATTTGGATGGAAATCCTGAAATCTCATTGCGCACTCCTTGATGACGGAAAATAAATAAAACGTATTTGAATAGGATATCCTTGGAAATCGGGCCGGTCAAGGGAACGTTTAGTTTAGGATCATTGTCCACCATAGGAATATAGATCATAACGCTTGCTTTTATTTCCAAACGCATATAAAATTTACTTACCGGTCGGTAAACAAAAGTTAAATTTCAATGTATGGAGGTAGATCCATGTGAATCCCCTTCAGGATCGTCAAGGCCAAACCGTCCCGCTCCCTGCGGCGACGCAGCAAGCCGATCGCATTCAAGAGCTCGACCTGATCCGCGGCATCGCGCTGCTCGGCATCTTGATCGTCAACATGCAGGTTTTCTCTTACCCGGTCATCTACGTATCGGAGCTCAAACTGAACTGGTGGGAGGGAATGTGGGATCGCATGGCGGAAGCATTCATTGCTTTCGTAGCCCAGGACAAGTCCCGCCCGATGTTTTCGTTCTTATTCGGCCTGGGCTTTATGATTTTCGTGCAGCGCGCCGAGCAGAAGGGCGGCCGCCCCCTTGCTCTCTTTGCAAGAAGACTGCTGGTGCTGCTCGGCATCGGACTGATTCACGCGTATTTCATTTGGTTCGGCGATATTCTGGTCACGTATGCGGTGCTCGGCTTCTTCCTGATCTTCTTCCGCGGCCGGGCGCCCCGGACGCTGCTGCGGTGGGCCTGCGGACTGCTGCTGGTCCCGGCAGTTCTGTTGACGGCGGCAGGCCTGCTTGAGGGGCCCGGAATATTCGGGGACCCGCAGCTCAAAGCAGCGGCCCCGGCGCTGATCGAACAGTCCTTGCAGGCTTACGGCCAAGGGAGCTGGAAGGATATCTTCGCTCAAAATTCGTTCGATTGGCAGATTGCGTTGGCGGGCTATTTGACCCTCTCTCCGGTGCTCTTCGCCATGTTCCTGCTCGGGGCCTATGCCGGCAAAACCGGCGTTTTCCAGCATGTTGCCGAGCACCGGAAACGAGTGCAAAAGGTATGGATCGGAAGCCTCGCCCTCGGCTTGCCTCTCCTGCTGCCGGCCCTGATGTTCGAGAAGAGCGAGCCTGCTTACAAATTTGTGGAATTTATCGGCCTTTGGCTCACCGGCCCCGTCATGAGCCTGTTCTATATCTGCTCCATCCTCCTGCTGGCGCAAATTCCGCTCTGGCGGCGGCTGCTGGCTCCGCTGCAGGCAGTCGGCCGCATGGCGGCCACCAACTATCTCGGCCAATCCGTCGTCTGCACGTGGATTTTTTACAGCTACGGACTGGGCTTGTACGGACAGGTCGGACCGGCGGGCGGGCTTGCGATCGCCGCAGCCGTGTTTGGCGCGCAAGTTCTGTTCAGCAACCTGTGGCTGAAGCGTTACCGTTTCGGACCTGTGGAATGGATCTGGCGGACGTTGACCTACGGCCGAATGTCGCCCATCCGAAAAGGAGGGTTTTAACATGAAGATGCAGAAGTATTGGGAAATGGGAATTTTCGGGCATGCTACGACAAAACGATTGACGGAGTGATTGTTATCAACGAAACCTACGCCAAAATTTTGGAAACCGCCTACCGGCTGTTCGCGGAGCACGGGTTTGACAAAACAAGCCTGTCCATGATCGCCAAAGAAGTGGGAATCTCCAAGCCTGCGATCTACTACCACTTTGCTTCCAAAGATATGCTGATCGACGTTCTCTTCGATGAAATCACGAAGGAAATCGATTTTTCGAAATCCTTTTCCATCCGGGACTATACAAAAGAGAACTTCGAAGCAAAGCTGCTGGCGGACGGCTGCCGCATGATCGAGGAGCAGCGGCAGGACGAATATTTCCCCCGCATCCTGAACGAATACCTGATCCGGGGCTCCCGCAACGAGCCGAAATACGAGCAGCGGTTCCATGCGGTAACCGAAGGGTTCGCCAGCGGGTTCGAGGAGCTGCTGACGCACGGCGCGAAGCTTGGCGTCGTCCCGGGCGAGCGGATTACGGCCAAAGCGCATATGCTCACCATGGTCATCGACAACATCGGCAACTTTATGATGATCGGCTTCAAATTCAACTATGAGGACATCTGGCAAGAGGCGGTCAAAAGCGTGCTTCGGAGCGAGGGGTAAGCTGGCTTGCAAGCCAAACCACCTTTTCCAAAGGAGTTGATGGCATTGAAGGCGAAACGGATGCATTGCTTCGTGCAGCTCGCATCCATCCTTGGCATCGTCGGATTGACTTCATGTTACCGGGCCGGCCATCCGGAAGCCGTCCCGCCGGAGCCGGTCTCCGTCGTTCTGAACAGCCTGGGATTTACGTTCCCGGCGGGCTTGAACGAGAACCGTAATCCGTATCTCGACTACATCAAGGAGCGGACGAATCTGGATATCCGCGTCATTGTGCCGCCTTCCGAAGGATACGAGGTGAAGCTGAACGCGCTCATGGCATCCGGCAATCCCCCGGACATGCTGAGCTTGTTCAGTGACGTCTGGGTTGCCAATTATGCCAAGAGCGGCGTCCTCCAGCCCCTGAACGATTGGATCGACCGCTACGGTCCCGCGCTGAAGGCGGGCATCCCCCAGGAGGCATGGGATAAAGTCACGTTCAACGGTAAAATCTACGCGGTTCCCAGTGTCAACGAAGTACGCGGCACCGAGCTGATGTACGCGCGGAAGGATTGGCTGGACAAGCTCGGCCTGAAGCCGCCGCAAACGTTGGAGCAATACTACGAGGTCATTCGGGCGTTCGCCCGGAACGACCCCGACGGCAACGGCAAGGACGATACGCTCGGACTGCCCCTGATGGAAAATTTGGGGCGCTCCTCCCCTTTCTTCGGGGCGTTCGGCGTCCAGCTCGGCCAATGGACGGAACGGGACGGCAAGCTGGTCTACGCGGACATTTTGCCCGAAACGAAGGAAGCGCTTACTTTCCTCCACCGCCTGTACTCGGAGCGGCTCCTCGATCCCGAATTTCCGATCAACAAAAACCGGAACCTCGATCAAAAGGTCGCCTCCGGCCACGTCGGGCTGTTCTCGGCGACCTGGTACGATACGCGCGGACCAATAGAGCTAAACCGGAAAAACGACCCGCAGGCTGATTGGATTCCCCTCGATTATCCTGTGGGACCTGCGGGCCGCAAGGGCACCTACGAGACTTCGTTGATCCGCCAGTATCAGGTCGTTCCTGCCCATAGCCGGCAGGCCGGGGCCGTCATCCGAATGCTGAACTTCATCGCCGGGGAGGGCAACCGCGAGCTGAAGCTCGGCTTCCGGAACCAGGTCTGGAGCCGGCAGGACGGGCGCATCGTGACCAACTTCGCGGAGCATGACAAGCATCTGTACCGGGGCATGTACTCCTCGCTTGCCGATGTCCCTACCCCTGCCTTGTTGAAGGAGCGGCTCGATTCGCTCGGCTCCCGCTTCCAGCTGTATTCGAACATTCAGACGGTCGAGCGGAATATCATTCGCAACGAATTCCAGGGGCCCCCTACCCCCGCGATGGAAAAGCACAAGAAGAAGCTGTCCGCGCTCCGCGACGTATTCGTCAAGATGGTGGTCGGCGTCATTCCTTTGGACCGCTTCGAGTCGTACGCCGATTGGTGGAGGCGGGAGGGCGGCGACGAGATTACGAAGGAAGTCAACGAGTGGTATCAAAAGCAGCAGGAGGTGCGTTGATGCGGCTGTGGTCTTGGTTGTACAAGCGGTATTCGGAAAAAATCCAGCTTCGCCTTACCGTGTATTTCGTCCTCGTGCTGGTCCCTCTCGTCATCGTCAGTCTGTTCGTCAACTTCCGTTCCCAGCGCATCCTGCTGGAGCAAACCGAGGAGCGGACCAAGGGCGCGCTGACCTCTTCGATGGATTATATCGAAGTCACGCTGCAAAATGTCGAGCAAATCTCCACGCTGGCCGCTACGAACAACAACATTGTGAGGCTGCTGAACGAGACGGGACCGGAGTTGACGGCGCAATCGTATATCAACTTTGCCGATGTCCTGAAGGAGCTTTCCAGCATCACCTCGATCAGCCCGATGGTCTCCCAAATCTCGCTATACCACGCTTCCTCCCGGATGCTGCTGAACGCCACTAACGGAGGCAAGCAGATCGAGCATCCGCTTCAGGTGCTGCGGCTGCAGGAGCTTGCCGAGGCCGGAGGCACCGCCATTACCTACGTCATGCCCGACATGGAGTTTCCGGAACGGCAGACGTTCGGCTCCGTCATGGGTACGGACAGTATTACGCTGGTCCGTACGATGGACCTCAACAACCCGGACCGCAAGCCGAATCTGCTCATGATTACTCTGAACAAAGACAAGCTGCTCGATTTGCTCGTGTCGCTGCTGCCGTCGCCTCAAGCGCAAATCGCCCTTTATAACGATAAGGGGCACCTGGTAACGGGAACGGAAAGCGCCGACCGGACGCGGACCAGCGCGGACGAAGCCAGCGGAAGCGGGTCCGAAATTTCGACGAAGGTCGACTCGGCCTACTACAAATGGTCTCTCGTGCTGTCCCAGCCGAAGGAAGAATTGTACCGGGAAACGAATCAAAACCGGATGTATACCTACATTATTATCGGAATCAGTTTCGTACTCGCTTGCCTTATTTCATGGGGGGTGTACAGCGGCATCGCTTCACCCGTGCAGCGTCTGCTGAAAGGAATGAAGCGGGTCGGAAGCGGCAACTTTAACGTCCGTCTGGAGAACAACCGGGCCGACGAGCTCGGTTACTTGACCCGGGCCTTCAACAAGATGGTCGAAGACCAGCGTCATCTGATCGAAAATTACTACGAGCAGCAGCTGCAGCTGGCGAACACGGAGCTAAAATTTTTACAGTCGCAAATTAACCCGCACTTTCTCTACAACACGCTCGATTCGATTTATTGGACCGCCAAAAATTACGACGCCGACGAAATCAGCGAAATGGTGCTGAATTTATCGAACTTCTTCCGGCTCAGCCTGAGCAAAGGACGGGAAACGTTCACCGTGGAGGAAACGGTGACCCACCTGCACTACTACATCCGGGTGCAGCAGCTCCGCTTTCTCGATTCGTTCATGGTCAGCTACGAGCTGGCCGAGGAATGCAAGAACGTCCCCGTGCTGAAGCTGATTTTGCAGCCTTTGGTGGAAAATGCGATTCTTCACGGGCTGGAGAAGCGCCGAGACGGTCGTCTGCTCATCGCCGGCCGGATCGAAGACGGCTGTCTGATGCTGACCGTGCAGGACAATGGGACCGGCATCCCACCCGGACGGCTGGAGCATATCCGCAGCGAACTGGCCAAGCTGGCCGTTTCCGAATCGGGGACGCTGTCGTATAAGCAAAGCAATCCCAAGGACTTGTTCGGCCTGCGCAACGTCATGTCGCGCATTCTCATCGTTTACGGCAAACGGGCCGGGCTGCGACTATGCAGCGCCGAGGGCGAGGGGACGACGGCGACGCTGATTCTTCCGCTGGAGAAGTGCAAGGAGAATCACGAGCCGGAGCCGGCCCGCCCCGGGCTGCAGCAAGAGGTGAAGCTGACATGAACTTATTTATTGTCGAAGACGAGATCCGCCTGCGCAACAGCCTGATGCACCATATTCCATGGGAGGACCATGGTATCGAAGTGATCGGCACGGCGGAGAACGGGCTCGAAGCGCTGCTGCTCTTCGAACGCAAGAAGCCGGATATCGTGCTGCTGGATATCGAGATGCCGCAGATGGACGGCATCACGCTGGCCCGCAAGCTGCAGGAGTTGGACCCGCTGGTGAAGCTGATCGTCCTGAGCGGGCACGATAACTTTGAATTCGCTCAAGCCGCGATGGATGTCGGAGTGATGAAGTATTTGCTGAAGCCCGCCGGGGACGCCGAAATCCTGAAAGCCGTGCTGGAAGCGGCCGAACAGCTTCGGCAGGAGCTGGACCGGATCAGCAATCAGGCGATGCTGCAGGAGAAATGGCGGCAGCATCTGCCGCAGCTGCGCAACAGCTTCTTCCGGCGTTGGGCGGAAGGGGCTTACAGCCTGCGCGAAGCGATGCAGTACGGCAAAGACGTGCAGCTCGACCTGAAGCCGGACCGGCAGCTTGCGGTCGCCGTGCTCGATATGGACCCGCTCCCCGAAGAGGAAACCCGCTTCGGCCCGAACGACCGGCAGCTTCTCTTATTTTCTCTTCACAGCATCGTAAGCGAGCTGCTTCAACCGTCCGGGCATTGCAGCTTTACCGATCCGGAAGGCCGTACCGTCATCCTGTTCGATGCGGGCCCGGGAGAGGACCCGAACGGCGTTCTGCTGCATGCGCACACGACCGTGACCCGGCTGCTCGGCAAGGTGAAGGAATGTTTGAAGCTTACGGCGAGCGCGGGCATCTGCGGGACGACCGGGGGGCCGGAGGAGCTGCACAAGCTGTACGCGCAAGCCGGCAAAGCTTTGCTGTGCCGCAAGGTGTACGGACGGGATATCGCGATTCCGTACCGGGAGGAGCCGGAAGGAACCTCCGCGCTGACGCTGCAGCCGACCCTGGAGAAGGGGCTTGAGATCGCGCTGGAAACAGGTGATCCGGTGAAGGCGGAGGAGCTCGCTTCCGCGCTGTGGGCGGAAGGAATGGGCCGGGCCGGGTCCGTGGACGACGTGCACGAGCATGTGCTCTATTTCGTCAGCCTGCTGACCCGGACGATCCAGCGCCAAGGCTGGCGGGTCAAGGAAGTGACCGGGGAGGACTACGTATTCTTCCAGAATCCGCTGCAGCTGGCGACGAAAGAACAGATTCAGGCATGGCTGAACCGCACGGTCCGCCATATTGCCGCCTACGTGCAGAACCAACGCCAATGCGTCAGCCATTATACGGTCCGGGCGATCCTGGACATCGTCGAGAAGGAGCTGGACTCCGAGCTCACCCTGCATACGGTCGCGGACCGGCTGTATGTCAATTCGTCCTATCTCAGCAGACTGTTCAAGCAGGAGACCGGGAAGCCGTTCTCCACGTACGTGCTGGAGCGCAAGATGGAAGCCGCCAAAGCCGCGCTGCTCAAAGGCGCCAAGGTGTACGACGCCGCCATGCTGACCGGGTACCGGGACGTGAGCTATTTTACGAAGGTATTCCGCAAATATTGGGGCGTCACGCCGGGGGAGATGAAGCCCTGAAGCCGGGACCGGCCGCCGGAACGAAAAAAATCGAACAAGCCGCAGGTAAGGACTTGTTCGATTCGATTCCGCACAAATCAAGCGTTATCTGGTAACGGTAATCGTCGCGCTGTTTCCGGAAACGTCGACGGTCGCATAATCCTCCACATCTTTGACCGGATTTCGCGCCGTGCCATCCACATTCACGTTTTTAAATTGGGCATAGCTCCTTCCCGTCACGCTTTCGGAGCCGGCAATGGTCGCCAGCATTTTCCACCTGGTCACGCTGGAGACATTGACATTCGCCACCTCCAGAACCGACGTGAGGTACGTATCCGCTTGGGAAGAGCACGTCATGTCGGAGCAAATGGCATAGCCGCTCATCGAGAGACGCACGCTGCCGTTCAGATTCCGGTAAGCGGTAAGGTTTACATCCGAACCGGGCTTATAGCCGTTCTTGTACTGCACCTGATTATAAGGCGACACAAACGTGCCGTATGTCTTGGAGCCTTTAAATACGGCCATCACAGGCAGCCATTTATGATTATTGTACGCATTGCTGTACTGCAAGCCCATATCGGTTTCTACCGCTTGGCTGCCGGAGGTTCCGGTAAAGCCCGCATAAGTGTAGGTTGCTCCCGAAGGCGCGCCGGTAAGCTGGCTCGGCGTCGCCAACCGCACCGTCGTGTTGAGGTACGAGCCGTTCGTATTGACAACCGCCCTGCCCCCGATGCCGCCCGGAAGGTTGCCGGCCAACATCCGCTGACCCGCATCGCTCCCCGCTTCCGAAGCTGCGACTTCGTAGACGTAGACCTTCTCCTTCGCCTGAACGGGGCTTTTCTCATAGAAATAGGCGGTGTTCCCGTCGATCAGCGTGTAATCGACCGTATGCTCAGCCGCAGCCGTGCTTCGCTGCAAGCCCTGGGCTTGTACGCTCTCCCTGCCCGCCTGGCGCGCCTTGGCCAGCACCTCGTCGATTTTCGCAGCCGTCGCCGTTTTCGTAAAGTCCGTCACTTCCGCTCCGCTCATTTCGATCGACGCCGATTCGCCTCCGCTTGTCGCGCGCCCTGTCGCATCGCTCGCGCTTATCGCGGTCGGGAACACCGTCATCACGGCTGCCGCCACGGCCAATAAAACGAACTTTTTCTTCATCACTAACCACTCTCCTTAGGTTTAAAATAGGATTGCTCCTTTAGTCTACAAGAAGCACATTCATCCACATATAGTAATTTAATTACTTTATTTGGTATATTTATGACAACCTGCAATAGCGCAGGTCCGCTGCCGTCGGCATTCAACCAAAAACAATCAAACTACCAAAAAAGGTCATCGCCCTCGTCTACCCTCCCGGGCCTCCCCCCGTTACACTGAAATCAAGCTTCCAAATCAAGCTTCCCCGCACCGCAAACCGTCGTTGAACCAAGGAGGTGCCGCACCGCGTGCGAACCGGCAAAATCAAACGGACCCGGCTTTGGGCCGATGTCCGCAAAGACTGGGACTTGTACGCCGCGCTTATTCCCGGCCTGCTGTTTCTGTTGTTGTTCAAATATACGCCGATGTACGGCATCGTCATCGCGTTCAAGGACTTCAACATCTTCGACGGCATGAGCGCCAGCCCATGGGTCGGCTTCAAGCATTTTGAAAAGCTGCTGACCTCCTCCGGCTTCCTGCAAGTGTTCCGCAATACGCTGCTCATTTCCGTATACAAAATCGTTTTTTTATTCCCGCTCCCGATTATCGTCGCCATTCTGATGAACGAGCTGAAGCATATGCTGTTCAAGCGCACCATTCAGACGATTATCTATCTGCCGCACTTTTTGTCCTGGGTGATCGTCAGCGGGCTGTTCATTGATTTGCTGTCGGTCAACGGAGGGGTCGTGAACCGGTGGATCGTCGCACTCGGCGGGGAGCCGGTGAAGTTTTTCCTGGACGGCGAGGCTTTCCGCTCCGTGCTCGTCGCATCCGCCGGCTGGAAGGAGGTCGGCTGGAGCACGATCGTCTACTTGGCCGCCTTGACCGGCATCGATCCGCAGCTTTACGAAGCGGCCAAAATCGACGGGGCGAACAAATGGAAGCAGACGCTGCACATTACGCTGCCGGGCCTTGTGCCGATCATCCTGCTCATGTTCATTTTGCGGCTCGGATCGATACTGGAGGCGGGAACCGAGCAGATTCTCGTCATGTACAACCCGAGCGTGTATCACGTGGCCGATGTCATCGGCACGTACGTTTACCGGATCGGCCTCGGGGAGCAGGATTACAGCTTCTCCACGGCGGTCGGCTTGTTCGAATCCGTCATCGCCTTCGTGCTGATCGTTACCGGCAACGGGCTGGCGCGAAAATATTTGAAGCGCGGCATCTGGTAAAAGGAGGGGCCTCATGTTCAACATGCTACAAAGCTCGAAGCCCGCACCCCGCACACGCAGCAGCATGTCGGCTTCGCCCGCCGGGCGGGTATTCTCGGCGCTGAACTACGCATTCTTCGTGCTGCTCGGCTTGACCACGGTTTTTCCGTTCCTGAATCTGATCGCCAAATCGCTGAGCAGCGAGGAAGCCGTCGTCTCCGGGCGCGTCATGCTGCTGCCGGTCGACATGCAGATCGGAACATACCGGTACGTCATGAGCCATTCGCTGTTCGTCGCCTCGTTTCAAGTCTCGGTGTTCGTCACGGTCGCAGGGACGCTGCTGGCGCTGTTCATGACGACGCTGGCCGCCTACCCGTTATCCAAACCGCGGCTGCACGGCCGGAAATGGTTCATTCTGATGTACATTTTCACCATGCTGTTCAGCGGAGGACTTATTCCGACCTATCTTCTGATGCAAAGCCTGCAGCTGATCGACAAGCTGCCGGTGCTGTTCCTTCCCGCGATGATCAGCGTTTACAACATGCTCATCCTTAAAAATTATTTCGAGAGCCTGCCCGACAGCCTGGAGGAATCGGCGAAGCTCGACGGAGCGGGCAATCTGACGATCTTATGGCGCATCACGCTGCCGTTGTCCCTGCCCGTGCTGGCGACGATCGCGCTGTTCTACGCCGTGGCGTTCTGGAACGATTACTTCGCTTCGCTGATCTACATCAATACACCGGAGAAAAAGCCGCTGCAGCTGTATTTGAAGGAGTTGTTCGTCTCCTCCAGCGACACGTTTCTGCAGATCGGCACACACCTTAACGTGGACGCGGCCATGAACACGTCGCCGCAAGCGATTCAAGCGGCCTCGATTTTGCTCGCGACCGCGCCGATCCTGCTCGTATACCCGTTCCTGCAAAAATATTTCGTCAAAGGCGTTCTTGTCGGCTCGGTCAAGGAATAACCGTAGTGAACAAGCACTCTGTATTTTACTTCGACCAAGACCATCCAAGGGAGGTTCTTCTATGATCAAGAAACTGGCTGCCGTCCTGTCCGTGACCATGCTCGCTTCCGTCGCAGCCGCCTGCGGCGGCGGGAGCCCGGCCCCCGAGCCGGCCAAATCGGGCGCCGCGAAGCCGCAGCTGCGCCAGCTTCTGCAATACAACCGGTTTGACCCGAACAACAACCCGGTCGGCAAATACTTGCAAGAAAAAACCGGCTACGACGTCAAGTACGATATGCTGCCGGTCGAAAACGCCGATGAAAAGCTGAACCTGCTCATGGCGAACAAAGAGCCCTACGATATCATGAAGCTGAACGCGAACCAGTACGCCAAGCTGTCTTCCTCCGGTGCGCTGGAGCCGCTGGACGACTTGATCCGGAAGTACGGCAAAAACATGCAGGAAGTCATCGGCCCGGCCTCGTGGAACGGCGCCAGACTGAACGGCAAATTGTACGCCATCCCGGAAAGCAGCTCGGGCGTGGCGACCGGAACGGCGCTCGTGTACCGGCAGGATTGGCTCGATGAGCTGGGGCTGAAGCCTCCGGCGACCCGCGACGAGCTGTACGCCGTGCTGAAGACGGTCAAGGAGAAGAAGAACGTCATCCCGATGACCGGGGGCAAAGATCCGTTCCAGGCGGAGATCGGCTCCACCTTCGGCTGGTATTACGGTCCGGCCACGAACTGGAGAGAGACGGGCGGCAAAATCGTGCATATGGTCGAAGACCCGAAGACGAAGGATTACCTCGCGTTCATGAAGAAGCTGTACACCGAGGGACTGCTTGACGCGGAATGGGCGATCAACCAGCCGAACAAGCTGCTGGAGAAGTTCACGAGCGGCAAGGCGTTTATGTTCCGGTCCGGGTGGTGGGACGCCGCCAATCTCAACAACGCGCTGTCGAAAAACTTCCCGGACGCCAAGATCGGCATCCTGCCTTACCTGACCGGAGACAGCGGAAAACCGGCGCAGGTCGGCACCGGCGGCATTCCCTGGTTTATTGCTATCCCCAAATGGTCTCCGAATAAAGAGGAAGCGATGAAATATTTGGACCTCAAGCTGGAGAAGGAGATTTTCAAGGGGCTGGCCATCGGCCAGGAAGGGGTACACCATGAAGTGAAGGATGGCAAGTACTATCCGATCCTGCCAAAGTTCAACGACGAATGGAACTTCGGGAGCGACTTTCTGACGGGAACGGACGAGAAAAATTACGAGGCCTACTGGCAGGCGCGCGTGCGCAAAAACGAGTTTGTCCAGAAGTATTATGAAACGTACCAAACGAATGCGAAGGGAATCCTATACTACGACGCGCTGACCTACGCCCCGCCGATAGCGGACATCTCGAAACATTTGCAGAAGCTGCAAAAGCAGGCCGAGGATGCCTTCATCAAGTACGTAACCGGAGCCGAGCCGCTGGAAACCTATGACCAATTTCTGGAGCAGTGGAAAGCAAGCGGCGGCAGCGACATGATCAAAGCGGCGAACGATTGGTACAAGAGCAATCGCAAGTAAAAGCCGCATAAAAGCCCGCCTGACCTTTCCGGTTACAGGCGGGCTGATGCGGTTTTATTTGGCAACGTAGTGCCGGGACCTGACTTCCGCGTCCACGGCGGATAAGACTTCCTCCAAAATGTCCAAGGCTTCGGCTAATTGCTCCTTCAATATATTGAGCGGGCTGAGGAAGCGGATCACATTGCTGTAAATGCCTGCTTTGAACAGGATGACCCCTTTTTGCTGGCATCTTCGGATAATCTCCTTCGTTTCCCGATCTGCCGGCTGCTTCGTCTCGCGGTCAAGAACGAGCTCCATCGCCACCATAGCGCCGACTCCTCTTACATCTCCCACAAGCTCGTAGCGCTCGCGGAAGCCGTTCAGCCGGTCTGTCAACAGCTTGCCGACATCAAGTGCCCGTTCTCCCAAATTATCCTGATCGTAAATGTTGAGCACCTCAAGCGCCGCAGCACAGGAAACGGGGTTGCCCACGAAGGTTCCTCCAATAGCCCCCGGTCCCGCAGCGTCCATGATGTCAGCGCTTCCGACAATGGCCGACAGCGGCATGCCTGCGGCAATCGATTTCCCCAAAGTGATGATATCGGGCTCAATTCCGAAGTATTCCGAGGCAAGGAAGCGACCGGTGCGCCCGTAGCCTGTCTGCACCTCGTCGGCGATGAGTAACATGCCATGGCTTTTGCAAAAATCGTTCAATTGATGGAGAAAGGCGGCGGGGGGTACGATAAATCCGGCTTCGCCTTGGATCGGCTCAATAATGACCGCAGCCACATCGTCGATGGAAACTTGGGTGACGAACAATTTTTCGAACAGCGAGAACGCTTCGGCGGCGATCTGGTCGGGAGTTGTTGAGGAACCGGGCCAGCGGTAGACGTAAGGATAGGGGGTACGGTAAACATCCGGAGCAAAAGGGCCTAAACCGGCTTTGTACGGATTGATTTTGCTGGTTAGCGAAAGGGACATGAACGTTCGGCCATGGAAAGCTCCTTCGAAGCAGATGACCGCTCTTTTTTTCGTCGCTTTTTTGGCGATATGGATCGCATGCTCAACGGCTTCCGTACCGGAATTAAAAAAGCAAGCTTTCTTCGGGCTTGTCCCCGGCGCTCTCCGGCACAGCTCCTGCGCAAGACGAATGAAAGAGGCATACGGAACGACCGTGAAGTCGGTATGGGTAAACTTTTGCGCCGCTTCGGTAATCGCCTCGACGATTCGAGGATGACTGTGTCCGACATTCATCGCTCCGACACCGCCGGCCAGATCAATAAATTGATTGCCGTCGATATCCAGGATCAAAGAGCCTTCCGCTCGTTCAATAACAGAAGGCAGCAGACTCCCGAAAGAGGCTGCGACCGCATCGTTCGATAATAATTCTCTGGATAAAATCCCTGGCAGTTCGCCTTTCACTTGAGCATACTTCATCAATGATCACTCCTTGTCAGGTGAAGTTCCTTTCCCGATCCGATGCGAATTCCCTCCATTTCGTTTTGGCACAATGCGGCGATTTTACCGGTTTCCATTTTATAATATTTATTGCTAAATAATACCTTTTAATTCTACCTGTTTTATCAACTAATTACAAGGTAAAATCGTACGAATTTTCATGAAATTTAAGACCCATAAAAGCGGTCAGCCGTATAATCACCTCTCCTGCTTTTTGGTACGGCGGGACTTATGCGGCTGACCGCTTACTTTCGGATTAAGATGGCTTATTCGTTTCCGGCTCGCGAACCGCTTGGCTTACCAGCGACCGCAGGAGCTCCACCTGCTCTTGATGCTCTTGCGCCCATTGCTTGTACGCCGCCGCATCGCCCTCCGCCTTCAGACCGGCCGCAGCGCTTTCGGGAATTAATTGCCGCAAAGCGGGCGCCATGTCCGTATGGCCCTGGTCCACCTGCTCCAGGATGTACGGAATGGCCGGGGCGCCAAGCTTGACCAAGGACTTGATTTTCTCGTCCCTGCTTTGCTCCGAAGCGGCAATCCGCTCGACCTCTGAAGGAACGGCTTGCAGGTGAAGCCTCCAGGCCCGGACGAATTCTTCCGCATGGGACCATCGGTACGGACTTTGTTTCAAGTCAACCTTGGCAATACGCTCGGCGGCGATAGCGAGAATATCCTTTTCGAGCCCGTACGTATCGCCCTTTGTCATTTCTTTCTCGATCAGAGGCAAAGCTTCGTAGCCGTAACCGACAATTCGGTCGAACACTTGATTATTTTCCGTATATTTATACGGGTTCGAGCTGAGCGCAAGCTGCGGATTTCGCCCGGTCAGCCTGCCGATCTCCGCCCTCATGTCATGCAGATCGACCTTGCTTTGCGAGGCTGTGAATACCAGAGATTGCGAATGCACCCATACGAACGCTCCCAGCCCGAGCATGATTCCTAAACCGGCGCTGATGATCCAATGTTTATTCATGTGTCCGCCTACCGCCCTTCTGGTTTTTCCGTTTATTCACCGCCAAGACGCGGTGTCCGAAGCAGGAAACTCATTTTTGCTGCGGCTCCGGCCCGTTGCAGGACCAGCCCCGATTCTCCTTTAGTCCATAGAAGTTATGTTTTTTCGAGCATACCACAAAATGTCATTCGTTACATTTCACCGCAGCCTCCCCTGCTCTCCTGCGCTCCATCAACGGCTTTCCGTAAAAGATAGAAACCCGCCATAACCAGGTTAGGCGGGCGCAGCGTACGCTCTGCAAAGCGTTATTTTAAAATCGAATTTCAACGCCTTGAGCGGCGGACTCGTAAATGCCGCACAGCATCTTCATCATCTCGACGCCGTCCTCCACCGGGCTGAGCGTTTCCTTGACGCCCTGACATACCTCGATGAAATAATCGATCTCGTCCTGAAAGCCGGCGGTGAAATCGAACGACAGGTTGTTGATCTGCGGAACGATATTCAAAATTGTGTCGTGCCGCTCCGTGATGATCGCAAGCTTCGGCTCCAGCTCCACGCCGCCCTTCTCGCCGTACAGCTTGACGGTCAGCTCGTCTTCCTTGGCGTGCAGCGTGAAGCTGACATCCACAAGCAGGGACGCCCCGTTCTCGAAGCGGATCATGGCGTTCGCCAAATCCTCCACATCGTTGTGCCCGGCGTCGTAGTCGGCGGCCTTGTAGAACGCAAGGTTTTTAATGTTGGAGCGGTTCCCGAGCCTGCGGTACGTATTGCCGGATACGGACTTAACCTTCGGCCTGCCCATCATATACCAGCACAGATCGATCACGTGCACGCCTACGTCGATCAGCGGTCCTCCGCCGGAACGCTCGCTATCCGAGAACCAGCCGCCCGGGTTGCCCAGTCTGCGGATGCAGGACGCCTTGGCGTAGTAAATGTCGCCGAGCTCCCCGTTGTCCGCAAACTGCTTGACAATACGCGTGTTGGACGCGTATCTGCGCACGAAGCCGACCTGCAGCGTCTTCCCGCTGCGGCGCACGGCCTGCTCCACGGCTAACGCTTCCTCCACCGTCTTGCAAAGCGGCTTCTCGCAGAGGACATGCTTCCCCGCATCGAGCGCTGCGATGCTGATCGCCGCGTGGCTGTTATTCCACGTGCAGATGCTGACCGCGTCGATATCGGGGCGGGACAGCAGCTCCCGGTAATCCGTATACACGTGCGGAATGCCATACTTTTCCGCTTTTGCTTTCGCCCGGCTTTCGTTCAGGTCGCAGATGGCTGCAAGCTCGGCTCGGGGATTGCTCTGGTACGACCGCAAATGCAGTTCCGAGATCGAGCCTGCTCCGATGACGGCAATATGGATTTTGTCGCTCATGAAAGCTACACCTCGTTTTGAGATCAGAATGGGTCGATCCGCCCGATTAAATGGCGTGCACCGATGGCCAAGCCAGCTCCACGCCTTCCCGGGTCAGCAGCGACTGGAACGCGGCGAGCTGCTGCGCGTTTCCGCGGACCGCGCGAGGACTGAGCCGCTTGTCAAGGCAATAGGCGGCGAGAGCGCCGGACGCTTCCCCGATGTTCCACTCGACCGGATGAAGCCGGTAGCAGCCGTTCGTAATATGGGTGACGCCCAAATTTTTGCAGGCGGGCAGCAGATTGTCCACGCGGATCGGAATCAGGCTGCCGAGCGGAATTTGAAACGGCAGGGACGAAATGTCGATATAGTTCCGCCCGCCCGTGCTCGGATGCAGATCGATCCGGTAGGCCCCGATGCCGACCGAATCACGGAACGTTTCCGCTTGACCGCCAGGGCGGCAATCAGCGCCCACATGCTGCTCCAGCACGGTAAATTCGGCCCGGATGCGCCGCGATTCGCGAATGTACGGATACATCGCCAGTCCGTCCTCCGTGCCGACGATGTCGGGACGCAGGCGCAGGCCCGGGTAGCCCTGCCCGCCGTCCGGCCGGGGCGCTTCCGTCTGCAGCCAGTACAGCAGCGACAGACTGAGCTGCTTGGCGCCCTCCAGATGGCGCCGGCGCTCTTCCTCGCTCACCTCGAAGACGGGGCCCAGCCAATAGTCGTTTTGGGGCCAATTGACGAGCGTCGCATTGCTGCGGTACGTTCCTTCGGCGAAGTGCGTTTTATCGACGATCTGCCTGTAATGAAACAGCGAATACCGCTCCGTTCCCGGGAACAGCTCGTAAGTGACCGGCTCCAGCGTAGACGGGCGCACGCCGGTCCAGCTTAACTGCTTATCCGGCCAGAAGTCGGCCCGGTAGTTCCGCCAGAACGAATATTGGGCGGGCTTCCCGATCGTATGGTCTTCGCCGGGCAAGTAATCCATCGCGAAGCAGTAGGTAAAGCCCTGCATATCGAGCGGGTCGGCCGCTCCGTCCAAAGCATGCGGCTCCCCGGTCTGGCTGCGGGCTTCCGCTCCGGTCACGTATTCGACTCCGGCCAGCGGCAGCACATCCCCGCATTCGGTCGCGTCGATCGTGTAAGGGGCCGACAGCACGGTGCGGTCCCCGGTCCGCAGGCAGCGCACCGTTACCGAGACGACGCGGTCCCCGTCGGTTTCGGCGCTTTCCGCCATATGTCTCGTCAAGATCGTTAACCGTCCGCTGTGAACGTACGGAGCGAGCATCTGCTGCAGAACGGCGAGGGCCGTCCGCGGCTCGTGACACAACCGGCTGACGCCGCCGCTGCCGGGGTTCAGCAGCAGATTCGCCCGCGCTGCGGCCGTCAGCGGAAAATGCCGCCGGTAATAATCGCGAACGCCGTTCCGGAACTGCCGGTAGCTGCGCGTACAGCCGAACTGCTCGATCCACGGATGCTCATCCGGCGGCACCGCCTGGCTCGTCAGCTGCCCGCCGATCCATTCCGTCTCCTCGGTCAGGATCACCCGCTTCCCGAGTCTGGCCGCCGCCAGCGCCGCCGCACATCCGCCGGTGCCGCCTCCGATGATGACGATCTCCGCCTCCCGTTCCCGGATCATGGCCTTTCCTCCCCGTGCGTGCGGTTATATTCATCTACGAAAGCGTAGCTCCCGCGAACGCCCTCGGCTTCGTCGCCCGTCCCTTCGTACTCCAGCACGTACGCTCCGGCATAGCCGGACGCTTCAAGCCGTTCGATCAGCGAAGCCAGATGCGTATCGCCCTCGCCCGCCACAGTGCCTTCGAACGTTTGGCCCCCCAGCGATGTGTACCTTCCTTCGGGATGCCGCTTGAAATCCTTGACATGCACATGCGCAATATAAGGCAGCAGCGGCTCGATCGCTTGCGAAGGGTGCTCGTCGACCAGCAGGAAGTTGCCCGTATCGAACGTCGATCGCAATGCTTTCGACCCGACTTGCTCCAAGATGTCCTTCACCTGCCCGCCGCGCCCGGCCAGCTGGCCATGGTTTTCCAGAGCCAGCGTGATCCCTGCCGCTTCCGCCCGCTTCGCCGCTTCGGACAAGCCGCTTACGATCCAGCCGAGCGCCTGGCCGTAATCGATTCCGGGATGCAGACTGCCCGAGAAGACGCGAACGAGGGACGTGCCGAGCGCCTTCGCCACCGGAAACGCATCCGTAATTTCCCGCAAAGCCGCCGAGCGCCTTTCCTCTGATTCGCTGACAAAATCGTTGCCGACCGCATAGCTGGCGACCCGGATGCCGTTTTCCCTGCAATAGCGAACGACCTCGTCAAGCTCCCGATCCTGATTTTGCCAAAATACGTTCAACAGCTCGACGGAATCGATGCCCTCCTTACGGCAGAACGACAAAAAATCCATGACCGTCCAGCTGTTTGCTCTTACCGTACGGTGCAAGCTCCACATGCTTAACGAAAGCTTCATAAGGCTCCTCCCCGAATGCGGATAGCGATTTGAGAATGTTCTTCCCCCTCATTGTATTCAATGGCCCCCGGATTCAATAGAGAGAACGATGACTTCTTCTGGTAAATCGATGCTGCGTTCATGAAAAAGGCCGGACAATAAACAAACGGGCGGTCCCGGAGGATCACCCGTCTTCTATGTGCTATTCGGCGTCAAAGCGAATCAGGACCGCCGTTTTATCGTCGGATACTTTGAACCGCGGATATTTGCGGCATTCCTTGTCCTCCGCCTCCAAATCCATTAGCCATTTCGCATACCCTTCCAGCGACATCTTCTCGATGAGCGTCACCAGCTCGCCGATGCCATCGGCTGGCGGCTGGGCGCTCGTCTTCGGCGGGAACAGTCCGTCGCTCACGATCAGCATCGACCGCAGCTGGATGCGGTTGATCCGTCCGTATTCGATGAGGTCGTTCGCCTCGGGCTGCCCGCTGAGCACGGAGTAGCCGTTTAACGTATTCATCCGCGTTTTGTTATTGCGGATGTGCGGCTTCACCAGCTCCCACAGCTCTTCCCGCGTCTGAACGCCGGTGCGGAGGCCTTCCTCCCAAATCTTCTTGGACTCGTAATCGATGTGCGCGACCTGATCGCGCGATACGGTGCGGACCGTTCCGTCGGCATAGGAGGCGGCGATCATGCAATCTCCCGCCTGCGCGTATTCGATATACCGGTCGTGAATCCGGACAACCGCCAACGCGCTGGTCCACAGCGCCGCCGGATCGGTCAAGTCGACTCCTGCTTCCTTCATTTTTTCCCTTAGCCGAACATTCGCTTGAACGACCGCTTCCATTAAGTCGATGCCCTTCAAGTCTTCCGCCTGCAGCGATTCCAGATACCGCTGAATCGTCCGGGAAGCCAAATATCCCCCGGTTTCCCCGTCAGGCCCGCGGAACGGATGCAGAGAGGTCGCTCCGTCAAGCACCCCGTACATCGATACGCCCGGGTTGACGACCAGCGCATCCTCGTTCCATTCGGCGGTTCCCTGCAAAGTTAACGTTTGTATGTTCATGTTCTCCTCCACCCGATCCTCTGCTTTTTCGTGGTAAGACTCTAGTACAGCATTCCGATGTCCTCAACGGGCTCTTGCGGATTCAGCTCGATCTGCTCCAGCATGCGTTCCGTCCGTTTCCACCGCTCGTAGTCGTCGTACCGGGGGGCGCGGCCGGCCAAGGAGGGGAGCCAGTTCAACATCCGCCGCAGCCGTTCGCTCAAGGCGGGCTCCTCCTCCAGCTTCTCCAGCACATCCCTGCGCACCGGCAGCAGTCCCGCCGTATTCCACAAAACCGATTGCGCCTCCGGAGCCGTCAGCTCCTGTACGAAGCGCTGCGCCGCCTTCAGCCGCTCCGGGTCGCTGTTCAATAGCGCCAGTCCGTGAACGCCTGGCAGCAGCGCCGTTTGCTTCCAAGCGGGCAGCTTCGCCAGATCGAACGAGAACTTCCCGCCGATGTAGCGTTCGATCGTGGGCAGCTTATCGGAAGAGCCGACGTACATGCCGGCCTTGCCGTTAATAAAATCGCTCGCCGCCTTATCGTGCTGCAACGGCTTCATCAGCCCGGATTCGTGCGTCAAAGTCCGCCATAGCTCCAGCGCGCTTCGCGTCCGTTCCGCGGCCGGGCTCCCGGACTCCTTCGGGGCGTAGCTCAGGCTTGCCAAAAACCACGGCAGCTCTTTATCCACCGTAATCGTCCCGTAGCCCTTCGACACCTCTTCCCCCGGAGGCTCCTTGGCGAGCGACAGCGTGTGCCGGACCTCCTCCCAGGTGCCTAACGCCGGGGCATGCCCGGCCAGCCGCTTGAACGGCTCCTCCCGGTAGTAGAGCACAGGCACGCTGCCTCCGAAAGGGACAGCCCAATCCTCGTCCCGATACCGGAACGCGGCGGAGAAGGCCGGGATCGTGGGCGGCTTCTCTGCGGATAAGACGCTCCCCGCAGGCAGCACCGCGCCGGTAGCCGCAAGCTGGGCGATGCCGTAGAAGCTGTGGACTTCCGCAAGCTGCGGAGCCGCACCGGCCGAGATCGACGCGAGCAGTTCGGTGTACAGCTGTTCGTAAGAACGAAACGAGCGAATTTGGACATCGATATGAGGGTAGCTTTGCCCGAAGGCGCGAACCGCGTCCTCCCAGCCTTTGCTGTATACCCAGATCGATAGCGACGCGGAAGGGACCGACGGCTTCGGTTCTTCCTCCGACAGCTTTCCGTGAGTTAAGCCGTAGATTAGAGCGCCTGCGGCGATGCATCCGAGAACAAGCCGAACCGGCCAAGTGCGCAGCTTCATGGTGTTGATTCCTCCAGTTCCTGATACGAGCGGCTTTATGACTTCCATTGTATCACGAACATGCCTTCGGAAATCAGCTGCCCGGCAATTACAGCTGGAGCCCTTTTTTGCTCAGCTTGCTGGCGATCAGCAGCGAGATTAACGTACTGATGGACAGGATCGAAGCCAGCGCCGCGCCAGTGCCGTAATTCGCCGTGAACACTTCGCTGTAGATCGTGACCGAAATGGTCGCGGTCGCCCCGGTGTACAGTACGACCGTCGAGCTCAGCTCATTGATCGTCGTTATCCAGCTCAGAATCGCTCCGGACATGACGCCCGGCGCCATCATCCGTCCCGTCGTCTTGAAGAACGTCTTCATCGGCGGCACGCCGAGACTGATAGACGCTTCTTCCACGCTTTTGTCGAGCTGTGTCAGGATGGCCGTGCTGGAGCGGATCGTATACGGCAGCTTGCGGACCACATAGGCGATTACCAAAATGACCCACGTCCCTGTCAAAATAACCGGCGGCTTGTTGAACGCGATGATCAAGCTGATCCCGAGCACTGTGCCCGGCATGACATAAGGAATCATCAGAATACCGTCAAGCATCGCGGTGAGCTTCGATTTGCGGCGGACAAGCACGTAGGCGACCAGCATGCCCATCACGATCATAATGACGATGGAAATGAGCGAAAAGCTGTACGTATGGGCAATCGCCTTCGGCACCCGGTACAAAATTTCCTTATAGCTGTTCAAGCTGAAGCCGGGGTGAAACACGGGCCCCTTTGTTTTAATGAAGGACGTCACGATAACGGTCGCCTGCGGAATGATCGAAATGCAGGCTACAAGCAGCGCCCCGAAGGTCAGCAGCCACTTCGGCAGCGTCTTCAGCGGCTGCACCTTCGGCGTGCGCATGCCGGTCATCGAATAATTTTTGCGCGAGACGAAATACCGCTGCACGAACAAAATCGCGGTCGAACAGAAGATCAGGATGACGCTGAGCGTGCTCGCCATCGCCGGATTGCCGCCCATTTCGCTGATGAACTGCTCGTACGCGAGAATCGGCAGCACCTTGAACCCTTGGCCCAGCAGCATCGGCGTGCCGAAGTCCGCGAACGAAGCCATGAACACCATCAGAGCGCCCGCCGAGAGCGTCGGGAAAATAAGCGGAAGCGTCACGGTCATCAGCCGGTGGAACGCGCCGCGTCCCAAGCTTTCGGCAGCCTCCTCCAGCGAAGTGTCGATCGTCTTGAGCGCGCCGGACACGTACAAGTAAATATGCGGGTAAAATTGCAGCGTAAACACGAACACGATGCCCTTCCAGCCGTATACCGACTGGAACGGAATCCCGATATCCTGCAGGAACCGGGTAATGAAGCCGTTGTTGCCCAGCATCAAGATCCACGAATAAGCGCCGATGAACGGCGGCGACAGCAGCGACATGATGACGAGAATTTGAATCAGACCTTTAAATTTGACGTTGTACCGGGTCGTCACGTAAGCAAGCGGAACACCGACGAGAATCGCGAAGACCGTCGCCAGCGCCGACACCTTCAAGCTGTTCCATAGAGAGCCGTAGTAATATTTCAGCTTCAAGAAATTGCCATAATTTTCTAGCGATAAATCTCCTTTGTCGTTGAAAAAGCTGTTGTAAAACAACGAGACGAGCGGGTACAAAATGAACGCAAGCAGAAACACGTACACGATTACCGTTACCCAAGTCCAGAAATCCCACTGCTTGGGCTGAAGCAGACGTTTGAACGGATTGGGCCGCAGCGCCCGGGCGGCGTTAGTAGGCTGCACGGTACAGAACCTCCTTGCCCGATTCGTCGAATAAGGTCGCCTTGTCGAGCTGCAGATCGACGTACACGGTCTGATGCGCTTTTCTCATCCGGTGCGGCTCGATCGCATGCTCCTGAATTTCGATGACGGAGTCGTTGGAGAGCCGAACCGCATAGCTGACCTTCTCGCCCAGAAACGTCACGCTGTCGATCGTCCCCCGGACCAGCCGCTCGCCTGGCTCGTCGCCGCGCAGTCGGATCCGCTCGGGACGAAGCGAGAATAAGACTTTACCCTCGTACGGTCGCGACAGCTTCTGGCTCCACTGCGTCTCCAGCAGCCGCATACTCGCCTCCTGCGCCGCCTCGTTATAGCCGGTGCAATGGCCTTCGATAAAATTCGAGGTGCCGATAAAATTGGACACGAACTTGTTCGCGGGATACGAGTAGATGTCTTCGGGAGAAGCGATCTGCTGAATGACGCCCTCGCTCATGACGGCAATCCGGTCGGAAACGGCCAGCGCCTCTTCCTGATCGTGGGTCACGTAGATGGTCGTGATGTTCAGCTCCTTTTGCAGCCGCCGGATGTCGGACCGCATCTTGACCCGAAGCTTCGCGTCCAGGTTGGACAGCGGCTCATCCATCAGCAGCAGCCCCGGACGAATGACAATTGCGCGGGCGAGTGCGATCCGCTGCTGCTGCCCGCCGCTCATATCCGAAGGGACGCGGTCGCGCAAATGCGTCAGCTGCACCATTTCAAGCGCTTCCATCGCGCGCTGCTCCATTTCCTTTTTCGGGACGCTGCGCGCCTTGAGCCCGTAGCACACGTTCTCGAACACGGTCATATGCGGGAATATCGCGTAGTTTTGGAACACCATCCCGATGTTGCGCTGATGGGTCGGCACGTCGTTGATCAGCTTATCGCCGAAGTAAATGTCGCCTTCCTCCTGGCGGTAAAAGCCGGCAATCGTGCGCAGCAGCGTCGTTTTGCCGCAGCCGCTCGGGCCGAGCAGGGTGAAAAACTCGCCTTCGTTTATCGTAAAATGAGCGTCGTTGACCGCTTTGTGCGTGCCGAAATATTTGGTGACATGGTCAAATACGATCTTTTGCATGGATCGGGCCTCCGTTTCTTTGAAAAAAAAGGGCGCCCTCGTTTGGACGATCGTCAAAGGCACCCGTGGAACATAGGCGGACTGCGTTATTCCGCGCCGGTTATAATTTTGGAGAAGCGCTTGATGTTGTCGTCCTTCTTGCTGGCGGCGAAGTCGAAGTCGTAGTTGACCAGCTTGATATCCTTCGTTTGGACGATGCCTTGGATCGGCTCGGCGTCCTTGCGGACGGAGCGGCGCTTGAATTCTTTTTGAATCAGGGACTGCACGTCTTTCCCCACGAGGAAATCGATGAACTGCTTGGCCTTCTCCATGTTCGGCGCCCCCTTGATGATCGCCGCGCCGTCCGGTACGGCGGACGTGCCTTCGGACGGATACACGATGCCCACCTTGGCTCCGCCTTCCACGTAGCGAAGCGCCGCTTCCTCCAAGGTGATGCCGATCGCGAACTCTTTGTCCGCAACGCCTTTATACACGAGACCCGAGCCCGACAGCACTTTGCCGTCCAGGTTGTTCACGAATTTTTTGACGAAGTCCCAGCCCTTGTCTTCCTTGCCAAAAGCGGTCAGCATCGTCACAAGCTGCGTATACGACGAACCGGATTTGGCCGGGTCGGCGAACGCCATCTTGCCTTTCCATTTCGGATCGAGCAGATCGTTCCAGCTCTTCGGCTCTTCGCCCGCTTTCACAAGCTCTTTGTTGTACATGATAACCATCGGCAGCGCGGCGAAAGGCGTCCATACGCCGTTTTTGTCGACATACTCCGGCAGCAGATTGTCGATTTCTTTCGTTTTGTACGGCTCGAAAAATTTCTTGTACGCCTCCAGCGAGTCGGCGCCGCCGGCCCAGAACACGTCGCCCTGCGGGGAAACCGCTTCCGCCTGCACCCGCTTCAGCAGGTCGCCCGTGCCACCGGAGATCAGCTGCACCTCGATGCCCGTGCGGTCCTGGAACTCCTTGATGATCGGGTTATTGACTTCGGCGGCGTTAGGCGAGTATAGCGTCAGTTTGCCCGCTTTTTTCGCTTCGTTTTTCGTTCCCGTGTCTCCGGATGCCGTATTTTGCGGTGCCGCCGGCTCCGTGCCGCAGCCTGCCAACGTCGTAACCAGAAGCAGCGAGGCAAGAATGCCCGTAAACGCTTTTTTCATCTGTAGAACCCCTCCGTATTAAGTTTGATATGGTAAGAAATCCGGAACAAAGGCGGACCTTGCTTTTGTAATAAAGCGCTTTCGTCCGCTTCGCTTGAAGTTTCCCGCCGGATTTCTTTCTTCTGTTATTAACTATAATCGCTAAAGTAAACGCTCTCAATGCGGTGAAATTTCTTCTTTGTTTAATTTTTTGCACAATTTTGCGGCACAGCGGAAAAACCGTCCATGGGTTTGGACGGTTGTGTTCGTCATCGCGATGCGTCAAGACGGCGACGACGAAGGCTTATTCACGATAACCGCGGGCTGACACATGGCGACTGCTGCGGGCCCCTAGCATAGCGGTCGGCAATATTTTGCGACACAGGTATATGATGCTCGCTTCCGGCGCATGGTCAGCGCTCGTTATACGAAGGTTGGCGAGCCGCTTAACTTAGCGGAAGTCAGATGCGCTATAGCATGCAAGTTTGACACCTTGCCAAAAATAGCGGAACTCCAAAAACACTATCGTGGCAAATCGAAGTGCAATTAAGATTTTTCGACAAAGTTAAGTCCTCTTGAGTTCCGCTATACACCACAAAGTATGCGTAAATTCCTGCTTAACACATCTGCTTTCCTCTAATTCCACCGATTGAGCACGCCTCCCGAATCGCGCAAGCGACTAACCCCGCCAAAGCACGCGCCACGTGCCAACGAAGCTTCACGGCGCGGGCGATCGCTCCGGGTTTGCCGGGAACATAGAACAGGCCAAAACAAGCGCTTCCCTCTACCCGCCGTCATCTGAGCAACCGCACCCGCCTTCTCCCGAATGCTTTCTTCATCCGTTCTTAAGGCCTGTTCCCGGCCCAAACCATCTCTTCTTCAATGCCGCTCCCGGGACGGTAACCTGCGGCCCCCGCAGCGGATCGCATAAAATTCAAATCGGAACGTTCGGGATCCCGAGCCGCTTGCGGAACTCCGTCGGCGTCTCCCCGGTATATTTGCGGAAAATTTGGCTGAAATAGCGCGAGTCCTGATAGCCCGCCTGAAGCCCGACCTCGTAGATTTTCAGCCGCGGGTTCGTGAGCAGCTCTTTCGCCCGGCGCATCCGCAAGGCGGTCAAATAATCGACGAAGCTCGTGCCGACCTGCTTCTTGAACAAGCGGCTAAAGTAGCTCTCGCTCATATTGCAGCGCTCCGCGATGCTCTGGAGCGTGATGTCTTCGGCGTAATGCCGACCGATGTAGTCCTCGATCTCCTCGAATCCGGTCCTTGACTGCGGCTTCGTTTGTTCCTGATAACGCACACTCCATTCAAGCAGCATCCCGTTCAGCCGCTCCAGTCCGTCCTCCAGCCGAACCGTCCTGTCCAATGAGGTCAACAGAATCGCGGAATCCTGCACAATAAGCCGCAGCTCATCCTCGCGAAGCAGCAGCGTATAGAGCGATACGATCCAGCCGAAAAACGCCTTTCTCGCCTCCAGCTCGTTCGTCGGGTGCTGCTGCACGATCCACGTGAAGCAAGCATGGCTTTTCGCCCGGATGGACGCCTCCGTTCCCCACTTGACCGCCTCGATCAGCTCTTCCGCCAAGCCGGGCAGCGCCGGAACCTCCGCCGCAAGCCGCTCCGTATCCTCGAACCAGGCGAGACGTTCCCCTCCCCAGAAGAACGACGTCACCAAGGCGTGCGTCGCTTGCTGGAACGCAGCCGGAACCTGATCCAGACGGTTGTGCCGCCCGCTGACCCCAAGCACCAGCTGCCGCTGTGACGCTTGCGATGCGCTGAGACGGACCACGTTCAGCAGTCGCTGCAGCTCCCCGCGCTCCGTCTCCCGGTCCAGCAGCAGCGCATATTTGGCATCGTTCATGCGCACGAGCGGATACGACGACAGGCCGGAGCTCCAGGCTGCGATGCTCCGGTACAGCTCGCCCGGCGGCTTCGATTCGCCTGGGGTCGTCTCCGCATAGAGCAGGGCGACCCGGAACGTGTCCAGCACTTCCCCTTGTTCGGCCGCATATTCCAGAAACAGCTCCTGCTCCATCGCGCCCGCATGATCCAGCATCAAGTCGTACAGCATCTTCTCGACGATCAGCGGCTGGCCGAACGCCAGCTTGTGCTCCAGCCGCTCCCGCTCCGTCCGCCGCCGCCGCTCTTCGTCCAGCCTTGACGCCATGCGTCCCATCAGCTGCGTCAGCTCGTCCGGATTCGTCGGCTTCAGCACGTAATCCGCGGCTCCGAGCTTGATCGCCTGCTGGGCGTACGCGAATTCGTCGTAACCGGTCAAAAACACGACCTTCATCCCCGGATACCGGGACGCAATTTCCTTGGCGAGCTGGATGCCGTCCATCTCCGGCATCCGGATATCCGTGAGCACGATATCCGGCGTTTCCTCCTCCATCAGCCGGAGCGCCGTCTCGCCGTCGGACGCTTCGCCCATAATGCGGCAGCCGACGTCTTCCCAGTCAATCGTATGCTTAAGCCCTTCCCGGACGAGCCATTCGTCCTCCACGATGAGCACCTTATACATGCGTATCCTCCCCCGGCGTCCGAATGATCGGAATTTCGATCGTCGTTGTCGTCCCCTGCTGCGGCTGGCTGACAAGGGTCAATACATAGCGGTCTCCGAAATAGAGCTGCAGCCGCTTTTTTACATTTTCCAAGCCGATGCCCGTCTTCCGTTCGTCGACCGACACAAACTGCCCGGACGTAATGCGTTCGAGCTTCTCCTGCGGGATGCCGACGCCGTCGTCGCGCACTTCAAAACGGACCCGCTCCCCCTGCACCTTGCCGGTAATCCAGAGCCGCCCCGGTCCCCGCTTCATCTCGAGCCCGTGCGTAATCGCATTTTCCACTATCGGCTGCAGCATCAGCTTCAGGGTGTAGAGCCGCTCGACCTCGTCATCCAGCTCGATATGCACCTCCAGCTTGTCTCCGTAGCGCATTTGCTGAATGGTAAGAAAATTGCGGATTTGCTGCATGTCCTCGCGTACGGGAATGAGCGCTTGCCCTTTGCGGATACTGAACCGAAGCAGCTCGCCGAGCGAGACGACCGTCCGGCTGATATGGTCGAGCTTATGAATACGGGCCATCCAGTTGATGGAATCGAGCGCATTGTACAGAAAATGCGGATTGAACTGCGCCTGAATCGCCCGGATCTCCGCTTCCTGAAGCATCAACTGCTTTTTGTACACTTCGTCGATCAGCTGCTTGATGCGCTGCACCATCGCATTGAAGCTTCGCCCGAGCTGCCCGACCTCGTCCTTGTACTTCGTCGGAAAGGCGACGTCCAGGTTGCCCGTTTCCACCGTACGCATCAGCGATTTCAGCTTGCGCAGCGGATGGGTGATGTTCACGGACAGCAGGTAGGCAAGCACGCACGAAACGGCTGCGCCGACGGCGATAATAAGCAGGGTCAGATTGCGGATGCTGCTGCTCTCCCGCGTCAGCGCCGCCACCGGCAGCACGTTCACCAGCTTGAAGCCGGTCACCTCCGACGTATCGTACACGACCATGACGGGCGGCGCTCCCTCGCCGGCCTGCTCGAAAAAACCTTTGCCGCCCGCCAGCACCCGGTCCACAAACGGCTCCTCCAGCTTCGTCCCGACCTTGTGCTTGGACGGCGTGCTGGAGATGATATAGCCATTGCGATCCAGCAGCAGCATCTGTCCGCCCGGCTGCAAATGGGCTTTTTTGTACTTGTCCGCGAGCGCATTTTCCATCATGTCCACGACCAAATAGCCCAAGGGCGCGTTCGTATCGATGCGCTTCAAGAGCCGGCCGCTGCTGAGCACGATGCCGAAATCGTCCGTCTTTTTCATGCTGTAATGCGTATCCCAGACGACGTTGCCGCCCGCGAGCCTCATTTTCCGGAAAAGCCCCCACGAAGCGTTGTAATCGTCGTAAGCCCCGGGCAGCAGATCGCCGGTAAAATAACGGTCCCCGTTTTCCCCCAGCAAATACATGGAAATGTCCCAGTTCTTGAATCCAAGAAAAGACTCCAGCACCTCGCCCACCCGCTGCTTGTCCCGGTGCTTCTCCGCGAGCGGCCGGTCCGCCGGCTTGGACAGCACGTCCTGAATGTCGCGGCTGCTGTAGATGTACATCGTGAGCTGCTCGATATCTTTTACAAAATAGTCCAGACTGTAATTCACCTGCGACAAGCTTTCCAGAATGGTCTGGCATACCTGCTGCTGTACGACCTGCGCCGACTTATGATATGAAAACGTTCCCAAAACTGCGAGCGGAATAATCGCCAGCGGCAATACCGCCAAAAGCAGCTTGGTTTGCAGGCTGGTTCCCAGCAGGTTGTTCTTCAGCGCGCGTATCCAGTCCGCCATGTCCCTTGGCCCCCCGAACAATCGTTTGCTAGTAATTATGGCATAAGTTGAAACCGGTTACTAGCCCTAAGCCCTGCTGGAAAATGGAGGATGGAAGCGATACGGATATTCCCGCAAAAGCAAATAGCCTGTCCTCTCCATCTTTCCATGGCATAGGATCAGGCTATTTATTGTTATATCCCGCATGCCTCGGCTGCTCAATAACAGTCCCAGGTCATGCGCCACTCGTTCGTTCGCGGGTCCCGGAAAAAGTAGGCACAGCCGGAGTCGTGCCCCCACATGAGGTTGCCTTTTTCCGTCGAATCGATCTGCAGCACGAACTCGAACGACTCGCCAACCGACATGCCGGGCTGGATAAAGCAAGGGTGGCCTCCGATTTTAAAGCCGCCGTGCAGCTCGATCAGATCATGGTAGTCCTCAATCTTGCCTTCGTCTTCCAGCTGCAGGATCAAATCCGTGATGTCCTCCGGAATGTCTCCCCCATCCCATACGGGATAGTCTTCCACCGGCTCGCCCGGCCGCATCGGAAACGGCTTCAAATGCGAGCTCGTCTTCATCGGCTCTAGCGGCGCCAGCTCTTCCAACGATGCGTATGTGCGGATCAGCCAGTTCGTTCCATTCGGGTCTTCCTGCTGCGGATGCTTGGGCCCGAAAAAGATCGTAAGAAACGCAACATCCTTGAGCGCCTCGGGCACGTAATCCAGCGCGGCCAAGTTCACTTGCCCCAAAGCCCACATCGGCGTTCCGTCCGCATTCGTCGGCCACCGTTCGGCGCGCGCGGCGACCGTCACCTTGCCGAACCAAGGCGTAAGCGGGTCCTCCGGCGGACGAAAGCCGCCGATTTCAAATACGACGGCAGGCCGTTTCAGACGGTTTTTAATTTTATCGACAGAGTCCACGGTTTCGTTCATCCTCTAATCCCCGCTACCTTTCTTCCGTTTCGTAAACGATTTTCGCGATGAGCGGGACAGACGGCTGTCCGGCCCCGGAGCCGCTCTCCGCCAATGAAAACAAAGCTTCGTTAACGGACCCGTACCGCGAATCGTTGCCATAGAGCATGATCACCGAAGGGTATGGCGCCATGCTCTCCCTGAGCGAATCCGGGACCTGCGGCGCAAACTGATCCGGGTCAGAGGCATAGTCCAGCTTCAAATATTGCACAAATGCCTCGCAGCTCTCTTCGTCCGGCAGCCAATGAATCTCCATAAAATCCTCGTCGATCCACGATAACCCGGCGCTGCTCACGAATTCGGACGGAATGGCGTCCCCATCCTCCGTATACCCAGACTCGACGAAGGCGGCAAGCTCCTCTTCCGAGCGGCAATTCGCGCCCCAAATGGCCACGACATGCTTCATCAGATATTCTCCCCTCCCGTTACCCTTTACCGGTCCTTGCGGGAACGACCGCTCTCCAAGCGGCGGTTGTAATCGCTTAAGTATTGGCTTAAACGATGGACCCGCTCGCTAAAATGGTCCAGCTCCTCCTGCGGCACCTGCGCAAAAATAACATCCGCGTGCTCGGAAAACTGCTGCCTCCAGCGAGACAATTGCTCTTTCCCCTGCTCTGTCAGCCGGACATTCATGATGCGCCGGTCCTCTTCGGAGCGCACCCGTTCCACCCATTGCTTTTCTTCCAATTTGTCAATGAGATTGGAGGCAGCGCCGATGGTGATGCCCAAAACCTCGGCAATATCGTTGATTTTCCTCGATTCTTTATGCTCCAGCTTAAAGACCAGCGCCACCGCGGACGGAGGAACCTCCTCCGCCGAGCTGAGCAGACACAGCGTCTGGTTCAGCTTGCGGTTCATATCCAGAAGGCTGTGCCACAACGTATTCATTGAATTCGAAGGCATAAGCGACCCACCTTAACATCGTTCTCTTCCTTCCATACTACACCATACCCGGGACAAAAGAAAAATTTAACAAAGACCCCGTTGACAACATCCGGGCCTGTGATATATATTTTAGCACAAATACTATTTTAATAATAGTATTATCCAAAAAGTATTCAAGTACCATTTTTCATAAGGAGGCTGCTACTTGTTATGAAGCCTGAAGCACCAAGCCCGTCGTTTCGGGAATCGTTAATTATCCCCCTTTGGGGTCTCACTGTCCTGCTGGTCGTCATGAACACGACCATGTTCAACGTCGCGCTGCCGTCCGTAGCCCATGATTTGGGACTGACCACGACAGCCGCTTCGTGGATCGTCACCGGCTACTCGATCCTGTTCGCCATTTCTTCCATCACGTACAGCCGCTTGACCGACTTCGTCCCGATTCGGACGCTGCTGATGATCGGCCTTGTGCTGCTCGGCATCGCTTCCGTCATCGGCCTGCTGTCGCACAATTTCTACGGTGTGCTGGCCGCCCGCCTGCTGCAGGCGATCGGAGCGGCTTCCGCGCCGGGTCTCGGGATCGTTCTCGTCACCCGGTACATCCCGCTGGAGCGCAGGGGCAAATCGATGTCCGTCATTATTTCCGCGGCGTCGTTCGGCTTCGGTCTCGGCCCGATTGTCGGGGGCGCGATGACGCAGTATTTCAGCTGGAACTCGCTCTTCGTCGTAACGGCCTTGGTGCTGCTGACGATCCCTGTATTTTACCGTAATCTGCCCGAGCAGCCGTATACCCGCATTCAATTTGACGGATGGGGCGCCCTCTTCATCGGTGTCGGCGTCACCGGTCTGCTGCTCTTTCTGACGCTGCATCCTTGGTGGGCTCTGGTTCTGGGACTGCTGTCGCTGGCCGCCTTTTGGTTCCGGATTCACCGGGTCGACCAGCCTTTCCTGCAGCCCTCGCTGCTGCGCAACCGGCCGTATATGAACCTGACGGTGATGGGCTTTGTGGCTTACGTGCTTCATTTTGCCACGCTGTTTCTCATGCCTCTCGTGATCATTCGCCTGTACGGGCAAAGCTCCGCCGTCACCGGATTCCTGATTTTCCCGGGGGCGATTCTGACGGCGCTGCTCTCCCCCCGGATCGGCCGATGGATCGACCGGCTGGGCAATTCCCCGGTCATCTTGGCCGGACATGCGACCCTGCTGGCTGCCGCCTTGGTCTTTGCGCTGCTCTCCACGCAGTACTTGTACGCCATCACCGCAGCGTACATGCTGATGAGCGTGTCGGTATCCGCCATCGGATCGAGCGTATCGAACGAAATGTCGCGCATCCTGGCGAAGCATGAAATCGGCGGCGGGATGGGCATGGCGCAGCTGACGCAGTTTTTTGGCGGCGCGCTCGGCGTGGCGCTCACCGGCGCTTCGCTGGTCTGGCAAGCGTCCGCTCCGCTCCATGCCGCTTACCGGAACATCTTCTGGGTCATGGCCGCGGTCGCTGCCGCTTCCCTGCTCGTCTCCGTCAGCTACGTCCGCGCAAGCCGCAGAACAGCCCCGCTGCCTGCTGCTGTCGAAGAAGCCGCAAACGCCGGATAAGGCCGCATCCCATGATTAATGGTATTCAGAGCCCTGCTTTCCTTCGCACAGGAAACGGGCTTTTTTTCATTTTAGTCAAAGCCTTGCAACTCTAAAAAAAATTTAAAAACCGCCAAGTCGTTTCGGCAGGATTTGTGTCGTATTGTGTCGAACTAATGAACTGCTCATCTAATGGCATATCATGCCTGAATAAACAGAAGCGGAAGGTGTTCCTCGCGTGGAAAAATCAACAATCATCGGCATTATTCTCGCAATTATCGCAGTAGGGGTGGGCATGGTTTTAAAAGGGGCAAGCCTGGCCGCACTAGTCAATCCGGCGGCAATCCTCATCATCTTCGTCGGAACGGCGGCGTCGCTCTTTATCGGGTTTTCCATGGAAGAGCTTAAATTGTTTCCGAAATTAATGAAAATTGTGTTCACCGAGCAAAAGATGATCTCCAAAATGGAACTGATCGACATGTTCACGGACTGGGTAGCGATTACCCGCCGCGAAGGCTTGCTGGCTATGGAAAGCAAGGTCGAAGAAATCCCGGATCCGTTCTTGCGCAACGGGATGCGGATGATCATCGACGGGAACGATCAGGATTTCGTTCACGACGTATTAATGGAAGATATTCATACGATGCAGGAGCGGCACCGGACGGGCGCGCAAATTTTCACCCAAGCCGGTACGTATGCGCCAACCCTCGGCGTTCTCGGGGCGGTTGTCGGTTTGATCGCGGCACTCAGCAACTTAAGCGAAATCGAGGCGCTCGGCCATTTGATCTCCGCCGCATTCGTCGCTACGCTGCTTGGCATCTTTTCGGGATACGTGTTATGGCATCCCATCGCGAATAAGCTGAAGCAAAAGTCGAAGAAAGAAGTGGAATTGCGTCTGATGATGGTCGAAGGGCTGCTTTCCATTCAGACCGGCATTTCCGCAACCGCCGTCCAACAGAAGCTTATGGTCTTCATTCCGACGTCCCAGCGGGAAAAAAATAACGACAATGCGGTGAAAGCAGATGAGTAAAAAACGACAGGAGCATCACGAAGAACACGTTGACGAATCGTGGCTGATCCCCTACGCCGACCTGCTGACGCTGCTGCTTGCGCTGTTCATTATTTTGTTCGCCGCCAGCCAGACCGACCAGAAGAAATACCAGGCCATCATGCAGTCGTTCAACTCCGCCTTTACCGGCGGCGTAGGGCAATTTAACTTCTCAAATCTCATTCCGCTTACCACGGAACCGAACATTGATCAGAAGAAATTCGATCAGCCGACCAATCCGGCGATACCGAACGGTTCAGAACAGCAGCAAAAGCAGCAGCAGCTCCAGCAGCAGATGGAGAAAGAGCAGTACGACCTGCAGCAGCTTAAACAAAAGCTGGATCAATACATAGCGGAAAATAAATTGACCACCCAACTTGAAACGAAGCTGACCGAAGATCTCCTGATGCTTACGATTCGCGACAACGCCTTGTTCTCGTCCGGATCGGCCACGGTCAAGCCGGAGGCGAAGCAGCTTGCGGGTACGATCTCCGAGATGCTCGCCCAATATCCGGATTACCGGATCGAGGTCGCCGGCCATACGGATAACGTGCCGATTCGAACGGCGGCCTTTGAAACCAACTGGGATTTAAGCGCCAAGCGCGCATTAAATTTCATGAAAATCTTGCTCGAAAACGACAACATCGGTCCGGAGCGCTTCCGCTCCATCGGATACGGCGAGTATCACCCGATCGATACGAACGATACCGAAGCCGGCCGTGCGAAAAACCGCCGCGTCGAGGTCAGCATCCTGCGCAGCGTGAAGCCGCCGCAAATGATTGACGCCGCTGCGAAGCAGCCGTAGCTTAACAAGAGTAGAGCCCAACCTGCACGCTGTCGGCGTACGGATTGGGCTCTTTTTGCGTTGTGGAATTACTTGTAAATCTTGTTCAAGATGCGGTACATGAACACGGCGACTTCCGCTCTCGTGGCGTTTCCTTCCGGGTTCAGCGCCTGACCGTCACCTTCAATCAGACCTTCCTTGACCATCCCCGCCAGACTGTCCGCCGCATAAGCTGCGACCTTCGCACGATCCGCGAAACCGGCTAACGTCTCGGTGCTCGCGGTCATTTTCATGTTTCTGACCGCGCCCAGCGCTCTCGCCGTGATCGTGAACATATCCTGACGGGAGATTTTTCCTTTCGGATTAAAGATCCCGGCGCCGGTTCCTTCAACAATCTTCAGTTCCTTGGCCGTGCCCAGCGCTTCGTAATAGTAATCGCCGCCGTTCACGTCTTTGAAGTTTCCGGTCACGGAGGCTTTCAGCTCCAGCGTTCGCACGACCATCGCGACAAAATCCGCTCGCGAAATGTTCAGCGCCGGGGCGTACGTGCCCGCATCCATGCCCTGGATAATGTCGCGCGCCGCCAAAGCCTCGATCGACGGCTTAGCCCATGCATACTCCGCAATATCCGCAAATGTCTTGTCGACAAACGCTACGGCATATTTGCTAAAATGCTTCACTTCAAACCGCACCATTCCTGCCGCCGAATCGTAGATGCCGCTCGGCACCGGAAGGATGCGTCCCGCCGCATCAAGGTACCGGATGACTATCTTGCCCGGATTCTCCTGCTCCTTCGCTGCCGGCATATACGGAATGGCGATGCGCACGATCGTATCCGGGTTGTTCCATGCGCGGAACGCCCCTTTTTCCTTGACCTCCAAGCTGATGATCGGACGGCTGCCGACTTCTTTCCGGGCCTCTTCGCTTAGGGAAGACGAGTCCTCCTTGCTGATAACCAAGCTTACGAAGTCGGTGTCCGCCGCGTTCTTATCCTTCAGGAAGTCCGAAGGCACGGTCACGCTGCCGATAGGCGTCACGATCTCGAACTTGTTGTCCGGCGCCGGCTTCGTTACCGATTTCTTAGGCAGCGACACTTCCACGTGGTTCGCATTTTGAGCGCCCTTCACCTCGACACGGACCACTTTAGCACCGTCGGAGTCCGACCTTGCTTCCTTCTGCGCAAGCTCCAAATCTTCCGCGCGAATCTCGACCTTCGCGGTTCCCGCTTCGATCTTCGCCTCGACGGAGATGGTGCCCTGCGTTACCGTAGCTTTACCCGGCGTAACGGCCGGAGGCTCAGTATTGCCCGAGTTGCCAGACGTTACCGGCGTGCCCGAACCACCGGAGCTTCCGGAGTCGTCCCGTTCTTTTACAATCAACTCCATCTGCGCATACTTAGTCGGGTCCATCTGGCTGGTCGCGCGAATGAATACCGTTCCCGGGTTCAATGTGGTAACCAGACCTTTGTCGGTGACATTGGCGATTCCCGCCGGACCTTCCACCGACCAGATGACGTTTTTGTTAAGCACGTTCTCCGGCAGCACTGTTGCAAACAATTGCAGCGTTTCTTCCACTTTCAGCACCGCAACCTCGCGATTAAGCCTAACCTCGCTGACCTTCGGATTGGTCGGCTTCTCCGCTTCTTCTACGGTCAGTCGGAAGTCCGCGTATTTCGTCGCATCCACTGCGCTCATCGCGCGGATCGTCGCGGTTCCGGGCGCAGCCGCCTTAACCAGACCACTGCCGTTGACGGTGGCAATGCCTTTTGACGTATCGCCATATACGGTCCAATAGACGGACTGGGTTACATTCACCGGAAGAACCGTTGCGTTCAACTGAAGCTCTTGCCCAACTTTCAGTTTGCCGCTCGTTTGGTTCAACCGCACTTCTTCCACGCGAATCTGAGGCAGTCGATCCACCGTAATGACGCTGTCGGCGTATACGTTGCTCCATACGCTTGTCGCCCGAACGACAGCACTGCCTAATTTTTGTGCGATCACCAAGCCGTCCGCTGCCACCTTAACAACATTGTCCGCGGAAGAGCTATACACGGACCATGTTACACTCTTGTTGCTGGCATTGGCCGGCAGCACGGTAGCATTTAATTTAACGCTCTCGTTCACGGCCAGATTGGCCATCGGTTTATCGATCACGACCGACTGCGCCGGAATTTTGAGCAGTCTAAACTGATCCACTACGCGGTCGTTGATCGTTTTGACGACAAATTTCATCTCGTCCCCGTCGATCTCGGCAGCGACGTACATCTGCACCTGCTCGCCGTCCGTCACCTTCTGCCACTCTCTTGCCCATACTTGGTAAAACTTCGGACCGGACGAGCCGCCGACGATATAAGTCGTGCCTTCGCCATCGGCGACCGGCTTTTTATCTTTCATCGGATACGTCCGCACATAGACGTGATCGTGACCGTTCATGACCAAATCGACTTGGAACTCGTCGAAAATCGGCGTCCAGGTATCACGGATATGCTCGGAATCGTACATGCTGCCGAACGGTCCGCGGTGGAAAGCGACGATCTTCCACTTCTTGTCGGTCGCGGCCAAGTCTTTGCGCATCCATTCCTTCTGCTGCTCGAAATCATACTCACTGTTCAGCACCACAAAATGCGCATTCTTGTAATCAAAGGAGAAGTTGCTTCCTTTGAGACTGTCGATCCCGTTCTGCGGATGGTTGAAGTGAGCCAGGTAATCTTCCGTTTTCCGCGCACCGGTCACTTCGTGGTTGCCCACGACAGGCACGACGGTCGTTTGCATCAGGATGCCTTGAGCGGCATTGAACCACATGTTCCACTCGTTTTCCTTAAAGCCGTCCTCGACCAAGTCGCCGCCCTGCACGACGAACTCCGTATCCGGATGATCCGTCATCGCTTTTTTCAAAATGTCTCCCCACAGCTTGAAGCCCGCTTCGTTCGACGCCTGCGAATCCGCCAGGAAAATGAACTTCGTGCGTTCGCCCGTGGCAGCCGCAGTCTGAAGCGTCCCGTTCTGGCTGTAGTTGCCATGGCCGTCGCCCACGCGGAACACATAATGTGTTCCCGGCTCCAACCCGCTTGCAATGGCTTTATGAACTCGAACGGTTCCCGTATCCGTCGTATTGAACAAATAGCTGCTGCCGGTAAACCGCTTCACGTTCGGCGCGTTGAAATCTGTAAACTCCGACTTCTTCACGACCTCAACCACCGTATCGCCCGTAGCCGGGTCCGTATGCCAAGTGAAGGCTTTGGAGGTCGTCGTGTCCACTCCCATCGTCACGCTGACGTTGCTTGGAATCGGGCTGCCCGCCAGCTTCGATACTTTAAACTTCGAGATCGGGCTGTAGGCGTCGCCCTTGATCGCTTGAAGCTGATACTCCTTCACTTCGGAAGTAAGAGCTCCCGTAACCAGCGTACCTTGAGCGTCAGTCACACCGATTTCGGCACCGCCAACGACGGTTACTTTCGCTCCTTCGACCGGAGCTCCGTTCTCGCCGGCTACCTTGAATGTGGTAGGCATCCCTTGAACGACACCGTGCTCATCCCAGCTTAGCTGCAAATGATGCTTGACGGCCGCTTCCACCGGCAAGCCGAAGAAGCCGAAGGTTGTATCGCCTTTATCTTTAAACGTAATGGCTCCCGTTTTAAAAGCGATTTTGACCGTATCCTTGGCGTCCGCCTTAATCCGGTACTGAATTTGGCCGAGCAGATCCTGACCGGTCAAGCCTGCCGTATAAATATTGTTGAAATTCAATTTTACGGCGCCTGTGGCTTCATCGACCGTAGAGACGAGTTGGCTTTCCGCCAGCTTTCCGCCAGCTTACCGCCTTTCAATACCTTCAATCCGTCAACCTTCGCCGGATCGAAGCCGAATTCCATCGTTCCGCCCTGGATATCCGCCGCTTTCAGCGCTTTAATATCGACGGTGTACGTATTTCCTGCATAAACGGTTGTCGGTGCGTCGTAGACGATCTTCGACGAACCCGTATCTACCGTAAAGGTCCATTCCTTCTCCGTAACGTTGCCGGACAAGTCTCTAAGCTTGATCCTCGCCGAGTGAAGCCCGTCAGCCAGCGGTACGTTCGGCGTATAATGAATTTGTCCTTTCGGAGGATACAGCGTATGCTGCACCAAGACACCGTCGACGTAAAAGCGAATTTTGTCCGGGTCGATCAGCGTCGTTGCCGGATGCTTCACCGGATCGTAGCCGTAATCTTCACCAATTGCCTCGATTTTCGGCGTGTTCGTCGTGACCGTGCTGCCTTCCGCAGGCTTGAAGTTTTTCAGCACAGGCGGGTCCATATCGTCATTGGTCGGCCCGTAAACCGCCCGGATTTGGTCGATGTACAGGACTCCAGCCGTCTTGTTGTCGTTTTTCGTTTCCATGTAACGCACAGGCTGATCCATGCGCAGCGGAAGCGGACGCCCCTTCGGTACGACAGCCTCCAAGTATCGCCAGCCCGTAAAATCGACGCCGACCGTCTGGTCTACGTAATCAATGCCGACGGCCGAACCGTTGCCGTCGCGGATTTGCCCGCGCAGCCAGTGCTTTTTCCCGTCGCCATACACCCACAAGCCGATTTTCTCCGGATAGCCGGGGATTTGAATATTGCTTTCCAAATCCTTCGCCGTGATGTAAGCCCCGGAAGTCCCGATCGTTTCGGTGAAATCATACTCCAGCTTGGCCGCTTTATTGCCTAAACGGACGAAGTCCTCATTCGTTTCCTCGCTAATCTTCACCGTCTTGTAACGTGCGCCGGATTCGGTCAAATATTTGCCCGTACCGTTCTCGAAATCCTCCAGCACGACCGGCGGAAGTCCCACCTTGACATCCATTGACGCTTCAACGTTGTTGTATTTCACGAAAATTTTGCCGCTCTGCTCCGTTGCATTCGTCGCGGTAAACATGCCGTCCGCATCGATGCTGCCGATCGGTCCCTCTACCCGCCATTCGAGCTTGTTGTTTTGCGCGCGAATGAGCTGGCCGTTTCGGAGCGCGCTGACGCTCATCGTGACCTTTTCGCCCGATGTGAAGGTTTTCATCGCGTCGGGGAATTTCAGCTCCGTCAGCTCGTTCACCACTTCCACTTGCCCTATGCCGGTCAAACCGCCAGCGGTCGCTGTCACGTCAGCCGTTCCCGCCTGGTTGCCCGCAGTAAATTTTCCTGTGGTATCGATCGTTCCGAGAGGAGCGCTCAGACTCCACTCCGGCGTTCCGCCGAACGAAGCCGGATGACCGTTCGCATCCACGGCGGCCGCTTTGAACGTAACGGAAGAGCCGACCAGTACCCGCTCCAAGTTCGGCTGCACGACGAGTTTGGAAGCTGCGCCTTCCGGCGCTTTGTTCACGAGCAGGAGCCCGTTCGCCGTCTTCCGCTCCGAGCCGTCGGAAGGCCGGTTCAAAATTTGCCGTTTCGTTTCTCCCGGAAGCTTGGCCACGAACGTCGCAGAGCCGCCGCCATCCAGACAAAGCGCGTTCACGGCACCCATATCCTTCATGATCTTCGCGAGATCGTCATAAGACACGCCTTCGCTAAAGCCCGGCGCTCTGCCGTCGATTTCAACCATGATGATCGAACCGTCCGCTTTGGTGCCGATTCCGACCCGCGGGTACAAGGCTTTGTCATCGTGGGTTTGCGCCACGCCGTCCTTCACCAGCATGAAGACGCCGCCCATCGCCATCTTGACGTCTTTCCAAGCATCTTCCAGCTCGAAGCTGGCGGTGACCTCGTCGCCGATTTGCAGTCCGGCCAGCTCGGCCCGATGGCTGCCCGATGCGGACAAAACGACTTGTCCGGCCTTCAGCGGCGTATTTCCTTTATCCTTATGAATCCCGGCCACTTTGAGCCGCAGGCTCTTGCCGCTCTTCACTTCGCCTTCCTGCACGTCAAGCACAACCTCGTCGCCGAGATCGTTCGTCATCGTGGAAGTATGGAAGGAAGCGGTATACAGCATGAGCGCTTCGCTATTTTCCCGCATCCGGTTGATGTGGGAGATCGGCACCGTCTTGCCCCCGATCGTGACCGTCCGGGTCAGCTCCGGACTCAAGCCGTAAATCGTCGTGCCGTCGTTCTTCAGACCGAAGGCAAGCCAACTCCATTTCTCCGGCGGACTGGTCAGAATCTCGCCGTCCCCCATGAACAAACCGAGCGGGACGCCGGTCGCCATGTCGTAAAAGTCGCCGTTGATAGCCGCAATAACCCGGTTCCCGGGGGCGTCGGCATCGTCGGCCATTTTGGTTACGCCCTGCATCCCGTATACTTTGCCGTTCGTTTTGCCCGGCTGCAGGTCGAGCGCTTTATTTTTCGGATCAAATTCGACAGAATGAATTTTCTCCAAGCCCTGCGGCAGCTTCATGTCCTGCCAGGTGTACTTTGCACCCGGACCGAGCTCCATTTGGCGCGAATCCAGAACTTGTCCGAATGCCGCCTGGGGACTGTCCGCCGCCAAAGCTTGTCCCAAAGGAGAAACCAAAGAGAACATGATAAAAAGGTTGAGTAACAAAGCCATACTGCGTGTCTTTCGTTTCATCTCGTTTCTTTTCCTCCTCGCTGGATTCCAGTCGCCTGAACGACCTGTCCTAGTATAATATGCAAGGCAGGAAAAGTAATGAATCGATCTTATTGTTTCTGAGCCGATTTTCTTCTTAACGAAATCTTTAAAAGTCCAGTGAATAAGTCGCGGATCGTGCGGAATCGTTCTGGAGAAGCGGCAGCGTTCACCTTTGTCTCCGGATTCTAACCTACCAATGGCTTATAGAATCCAAGAATCCGGGGACAAGAGTGATCGGAAGAACGATCCGTAAGAGTAGCGCTCACTTATTCACTGGACTTTTAAACGCCACCTCAAATCCCAAGTCTTCTCCGGTATTCTCCCGGCGTCATCTGTACGGCTTGCTTGAATACTTTATTGAAATACTGCAGCGTGTCATACCCCACTTCTCCGGCCACTTCGTAAATCTTCAGATTCGGCTGCAGCAGCAGTTCCTTGGCTTTCTCGATCCGGACGCGGTTCAAATAATTGACGAACGAGTAGCCCGTGTACTTCTTGATCTGCACGCTGAAATAAGAGACGCTCATCCCGAAGCGCCCGCTGACCTCGGCCAGCGTATGATCGCTCCGGTAGTTCTCCCGGATATAGTCGCAGGCCCGCTTCACGTTCAGCTTCACGCTGTTATCCGCCGCCGAGGCGGACTGGGCGAGCCAGAACTCGCACAGCCTCTGAAAATAGGCGATAGCCTCCTCTTCGCGCTCCCATGAGATAGGCTCGTCGAGATGGAGCCCGTGTTTCTTGAGAACGTAATGCCATTTGGCATAAAGCATGCGAAACAGGCCCAGCCGCTCCCCCTGCTGGCCCTCCTCGAAGCTCTGCATGCTCTGGATCATCTCGGCATGCTTCTGAATGATCTCGCCCGGCTGGAGACGATCCAGTCTCTCGAAAAATTGCTGCGCCTGAACGAACTCGCGATGCGCGGCATGGAAATACCCCACCCGCTCTTCCGCCCGCTGCAGCGCGCGCCTCAGCTCTTCGGCCTTCACCGGCTTAAGCAAATAATCGATCGCGCCTGCTTGCATGGACTGCCGTACGTAGTCAAAACGCGTATTGTCGCTCAGGACGATCGTTACTACAGGAATACGCTGTTCGTATACCTGTCTCACCAGGGCCAGTCCCTCAAGCCGGGGCAGCATAAGATCGGTCAGGAGAAGCGTCGGCCACCCCTGCTCCATCAATTCTATAGCTTCTCCCCGATCACGCGCCTCCCCGACGACGATATGCCCCATTTCCTGCACCATTTTTTTGATTCTCGCACGTTTCCCCGTATAAGGCTCCACAATAAGTACATGAAGCATCGCTGCTGCCCTCCCCATCCTCCTCGCAATCAGGATCCGTTAGATATGGAGTCCGCTCGTGGTCTTTAAACGTTTCATCGGATGAAAGGTTGCAGGAAGTGATCGTCTTTGCAAAATCTTTAAAATGGGGGATTGTGGAATTAATATTGAATTCTCAATAAAGTCTAGTGGGAAACAAATCACTAGAATTCTGAAAAATATGGAAGAAAAGCTCTATCTAGTTTAAACTTGTAGTGAATGTGCTATACCAAATATAAATAAGGGGTACGTCTTATGAAAAAAATCACAATAGTTATATTTCTGTGCGTTTTGCTATTTGTTCATACTCAAACAGCATCTGCAATTCAATACGTATATTCTAGTTCTGGAAAACTAGTATTAGCTGATTTTTTTAACGGGAAATATATAAATTATCAATTTGATCGAAATGGGAGTTTGGAAAGTAAGACTAATTTAATTTGTTTGCCTTCAGAATATAAGCTCATAAATGTTGGCAGCAACAAAGCCCTTGATGTATCATCGGGCGAGACTATTCAGGGAACTCGTGTGCAAATATGGAATGAAAATGGAACTAATGCTCAGAGATGGTTGATATGTAATGCAGCAAATAATTCATATAAACTTATTAATGTAAATAGCGGTAAAGCGCTTGATGTATCACAAGGCGGTACCGCGGACGGAACACCAGTACAAATATGGGGTGATAATGGTACAGGAGCGCAGCAATGGCGTCTGATTGATAATGGCGATGGTTCCCATAAGTTTATTAATTCGAACAGCGGTAAAGCACTTGATGTTTCGCAAGGTGGTACTGCCGATGGAACATCAGTACAAATCTGGAGTGATAATGGAACAAACGCTCAAAAGTGGAAACTGGTTAAATCTATACCCAATGGTTCAGAATATAAAATAATTAACCTGGGTAGCGGAAAAGCGCTTGATGTAACATGGGGTAGCCTTATTGATGGAACGCGCATTCAAATATGGGATGATAATGGTACATATGCTCAAAGATGGCGCATTTATGACATCGGAAGCGGCTTATATAAACTCATTAATGTAAACAGCGGTAAAGCGCTTGATGTATCGAATAGCGGTACCGCGGACGGAACACCAGTACAAATATGGGGTGATAATGGTGCAGGAGCGCAGCAATGGCGCCTGATTGATAATGGCGATGGTTCCCATAAGTTCATTAATGCGAACAGCGGTAAAGCACTTGACGTTTCACAGGGCGGCACTGTCGATGGAACACCCGTACAAATATGGAACGATAATGGAAGCCCCGCGCAAAAGTGGAGCTTAGTGAAAATAAATTAAGATTTTTCATACGAAAAATTAATAAACAATAAGAAGCTCTCGCTGCGTGTTTAGAGACAGGAGCTTCTTATTGTTACCATAGTCTATTTTTTTGAATATTATTTCAACTTAAGCTCGATATAAACATTACTTTTGTAAACTAGCGTAGCGCTGAAATATTAAAGGAAGATTTAAGGTAACACCTGAATATTCGCTCCCCAGATTCCTATACTATTTCCGTACTGATCATAACAATAGGCATGCGTGCTATACATTCCTGTCTCGTAGTTATGTTCGCTAAAAGGGATTGTCGCTTTCCAAGTTCCGTTTGCCTGTTTTTGGCCTTCCACATGTTTGATATCGTCTTGTCCATTCGCTTCCGTCCACGTTGGAAACGTTACTCGCTGTACTTGATCGCTGACGCCTTCAAGAACCACCTCATAAAAACCGGCTTTGAACCCTACTTTTTCCGGGGCCCGTAAGGACGTAGTTTCTTTGACCATCGTCTTCGCCCCGCCAAAAAACTTGCCATCCACCCATACGTCGTTATCGTAAAGGCCTGTTTCATAGTTATGTTTGCTAAAAGGAACCGTTGCCTTCCATACCCCTTCGCTTACTTTCTGCCCCTGAACCCATGGATTCTCCAGATCATCGTTTCCGTTCGCCTCTGTCCACGTAGGAAAGCTTACGGAGGCCGCGCCTTTCGCTACCCCGTACGCGTACACGTCATATGAAGCGTTGGACAGACTCACTTCCGCTGGCGCTTCGACACTTGGGATTTTTACTACTTTTTTAACAATAAGATTGCCTGCATTATCATAGCGATTGATAATGGCCAATCCATTATTCGTGTCGGTATATATCAATCTCCCTGAGTTATCGTAGTTATATTCCGAAGCCTCAGTAGAGGCATTAGATTCACTATTAGGAAGGAAAATCGAGATTATTGCAAAGCTTAAACAAATCATGTAAAACATTTTTTTAACGTTATTGGAAATGCACATGAAATTATCCTCCAAAACATCAAACTGTAGTTAGTTCTACAGGCTCATAAAAATTTTTCTACTAAATTATACCTTTAGCAGATGATGTCTGTATATAGGGGATTTAGTAAGTATTTCTCTTTCGTCGCTTCCAACACATGTGGAGTGCGTGCTAAGCAGGTAGGTTAAAATCCTAGTACTCAAAAATTCCGTAATTTAGATTTCAAAGATTTAACGAAACCTTTGAGAGTATAATGTATAGCGTGATAATTGCCCCTCATATGCTTGTTCTCTTGTAAATTCTCTATGCCATATAATATTTGGGGTAATTCTCCATTTTTCTGGCGGTAAGGCTTCCTGGGCCAATATTTTACACTAACCTCTGCCTGTTCGTTGTTATTTAGCGTTTTTCTTCTCCGTACCACAATCGCATGGAATCCACATAGATGGTTCCGCTCCCTCCATCACCCAGCGATCGAATCATAGCATATACTTTTGCATACGCTGCATTACTTGGCACTGTACCCGAGCCGCTTATGGTTATGTATCCACCATTCGTTGGATAGTTATATTCTGCCGTTGCAGGCTGGGCCATCGTGTACTTTCCTTCAGCCGTCATATAGTCTACATATAAATAAACTCGCGCGTTCTGCAATTTTTCAATGTTTATCCGAGCATTCACATTGATAGAACGATTAGGCACCACGGCGGTTTCTTGGACTATACCGATATAATCCCAATTCTTTATTCCACTCCCCGATATTTTTTGTACATTTTTCGGGGCTCTTACGATTTCAAACTCATTATTTGCATTGGGGGCTTGTTGCTTGGTCCACGCTTCTGCTACATCATTAATTCCAGTGACTTGTTTAAAACTCGAATTTATTAACAAGTTATTTGTTATATTTTTTCTTATAAGGTTTCCTTTCTCATCTTACTGATACTCAATAGTACCTTCTGAACTTGCTGCCTCTGCTAACTGCCCTTTACTATCATAAAGATATTTTGTTTCGCCTGCCGTCGCAATTGAATCAACGTATGTAATTATAAGAACAATGCACAGTGAACTGTAACCTCATTTATGGACAGTGTTGAAAAACGGTATTGAAGCCTTAAGCAGCTAGGAGATGACTTCTGAATTCATCAGGAGTCATCTTTTTTAGTGTCCACTGATAGCGTTCTGAATTGTAGTGGATCACATACTCATTGACCCGTAGCCGCAGCTCTTTAAGAGATTTACAGTCCTTGTAGTCAAGCTCGTCCTTCATATGACCAAAGAACGTCTCCATGGACGCATTATCCCAGCAGTTCCCTTTACGAGACATCGACTGCTTAAACCCAGCTTCGGCGATGAGGAGGCGGGTTTTCGGGTGCGTATAGTGCACACCCTGGTCGGAATGGAAGATGGCATCTGGATGAATATTTCCATCCAATCGTTTGAGTAGGCGAGCCATTGTCCGTTCAACTAAGGATAGCTCCAACGTTGAAGATAGATAGTGTGCCAGAATCTGCTTCGTAGCACCGTCTTTCACACAAGAAAGATATGCCCACTGCCCGTTACCATAGCGCATGTATGTGATGTCTGTAAGGAGGACCTTCTCTGGTTCTCCTTGATCAAACTGACGCTCCAAGAGATTAGGACATGTACGATGTTCTTGCGTCGCTTTAGCCATTTTGCGATAGGGATTGGTTTGACGGATCGTAGCTACTAACCCAAACTTACGCATGATACGACGAATCTTTTTATGATTCATGACAATGCCATTCAATTTCTCCAGCCTCATTTTGATAACCAATGCGCCTGCTTTCCTGTTCAACGCTTCAAAATGCTCCCTAATAAGCTGAAAGTCGTATTGATCGGCTGTCTCTAACAGTTGACGCGACTCCTCAGCGCTACACCAACGGTAATAGCCGCTTGTACTTACTTCGGCAATCTGACAGAGGTAACGTGTTAAACGTCGTAAATCATGCTTACGAATCGTTTGATGAATGAGCTGAAAGCGCTCGGAAGGCGTCAACTCCTTACTTTTTCGCCTTTCGAGCGCTTCTAGCTTTTTTAATAGCTCGTTCTCCGCTTCGAGGAGTTTAATCCGAGCTTCTGCTTGTTGCAGCTTCTCTTCTACTGATGATTCCGTTTTTGATCGTCTACCCGTACTTCCAAGGCCTCGGCGCTCTTCTAACAAGCCAGCCTCACCGTACTTAGCGTAGGTCTCTCTCCAGCGATAGAGGCTTTCTGTAGGTGTTCTCTGGCCAACGAGTTCGATACTAAATCCTGCTTTCAAAAAAATCTCCATTGGTGGCTCTCCTGCCTGGTTAGCTTGCACTGCTGCGAGTTTAAAAGCTGGAGCATACGAGATGTTTCTCCCCGATACGCGGCTTACGTTCGGATTGGACTCCAATAGCCTGATCTCTGTTTCAGTAAATCCTGTTCTGATTTTCCTCATGATGTTCTTTCCCCATGTATTCTCGATAGTATGATTAAAGCACAAAAACCCGTAAGAGGTCACTTTTTTTCAAGTGTCCATCTTACGGGTTACAGTTCAAATCGCATTGTGGTTAAAGTTAAAACTTTAAGAAATGTAAAGGTCTATATCAAATTCTGCTTTTATATAATTAGCAAATTCAATAACATCTTGTTCAAGGTAAACTGCTGGGGCTTGATTTTCTTTAATATTAATTACAATGCTAAATAAATATCCTAGCTGATACTTAATTTTTAAATCTACCAATTGGTTCCTTTGATTAATTAATAAATCAATGATTTTCTTAAGTTGGTCATTAATGTCTAACGATTCCTCATACTCAGTGCTAATATACCAACTAGTTTCTTTTCTTTCAACATATTTTCCTTTCTGGCCCTTTAGAAAAAAAGCCTTTGGCTGAACTTTTAACTTCTCAGTTATTTCATCAATTGGGAAATGATCTCCGGTTATAATGAATTTAACCAAAATATTAGTTTTGTTCATTTTTTTCACCCTACTTATTTTATATGCATTCCGGTTTCTATTGGCACTCCTTTACCACCTTTTAAATATATAAGAATTTCTCCAGTTACTTTATCTACATATAAATCATATCTAGAAATTTTCCCACCGACAAACTCTTCTTTTATTTGGTGGGCGTCAAAACCATTCTTTTTCAAAAACTTATCATCTAGCATTTTAATATTTCTTCCTTGAGAAAATAGTTGCAAGTCTAATTTTAATGCGAATTCCCCGGTTTCTTCAACAGCTTTTGCAGCACGGGTCGTGGCACCCGCTGGAGTTACCGTTAAAATTGTTTGAGCTATTGGATCTTCAGAAACTGGTAATAATCTTGCACAGTCGGAGCAACTTGTATCTCCATTGAATACAGTACCCTTTTCCCTCAAGTTATCGACGTTTAAAGTCATCTTCACATGATTATTTTTATAATAATTTTCGGAACCTGAGACACCAACGAGTCTCTTAAGCTCTCCATTTTCAACGACTGCATGACCAATCCATTTATCGTCATGTCCTAAATTTATGGAACCTGCCGTGTTACAGTCACCTTCATGAGCATTTTTGCCATCGGCAGATACGCAATAATGCCCCGTCGGATCAACATTTGTCAACGGATTATTCTCCACATACGTATACAAATTCAAACTCAGCGGATTGCTAATATCCCCTTCATACGTATCCTGACTCATAAACCGGCCTACACTTGGATCATACCATCTTGCCCGCAAATATTGAAGGTGCGCGCTGTTGTCCCAGAATTCTCCGCTATAGCGGAACGGCTGCGGCACTTGCTCCGTTACCGTCAGCGGATTTCCCCATATATCATACGTATACCGGTTCACGACATTTCCACTGCCATCCGTTAACCCCACAACATCTCCATGCCCGTTATGAAGATAATACGTCTTGGCACCATTTGCATCTGCGCGCGCTGCCAGTCCATTTCCACGAATGTACCGAGCTTTTAGCGCGGCAGAACCGTTCGCTACCGTCCCTTCGGCGATCATATTCGCTCCGTCATAGTAATAACGAACCGTCTGCCCGTTCTCCGTCCGCTCGTACAACAGTCCATCCCCGTTATAACGGTACGTTACGTTCTTCCCGTCATCGGTCGTCACTTGAACGAGCCGGTTTCGCTCATCGTACCGGTAACTTGCTCCGCTCAGGTTCGGACTATTGCTGCTCTGCATCGTTTGACGGTTGCCGCGGGAATCATACGTATACTGTTCGCCAAACTGGCTCGACGTGCCGATCCGGTTCGGTGGGTCGTAGCTGAATTCATGCCGCGTTCCGTTCTCCGTCTTGCTTGTCTGATTACGATTGTTGTCATATCCGTAGGCAAAGGTATTGAGCGTTGCTCCCTGCTTCTGTTGGGAGAGTCCGGTCAGATTTAATCCTTCATACGTGTAAGACCCGGTCACTCCATTGCGCTGCACGATTGCTGCCAATAAATCATTATGCTTATACTCGTATTTCGCATCCCAGTCGTTGATGTTTGGTCCTACGCCTGCCAGCCGGTTACGGTTATCGTATCCATAAGCCGTGACGTAACCGAACGGATCGGTCATTTTCTCTCGA